>JBDHVE010000100.1:0-33519 GCA_039809485.1 Polyangiaceae bacterium | reverse complement strand
ATCCCCGGCTGGCGGCCGATCAGGCGGATCACGAGGCGCTGGAGCCCGGTGACGCCGATCTCCGTCTCCATCCGTTTCGATCGGCTCTGGAGCCCGTGGTCGACCGCCCAGAGCAGTCGCATGAAGTCGAGCGTCTCGCCGAGCGGGCCTTCGCCGGGCACCCTCGAGTCGCGCCGCTCGGTCCCGTCCTCCTGCGTACGTTTCATGCGCTCACCACCGGCAGACGGACGCGGCGCTCGGCCGGGACGGTGACCGTCCCCTGCGGCGCCTCGAGCGGGAGGTCCTGCCCCTTCGCATAGACGGGATGGCGCCCGTGCGTGCGGTACCACTCGGCGACGGTCGCGGTGGCTTTCATCTTCTCGATCACCTGACGCCACCCGACGCCCGTGTTGTAGGCGCAGAAGCTGATCTCGCCCATCTGCGTGCCGTACGGGATGATGCACATCTCGGTGCGGCGGAAGTCGTAGTTGAAGAGATCCTGGAACCACATCCCGGCGACGAAGAGGACGCGCCACTCGAACTCGTGCGCGTCGGACTCGAACTCGCCGACGCGCTTTCCGCGCGCCCCGGTCTGGCTGAGGAACTGCTTCACGAGCAGCGGGAACGTGACGCCCTTCGGCGCCTTCGTCGCGTCGAAGTTGGCGAGGAGGGCGAGCGCGAGCTCGGCGAGCGTCAGGGCCCTGCCCTGCGCGGCGTCCGTGATGTCCTGGATGTCGGACAGGAGCCCCTCGAGGTCGAGGAACGACGTGAGCGGCACCGCTTCCTTCGTGCGCTTGTTGACGAAGAGCATCGTGCCGACGCCGCAGTTCGGATGGCAGCCGCACTTCATCGAGCCCCAGTCCGCGCGCTCGCCGAGGAGCGTGTCGGTGAGGTCGCTGAACGGACCGAGCGACGAGAGCGGGAACCAGTCGCGGAGGGCCTTCATCGTGCCGGTCTGCGTCTCGAGGTCCTTCGCGAGATGGCTCAGGGTGTAGCGCTGCGCCTTCCGCGCCTCGTCGGTGATGTCCTCGTCCCGTCCGGTGAAGCTCACCGGCTGGAAGCTGACGACGGTGACCTTGTCCGCGTTCTGCACCGCGAAGTCCACGATGCGACCGACCTGGTCGTCGTTGACGCCGTTCACGACGGTGACGACGAGGACGACGTCGATCCCTGCAGCATGCAGGTTCTCGATCGCCTTCACCTTCACGTCGAAGAGGTTGCCGACCTTACGGTGCGCGTTCCTGTCGTTGCCGATCCCGTCGAACTGGAGATAGGCGATCCGGAGGCCGGCCTCCTTCGCCTCTCGCGCGAACTCGGGCTCCTGCGCGAAGCGGATCCCGTTCGTCGCGCACTGCACCGCGAAGAAGCCGACCTCGCGCGCGTAACGGATCGCGCGGAGGAAGTGCGGAGAGAGCGTAGGCTCGCCGCCGGAGAACTGCACGCTCATCTGGCGCTTCGGCTGGATGCGGGTGGCGTCGTCGAGGATCTTCTGGACGTCCTCCCACTCGAGCTCGTGGACGAACCCGACCTGGTTCGCGTCCATGAAGCACGGGTCGCACATCATGTTGCAGCGGTTCGTCAGGTCGACGGTGAGGACGCTGCCACGCCCGTACTTGATGCTGGAGCTGCCGTGCTCCCGCAGCGACGTGAGCGGCGCGAGGTAGTCGCGGCCCGGGAAGAGGCTCTCGATGCGGCGGAGGAATGCGGCGTCGAT
Organism: Polyangiaceae bacterium; assembly: GCA_039809485.1. Classification (GTDB taxonomy): domain Bacteria; phylum Myxococcota_A; class Polyangia; order Polyangiales; family Polyangiaceae; genus Labilithrix. Next base: position 31,826 of record JBDHVE010000100.1, on the reverse strand, counting down.
CGCGAGGACGTCCTCGCAGCGGCCGTGCCGCGGGCAGTCCTTCACCATCAGGACCTGCTCGTTGCCGTCCCGCGTCTCGGTGACGATCCGCGCCTTGACCTCGCCCGGCTTGCCGTCGACGAGGTCACGCAGGTCACGCTTGCCGGAGAGGATGTCGCCGCGGACCTCCTTCACGCACGAAGGGCAGAGCGAGTCCGTCTCGCGCGGGAAGCCGAGCTGCGGGAACGTGCGCTCGCGCCGCTTGAGGAGCGGGGCCGGCGCCCACGAAGGATGGGGCGACGGGCGCTCGATCGCGCGATTCAGCCGCTGGACCGCCGGCCAGAGGCCGCGCGCGGTACGCGAGAGGACACGCGTGGCGAGACGAGTGAAGTCGAGCTGCACGAACGCGACGTTATCGCGGCAACCGTGGGGGGTGAAGGGGCCGATCACGGGATCGTCCCGGGCCCGATCCGGCGCCTCGGTGACCCCACCTCCGCCCCTCGCGGAACCGCGTGATCCCGGCATCCGAAGCTTGGATCGAGACCTGCAGCCGCAGCCTCCGGAGGTCCATTCACCATGGCGAGTGGCGCGACACTGTTCCAGACGAAGCGCGGGCTCGTCGTCCTCGGGTTCGTGACCGGCGCGGCGCTCGGCATCCTCGGCATGCTGTTCGCGCACTGAACCCAAGCGCGCCGGGCGACGAGTGGTCCATCGCCCTCGGAGGTCGGCATGAGCGGATCGCGATCGAGACGAAGCATCCTCGCGCTCGGCGTCGGGCTCACCGTGGTCGCAGGCGTCTTCTGCCTCCGCGGCCCGCCCGCGGCGCTCCTCGCCCACGCCGCCGCGCGGAGCGGAGCCGGGGCCGAGACGACGAGCACCGGCGCGCAGACCGAGACCGCCGCGCCTCCGCCGGAGCTCGCCCCGCTCCGCGAGACCGTGCACGATCGGCGCGTGCGCGACGCGCTCCGCGAGCGCATCCTCGCCGGCTGGGCGGCCGAGGCCGCACGCCGTCCGCCGGCGACACGGGCGAACATCGAGCCGGCGCCTTCGAACGACGGCGAGGGGATCGACCCGGCGTACATCCAGAGCGTCGTCCGCGCGGAGCTGATCCCGATGGTGTCGAAGTGCTACGAGGAGCTCCTCGTCCGCTCTCCGCGCGCGGCCGGCAAGGTCACGCTCTCGTACACGATCCTCGGCGAGGCGGAGGTCGGCGGCGTCGTCGACGACGTGGAGGTCGAGACCGAGAAGGGCCTCGAGGACGAGAAGCTGCACACGTGCGTGCGCGAGTCGATGGCGAGCATCGCGTTCCGGCCGCCCGCCGACGGCGGCAAGGTGACCGTGGTCTATCCGATCGAGCTCGCGCCCGACGGTGACCCGGACCCCTGAGCCCCGAGGACCGCGAGCGCTTCGTGGAGGATCCGCGCGTGGTCGAAGGCGAGCCTCGGCGGAAGGGCGTCGAGCGCGAACCAGCGCGCGTCCTCGGCGTCGTCGCCGCCCGCGATCGGCGCCCGCGCCGCATGACCACGGAGGACGACGCCGAACGCGGTCGAGCGGCTCCACGACCGCGCACCGTCGCGCGGGTCGCGACCGCCGCCCTCGAAAATGCCGATCCGGACGAGCTCCTCCGGCCGCACGACGAGTGCCGCTTCCTCGCGGAGCTCGCGGACGCACGCCTCCTCCTCCGACTCGAGCCCGGGCTCCCAGGCGCCGCCGCGGGGTGCGCGCGTCCCGACGAAGCCGCCGGGCAGCGCCCATGCGCCGGCCTCGACCGGCGCGTCGGGGTCACGACGCACGAGGAGGACCTCGCGGTCGCGGAGCACGACCGCGTCGACGGTGGGGTTCGCGCCGACGTACCAATGCGGGGCGGGTGTCCGCGGGCCGCCCCGCGCCGTCACGAACCACGCCGCCTCCGCGCCGGTGCGGACGGCGACGGACGGACGCTCGCGTGCGTGCGCGCCGCTCGCGCCGATCTCCGTGAGCACGACGTACGGGATGCCGAGGTTCTTCGCGGCGAGGATCTCGTCCTTCACGATCTGCCCACCCCCGACGAAGAAGCAGGCGCCGCCGAGCTCCGCGACGAGCTCGTAGAGGCGCGCGCCCTTCTCGTAGAGCGTCGGCGCGACGACGAGGGCATGGCTCGCGTGGCCGCTCGCGAGGGCATCGGGCGAGGTCTCCTCGACGAGAGCGCCGACGACGAGGAGTCCCCGCGCGAGGGCGACCGCGCCGAGACGGGCCTCCACGCCGTACCGTGTCCCGCCGGTGAGGAGGAGGACGCGCGCGGGATCGAGGTGCGCGGCGAAGTCGGCGAGGACGTCCGACGCGCGCGTCCGCTCGTCTTCCGTCATCGCGTCCCAGCTCGTCTTCCACGCGCCGCCGATCGCGACGACGAGACGTCCTGCGGCGAGCTCGAGGAAGGACTCGCGCGTCACGTCCGTCATCCCGACCTCGGCGATCCGCGCGCCGAGCGCGGCCCTTCGCGCGGCTTCGGCAGCGGCGCGTCGGGTCACCACCTCAAGCGTGAAGTGGAACGGCGCGAGGTCGTCCGGGACGACGAATGTGCGGCGTTCGCCGATCGCCGCGCGGTCACGCGCGGCCGCACGGGCGACCGCCTCCTCCTCCGCGAGCCGCATCGGCCCACGCAGGTGGTCGTGGCGGAGTCCGACGACGAGCGCCGCCCGCGCGCTCGTCCACGACGACGCGCCGTAGATCCCGTAGCCGTCCGTCCCGAGCAGGACGCGTGCGCCCGCGTCGACGTAGCGCCGGAGCGGCAGATCGCGCCCGCTCTGCAGGTGGTTCAGCGCGACGTTCGAGTCGAGGTTCAGCTCGACGAAGGCGCGCGAGCGGACGAGGAGGTCGAGCGTCTCGTCGTCGACGCCGTAGAGGCCGTGGCCGATCCGGATCGTGACGTCGTGGCCCGCAAGGGTCTCGACCGCGACGCGGACGTTCTCCGGATGCGAAGGGCTCTCCCCGGCGTGCACCCGCACGACGAAGCCGGGCCGCGCGCGCGAAGCCCACGCCGCGAACGCGGTGAGCTGCGGGACGAACGCGCGCGTCGAGCACGTCTCGTGCCCCATGATGTCGATCCCTGTGACATACACGCTCCCGGCGAGCGTCTCGACCCGGCGGAGGAGATCGAGATCCCACTCGAGGTCGTCGTGGCGGCTCAGCGCGAGGAGGAAGCGGATCGTCACGCCGGTCTCGTCCTCGATCGCGGGGACGTGCGCGTGGATCGCGCGGAGGACGCGCGCGGAGACGAGGCTCCCGAGCGAGAGCTCGACGTAGCGGACGCCCATCGCGGCGTAGTCGCGCGCGAGCGTGCGGAGGATCGCCGGCAGCGCGGCCTCGCTCTTCGTCACTGGTCCGCGCAGCCGGTAGATCCGCTCCATGTCGACGAACGTGACGCGCCGCTCGACCGGGACCTCGAGCGCTCGCGCGAGGCGCTCCCGCGCGCTGGGGGGGAGCTCGGAGACGAGGAGGTCGCCGCCTCCGCGAACGCCGGCGGCTTCGAGGAGCGAGGCCGGATAGCGGATCGCGTGCTCCTCGGCGATCGCGAGGAGCCCTTCGCCGCTGACGCACGCGGCGAAGTGGGTGTGGAGATCGGTCACGGGCGTCCGCGGCGCCTCGCACGAACGCGCGTCGGGCGGCACCGGATGGAGCCGCCCGTGATCGGAGGCGTACCGCAGCTCGAAGGGGCACAGCCGGTACGTGCTGTTCGCGGCGTCGCCGTCGACGGTACCGAGCGCGAGCTGCGTCCCGTCCTCGAGCGCGACGGAGATCGTCAACGGCCCCGCGCCCGCGTACAGGCGACGGGTCGTCGCGTCGAGCACGAGCGTCTTCCCTGCGGCGGTCGCCACGCGGAGCGCCGCGGCGATCGCGTCGTGTGCCCGGCTCGTCCGATCGCCGCCGGTATACGCGAGCGACACCGAGTCGCCGTCGACGACGACCCGGTGGAGCCCCGCTGCGTCGAGGACGAGCTCGGTACCCATGGCAGCGAGAGTGCCACGGCTGCGGCCCGTGGTGGAGCGCGTGTGCGGCCTGCACAACCAGGGTCTCTGCACGGAATCCGTCGCGTGCGGACTGGAAGCGACGAGCTCCGACCCGCCCGTTTCCCGTCGGATCCGTGATTTTGCGAGCGGGACGTTGCCAAGTCGTGGCGTCGCGACAGAGCGCAGCGCATGCGCTCTTCACGATCCCAAGGCACGTTGCGCGTCGCCCCCGTCGCGCTCTCGCTGTCCCTCGTCTTCCTCGCAGCCTGCGCGGGTGAGCCCGACGCCGTGACCGACGACTCCTCCGCGCTCGTCACCCGCATCTCGGGCGCCGGGCTGGGCTCCCCGAATGCGAAGCCGAACGCGACGTACCTGGCGGCGCGCTCGCTTCGGACGCTGCGCGAGATCGGCGCACTCGATCCCGCGCTCGACGCGCTGGCCGCGCGCGTCGACGGCGTCCTCGCCAACCGGCCCGCCGACGAAACGCTCGCCGTCAGCGAGCTGCTCGAGATCGAGAAGCCCGCGCGACTCGCCACGTTGCACGCCGCCGAGCGCGCGCGCTTGGCGGACTTGTGGGCTCTCCTCGAGACGTCGGACCGCGCGCCCGCGAAGATCGCGCTCGCGCCCGTCGCGCCGGCCCACGTGACGAGCCTGTCCACGCCGGCCGGACCGCCCGTCCCCGCGCCGATGCTCCGGCTCGCGGACCTCGTCGAAGCGCATCGGAGCGCGGCCTCTCGCCTGGAGCTCACGACCAACGACGACGGCGATCCGCAGACGATCTCGAGCGCCGACCTGGACGTCGCCCTCGCCGATCCGGGCTCGTACACGCCGGCCGACGTCACCGTGTTCCGCCAGCTGAAGCTGTACTACCTCGACAACGCGAGGACGCCGCTGCGCGCGGTCGCGAGGGTCGAGGCACCGGAGGCGATGCGCCCGCTCTGGAGCGAGGGCGCGGTGACACTCGCGATCGTCCGCCAGATCTCCTACGTCGAGCGGCGGTCGCTGCCGATCACGAGCCCGAGCGGGGCCGAGAAGGAGCGGACGTTCCGCGGAGAGGCGCGCGAGACGCCCGCCCTCGCCCTCGCCGAGGCGACGCACGCGCTCTTCCTCGACGAGAGCACGGGGAAGGAGATCCTCGCGCAGCGGGCGTTCACGCTTCCCGCGAGCACGTACACCGTCGAGGCCTGGAACCATGGCAAACGCGTTCTCTCCACCCGCGCCACGCTCCCGGAGCTCGGCGTCCGAACCACGTCGTCCGACCTCCGCGACGTCGCCGACCACCGACTCGAGCTCCCCGATGGCTCCGTGCTGACGCCGAAGTCCACCTGCGGCGACGACGGCAGCGTCACCGTGTCCTGGGGTCCTGGGACCGCCGTCGAGTGCGCTCCGTCGCGGCGCTCCATGCAACGCGACTCGGCGCCGCCGGCGCTGCCGGTGACGCCCGGCCGCTACGACATCGCCGCCGGGGCGCTCGGCGAGGTGACGCTCGACGTCTACCCGGAGGGCTTCTTCCGCGTGACGATCCCGGGCAAGGGTGACTGGCGCGGCAATCTCGTCTGGGCGCCGCTCCGCATCCTCCAGCGTGCACGGACGCTCGAAGGACATACCGTCGAGCTCGACAGCAAGGGCTCTCTGGAAATTCGGACGCCGGACGGCCGCAATGCCTTCCGCGGTCCGCTCACGTCCTGGCAGCTCCGGCGGTGGTGAGAGCGACGGCGCGCTATGCTGGCCTGCCGAGATGCGCAGCCACACCGAGTACTTCACCTTCCATACGAAGAAGCGGCGTGAGCTCGTCCATCTGACGCCGAAGCTGGAGGAGGTCCTCGACCGGAGCGGGGTCGCCGAGGGCTTCATGCTCGTCAGCGCGATGCACATCACCGCCGGCGTCTTCGTCAACGACGACGAGTCGGGCCTGCACGAGGACATCTGGAAGTGGCTCGAAGGGCTCGCCCCTTTCCGTGAAGACTACAAGCATCATCGGACCGGCGAGGACAACGGCGACGCGCACCTGAAGTCGATGCTCGTCCACCACGAGGTCATCGTGCCGATCACGAAGGGGCGCCTCGACCTCGGCACGTGGCAGCGCGTCTTCTACGCCGAGTTCGACGGGCAGCGCGACAAGCGCCTCATCGTGAAGGTCCTCGGGATATGAGCGCGTCACGTCGCAGTCTCGCCCTCGCGGTGCTGCTGCCGCTCCTCGCCGCCTGCGGAGCATCGGGCGCGGAGGAGCGCGGTCCGCAGACGCCGAACGCTGCCAGCGAGCGCGCGGCGCTCGCCCAGTTCGAGACGCTGGAGGACGAGATCCTCCGTGACCTCGCCACCCTCGACCTGCGCGTCGCGCGGCGGAGCCGGGTCTCGCTCACGAACGAGGACCTGCGCAAGATCGGGATGTCCGCCGTCCTCAGCGAGGACGAATCCGTGGTCCTCGTCGACGGCCGGATCGATCCTTTCTCCTTCGCCGCGCGCGCGCGCGGGCTCGCCGCCGTCCGCGCGAAGCTCGCGAAGCTGCCGGCCAAGCTGCCGGCGAACGGCCGCACTCCCTCGGACGCACCGCAGCTCGAGCGCGGTCTGCTCGAGGCGCTCGTCGACGAGGAAGCCTTCCGGCTGGACGAGGAGAAGGCGCTCCCGCGCTCCGCGAGCGCGCTCGTCCGCGCCCTCGTCGAGACGTGGCGCAACCCCGATTCGGCCGCGGTCGCCGAAGAGCGCGATCGCGCCGTAGCGCGACGCCTCCGCGAGATACGGGAGTCGGTCGCCGGGGGATCCAGCTCTCTCGACGTCTCGCGCGCGCGTGACCTCGACGATGCGCTCGACGCCCTCGAGCACCTCGTCGACAACCCCATGTTCCGCGCGTCGACCGCGGAGCTCGTGCGCGTCCGGCAGACGCTGGAGGAGCGCGGCGGCGGAGGCGAGGCGAAGCCGGTCTCGACCTGGGAGGACCTCGCGCCGCGCCTCACCGCGCACCTCGGCGGGAAGAACAGCGCGGACTCGCTCGCGAAGGCGCTCGCCGAGGCGGAGCAGCGATCGCGCGCCCTCGCCGAGCCCGCGCTCCAGTCCAGCGGGCTCACGCGCGACGCGCTGAGCAGCCGGCTCGAGCCGCTCCTCTTCGCGTCGGGCGCGTGCGTCGACGCGGTCCCCGGCTCCCGGATCCGGTCGATGGCGGCTTCCCCCGAACGCGAGCCCGCGTGTCACCTCCGCCACGCCGTCGCGCGCGCCGACGACGACGCGGCACGCGCGCTCGCGTTCGCGGCGCTCCACGATCACGTCGTCGTCGCGCAGTGGGCGCTCGACGTCGCGCGCGGCACGAGCACGCTCGACCGCGCCGCGCGCGACCGGCACCTGCTCGCGCCACCGAGCTCCGGCCTCCGCGCGAAGCTCGAACGGTTCGCGCTCGCGCGTCCGACAGCCGCGATCGGCGCCGGCTACGCCGCGTGGATCCTGCTCCACGACGGCGCGGATCCGGTCGAGCGCGCGAAGGCGTGGTCGGGCATCGGCGAGGTGCCGCTCGACAACGCGTGGCTCCTGCTCCAGCAGAAGCCGGCGCGCTAGCCGCTCACACCTTCGCGAGCTTCTCCTCGACGAGCATGTCGGCGATCTTGTAGGTCGGCGCCGCCATCTTCTTCGAGCGCTCCGCGATCTCGAGGATCGTGTCGTAGATCATCATCGTCTTCTCGCGCGACTTCGCCGCGTCGTAGCCGACGACTTCCTGCGCGACGTTGACGAGACCGCCCGCGTTGATCGCATAGTCCGGCGCGTAGAGGATCCCGCGCGCGTGGAGGTCGTCGCCGTGGCGCGGCTGCGCGAGCTGGTTGTTCGCGGCGCCGGCGACGATCTTCGCCTTCAGGCGCGGGATCGTCGTGTCGTTCAGCGCGGAGCCGAGCGCGCACGGCGCGAACACATCGCAAGGGATCGCGCTGATGTCGTCGAGCTTCACGACCGTGGCGCCGAACTCGCGCTGCGCGCGCTCCGCCTTGAGCGGGTCGACGTCGGCGACGCTGATCTTCGCGCCCTGCGCGTGGAGCTCCTTGCAGAGGTGGTAGCCGACGTGGCCGACGCCCTGCACCGCGACGTGGACGCCCTCGAGCGAGTCCTTGCCGAGCGCGAACTTCACGCACGCCTCGATCCCGCGCCGGACGCCGAGGGCGGTGAACGGCGAAGGATCGCCGGAGCCGCCGTGGAGGCCGTCGACACCGGTGACGTGCTTCGTCACCGTGCGGATCACTTCCATGTCCTCGAGGCCGGTGCCGCTGTCCTCCGCCGTGATGTAGTGGCCGCCGAGGTCGTCGACGAACTTGCCGAAGGCGCGGAAGAGCGCGACGCGGTCGAAGTGCTGCTTCGGACGAATGATGACGCTCTTGCCGCCGCCGTGCGCGAGACCGGCGAGCGCCGCCTTGTACGTCATGCCGCGGGCGAGACGGAGCGCGTCGATGACCGCGTCCTCGTCCGTCGCGTACTCGATGAAGCGACAGCCGCCGAGCGCGGGACCGAGCCGCGAGTCGTGGATCGCAACGATTGCCTTCAGGCCCGTTGCCTTGTCCAGCTTGAAGTGAACCTCACCGTAGTCGTACGCGTTCAGGTGTCCGAAGAGATCCATCGCGGCGCGCTTCGTAGCACGGACGCGGGCCCGCGCGGCAAGCGGGTTCGGCGCCTTCCCGCACGATGCGGTGCGTCGGAGCGCGGCGGCTCAGTCGACGAGCAGCGAGCGCACGTCGACGGTCGCCACGTTCGCGCCGCGCAGGAACACGAGCTCCTCGTCGCTCCGGAAGAACACGCGCTGCCCGAGATCGGGCGGCGTCCGCACGTCACGGCGCACGTTCTTCGGGACGTCGTCGATCCGGACGCCACGGAGGCCGCTCTGGACGAGCATGCCCGCGTCGTTGATCGCGCGGAGCGAGAGCCCGGCCTCGGCCGGCCCGTCGTGGGCGAGCTGCCCGCTGCCGGGGCCGAGCGAGAGGACGCGGAGCCGCCAAGCGAGCGGGGAGAGAGGGCGCGGCGCCCGCTTTCCCTTGAGGCCGTCGTCGCGAACGGTCTCCTTCTCGACCGGCGACTGCGTCGTGAGGGCCGCCCAGCGCCCCTTCGGCGACACGACCGACTCGACGAGGCGCTCGCCCCCGTCGAGGCATCCGAGCTTCTTCACCGCGAACGGCGGCCGGAGGCCGACCGACAGCACGCACGTCCTCACCGCGGGCTCGTGCGACGCGATGACGAGCGCGGTCTGGCCGTCCGGCGTCACCTCGAAGCCTTCGCGCACGCCCGACGTCCCCGGGAGCGGGCGCGGCGGCTGCGAGAGGTCCGCCGGCATCACGACGAGCTCGTAGCGCGCCGAAATACGGTCTGTCGCGCCGGTGGCGCGACGGAAGAAGAGGTACTTGCCGTCGGGCGAGAAGCGCGGGTCGTACGCGGCCTCCAGCGCGAGCTTCTTCTTCACGTGCCCGCCGTTGTCGGCGAGATAGAGCCAGTCGCCGGCGTTGAACGCGATCCCGGCGGTGCCGATCCCGGCGGAGAGACGGCCGCACGAGCCGAACGGGAAGCGCTTCGCGACGTGCGCGCCGCGGACGAGGTCGTCGGTGAAACGAGGCGAGGCGATGATCGCGTCGAGCTTGGCGATGTCGCTCGGGCCGAGCCCGATCGTCGCGCCCGGGAACTTCCCGAGCTCGGGCATCGTGACCTCTTCGAGGATGTCGCCGGTGTCGATGTCGACGATGCGCGTCTGGAGCGTGCTCCGGCCGCTCGCATCGAGCCGGCGGAGGAGCGCATGGCGCCCGTGCGCGGCGACGTGCTCGAGATACCAGTGCTCGGACGGCGGCGACGCCGTCTCGACGACCTGCATGGCCGGCTCCGCCGGGAGCGCCGTCTTCACGACTGCCGGACGCGCCGGACGTGCCGGTCGTGGCGGCGGAGCACCGCAGGCCGCAAGGGCGAGGCCGAGCCCCACGACCCCGAGAGGAAAAGCGCGACGCACAGACCCCACGAGCGGCACGAGAAACGCGCTACGACCTCCGGAGGCCGAGGGCCAACTTCTCGGCGCCGGCCTTTGCTACGGTGCCGTCATGGATCTCCTCGGCTCCGCCGTCGACGCGAACGGCCCGCAGATCTTCGTGCTCACGGATGCGAGCCGCGCCCAGAGCTGGCGTGGCGGCACGAACGGCGAAGGCGATCTCGCCCTCGGCTCGGACTGGGCGCGCGGCTTCGAGGCCTTCTACGGCGTGCCGCCGAGCGAGGAGACCGCCGGCGACGACGACACGAAGCAGGGCATGCGCGTCCTCGAGGCCGACGGGGCGCGGGTCGAGCTCGTCGACTTCGGCAGCTCCGGCTGGCTGCTCGTGTACCGGGTCGAAGACCGCCTCGTCCTCGTCGACGGCGTCTTCGAGGACGAGCAGGAGGCCGAGTCGGCGGCGGGCGAGGACGAGAACGTCCCGACCTCTCCCGCGTTCGCCGACTACGTCACCGCGCCGCCGAGCGACGCGGCGGCGCAGGGCGGTGTCCTCGAGGTGCCTTCGGGTTGGCTCGTCGCGATGTCGGCGGCCGAGGCCTGGGCGGAGCTGAACGGCGACATGCCTCCGACGATGGATCAGCTCGCGGAGGTGGAGGACGACGTCTTCCAGCTCGACGACCCGACCGGCGGCCACGCCGTCTTCGTTCGCACGCGCGCGAAGAAGTATCGCGTCTTCGTGGAGCCGGAGATCGAGACGGACTGGGGCTCGGCCGCGCGGGTCGTGCTCCTGCCCGCCTAGAGCAGCTTCCCGTCGAGGCGACAGTTCCACGTCGTGAAACCGTCCTTCCCGCCTCGCATGCGGACGAGGTGCTTCTCGGGCGTGTAGGTCGCGTCGCGGAACTTCGAGCCGTCCGCGTAGAGCCCGCTCTGCCACGTGATCTTGTTCGTGGCGGGGTCGAGCGAATACCGCTGCACGCCCCCGCCCTGCACGGTGTACGTCGTCGGCGAGAGGATGCGGAATTCGCCGAGAGTCGAGAGCACACCACCGACGAGACCGGAGCACGGGTAACGTCCGGGCGTGATGCCAGCCTGCTGCGCGGGCGCCGGCGGTGTCGTCGCCGGCGTGCTCGGCGGCGACGCCGTCGTCGGCGCGCTCGGCGGCGGTGCCGTCGTCCCGCTGGCGACCGGCGGCGGAGGAGAAGGAGGGGTCTGGCCGGGCCGCACGACGAGGTACGCGGCGAGGTACTCCGCCTTCGAGATCTCGCCGTTGCCGTTCGCGTCCGCGGCGCGGCATCCGCAGTTGGTCACCTCGACGCCGTCGAGCTGGTCGTCCTGGTTGATGTCGAAGCTCTTGAATGCGCGCTCGAGGTCGGCGGGGTTCCGCGTCGTCGCCGCGGGTGCGGGCGGCGGCGTCCCCTTCGCAACGCTCTTCGCCGGCGCCGGACTCTCGGCTCCGAGGCCGCTCAGGTCGAGCCCCTTCACCGGCGCGTCGTTCGAGCCGACTGCCGTCGAAGCCGGCTCCGCGCTCGCGGCGACGCTCGCGCCCGCGTCGGCGCCAGCACGCGCCCGGAGCTTGCCGCAACCCGCGACGCACGTGAGAACAGCGGCCGTCAGCGCGAGGAATCGTTCGGAGCGCATTCCTCTCAGGATAAAGAGAAACGGCCGACCGAGCGCGTGCTCGATCGGCCGTTAGCATCCGCTTACGAATCCGTCCGCTCAGTGCCCGTGCGGGTCGCCCATCCCGCCGTGCGGATCACCCATCCCGGGCGGCATTCCCGGCATCCCGGCCGGCATCGCGGCCGCGCCCTTGCCGGCGCCGGCGTCGGCCGTCTTCGGATCGGGCTTCTGGAACTTCGCGACGTCGGCGGTGACCCAGTCCGACGGGTACTGCGAGATCGTGTACACGACCTCGGAGCCGTCCTTCATCGCGTAGTGCGACGTGCCGCTCGAGACCTTGCCGACCTTGAGCACGTAGGTGCCGGCGCCGTCCTTCAGCGTCACCGTCGCCTTGCCCTCGGGGTTGTCGAGGCCCGTCTCCGCCTGGTTCTTCCCGTCGGCGAAGTCGTCGGCGTTGAGGTTCTTGAGCGCGCGGAGGGCGTCCTTCACCTTCTCCTCGTCGAAGCGCTCGATCGGCTTGCCCTTGAAGGTGCCGGCCCACTTCTCGCCCTTCGTGAACGAGAACGGCCCGTGCTTGTTCTCGACCGCGAAGCCGACGACGTTCGCGTCGTCGAACTCGAAGATCTTCGTGTCGCGCCAGCCCTTCACTTCACGCGCATAGAGGTAGCTCGAGTAGCCGCTCACCGCGTAGATGCCCGGCTTGCCGTCGACCATCGCCATCTGACCGCGCGCGCCGGACTTGCCGAACGTCGCGTCGAGCTTCTTCTCGCCGCCCTTGTAGGTGACGACGTGGACGGCCTTCGACGGCTCGAACTGGTACTCCTTCTTCGTGTCCTCCGAAGGATTGGCGGAGATGATCTCCTTCGCCTTCAGCTCCTTCAGGTTGTCGAGGAGCGACTTCACGTTCGTCTGGCTCGCGGCGGCCTGGACGGGCTTCGTGACCTCCCACTTGTCGCCCTTCTTCTCGAGGACGACCTCGCCCTTGTCGGCGTTCGTGATGCTGATCTTGTCGACGTCGTCGGTCGCCTTCAGGTCCGGGAGGTCGGCCGCGGTGATCGTCGCCGAGCCCTTCTTCGCGTCGTCCTGCGCGACCTTGTAGACGGCGCCGCCGAGGGCGGCGAGAACCACGACACCGATCACGAGCTGCTTGGTGCGGTCCACGATTCGTTTTCTCCGTTCGAAGCGCGCCCACGCGCGCGTCAGAAAGAAAGAGAGGGAACGCGCCTCGCCGACGCGCTCCCTCGTCCAATCAGGCCATGGCGCCTTCGGTGAGCTCCGCGAGCGCGTTGTTGCGCCGCGACGAACGCCGCTGCCAGAGGAGGAAGCCGAGCAGACCGAAGAGCGCCGGGACGCCGATGATCAGCGTGCCTGCGATCAGGTTCTGCTTCCGCTTCCGCTCCTTCTTCATCTCGTCGGCCTGCTTGTTGAGCTGCTCCTCCGTCATCTCGTCGAAGTTCGGCTTCGACACGTCGCCGTAGGCGAGGCTCGGCTCCTGGAGGATCTTCGCCGATGCCGCCATGAGGTCGGTGTCGCCGGTGATCCAGTCCATCGTGTTCTTCGCGACGAGGATCATGTTCGTCACGATCTGCTGCGCGTAGGCCTGACCGAGCTGCTGGAGGGCTTCGTCGCCGCCCATCGGCATCATCATGCCCATCTGGCCCATGTCGGGGGCGTTGCCGGCGCGCGCGAACGGGTTCGCGAAGAACTGCGACGAGGAGATGACGAGGACGCGCGCATCACCCTTCGCGACATCGGGGATCTCGACGCCCATCTTGTCGCCGCCCGCGAAGGCGCTCTTCACGTGCGTGCCCTTGTCCTTGATGCCCTCGACGGTCGCCGCGATGTCGTACTGCGTGAGCTGGCCCTTCTGCGGGGTCCAGCGCTGGAGCAGCTTGAGATCGAGCGTGTCACCTTCGCGCTTCTGGCTCTTCGGGGTCGAGCGCGCGAGGACGCGGAAGTTCGCCTCGGGCTGCTTGTCCGTCTTCACCGTGAGCGACGACGCGTACGGGAACGCCATCTGCGGGATGCGGAAGAACGCGGTGAAGCTCGTGTCGAAGAGCTGCTCGTTGCCCGTGAAGCGGGCGTCGTCCTGCACGTCGAGGATCGGAGGGAAGCGCGCCGTCTGCGGGCCCGACTGCGTGTAGACGCCGACGCGGAACGGACGGCCGTAGTCGAGGACGACGTCCTTGTGCATCTCGATGCCGTAGCCGGCGAGGAGCTTGTCGAGGTTGTGCGTCGACAGCGTCGCCGAGCCGCTCGGATCGGACGGCTTCAGGTTCACCGCGCTCGCGACGACGGCGAGGCTCTTGCCCTTCATCACGAACGCGTCGATGCGACGGAGCTCCTTCTCGGCGAGATCCTTCGCGGGCTGCAGGATGAGGAGGCCGTCGACGGACTCGTCGACCTCCGCGTCGCCGCCCTTCAGGTCGACGTCGACGAACGTGTAGAACGGGAAGTACTGCGAGAGGATGCCCTGCAGGTTCGGCTTCTGCCCCATGTTGCTGGGCAGAAGCTCGGGCGCGCTGAGCTTCATCTCGTCGTGACCGGTGAGGACGCCGATCTTGTGCTTGATCTGGTCGCCCTTGTCCCGGACCTCACGAATCTTGTTCGTGATCCAGAACTCGAGGCCCATGTTGTTGTCGGGCGAGAGCACCTTGATGGTGTCGCGCTCGGCCCCGTAGTTGAAGACGAGGCCCATGTAGCCCTTGGCGAACTCGGCCTTGTCCTCGGTGTCCGAGCCCTCGCCGAACTGGATCTCCTGGAGGCCCGCCTCCTTCGCCTTCTTCTTCTGCTCCTCGTCGTTCGCCTCGATGATGACGAAGTCGAACTTCCCCTTGCTCGCCTCCTTGTACTGCTGGAGGAGATCGCGGAGGTCGCGCACGAACGCGTCGAGCTTCGGGAGGCCCTTCGTGACGTAGGCCTCGACCTTCATCTCGCCCTTCATGCTGACGAGGAGGTTTCCGCTGCCCTTGGAGAGCGTGTACTTCTCCGCGGCGGTCGTGTCCTTGCGCCAGTAGAGGAAGTAGCTGAGCGCGTTGACCGAGACGAGGATGAGCGCGAGGACGACGAGCAGCGCGCCGCTCTCCGCACTGGCCTTCTTACGTTTTTCCATGGCTTGGATTGCCTCTGGGATTCGTTGGATTCGGGGGCTCTCGGGTCAGGACCACTTCCGGCTCTCGAGGGAGCGGAAGGCGACCAGCAGACAGAGCACCGTGATGGAGAGGAAGTAGACGATCGCGCGCGAGTCGATGATGCCGCGCGAGAACGGCTCGAACCGCGACTGGAGGCTGATGAACGCGAGGGCATCGCCCGGCGCGCCCTTCAGCGACTCGACGACCGCGAGCTGCCCGAACGCGTAGAGCGTCGCGAGCGTGATCATCGCCGCGAAGTACGCGAGGAGCTGGCTGTCCGTGTAGCTCGACCACATGAGGCCGATCGCGGTGCCCGCGGCGCTGAGGAGCCACAGGCCCATCATGCCGACCCAGAACGGGTTCCAATCGAGCTCGCCGATGTGCCACGGCCACTTGAACATCATGATCGGGTAGAGCGTGAGCAGCGCGAGCTGCGCGGTCATCACCGTCATCGAGCCGATGAACTTGCCGAGGATGACCTCGCTGTCCTTCACCGGCATCGTGATGAGGAGCTCGATCGTGCCGACGCGCTTCTCGTCCGAGAGCGAGCGCATCGTGTAGAGCGGGATGATGAAGCAGAGCGCCGCCGGCACCATGTCGAACGCACGCACCATCGAGGCGCGGTCGACCTGCCAGAAGCCGCCCTTGTGGTAGAAGAACCACGCGCCGAACACGATGAAGCTCACCGCCGTCACGATGTACGTGATGGGGGAGAGGAAGTTCGACGCGATCTCCCGGCGCGCGATGGTCCAGATCATCGAGGCGCCACCGGGGCGCTCGTGGACGATCTTCTCGCCGGACGGTGCGCTCGCGAGCGCCGCCGACGAGCCGTTCTTCGCCGGGCGGTCCTCGGCCACGTCGTCGTCGTCGCGCTCGTCGTCCGAGCCCGATTCGCCGGCTTCGTGCATGGCCGCGAGCTTCTTCTTGCTGTCCTTCTCGACGGTCTCGCTGCTCATCGCTTGTCCTCGTCGCCTTCGTCTTCGTCTTCGTCGTCGTCCTCGTCCTCCTCCTCGTCCTCGTCGTCGGCACTGCCGGCCGCGTGCGTGTCCGTGGAGGGTCCGAGCTGACGGTTCTTCCGCTCGTCACCGATCGTGAGCTGACGGAAGACGTCTTCGAGGGTCTGCGTGTCGCGGTGCAGCTCGAGCAGCACCCACCCCTTGTCCGCCACCATGCGGAAGATCTCCGGGCGGAGATCGGTGGAGTCCTCCGACGCGACCTCGTACGCGTGCGCACGCTCGTCGGTCGGGAGCTCGGCCACCTTCTTCACGCCCTTGATGCCGGAGAGCGCCTGCTCGACGTCGGCCGAGCGCGGGAGCTGGCCCTTGCCGCGGTACGGCGAGTCGCTCGCGGACTCCTGGACGCTGACGACGTAGCGGACGCGACCGCTCTTGGCGCGAATGTCGTCGAGCGCGCCGTCGGCGACCACGCGGCCACGCGACACGATGATCGCGCGGGCGCAGGCGGTCTCGACCTCCTTGAGGTTGTGGGTCGAGAGGAGGACGGTGCGGTCCTTTCCGATCTGCTTCAGGTAGTTGAGGAACTCCGCCTTCTCGTTCGGGTCGAGGTCGCTCGTCGGCTCGTCGAGGATGAGGATCGGCGGGTCGTGGATCAGCGCCTGCGCGAGACCGACGCGCTGGCGGTAGCCGTGCGAGAGCTGCCGGATCTCCTTCGAAAGCGACTGCGCGAGACCGCACACCTCGACGACGCTGCGCGCGCGCTTCTTGAACGTCGAGTGGTCGAGGTTCCGGACGCGCGCGGCGAACTCGAGGTACTCGAGCACCGTCATCTCGAGGTAGAGCGGCGCGCGCTGCGGGAGGTACCCGAGGCTCGCACGCACCGCGAGCGTGTCGTCGAACACGTCGTGGCCCCGCACCTTCGCCACGCCGCCGGTGGGCGCGATGAAGCAGGTGAGGATGCGCATGGTGGTCGACTTCCCGGCGCCGTTCGGCCCGAGGAATCCGACGATCTCGCCGCGGCGGACCTCGAAGCTCACGTCGTCGAGCGCGCGGAACGAGCCGTATCGCTTCGTGAGCCCGTTCGCGTAGATCATCACGTCGGTGGACATCCGACCTCCGTAGATGCCCAGGAGCCCGCTCGGAGAGCGGCTGGGCCAATCCCGTTGAAGTAAGGCGTTTGTGTTCGAAACCCGAGCCGTAACGGACGCTCGGGCCCTTTGGACGCCCGCGCGGAACGCACTCCCTAGCGGATTTCTTCCTGGGGCCCAAGCCTCGTGGGCCGTCGGGACGACCCCCGGACCTCGCTCTCGACGCGGCGCGACGGGAAACGAAGCCTCGGCGACCGGCGACGGTGCCACGACGCCAGGAGGCGGGCCAAGTATCCGCGTATCCTACCGATATCCGGGAGGAAACCCGGGTCCCCGGACCGCCCGCGCAGAAAATCGCGCGGCAAGCTAAGTCGCCGGACCGGTCTGTCAAGCGGGGGCCGCGCACGCAGGCCCCCGCCTTCCCAAGTGGCCTACGTTCCGAGGGATTTCGGGCGTCTCAGTCCACCCAGACGCTGAACGTGTCGCGCGCCGGGACGGGACCGACCTTCGGCACGAGGAAGGTGCTCTGGACCCAGAGCCCGACCTCGTTCTCGTACTGGAGGCCGTGGTTGTACTTCTCCGTGACCGGGTTGTCGTAGAGGCGATACCAGGACGCAGGCCTCCCCGCGTCGTCGAGACGGTCGTGCTCGAAGAAGAAGGGCACGCGCCCGAGGGTGAACCCGAGAGCCGAAGCGGAATGCACCGCGCCGTCGGTGTCCATCTCGCCGTCGCTCACCGGCTCGCCCGTCGGGATCCATGCGGGCGCCGGGATTCGTCCCGTGCCCGCCACGACACGCCAGTTCGCGAGCTCCGCGGCGGCGAAGACGTCGAACACGTTGTCGGGCCGCGCATCGCACTCGGTCGGGAGAGGCGCCTGCGCGCGGAGCTGCGCGAGCTCGGCGACGAACCAGTCTGCGACTTGCTTCGCGAACGTGTCGGTCTCCGCGATGACGACGCTGAGCGCTTCGAGCACGGCGCGGAGATCCTTGTTCTGGATGGCGGCGAGCACGTCGGGCGTGCGGCCGTAGGTGTCCACGAGGAGTCGCGCGAGCGGCGTCAGGTCGAGCGGGATGCGCCGCGTCCCGCACTGGAGCGCCGGGATCGGGACCTCGATCGAGCCCGAGAAGCCGATGCTCCACCTCTGGTCGACGTGGATCGGGATGCTCACGTGCGGAAGCGCCACCGAGACCTCGCGGTTCAGTCCGGCGATGACGGCGTCCGCGCCGCGACCGAACTTCCCGAGAAACCACGGCGACACCGTCCGGAGGACGCTCGTGATGTCGCTCGCGAAGGCACGTTCCACCTGCTCGGTCGTAGGCGAGGAGTCGAAGAGGCGAGCGCGGCGATCGAGGATGTCCGCGAACTCGGCGTAGGGCGCGACCTTCGCGTCGCCGAACCCCTTCGGCACGAGCTGGCGCGTCAGCTGATCGGAGACGAGCATCGTCTGCCCGATCCAGCCGCGCACCTTGGCGCGTTTGCGCTGGTAGGTCCGGAAGCCGCGGAGGATGTCCGGCGAGTCGAAGGCGTTGCTGCCTGGCGAGCGCGCGAGCGTCGCGTAGACGGGCACGAGCGTCTTCTGCGCGCCGAGGATCGGCGACGCCCCCGAGCGACGCGCGCGCTCGGGCGAGATCGGCCCCCGGTTGAACTTCACCATTCGGGCGAGCTGCATGTCGATCAGCGCCGCCGCGGACTCGAGCTGCGGGAGGAAGCCGTTGATCGACGAGACCGCTTGGTCGACGAGGTTCGGCGTGAAGTCGAGGCGGAGGAGCGTCGCGATCTGGTCCATCGCGCGCGCGACCTGCGCGATGTTCGACGTCGCGATTCCCTGTCGTAGCTCCGTGAGCAGCGCTCGGAGGGCATCCTTCACCGGCGGCCCCCACTCCGCGAGGTAGCTCCCTTCGTGCGGCGTCGCGAGCGTGAGCAGGTAGAGGACGCGGTCGCGGACGTAATCCATCTTCGCGAGGTCCTCCTTGCAGAGCCGCACGCCCTCGCGGTTCGTGTCGCCGTCGAGGAGCGACGGATCGGGCTTGCTGAGGAGGAACCGCGAGGCGAGCCCGCCGAAGCTCTGGGCGAGGAGGATCACGCCCGGAGTCACGCGATAGGTGGCCTCGTACCAGCGGAGCGCCGCGTAGATCTGGCGAGTGACGCGCCGCCCCGAGAAGACCATGCCGCGCGTCGGATCGCGCCACGTGACGAACGCGGCGATCTGCGGCGGCGGGGGCGGCAGCTTGATCTGGTCGGGCGGGACGACGACCGGCGACGTCACCTTCCCCGGGACGACGAAGTGCATCGCGGTGCGCACGTCGAAGCGCTCTGCCTCGGTCGGGTCCGCGTTGCAGTCCCCATCCATCCGCTTTCCGAGGTTCTCGTCGAAGAGCTGGCGGTTCGTCGGATCGCTCAGGAAGCGGTCACCGGTGACGTCGCGACCGTCGAGAGTCGTGAGCTGCGTGCGAACGTCCCGCGTCCCGAAGAGACCCGGCAGGAAGTCCTGCCCCCACTCGCAGCGACCGTAGAAGGGCGTGTCCTTCGGCCCGGCGCACTCCGCGAGGTTCTCGGCCGAGCCCGCGGGCGCCATGCCGAGGTTGTCCGCCATCCCGTGCATCAGGAAGACGACGACGGGGCCGGTGCGCGTGACGATGCGCTGCGACGGCGACGTCGGCGTGAGGTTCACGGTGGTGATCGCTCCGCCGCTGTCGAACGACGCCGAGACGGTCGTGACCGTCGTGGTCGTCGGCGTCGTCGTGGTCGTCGTCACCGGCGTCGACGTCGGCGACGTGAGCGTCGTGCCGGAGGACGAGATGCGAAGGACGGAGTTGCCCGCCGTCTGGCCGTCGTTCGTGCGCACGAGGCCGACGAAGCGGCCCGCGTCCTCGTAGTCGAAGAGGCCGGCCGCGCCGCGCGCGGGCTCGACGTCGAACGCGACCTCGCGTCCATCGGGCAGCCGCATCGCGCCGGAGCCTCCGCTCACATCGAGGACGAGCCGCATCCGCAGGTCGGACGGCCCGTTCACCGCCTGGATCTCGGCGTCGCCGGCGCGGACGCCGCTGTACCAGCCCGTGTGCGTCCCGAAGCTCTCGCCGACGCCGCACGTGTAGCCGACGACGCCTTCGGGCCCCTCGACGACCGCGACGAGCGCCTCGCCCCCCTTCGTGCGACCGACGAACGTTCGCGCCGCACCGCCGCCGGTGGAGATCGCCGTGTCCGCCGTCCCGCATCCGGGAAGGCCGACGATCAGGGTGACGATGCCGGAGACAATCGCGAGCGCGGCCGAACGCATCGCCGCAGGGTATCGCGGACCGATACGCTGCGGCGAAGGTGGGCCACCGCTCTCACTTCGCGCGCGCGACGTCCGCCTTCAGGAGATCGCGGATCTCGGTGAGGAGCTTCTCCTGCGCCGGCGCCTCCGCCGGCGGTGCCTTCGCCCGGAAGCGGTTGTACGCGCGGACGATGAGGAACACGACGAACGCGATCAGGAAGAAGCTGATGAACGACTGGATCGCGGCGCCGTAGCCGATCGCGACCTCCTTCACGACGTCCTCCTTGCCGTCGGCGCTCTTCACGCCTTGCTGGAGGACGATCTTCAGCTCGGCGAAGTTCACCCTCCCGAGGAGGAGGCCGATCGGCGGCATGATGATCTTGTCGACGATCGACTTCACCACGTCGCCGCTCGCCGCTCCGAGGATCACGCCGACGGCGAGATCGAGGAAGTTGCCCTTGATCGCGAATTCCTTGAACTCCGAGATGATGCCCATGAGTGCCCCCGCTGCTCTCAGTAGAGCGTGTAGACCAGGTTGATGGACGCGATCGAGTCGGCCTTCTCGACGTTCGGCAGCGGCTTGTTCTCGTAACGCATCGTGTACGTCGTCGCGATCGCGAGCTTGTCCGAGATGTTCGACTTGAGACCGATGTCGAAGACGAGGCGGTAGGTGTCGATGTCCGAGACGTTCTGCAGGTACTCGATGCCCGTGATGAAGCCGACCTGCGAGTAGAGCTTGTTCTCGTAGCCGACGAACAAGCGTGCATTGTGCAGCGTCTGGGTCTTGTCGACGAGCACCGGCTGCGTGCCCGGCGGCGACCCGGGCGGCACCGGCTGGTCGCGATCGGCATCGCGCCGGATGTCGTGCTGGAGGTCGTAGCCGAGCTCGCCGCGAAGCGTCTGCTTCTTCGTGTTGATGACGTAGTACGCGAAGCCCGGGTCGATGTTCAGTCGGAGATCGAGGCCCTGGAAGCGGTCGCGACGCCCCGTCGACTGGAGGAAGACGGCGATCTCGTTCGTGAAGAAGTAGTCGTAGCGGAGGAGGCCCTGATAGTTCTCGACCGTCGTGTCGACCTTCTCGCCCGCCTTGCCGGCGCGCGCGAAGTTGCCGGTCGCGGCGACGGTGAGCTGGTGCTCGTCACGACGGAGCTTCAGCTTCCCGATCGACGTGAGCGCGACGGTGCGCGCGTTGCCGCTCGAGAAGAGACCGCCTGCGGCGATCGACACCTCGGTGACGTCGGTCGGGTCCTCCGCGCCGGGCAGCGCGCCCGTGACGAAGCCGCCCTTCGCGATGTCGGTCGAGCCCTTCGTCGCCGTGCTCGCCTTCACGGTCTCGGCCGGGATCGTCGGGCCCTGCGCCGGCGGCGCAGCAGGCGCCTGCGCAGCTGCGAGACCCGTCGTCGTCATGGTCGCCGCGAGCGCGGAGACCGCGATGATGGTCTTCGGGTTCATTTCGATTCCTCCTCGACGTGCAGCTCGACGCGGCGATTCTGCTTCCGGCCGTCCTCGTTCGTGTTCGGTGCGAGCGGGCGCTCCTGGCCGAATCCGGCGGCGGTGAGCCGCGACTTGTCGATTCCCTTGTCGGTGAGCCACTTCACGACCGCCTCGGCGCGCGCCTGACTGAGCTTCTTGTTGTCGGCCGCGTTGCCCTGGTTGTCGGTGTGACCTTCGACGCGGACCTTCTTCACCTCGGGATGCGTCTCGAGGACGGAGAGGACGGCCTTCAGGACTGCCTCGCTCTCGGGTCCGACGATCTGCGCCTTGCCGGTCGCGAAGCGGACCTGCTCGGTGATGCGGATCTGCTTGCCCTCGAGGATCGCCTTCGGGCAGCCGTTCTTCTTCGGATCCGGATCGGGCGCGCCGGCCTGGTCGGGGCACGCATCGACGTCGTTCAGGACGCCGTCCTTGTCCTTGTCGGTGTCCGGGCAGCCGTTCGTCTTCGGGTCGAGCGTCTTCACGCCGGCCTTGTCGGGGCAGGCGTCCTCGTAGTCCGAGACGCCGTCGCCGTCCTTGTCGAGGACGGGGCAGCCGTTCGTCTTCGGATCGTCGGTGTGGCGGCCCTTGTCCTTCGGGCACGCGTCCTCGTTGTCGTGGATGCCGTCGCCGTCGCCGTCGGGCGGGCAGCCGTTGAGACGCGCATCGGCGGAGTGCGCGCCCGCGACGAAGCGGCACGCGTCGACGTCGTCCGGCACGTTGTCGTGATCGGAGTCGACGACGGGGCAGCCGTTCTTCGTCTTGTCGTCCGACTTCGGGCCGGCGACGAAGCCGCACGCATCGTCGGCGTCGGCGACGCCGTCGTTGTCGCGATCGGTCGACTTCTTCTCCTCCGCCTCTTCCTTCGCGTTGCCGGGCACCCACTCGATCGAGAGGAGCCCGCGCGCGACCGCCGCGCCGTACCCGCGCGTGAGGCCGACGCCGGCACCGGCGCCGAGCCGGAGCGAGTCGTTCACGTTGTAGTGTACGCCGAGGAGGGCTTCGGCCGGCGTCGTCCGCGCCTCGAAGGCGTGGCCCTTGCTGACGACCGTGCTGCCGTAGAGCTCGGGGCCGACGAGGAGCTTGCCGTCCTCGGTCGCGTAGCCCGCCGAGAGGCCGACCTGCGCTTCGGTGCCGATCCGTCCGTCGCCGAAGTCTTCGTCGCGGCCGCGCACCATGACGCCGAGCCGGCCCGCGTACGCGATGCTGCCGCTCTGGCCCGCGATCATGAAGCGCGGAAGGACGCGCGGCTGGCCGTCGCCCGTGTACGCGTTCGGCGAGCCCGACGGCACGAAGAGCTGCGCGCCGAACGCGCCCTGGAGCGCCTTGTCGCCGAAGAGGCGGACGTCGACGCCGAGCCGGACGTCGCCCACCGCGACGTCCTCGGCCGGCGCGTAGGTCACGCCCCTGATCACCGCGGGACGACCACCGTCGACGAAGAGCTGGAGCGGGACGCTGAGCCCGACGCGCACGCGGTCGGCGAACGTGAACGTCGCGCCCGGGTGCAAGAACAGCTGGTTCCGGACGATCGACGAGCTCACGGATCCATCGGTGCCGCGGTAGTCGACGAGCGACCGGTACGAGTAGTCCGTGACGACCCCGAGGGCCATCCGGCCTCGTCCTTCGATCCCGAGCGACTCGAGATGGAACCAGCGGCTTCCGCGCTCGGAGGGTTGATAGAGGTTGTGGGCGTAGCCCTGGGCCGACTGCGCGTACGCGCTCGTGGAGACGAGCACGCTGGCGACCGCGGCGATCGAGGCGACCGTTCGTCGTGCGTTCATGGGAGTCCTGCGCACATGCAGCTCCGGTGCCACATGCGCGTGGCGACCACTACCAGCGTCGTGGCCACTGTCGCAAGCGGCGTTATCGCCCACGCAACGATCCGCGATCGACCTGCATCTGACGGAGTGAGCAGTCGGTCGGCGTCCCCATCCCTCCCCCAAAACGCCGGCCGGCGAGGCTCCGGATCGGGTTCCCCCGGTCCGGAGCCTTCTTTTTTCCGTGCTACGTACGGGTCATGACCGCGGTCACGTACTGCCCTCGCTGCGCCACTCCGCTCGTCTCGCGGCAGGACGCCGATCGCGAACGACTCGCGTGTCCGCGCGAAAGCTGCGGGTTCGTCCACTACGACAACCCCCTGCCGGTCGTCGCCGCGATCGTGGAGCGCGAAGACAAGATCGTCCTCGTCCGCAGCCGCGGCTGGCCGGAGGGCATGTTCGGGCTCGTGACCGGATTCCTCGAGAAGGGCGAGACGCCCGAGGCGGGGATTCTCCGCGAGGTCCGGGAAGAGATCGGGCTCGAGGCGACGATCGCGTCGCTCGTCGGCGTCTACGCGTTCGAGATGCGAAACGAGCTGATCGTCGCGTACCACGTGCGGGCGACCGGCGAGGTCACCCTCGGCGAGGAGCTCGAAGGCTACAAGGAAGTGCCGATCGCGAAGCTCCGCCCCTGGCCGTTCGGCACCGGCCTCGCCGTGCGCGACTGGCTCGCGAGCCGCAGCGCCAACAAGTAGCGTGGCGGCGTGAAGACGATCGCCTGCATCGCGCTCGTGCTCGCGACGCTCGGGATCGAGCGCGCCGCGCACGCGCAGGCGTGCTGCGTCGGCGCGAGCGGGCTCACGCCGGGATGGCTCACGACGCACGAGCGCGCGCTCGTCGGCGCACAGCTCCGCCTCGCGGGCGCCCACGGCACCTATCCCGCGAAGGGACCGTTCTTCTCCGAGCAACCGGGCCGCGACGCGCGCATCGAGCCGACGCTCTTCGCCTCTTACCGCATCCTGCCGCGCGCGCAGGTGAGCCTCTCGGTGCCGTTCGTCGTCGTGCGGCGGCGCTCGGGCGCGAACGTCGAGACGCGCGCGCGCCCCGGCGACGTCACCCTCGTCGGCCGGTACGACTTCGTCCGTGCCGGCGAGTCGCGCATCCCCGGCATCGCGCTCCTCGCCGGCGTCCTCGCGCCGACGGGGACGCCCTCCGACAAGGGCACGGGCCTCCTCGCCGCCGACGTGACCGGGATCGGGACGTGGGAAGGAAATGCGGGGCTCTCGGTCGAGCAGACGTTCGGCCACGTCGTCCTCCACGCGACGGTGCTCGCCGGCCTCCGCGCGCCGCGGAACGTTCTCGGCGTCGAGCAGCAGCTCGGCCTCCGTTCGCTCTATCTCGCCGGGGTCGGCTGGGTCTGGGACGACGACACCTCGATGCTCGCCACCGTCACGCACACGTCCGACGGGGACGCGACGCTCGACGGGACCTCGGCTCCCGGGACGGGCTTCCGCGCGACGCAGCTCGCGCTGGTCGTGAGCACGCCGCTCACCGACACGCTTCGTCTCCGCACGTCGGTGTTCACCGACGTCCCACCGCTCGGAGCCAATCGGCAAGCGCTCGCCGGCAGCACGCTCGGCCTCGCGAAGACGTGGTTCTAGCGCCTACGGCAGCACGATCTTCGTCTCGCGCCCGCGTTCCCACCCGCACACGACGGAGTCGTCCTCGTGGAGAGTGCAGAGCTCGAGACCGGTCGTGACGACCACGCGCGCATGCGCATCCGGGACACGACGCGTGATGCGCGCGGCGAGATGCTGCGGATTCGCACGGCTGTCCTGCGGCACCGTCTTGTACGCCCAGCACGTGAGAGACCCGTCGCGCCCCGTCGCGCAGACCTTCTCCGAGATGGCTGCCGCCGTCCGCGCCGGTGTGTCGAGCGGAGGCCGGACGATGCCGTCGACCGACCGGCACTCGACGTCACCCGACGCGAGCACGAAGCACGTCTCGCGGAAGACGCCGCTCATGCGGTCGACGTTCTCCCCCGGCGCGTCGAGGGATCGGATCCGCTTCCCGTCCCCACCGGTGATGCTCGACGTGCAGCGCGCCATCCCTTCGCGATCGAGCGTGCACCGCATGTCGAGGCTCGAGAGCTCGATCGCCGTCGCGATCCCGTTCTTCGGAAAGACCGTGTAGCGCTCGTCCGGCTCGGTCTTCCGCGCGTAGACCTCGGCTCTCGCGCACGGCGTGTCCTTCCGGAGCGGCTCCGTGCAACGAGAGCCCCAGCACCACTCCGCACCGTCGTCGCCGATCCCGCAGGCACGATCGGAGGACGACGACGTCTCCATCGTGCGGACGCGCGGGAGGCCGGCGATGCGGGTCGGCTTCGGCAGCACGAGCGGCGCGTCGGGGCCGTCTCCGCAATAGAACCCGCGATAGCCCCAGCAGCTGACCGCGCCCTCGCCGTCGAGGACGCACGCGTTGCAGGTTCCGACGGACAGACGGCGCGCGCCGGCCACGCCTTCGATGCGAACGGGCGTGTTCGCCGGAAGAGCCCTGCCGAGCGCGCGCTCCGCGCCACGCCCCCAGCAAGCGACCGTGCCGTCCTTGTACAATGCACATACGTGCTCCCACCCGGAAACGAGCGTACGGATGCGATGCTCCGACGGCGGATCCGGCATCGCCTGCACCCCGGTCCACACCGGCGGAGGCGGAGGCGGATCGCGCTTGCGCGTACACCCTGCGGCGCAGGCGGCGCAGGCGAGGAGCGCGACGACGAAGAGGAGCGCGCGTCGCACCACCTCGATTGTACGCGGACGGCGGCCCGCGTCTTCCGCGCTTCGCCCGTTGCTCGCGCGGAAGGGCGGGACTACGAGGAATTTCCGATGCGCGCACTTCCGCTCGTGCTCTGTGCCTTGCTCGCCTCCGCGTGCGGTTCGCGTGCGGGGGCGCCCTCGACGGCGGCCCCCGTCACCGTCGCGTCGGCGACGGTGCTCCGGAGCGACACGGGCGAGGTCGCGCTCACGGACCTCGTGAAGAAGGCGCCCTACACGGTGCTGCTCTTCTTCTCCGCCGACTGTCCGGTGCAGAAGGCGCACGATGCCCGCCTGCGCGAGCTCGTCGCGACGTACCGTCCGCGCGGCGTCGCGTTCGCGGCGATCGCGTCGGAAGAAGGGCCCGACCTCGGGCGCCTGCGCGAAGAGCTGGCGAAGCGCGCGCTCGAGATGCCGCTTTTCGAGGATCGCGGCGCGGTCCTCGCCGATGCGCTCGGCGTCGAATACACGACCCACGTCGTGCTCCTCGACGGCGAGCGGCACGTCCTCTACTCGGGCGGGATCGACTCGGAGCGGACGCACACGACCGACCACGCCGAGCCGCACCTCCGCAACGCGCTCGAGGCGGTGCTCGCCGGCAAGGCCGTCACGAAGCCCCGCGTCGAGCCGCTCGGCTGTCCGCTCCTCAAGCACTGAGAGAGCGGAGCGCGTTTCGCACGTCGTCTGGATCGGCGAGGCCCCGCCCGATCGATCCACACGGCTCGCGTGTGATCTCGACTCCGCGGCTCGTCATCGGAACGATCGGCACGTCCGCGGACGCTGGTCCGACGAATCGCCGCCGGATCACTGGTTGCTCCGTCCGCAACACGGTCGATGCGACCGCGTGGGAGAGCGGACGGAGATGGACGACGGTCAGCACCGTGACGGCGGCGCGAAGGCGCGCGCGCTTCGTTGCATCGCGTGGGTCGGGGTCGCGCTGGTCGCGACCGCGATCGACGTGGGGACCGCGCTCGCGACGTCCGCGACCGACGCGCGCGGTGCAGTCGCGATCGTGATGCTCGCGCGCCTCCTCGCGACGTGCCTCTCTGCACCGCTTCTCGCTCACCTCCTCGTCGGGCGGCGGGCAAACGCCGCGCGGAGCGCGGGACGCGCAGTCCACGCGCAACTCGCGACCGACGGACTGTCGCTCGCCGCGTTCGTCGTCGTCACCTTCATCGGCTCCGTGTTCGGCCGCGACGTCGGAGCGGGCTTCGGATCGATCGCCGTCGTGCTCGTCCAGCTGGGCGCCGCCTACGCGACGCGCCTCGCGATCCTCGAGGACGTGACGCCCCTCGCGGCGATCGAGCGGAGCATGGTCCTCCTCCGCGCAGCGCCGTCCCGCGTGCTCGTCCCGCTCGGCTGTTTCGCGGTGACTGCGCTCGGGGCCGCGGCGTTCACGCCGGTCTCGATGCTCGGCTCCCTTCTCGTCCTCGTGCTCGCGCGGGCTGCCTTCGAGGCGGCGCTCACGCGCGGATTGCGCGAGACGCGAGACACGACACCGGCAGCTCCTCTCCGTGCGGCGAGCGCGCGCGCGGCGAGCGCCGTCGAGTATGCGTTGGTGCTGCTCGCCGTGCTCGTCGCGGGCGCGGGCGCCTATCGCCTGACCGGCGCGACCACGAAGGGCGGGTACGAAGAAGCCGCCCGCTGCCTGGACGGATCGTGCGAAGGCGGAAGCGGCGGCGCGGTGACGACCCCTCCCGCGCAGGCGCGCGGCGGGGCCCGTGAACCGTCCGGCGACTTCGGGCGATACCTCGCCGAACGGGTCCTCGGCGCGCGAGAGGCCGGTCGGAGCTCGGTGCTCGCCGAAGGTTTCCAGGTCGCCGCCGCCGACACGGTCGCGTCGGATGCGACGCCGCCGATCGTGCCGACGACACCCGCCGAGCGCGCTCGAGCGCTCGCCGAGCGCGCGCGCGACGCGCGCCGCGAGCTCGACGATCCGTCACGCCTCCCCCCTCCCGGCCGCGCGCGCGCCCTCGCCGACGAAGCACGCCGCGCCGCCGCCGAGCTCGACGCGCTCGAGATGGACGTGATGCGCGACCGGAACGCCGACCGGCGCACGCAGCGCCTCGTCGCTCGCGACGCCGGCGCTGCGCGGAACGATGCGCGCGTCGCGGAGGCACGCGCCGAGCAGTCTGCGGCGCGCACCAACTTCCGCGAGCGCGTCGTTCCTCTCGCGCAGAGCTACGGCGCGGGGTTCGTCGCCGGCGGCTACGCGAACGATCACTCGACCGCCGCGCTCGCCGGTCAGATCACGGCCTACTTCATCCCGTACGTGAACGGCGCCGCGCTCGTCCGCGACTTCGTCCACGGCACGCAGGAGATCGTGCGCACGGGCGGACGGAGCGGCTGGCTCGAAGCGGGCGGCAGCGTCGTCGGCGGAGCGCTCAGCGCCGGTCCTCGCGTCGTCGCGATGATGCGCCCGGGCGCGCGCGCGATGGAGGAAAGCGCGGCCGCGACCGGGGCCGCCGCCGCTCACGTCGACGACGCGTGCGGCGTCATCTGCCGCCATCGCGCGGAGCCTCCGCCGGCACGCCTCACGACGCATCTCGACGAGATCATCGCCCGCGATCCGGAAGAGGCCGGCGTCGCGCTCTGGGCTTCACGTGACCGCTACAACAACCCCGCGCTCCGCTCGTATCCGGCGACGACGCCGGAGGCGATCGCGATCCGCGAGGCGATCGAGAACGGCGAGGTGCGGATCCGGATGCTCCCCCACGACAGCCCGTCCCACGGCGGCTTCCGTCCGCCCCTGAACGGCGAGCCGGCGGTGATCGAGATCGCGTACGAAGGCGCGAGCGTGGGCGCGCGCCAGCGGATGCTCGACACGATCTACCACGAGGGTCGTCACTACCGGCAATGGGTGGAGGCCGGTCGTCCCGACGCCCAAGCGTTCCTCCGCCACTACCACCAGAACTGGTGGTGGATGGAGACCGAGGCCGAGGTCATCGCGCGCTCCCGCGCCGGTCCGCTCAGCGACGAGGCGATCGTCCGGATCAAGCAAGAGCACACCGCGCTCTACCGCGACGGTCGCCCGCCGCCGCCGCCCGGCTACATGGACAGCCCCGTCGTGCGCCCGCCCGGTGTCAGCGCGGGTCCGACGCCGCCGCCGAACTAGTTCTGGCTCGGCTTGCCCTTCGCCATCATCTGCACCGTCTTCGTCGGCGAGACGCTCGGGGGCGGCGGCGAGCTCGTCGTCGTCGACGTCACCGTGACACTCGGCACGCTCGGCGGGCTCGGGAGCGCGGGCGAGGTGGCAGGCGCCTCGTAGGGCTCCTCCGGGAACGCCTTCAGCTCCTCGCTCACGCGACGCAGGTACTGCTGCTTCACGTGGAACGGGAGGAACGCGCTCTTGAAGCCGGAGAGGATGATCGCCTTCAGGTCCGCCAGCGTGAAGCCGAGCACCTTGTTGCAGAGCCACAGCTCCTTCGAGACCGTCGTGTCGGTGACGAGGCGGTTGTCCGTGTTGACCGTCACGCGGAGACCGAGGTTCTTGTAGAGCTTGATCGGGTGACTCGCGAGGTCGCGGATCGCGCCGGTCTGCACGTTCGAGGACGGGCAGCACTCGAGCGCGATGCGGTGATCGTTGACGTAGTGGAGGAGGTCGCCGTTCTCGCGGAGACGGCACCCGTGACCGATCCGGTGCGCGCCGCAGACGTGGATCGCCTGGTGGATCGACTCGGGCCCGTAGGCCTCGCCCGCGTGGATCGTGACGTTGATGTTGTTCGAGCGGACGAGGTTGAACGCCGCCTTGTGGTGCTTCGCCGGGTGGTCGTACTCGGCGCCGGCGAGGTCGAAGCCGACGACGCCGCGGCCCTTGTACGCGACGGCGAGCTCCGCCATCTCGAGCGAGCTCTCGGCGGACACGTTGCGGATCCCGCAGATGATGACGTTCGACTCGATCCCGAATCGGTCCTGCGCGGCGCGGAGACCTTCGAGGACGGCCTCGACGACGGTCGTGAGCTTCAGGTCACGCCGCGTGTGGAGCATCGGCGCGTAGCGGACCTCCATGTAACGGACGTTCTCCTTCGCCGCGTCCTCGGCGAGCTCGTAGGCGGCGCGCGTGAGCGCCTCGGCGGTCTGGAGCACCCGCAGCGTCACGTCGAACGCCTTCAGGTACTCGACCAGCGAGCCGCAGTTCTGCCCGAGGTTCATCGCGCGACGGAGGCCGTCCTCGTCGTTCGCGGGGAGCTCGATCCGCTGCTTTGCCGCGAGATCCAGGATCGTCGAGAGGCGGAGGGACCCGTCGAGGTGGACGTGGAGATCCGTCTTCGGGAGCTTCTCGATGACCTCGAGGGGGATGAGCGCGGGATGTTGCGGCATGTCTGAACGTACCACGGCGCACACTTCGCCGCGAGGGAGTATGCTGGCTCTGAACGTGCCGCAGCAGACCGACTTCCCCGCCCTCGGCCAGACCATCGCGGGCAAATACGAGCTCGTGCGTCTCCTCGGACGCGGGGAGACGAGCGCCGTCTGGGCTGCGAAGCACGTGAGCCTCGGCGAGACGTTCGCGCTCAAGGTGCTGACGCTGCCGGCTGGCGTTCCACAAGCCGAGGCCCAGGCCCGCTTCCAGGAGCAGGCGCAGCTCTCGGCCGCGCTCTCGAAGAAGACCCGCCACGTCGTCTCGGTCACCGACCACGGCGAAGACGGCGGCTGGCCCTACGTCGTGATGGAGCTGCTCGAGGGCGAGACGCTCGAGACGCGGATCGGCCGCGGCCCGATGGATCCAGCGGAGACCGCGGACATCGTCGGGCAGGTCGCGCGCGCGCTCACGGTCGCGCACGCGATGAACGCCTTCCACGGCAATCTCGTCCCCGCGAACATCTTCCTCTGCAAGGACGAAGACGGCCGCACGCTCGTGAAGCTGCTCGACTTCGGGCTCGTGCGGCCCGGCGAGAAGGCGGAGGCCGAGGCGCCGGACGTCGACGCCGACACGCCGGGTGATGGCGTCCAGCAGTTCGCCGCGACGACGTCGCCGTACGCGAGCCCCGAGCAGATGCGGGCGGAGCGCGGGCTCGACTACCGCGTCGACCTCTGGGCGCTCGTCGTCATCGGCTATCGATGCCTGACCGGTACGTTCCCGTGGGGCGGGGACTCGCCGGAAGAGACGGTGGTTGCAGTCTGCACCCACCAATGGATCCCGGCGCGCGAGCGGAAACCGAACCTGCCGTACATGGTCGAGGCGTTCTTCGCGCGCGGCTTCTCTCCCGAGCTCGACGACCGGTTCAAGAGCGCGAAGGAGCTCGCCGCGACGCTCCGCGCCGGCTTCCCGCACACCGAGCGAGCCGCCGGTGGTCGGGCTGCCTTCGCCTCGCGACCGAGCTTCGACGACGAGATCGGCGTGCCGCCGCGCGACAAGGCCTCCGCGACGGTGAAGGCCGCGGCCGAGCCGCCGAAGAGCGCTCCGATCGAAGCGGCGACGCCGAAGAGCCCTCCGCCTCCGCCTCCGCCGATCGCCGCGGAGAAGCCTGCCGCCGTCGCCGAAACGCCGGTCGCGCTCCCGAAAGCGCCGTCGACGCCTCCCTCCGCGATCGTGCGCGCGTCGGCGGCGCCGCCGTCGCGCGGGCGGTGGGTCGGCTTCGCCGTCGCGCTCGCCGTCGCCCTCGTCGCGGTGATCGCGGTGTGGGCGACCCAGCAGAACTAGCGCGCGGCGCGGTACGGCTGCCCCCTCTCGCCGGCGCCTGCGCCGTTGACGTCCACGTTCACACGCGCGGCCACGAGGACGAGCACGGGCGCAGGCACGGGCACGGGCAAGAACGAGACGCGACGACGAGAGCTGCTCGCGAGGAGCGGGAACGCAGGCCCCCACAGCGCGCAGCGAAGGGGACGGGGTGGAGGCTCGGC
>JBDHVE010000099.1:0-33713 GCA_039809485.1 Polyangiaceae bacterium | reverse complement strand
GGTCGCCGCCCACGCACCCGTCCGGACCGCGGTCCGGACCGCGCGTCTCAGCCAGCGCGTGGCCGCGCCGGGGGGCCGGCCGCTCGACGTCGGGGTCGGGGCCGGCGGCGGCGGCAGCGGGACGTCGAGGCGAGCATCCTCGTCCGTCGGCCGCCTCGCCTTGCGCTTGAGGACATCCATCAACGCATCCTCGAGCGCGCCGACGGTGTGGGCGAGGTCTGTCGCCTCGGTCTCCTCGTGCACGGTGGTGAAACCGGCGCGCTCGAGGGCGGCGGCGAGCGTCTTTCGCGCGAACTGGTAGATGTGCCCGGGCGGACCCGGGTGCTCCCAGACGCCGAACGTGCGTCCGAGCAGCTGGTACGTGACGCGTGGCATGAGGCCGTCGACGTTCGGCGTCGTCAGCATCATCACACCGTCGTCGGCGAGGAGCCGGTGCGCCGTGCGGAGCGCCGCCATCGGGCTCGGCATGTGCTCGATGCTGTCGAACAGCGTGATCGCTTCGACGCTGCGCGGCGCGAGCTCGGCGTTCTCGATCGTGGCGAGCTGCACGTCGAAGCCGCGCGCGCGGGCGCTCTCGACCGAGCCGGCGCTCACGTCGAGGCCGACGACGCGCCAGCCCGCCTCCCGCGCGACGCCCATGAACCAACCCGTGCTGCACCCGACGTCGAGCAAGGTCCCGCGCCGGGGGGCGAAGCGCTCGAGGCGAGCGAGCCGTGCGCGCGCCTCCCTGCGCCACCGCGTGTCCGCTTCGGCGTCGGCGACGCGGTTCGCCTGGTGCTCCTGGTAGGTGTCGGTCTCGTAGAGCGAGACGAGCGCGCCCGGGCGCAACCGCGGGTTCACGTAGACGAGGGCGCATCCTCGACAGCGCACGACGCGGAAGCTGTTCTTCGTGACGAGCGGCTCGGCGTCGTCCTCGCCGCACAAGTCGCACGCGACGAGCTCGCGTGCAGGATCCGACGGAGTGGGGAGGGCCGAGACGGCGGACATCCGGCCATCATCGAGACCCCGAACGGCCGCGGTCAAGACGCAATGGGCGTTCTCTGGCACGAACATCGTGCGACTCGAGCGTCGGCGCGAAAGCGGCACATGTGGTCGACTTCATGGGAGAAGCCGCCCGGCTCGTTCGGGATCGCGAACGGTGGCGGCGCGTCCCAGCGCTCACACCGCTGTGGAGAAACGTCTCGCTCACGTACGGAGCACCTTCGGTTTTCCCTTGGGAGCGCGGATGGACCGGCCGCTGCATCTCAGCCGCGGCAACATGGACGCACGACCGGTCCGGTGCTGCGTTTGCTCGCGTCCTCCCACGCGCGAGGGGGCGGTCATCGTGGCGTACAGCCTGTGGGGTCGCGTGCGCTCCGTGAAGCGGGTGGGCTTCGTGTGCTCGGCGGGCTGCGCGCTCGACGCGTGGCCCGACGAGGAGACCGTCCTCCATCCGGTCTCGAAGATGTCCGACATGTTGAGCTGGGGCGAGCGGCTCATCGCGGAGGACGACTGGCCCACGCTCCTCGTCGTCGACCTCTTCTCGATGCTCGCCATGTTGAGGACGCTCGATGGTGCCGACCGCCGATGAGCGGCCTCTCGTCCTCGTCGCCGAGGACCACGACGACGCGCGCGAGCTCTACGCCGCCGTCCTCGAGGATGCCGGCTTCGAAGCCGTGAAGGCTTCCGACGGAACGCAGGCGCTCGCGCTCGTGCGGGACCGCCCGCCGGCAATCCTCATCCTCGACCTCTCGATCCCGGTCGTCGACGGCTTCGAGGTCGCGCGCCTCGTCCGCGAGGATCCGGCGACGAGGCCGATCCGGATCCTCGTCGTGACAGGCCATTCCGAGCGCGCCGTCCTCGACCGCGCGACGGCGCTCGATGTCGACGGGATCCTGCTCAAGCCGGTCGACGCCGGCGAGGTGGTCCGTCGTGTGCGGTCCTTGCTCGCGCGCCGCTGAGCGGGCCGTCGCCCCTTGTTCGCGGTCCGGCCGTGCGATACGAGGCTCGGAAGGGGGCGAGATGACGAACACCGCAGTCGTGGAAGAGGTCGCGGCGCGCAACGAGCGTGCACCGGTCGAGGTGGACCCGGCGATCCTCGCCGTGATCGGGAATCCGAACGTCCCGGCGGCGGTGCCGGACAGCGTCGCGCCGCCCCGGACGGTGCCGGGCTCGGTGAGCCACATCGCCGGCGCGCGCGTGATGCTCGACGTGCTCCGCCGCGGCGTCGACGCGCTCCTCGAGTACCGCGCGGCGCACGGCGACGTGTATCGCGCCGCGATGGCCGGCAACCCGATGGTCGGCGTCTGGGATGCCGATGCGGTCCACCAGATCCTCCGGAACGAGGACAAGGCGTGGTCCACAGCGATGGGGTGGATGAAGTACATGTTCGAGGGGCTCGACGACGAGCGAGGGAACATCGGGGGCCTTCTCGCGGTCGACTTCGAGGACCATCGCATCGCGCGGAAGCTCGTCGCGCCCGCCTTCACGACGAAGGCGATCGACGGCTATCTCGTCACGGCACAGCGACGGTTCGCCGAGGCCAACGCCGGGTGGGTCGCGCGCGGTCACGTCGACTTCAAGGCGGAGATCCGCACGCTGCTCTCGCGCGTGGCGGGGGAGATCTTCACCGGGATCCGCGACCCCGAGCTGATGGCGACCGTGGACCGGGCGCTCACGGAGTTCTGGTACGTGCAGTTCTCCCTCGTGAAGAACGCGTGGCTCAGCCCGACGTTTCGCCGCGGGAAGAAGGGGCTCGCGACGCTCCTCGACATCCTGCGGCAGCTCCTGCCGGAGCGACGCGCCGCGCGGGGCTCCGACCTCTTCAGCCGCCTCTGTGCCGTCGACGACCGGGAAGGGCTCGACGACGAGGACGTCATCCGCATCTTCGTGAACATCCTCGCCGCCGCGTTCGACACGACGGCGGCCGGGATCACGAGCATGGCCTACCTCCTCGCGAAGCACCCCGAATGGCAGGAGAGGCTTCGCGCGGAAGCGATCGCGGTCGGAAATCATCCGCTCGACGTCACCTCCGCGCGCGAGATGAAGCTGCACGACCTCGTCTGGAAGGAAACACTCCGCCTCATGCCCGTCGCGTCGTTCCTCCCGCGTCGTCCGCTGCGCGAGGTCACGGTCGGCGGTCACACGCTCCCGGCAGGTACGCTCGTCGTCGTCGCCGCCGGCGCGATGGGGCGTCATCCGGCGTGGTGGGCCGAGCCCACGAGCTTCGATCCCGAGCGCTTCTCGCCGGACCGCGCCGAGGACAAGAAGCATCCCGGCATCTACAATCCGTTCGGCGGCGGCGCGCACGTCTGCATCGGCATGCAGTTGTCCACGATGGAGGTGAAGGCGTTCTGGCACGACCTCCTCCGACGTTGCCGCTTCCGCCTCACGAAGGACTACCGGGGCCACCACATCGCGGCCCCGCTTGGCACCATCTCCGGCGACGTGGCGCTCACGCTCGAGCCGCTCTGAGCGATATCCTCCGAGACATGCGCCGACTCTTGCTCGCCTCGACGCTCGCGTTCCTCTCGATGGCCTGCGGCAGCGAGTCGGATCCCGGCGAGGCTTGTGATCGACCCGGCGGCACCGCCGACGTCTGCGGGAGTGACACCGTCTGCGGAAAGCCGAGCGACAGCTCGAACGTCCTCGTCTGCATCTACATCTGCGGGGACGACAAGGATTGTCCGTCCGGGGCCGACTGCAAGGGCGTCGACGGGACGAGCATCAAGGGCTGTCGCTCCAAGAGCTGATCACGCCTTCGGCGGTTTCGTCGGCGCGGGAGCGACGCATTCGGGGCACCACGTCTCGTGCGCCGACTTCGACGTCCGCCAGCCGTCCCGGACGAGCCGGAGCACCGCCACCTCACGCACTTCGGTGTGATGCGCCGCGGTCGTCGCGCACGTTTCGCAGGTCGCCATGAACGTGCCGTTCTCGGGCCCGTGCAGCATGGGGTGGAGTCTCGCGTGTTTTCGAGAGCGGGTGGTTCGGCGTACCGAACACGAGATCAGGCTCGGCGACGGAGCATGTGCGAGGCCTGCGTCTTCACGCGTGCGACGACGTCGAGCGGCGAGCAGGGCTTCAGCATGATCGCGTCTACGCTCGCGGCGTAGGCGCGGTCGATGAAGTGGCGCTCGGCGTGACCGGTGACGGCGAGGATCCAGATCCCGCGTGTCGTCGGATCCGCCTTCAGCGTGCGCGTGGCGGTGAAGCCGTCGATGACCGGCATCGCGAGGTCCATCACGATCGCGTCGGGGCTCTTCGCGAGCGCGAGGCTGACGGCTTCGCGACCGTCACACGCGAGATCGACGGCGAAGCCGTGATCGCGAAGGGCCTCCGCGTAGACGAGACGCGTGTCTTCGAAGTCGTCGGCGACGAGCACGCGGAACTGCCGGCCCATGGACATTTCTTACGGGTCGGTAGAGGGGTCGCGCAAGGCGACGCTCCTCCGCAGCCCGCGCGCGAGCCGAGCCGTTCGCTCAGTCGTTGTCGCTGCGGTGAATCGCAGCGTTCACCGCTGCGACGAGAACGTCCGGCGTGCACGGCTTCTCGATGAACGCGTCGCAGCCCGCTTCGAACGCCTGACGTCGGCTCTCTTCGCCTGCTGCCGCCGTGAGCGCGATGATGAACGGCTGGCTGCCTCCGGTCGTCGCGCGGATGCGGCGGGTGGCTTCCCAGCCGTCGGTGCCCGGCATCGACAGGTCCATCAGGATGACGCTCGGCTCGAGACGCGCGGCGAGCTCGACCGCTTCGTCGCCGCCGCTCGCCTCCGAGACGTCCATCCCCGCTTCCCTGCACGCGTCGACGTAGAGGCGCCGTGCGTCCTCGTAGTCGTCGACGACGAGGACGCGGACCGGTGTCCCTGCGGAGATCGGTCCGCTGCGGGGGCGCAGGATCCGAGGACGCGGCCGCGACGAGCGTGAGTGACCGACGTAGAGCGCAGGTTCCAAGGGGTTACCTGCGATGTTGCTACGGTTCGTAACCGCCGACAATCGGACCCACGATCGCAAGGCGAACGATCGCACTCGGTCTCTGCGACATCGTGCCGTTGCCGGTCGAGTCTGCCGATCAGCCCCCGACGTTCACTTCGGCCCGGGGAGCTGGAAGACGTCCCAGGCCGGCGTGTGGTTGTTCTCGTTCTCCGGCTGGTTCCAGAGGTAGAGCGCGGCGTAGGTCTTGATCGTCCCACCCTCGACGACGATCGGCGCGACGTAGAGCTGCGGGCCGTTGCTCGTCGGGTTCCGCGTCGAGGAGAACACGAGGAACGCGTAGCTCTTCGCGCCGACGGTCTGGACCTCGGGCGACCACTTCGGCCACGAATTGGTGATCCCCGGGCTCTTCTTCGACGTGAGACAGGCGGGCGGATCGTTCGCGGCGAGGCGGACCGGCGTGCCGCCCGCCGCCTCCACGACGAACACCTCGGCGTTGGGGTTGTTGTAGCTGGACGCCGGAGGCGACGGCACGCGATTGAACGCGACGAGCTGATCGTCGGCGGAGAAGGTCGGGTAGAACTGGTTGAAGCCGGGCTCGCTCGCGCCGCCGAGGGGCGTCGTCGCTCCGCCCTGCCGGTTCGCGAACGGCACGACGAGGAGCCGCCCTTCGTTCGCGATGAGGCCCGCGCCGGTGCCAGCCGTCGACGCGTACACGACCTTCGTCCCGTCGTGCGAGAACGCCGCGCCGGAGGCGTGCCCGTTGTCGCCGCCGCGGGCGAGCACGTTCCAGCCCACGCCCTGCGCCTCGGACGTCGTCTCGAGATCGGTCCAGATGATCTCGGTCTTGCCGTTGACGGGGAACATCGTGAGCGCGATTCGATCCCCTTGCTTCCAGTGACCTGCCGAGAACGACGGCGCGTGCTGGGGTTGACGGTTCAAGAGCGCCTTCGCCTGCGCGGTGAGGAAGGGCGGCTCCGTCGCCGTGCCGTCGATCGAGCGGAGCGACGCCGTCCCCGGCGAGCCGTCGCCCGCGTTCGCCGACGCCGTGAACGCGGCATAGAGGCCGTCGGGCGTCGACGTGTGGCACGCGATGCACGCGGTGCCGGCCTGCGCCGGCGTGATCACGCTCTGCACCGTCTCGTCGCCGACGCGGAAGCCCTTGAGGACGGTGCCGCCGCTCGTCGTCCAGTAGAGGACGGAGCCCGACGCGCGCACCTGCGGCGGTGCGATCTCGACCTCTCCCTCGCTCCCCTTGAACGGCCCGGCGAGGAGCTTGCCGGATGCATCGATCGTCGCGCTCCGCACCGTCACCTTCACGGTGCCGGTCCCGGTCGCGGTGATGATGTCCCACGCGGCCTTCTCGAGCGTGTAGCCGCTCTTCGTCGTGTAGACGACGAGCGGGGACGTCTGCTTCGGGATGACGAGCTTGATCTCGAAGAGATTCTCCGCGCTCTGCGTCGTGAACCGGAAGCGAGGTCGGAGCCAGTTGCTCGGGAAGAGCGAGCCGAGCTCGGGCTCGAAGAGGCACGGGCCCGCCGCAGCGCCGCCGTCGGCGTTCGTCGTCGCGTCCGGCTGCGCGAAGACCTGCGGAGCGGACGCCGGCGCGCCTTCCGTGAACACGGGCGCGGCGAAGTCGTTGCGGGTGGCCGGCGTCTTCCCGAACGGATCTTCCGGCGGCGGAGCCTCCGTGGCGCTCGGCTTCGGCGACGGCTCGTCGGTGACGGGCGTGCGGGAGCTCGAGCACGACGTCGTCGCGGCGAGGAGGGCGGCGACGGCCAAGGCAGGAACGAGAAGGGCGAGGCTGCAGGCGCTGCGCATGCACCGAAGGTACGCGCCACCTCACACGCGCGCGCAGACGCCGCGCGTGTGAGGCGCTCGCGAGACGCGGCGTTGCGGCGTCCCGGCCGCAGATCGAGCTTCAGCGCGCCGACGCGACGTTCTTGCCGAGGAGCTGATGCCCGAGGCGCACGTCGATCGTCGGGTGGCGCTCCGCGAACCGACGGAGCCTCGCGAGGCTCGCCGCGTTCTTCGCTCGGTCGGCGGTGAAGGTGCCGGGCTCGACCTCGTTCTCCCAGCCCCATGCGGTGTGGCACGCGTCGCCGGTGAGGAGGACGGGACCGGAAGGCGAGCGCACGACGAACGCGGTGCTCCCCGCGGTGTGGCCCGGGACGTGGAGCGCGAAGACGGTGGCGTCACCGAACACGTCGAGGATGCCGTCGAACATGCCGTCCGGATCTTTCACGAACGACCACGTCGCGAGGGCAGGCTTCCCCTCGAGCGCGCGATCGAGGATCGGCGCGACGAACAGGTTCTGGAGGCTCCGCTCCTCGGTCTCGCCGGGGCCGACGAACACGGGCGTTCCTGCCGGGACGTCGCGCATGCCCGAGACGTGATCGGCGTGGAGATGGGTGAGGAAGACGCCGGCGACGCGCCCGCCGTGGCCGTCGATCCAGGTCTTCGTGTCGACGACGCGCTTCATGTCGTCGACGTGCATCATGTCGGCGGCGAGCCCGCGGATGGCGGCGTTCCCGCGGTCCTCGAAGATGGCGCGCTCCGCGCCGGTGTCGACGAGGAACGTGCCTCGCGTCGGATGCTGGATGGCGTGGAAGGCGACGTGGATCGCTTCCTCGTGGTCGGTCAGGTGGGCCGCCTTCGCCTTCGGGTGGTCGAGGTTCAGGAGACCCGAGAGCGGGACGTGCCAGTGCGCGCCGATCACGGTCTCGACCACGACGGGGCCGGGGACGTCGACGACCGACTCGAGGGCGTGACCGGAGGCGGCGACGCCCGCGTCGGAGGGAGCCACTGCGTGCGACGTCATCGAGCAGCCGATGCTCGCCGCAGCCGCGAGGCCGGGCACGGTGGAGAGGGCGAGGGCGGTGAGGATGGTGCGCAGCGTCTTCATGGTCCTCACCATGAGGCATGCGTCATCGTATGAAAACTGACGTAATGCGCATGGTACAATGCGTGGATGCATATGCCCTGGGAGGACGTGCAGCTGTTCCTCGCGATCGCCGAGGGGCGGAGCCTCACCGCCGCCGCAAAGCGGCTCCGCGTCACGCAGCCGACCGCGAGCCGTCGTCTCGCCCAGCTCGAGGCGACGATCGGCGAGCCGCTCTTCGTCCGGAGCGTGGAAGGCGTCGCGCTCACCGCCGCCGGCGAGCGCCTCCTCGCGCCCGCAAAGCGGATGGCGGAGTGGGCGGGGGAAGTGGAGCGCGCCGTCGAGCGAACGTCGCAGGCGCCGAGCGGGATCGTGCGGATCACGGCGCCACCCGGCATCGCGTACGAGGTCCTCGCGCCGTTCGCCGCCTGGCTCCGCGGAAAGCTGCCGGAAGTCGTTCTCGAGGTCGTCGCGAGCGTGCAGTACCTCGATCTCTCGCGACGCGAAGCCGATCTCGCTCTCCGGATCGGACGCGCACCGGCCGACCTCCTCACGATCATCGCCCGCGAGCACGGCGTCGGCGTCTACGTCGCGGAGTCGATCGCGAAGAACCTCCCCCGTCATCCGAAGCCGGCGGACGTGCCGTGGATCGGCTGGGCGCCGCCGCTCGACCATCTGTCCCCGAACCCCGAGCTCGCGGCGATGATCCCGGGCTGGAAGCCAACGTTCGCAACGGACGACTTCGTCACCCAGCTCCGCGCGGCGGAGGCCGGCGCCGGCGCGATCTTCCTCGGACGCCTCCGGCATCGCTTCTCGCCGCCGAGCTCGCTCGTCGAGATCGACGTGGCGGGGCTCCCGCCGATCCGGAGCACGCTCCGCCTCGTGTGCGCGAAGAGCGCGCTCGACATCCCCCGCGTCCGCGCGGTCGCGGACCTGCTCGAGGAGGAGATCCGTCGCGCGAAGGAGCCGCCGCGCGTGAAGCGCTAGTTCGCGGCGCCGAACGACGACGGACCGACGCTGAAGCTCGCCGCGGCCGGGCCGCCCCCGGGCGCGCGCCGGCAGCTCGCGCCCTCCGGCGTCGCCTCGACGCCGTTCCAGCTCGCGGCGAGATCGCGTCCGGTCGGCGTCGTCGTGTTGTCGCAGGGTTGCCCGTTGCAGTCTGCAGGCATCCAGAGGCCGAGGCCCTGCACGTACTGGAGCGCGGCGTTGAACGTGGACGACGCTGCCGTCGTCCCGCTCGTGAAGACGGCCGCCTCGACGTACGCGCCGGCCGGGTCGCGCACGGCGATCACCGAGCTCGTCGCGTACGAGAGGCTCGAGCTCGCGGTCGTCGTCGCGACGTCCCAGGCGCCGTCGTAGAAGCCGGCGTTCGTCGCGGCGGGGAGCTCGTTCTTCGCGGTGCCCTCGCTAGGGGTGCCGGCGACCGCGGCGAGGTGGATCACGACGACGTCGCCCGCCTTCACGCAGATCGCAGGCATCGGCGACGTCGAGCCGCCGGCGAGCACTTCGCTCCCGCCCGGCGCAGCCGCGGTCGGATTCCGTCGGACCGAGAAGCCACGGAGCGCACCGCCGCGCGTCGCGGTGAGCTCGAGGAGGTTCACCGGCGCGGGATTGACTTCGGTGACGACGAGCTTCGCTCCTTCGGGATCGCAGTGGGCAGCGTTCTCGGCGCCGCGTGTCTGCGGCGCGACGGCGAAGTCCTGGCGCGTGTTCGTGTCGGCGAGGCCGTTCCGCTGGATCGACGAGCCCGCCGCGAGGAAGCCGGGATAGCCGCCGCAGGCGGGCGCAGTCGACGACGAGCCGTTTGCGTTCACCGCCTCCATCAGCGTGGCGCAGTCGTCGGCGCCGTCGACGGGGGTCGTCGTCCAGGTCCAGGCGCCGGCGGCGTGGGCCGCGGCGAAGGCCGTCATCGCGGTGCTGGATGCGTCGGCGGCGCGGTTCGAGTACGGCACCGCGTCGAGGATCGTCGTCCCGTCCGCGATCGACACGAGGCTGTTCGTCGCGACGAGCCCGACCACGGCCGAGTAGACGTCGTACGCGCCCGGGGAAGCGAACGCCTCCGTCGAGCCGGCTTTGTCGCGCGTCGCGTCCTCCTGCGCGAAGCCCGCCGGGCCGGGCAGCCCGCGCGCGTGGACGACGATGCGATCGCCGACGGCGACGTCGAGCCCGCCGAGCTTGTGGAGCAGAACGCTCGGCGACGCGGCGGAATGGCGGACCTCGATGTCCTTCGCCCAGCCTGCCTTCGTCGCGACGATCTCGACGAAGTCGCCGCCCTCGGCCTCGCCGTTGGCGGGCGCGATCTCGCTGACGAGGAACGCCGCGCGCGCCTTCGTCGTCGCTGCGACGCGGTTCGAGAGCGGGCCGACGTTGCCGGCCTGGTCCTTCGCCCGCAGCGCGACGTGCACCTTCGTCTCGGGCGTGAGGCCGTCGACGACGGCCGTCTGCTTCTCGCCCGCGGTGAGCGGCAAGGGCGCGGTCGCGACGAGCTTCGCCGCGGCGAAGGCTGCTTCGTCGTCGATCGGCGTCGTGCTCCAGCGGAGCTCGTACGCCGTCGCACGGCCCGTCGCACCGTCGCCGCCCGGCGCCGTGAACGAGAGCTCGATCGACGTGTGCGTGAGCGGTGCCGCCGCGAGATCGGACACCGAGCCGGGCGGGGTGGTATCGCCCGCGTCGCGCGCGGCGTCGGGCGCGGTGACGCTCGCGTCCGGAAGCGCCGCGTCCGGGACGCCCTCCGGCTCTTCGACGAATCCGCGATCCTCGCCGCAGGCGAAGAGCGTCGCGAGCCCGGTCACGACCGCGAGGACCACGCCGGCGCGCATGGTCCGATCGTATCAGCCGATGCCGCTCGCGGACGAATGGGAGCTACGAGACGACGCGGAGCGAGCCCCTCACGACACCGTAGCCACCGTCGGTCTTCAGCTCGCGCCAGACCTCGGACGTGCGCGAAGGGTCGGCGATCGCGCGGCGGTACGCTTTCACGAGGCGCGCGACGTCCTCCGCCGTCTCACGGACGAGCTCGATGCGGTGGCGGCGAACCCCGGCTTCGGCGAGCTGCGGGAGGAGCTGCGCGGCGCTCTGCGGGCGCGCGTGGAAGACGGTGTTCCGGCACCCGACATCGGCTTCGACCGGGTGATCCATCCCCGCGCGGTCGCGGAGCGAGACCTTGTGGTGCTCGCACGGGCGGCCGCACGTCCGGTAGTCCTTGCCCTCCGAGAGGAGCGCCGCGATCGCGCAGTGCTCCATGTGGAAGAGCGCCATCGGGTGATGGACGACGACTTCGGCCCACGCCCCGAAGGGCGAGCGCAGGAGACGGAGGAGCTGCGCGGCGTCGAGATCGAACGACGGCGTGAAGGCGGACAGGCCTCGCGAGAGGACCTCGTGCGCCGTGAGCCGGTTCGTCACGTTGAGTGAAAAATCGCCGATCGCGTGCTTCGCGGGCGACGTCCCGAGCTCGCGGAGCGCGCCGAGACCCCGGACGAGGACCGCGTCGGGCGCGAGCGAGGCGATGTACTTGTCGATCTTCTCCTCGCCCGGCTTGCGGATCCGAGGCGGCGCGACGCCGACCCACGCGCCCTTCGCGCGGAGCGCGCGGAGCGACTCGCCGGTGCCGGTGAGCTCGAGGAAGTCTAGGTAGACGCCTTCGGCGCCGGCATCGAGCGCGGCCTCCGCCTGCGCGTGCGTGCGGCAGAGCACGAAGAGGCCGGGGGGCGGCGGCTGGCGATCGGGTGGGGTCGCGCGAGCGAGGAGGTCCTCGTAGTGGACCTCCGTCGTCGCATGCGAGCGCGCCGCCTGCGCGGTGAGCGCGCTCACGAGCGCACGACGCGCGCGATTCAGTGCCGAGAGCGGCACGATGCTCTGCGGAGGCAGCGCGATCTCGAGCTCACCGAGCTCGAACGGCGAGTCGCCGAGGCGACCGAGCTTGTCGCGGAGCGTCGCCATGTCGAGCGGCGTCGAGCGCGCGGCCTCGACGGGCGCATCGCCTTCGAGCCGCGCGTGGACGCCGGCGCTCGTGCGTCCTTCGAGGACGAAGGGCGCGCCCTGCGATCCGGAGATCTTCACGTCGAGCCGCACGCGGCGCGCATTCGCGGTCACCTCGGTGAGGATCCGCTTGTCGTCGTGGGGCGCGCTCGTCT
Organism: Polyangiaceae bacterium; assembly: GCA_039809485.1. Classification (GTDB taxonomy): domain Bacteria; phylum Myxococcota_A; class Polyangia; order Polyangiales; family Polyangiaceae; genus Labilithrix. The sequence continues at coordinate 21,792 of JBDHVE010000099.1, read as the reverse complement.
TGTAGACGCGGCGCGGGCCGCGGCTCGTCGGTGCCGTCACCGTGTCGCCGAGCGCGACGTCGGGGCCGAGCCAGACGCGCACCTTCGCGCCGGCCTTCGCCTCGGTCACCTCGGCCCCGCGCTCCTCGATTCCCCAGACGCGCCCGCCGACCTCGCCTTCGCCGCCCCAGCCGCCTTCGACGAGGAGGCCGTCGCCGCGGGCGACGTGCTCGGCGAGATCGATCAGGAGCCAGGTCTTGCCACGGCTCCGCTCGAGACCGCGGACGGTGCCGAGGAGGAGACCGCGGTGGTCGCACGCGCGCGCCTCGACGAGCCGCTGGTGATCGACGCCGGCGAGGAAGCCGGGACCGGAGCCGCGCGTGAAGGTCTGGAGCGCGGCGCGCCGCTCGTCCTCGCTCGGCGCCGGCGCGGCGCTCGTCGCGGCGTCGACGGCGTGACGATACAGCCGCGTCGTCGCCGCGACGTACTCGGGCCCCTTCAAGCGCCCTTCGATCTTGAGCGAAGAGATCCCGATCCGGACGAGGTCGGGAACGAGCGCCGAGGCCTCGAGGTCCTCGGGGGAGAGGAGGAACGCGCGATCGGCGGTGTCGACCTTCTGGCCGTCGACGACGAGCTCGTAGGGGAGACGACACGCCTGCGCGCAGGCGCCACGGTTCGCGCTCCGGCCGCCGATCGCCTCGCTCGTCAGGCACTGGCCCGAGTACGAGATGCAGAGCGCGCCGTGGACGAAGATCTCCACGTCGACCTCGGTGCCGGCGCGGATCGCCTCGAGATCGGCGACCGAGAGCTCGCGAGCCAGGATCACGCGCGCGGCGCCGAGCTCGCGGGCGAGCTCGACCGAGGACGCATCCGTGCACGTCATCTGCGTCGAGGCGTGGATCGGCAGCTCCGGCGCGATCGCACGAACGAGCCGCGCGACGCCGAGGTCCTGCACGATGACCGCATCCACGCCTGCGTCCGCGCACGCGCGGACGGCCGCCTCGATGGACGCGAGCTCCTCGTCGAACACGAGCGTGTTCAGCGTGACGTAGCCGCGGACGCCGTGCTCGTGGAGGTACGCGAGCGTGCGGCCGAGCTCCGCCGCGTCGAAGTTCGTCGCGCGGGCCCGTGCGTTGAAACCCTGCAAGCCGAAGTACACCGCGTCCGCGCCCGCGCGGACGGCGGCCTCGAGCGCTTCGCGATCGCCGGCAGGCGCGAGCACTTCGGGGACGCGGACGGTGGACGGGGATCGCGGGGCAGACATGCGAGAGGTGGCCTTTACTAGCTCCATTCCAGGCGAAAGCACGGAAGACGATCCATGGTGTCCATGAGCTCGTGCCGGTACTCGTCGTCCTCCTCGTCGTCGCCTCCGCCGCCGTCCACGCCGCGTGGAACGCCGTGCTGAAGCGTCGCCACGATCCGGAGAACGCGGTGTTCGGTGTGATGGGGGTCTCCGCGCTCACGGCGGTGCTCGCGGCGGCCGTGCTCGGCGGCGGTCTCCCCGCGCCGAAGACCGCCTTCTACGCCGTGCTCGCGGGCCTGCTCGAGGCCGGGTACTTCGTCACGCTCGCCCGCGCCCTCGCGCGAGCGCCGCTCGGCCCGGTGTACACCGTCGTCCGCGGTGGCGCGCTCGTCCTCGTGTGGCCGGTCTCGGTCGCGCTCCTCGGCGAGCGGATGACCTCGGCCGCGGCGTTCGGAACGGTGCTCGTCCTCGGCGGCCTCGGCCTGACCGGCGCGTCCGAGCGCGTCGTCGCGAAGGAAGCGATCGACGCTTCACCGCCATCGGTCAGGGCCGGAACGAAGCCTTCGCTCGCGCGTCGATATCGGTGGGCGATCACGTGTGCAGTGTTCGTCGCCGGCTATCACGTCGCCTACAAGCTGGCGCTCTCGTCCGGCGGCGCTCCGCACGGCGTCGTCGCGGTCTCGCTCACGACGGCGGCCGTCGCGAGCCTGCTCGGCACTGGTTCGGCACGCCGCGCGGGGGTCGCGCGTGCGCTCGGGCGCGAGCCGTGGCCGATCCTCCTCGCCGGCACGCTCGCGACCGTGAGCTTCCTCGTGTTCCTCGAGGCGATGGCGCGCGCGGGCGCCGGCGCCGTGCTCACGCTCCGGAACACGAGCATCTTGTTCGCCCAGGCGCTCGCGATCGGCCTCGGCGACAAGCCACGACGCCTCGGTCTCGCCGGCGCGGGCCTCGTCACGCTCGGCGCGGTGCTCCTCGCGCGGTGAGCACAACGCGAGTCAGAACGTGTATCCCACGCGCAGGCCGAGGTCGGGGATCGTCCACTGGCCGAACGTGTTCGCGACCTTGCGCGCGCCCGAGTCGGTCGTGCCGTCGGACTCGAGCGATGTCTTCGGCGCGATCGGAATCGTCGCGCCGAGGTCGGCGCCGATCGTGAGACCGGAGTCGAACGTGTAGAGTGCACCGAGCTTCGGGCCGACGAAGACGGAGGTCGCGACGTAGTCGACCTCGCTCCCGAACTTCTCCGAGTCCGCCCGGACGAACTGCCAGCCGGCGCGGAGACCGACGAAGAGGTACCGCCAAGGGAACCAGCGGCCTTCGACGCCGAGTTGCATCCACGAGAGCTTCGGACCGCCGAACGACGCGAGGCCGGGCGGGAGGTACTCGATCGCGGCGCCGAGCGAGAACAGGTCCCAGCGCGGGTCGTCCGCGCGGCGGTACCGACCCATCGGCTCGAGCGAGAGCACACGCGGGAGGGAGACGACGCCGAGCATCGCCGTGTAGCGCCACCGGCCAGCGGCCGCGGCGGGCGGTGTCGGTGGCGCCTCGACCTTCGGCGGCGGCCCCGGCGCGGCCTCGGCCGGCTGCGCGGCGGCCGGCGTCTCCGGCGTCGGCGTCGGGGCGGGCGGCTCCACGTCGGGCGCGCTCGGCGGCGCGGGCTGATCCGCGCGCGCCGCCGTGGACAGCAGACTCGAAGCCGCAATGGCGACCACGACGCCGAGGCTTCTTCCGTGCACCGTGCCCATCGCGAGAGCCTTCTTACTCGAAACCGGGCGCGGAGGGCAGGCGAGACAGCTGTGCTATACGCGGCCTCGATGCGCCGGCACCTCGTCGCGATGTTCGCTCTCGGTCTCGTCGCGTGCGACTTCGGCACGCTCGACGACCTCTCGCAGGACGAGACGGCCGAAGGCTCGGAGGAGATCACGGCGCAGGCGCGCGCGATCTGGAACGTCTACGACAAGCCGGACGACTCGGTGAAGCGCGCGGTCGTCGATCTCGAAGGCGTCCTCCGTCGCGCAGAGGAGCGGGTCTCGGATCGACCGCTCAAGCTCAAGATCGGCGACCTCACGCCCGACGACCTCGGCGTCATCGGCTTCGGCACGAAGGATTTTCGCGCCGCGCAGGGGATGCTCGTCGCGCCGGAGCTCGATTGCACGCTCGACCAGGTCGAGAAGCTCGTCGTCGCGAAGAACCAGACCGAGATCTACCCGAAGCTCTACGACGAGTACGCGCGCAACTACACCTCGAACGTGCAGGACTACTTCGCGCGGCGCACGTCGACCGTGACGTGGAGCACGCAGTACACGGCGAGCGCGATCGGCAACACCTACGTCGCGACGCTCACCGGCGGCGCGCGGCGCGTGCCCGGCGCGGCGCCGGACGGCAAGGACGTCCTCGTCGCGCGCACGTACCTGAACGAGCCGGCGCGGTTCACGACGCAGGGCGACGCCGAGTTCAACCAGGACTACCAGATCGAATTCTACTGGGAGCGCCAGCCCGGCAAGACGCTCCACTTCTACGGCCTCTGGCGCGAGTTCCGGATCGCTTCGCTCACGTCCGAAGCGGACCTCTACGTCGCGCTCGTGCTCGGGAACCTCGTCGACTTCGACGTGCGGACGTCGAAGGTGTGCAAAGACGGTGCGCCTGTAGCTCGGCTCGAGTGATCACCGAGACTCCGAACGAGAAGAAACAGGAAACAGGAAACAGGGGACAGGCAACCGGGAATGGTCGTCTCGGCTACACGCCGCGTTCTCGCGCGGTCCGCGCCGAGGCATTGAGAATCGCAGTGAGCTCGTTCGCCTCTTGGAGGGTGCTCTCGAGCTCGGCGCGGCGACTCGCGGTGACGAGCCCAGACCGGTGGACGACGCGAAGCCAGAAGCCCGCTTCGCGCATCTCCTTTGTGGCGACTCTCACCTTGTGGACGAAGTCGGCGCGACTCTCGGCGGCCCGAGCCTCCTCGTAATTCGCTCCAGCCGACGTCCCTGCGCGAACGAGCTGTGCCGCGACGTGCCTTCCGACCACATCGCGAGGAAGTCGTCGTGCGATCGCAAGGACGCCTCCCGCGAGCTCGAGTAGCCGCGCGGCGATGTCGGCACCTCGACGGAGAGCATCGCCGGTTGCCGGTTTCTTGTTTCCTGTTTCCTGTTCTTCCACGCCGACGACTCGGCCGGTCCGCTCCCGAGGTTGCGTCTCGTAGGGAGGACGCGCGGGCGTCAGAGCCGCCGCTTCGTCGCCACCACGACCAGAACACCCTCGTAAGGCTTCCCGCACGCGCCCGCGACCGCTTCGCACGAGAAGCCATGTCGCTCGAGCAGCGGCTGAACCTCCGGCCAGAGGAACGTCAGGTAGTACATGACGAACTCCGGCTTCAGGACCGCGTTCCGGACGCGCATCGCGGCGTTGAAGCCGTGTGCCATCCAGAACGCGAGCGAGGACGGAGGCGGGCGCGTGCCGGTCGCGAACACGAAGCGGCCGCCGGGGCGGAGCGCGCGCGCGATGCCGGCGACGAACCGATCCTCGTCTTCCGGCAGCACGTGCCCGAACGCGCCGACGCTCGTGACGACGTCGAACGCCGCGTCGTACGCGAGCGCGAGCGCGTCGCCGCGCACGAGCTCGACGGTCGCGACGCCGGGCGCGCTCCCGAGGCGCTTCTTCGCCTCGTCCAGCATCCCCTGGCTGAAGTCCACGCCCACGACGCGCTCACGGCAGAGAGGCCGGAGGTGCCTCATCGCCGCGCCCGTCCCGCAGCAGACGTCGAGCGCGCTCTCGATCGATCGCGGCTCGCCGATCACCTTCGCCATGCCTTCGAGCACCGGCTCCGGCGTGCGAAACGGGGTGTGGTCGAATTTCTCCGCGAGGAGGTCGTAGCCGTGCTCCGTCGACGTCAGCGCCTGACGGAGCAGCTCGCGCAGCGTGGGCCCCTCGGGATCGAACATCCCGCCGAGGATAGCGCTCAGACGCGACGCGGGGCGCCCGGCCGACGTGCGATCGACGCGAGCACGGACACGAGCTCGGCGGCCTCGACCGGCTTGCCGAGGTGCGCAGTGAAGCCGGCGAGGAGGGCAGCCGTCCGATCCTCGTTCCTCGTGAACGCGGTGAGCGCGATCGCGGGCGTGCGTCCGCCCTGCGCCTTCGGCAGCGCGCGGAGGCGGCGGACGAGCGCGTAGCCGTCCTCGCCCGGCATCGCGATGTCGGTGACGACGACGTCCGGCTTCTTCTCGCGGACGAGCGCGATCGCTTCGTCGACGTTCTCCGCGACGAGCGCATCGGCGCCGGCGCGACGGAGGACGCTCGCGACGAGGTCGCGCGCGTCCGGCTCGTCGTCGACGATCACCGCGCGCACGCCGCGGAGATCGCCTTCGCCCTTCACCCCGGAGGACAAGCTGCTGCCCGGCTTCGACGGCGAAATCGCCGGCGGCGCCGCGTCCATCCGCGCGCCGCCGTCGGGCAGACGCACGACGAACGTGGCGCCGCGTCCCTCGCCTTCGCTCGCGACCTCGACGGAGCCGCCGTGCAGCTCGACGATGTGACGGACGATGGCGAGCCCGAGCCCGAGGCCACCGTGCCGCCGCGTCGTGCCGCCCTCGGCCTGCCGGAAGCGATCGAACACGTAGGGGAGGAACGACGCGGGGATGCCGCGCCCGCTGTCCTCCACCTCGAGGATCACCTCGGCGTTCGCGCGCCTCACGCGCACGCGTGCGTGTCCGCCGCTCGACGTGAACTTCACCGCGTTCGAGACGAGGTTCCAGACGACCTGCTGGAGCCGATCCGGGTCGCCGTGGAACGGACCGACATCGCGGATCGTCTCGATCTCGAGGAGGACACCCTTCGCCTCGGCGGCGGGGCGCACGGCGTCGACGGCCGCGCGGACGACATCGGCGAGAGACACGAGCTCGACGCGCATCCGGAGCTTGCCGGTGACGATCCGCGAGAGGTCGAGGATGTCGTCGACGAGCTGCGCCTGCACGCGCGCGTTCCGCTCGATGATCTCCATCGCCTTCGTGCGCGTCTTCTCGTCGAGCGCGCCCGACCGGAGCATCGTCGCCCACCCGAGCATCGCGTTGAGCGGCGTCCGCAGCTCGTGGCTGACGACGGCGAGGAACTCGTCCTTCGTGCGGCTCGCTTCCTCGGCCCGCTCGCGTTCACGCTGAGCCGCGCCGAACAGGTGCGCGTTGTCGAGCGCGACGGCGAGGTTGCGGGCGACCTCCTCGACGAAGCGGAGATCGTCGACTTCGAGCACGGGCCCGCTCGGGAGGAGAGCGAGCGCGCCGAGGAGCCGTCCCTGGATTCGCATCGGCAGCACGACGAGATCGCTCTCGCAGCGGCTCCCGCCTTCGCCGTCGAGACGCGCGAGGGCGTCGAGGACCTCGGTCAGGCGGTCCTCGCGAGGGACGGTTCCGATCGCGTGCTGCGATGCGAGCACGGTCGTCCTGCCGTCTTCGACGTGGAGCACCCAGGCCGAGGACGCGACGTCTGGCACGAACGCGCGCGTGGCCTCGTCCGCGATGACGGAGGCGTCCATCGTGCTCGTGAAGGCCGTCGAGAGGCGCGCCATCTTCGCGGCGCGCTTCTCCGCCGTCTTGCGATCGGTGATGTCGACGACGATCGCCGCGACGCCGGTCGTGTCGCCGTCGACGCGCACCGGGTAGTAGCTGACGAGGAAGTGGCCTTCGCCGCCCTCGTCGCGCTGGCCGGTGATCTCGATGTTCGTCATCGGCTTGCCGGTCTCGAGGACGCGGCGGAGGAGCGGCTCGACCAGCTCCTCGCCGCTCGGCACGACGTCGCGGAGACGTCGGCCGGCGTGCGCTTCGAGCGGCTTCTGGTTCATCCGCGCGAGCGCGGCGTTCACGCGCACGAAGCGGAGGTCGCGGTCGAACAGCGCGATCCCGGTCGGCGCGGCATGGAGCAGCGCGAGGAGCTCGGACTCGGCGCGCGCCTCGGCGGACCGGCTGTGCGTCGACTCGAGCTTGTCGTCGAAAGAGAGAGCGTTGCTCATCCGGGACCGGGGCCCTCTCGGGGCGTTCCCACGGCGTATGTCACGGCCGAGCGGCCGGCAAGGCGCGCGGGCGTCCGAACCGCAGCAGTCGTCGCTTCGCGATCACTTGTCGCGAGATCCGGGGCCGCGTGTCGCGGACAGCTAGATCTCGAACTCCATCGGGTACTCGTCCACGCCGGTGCCCTCGCTCTCCACGACCCGGAGCTCCGGCGGCTTCAGCGCGACGCGCGAGCGCTTCGGGATCGTCTTCGTGAGGAACACGGAGCCGCCGACGATGCTCTGCTCCCCGACGACGGTGCCGCCGCCGAGCACCGTCGCGTTCGCATAGAGCGTCGCGCCGTCCTCGACGGTGGGGTGACGTTTCGTGTTGCGGATCACGCGGCCGTGCTCGTCGCGCGGATGCGAGAGCGCGCCGAGCGTGACGCCTTGATAGAGCTTCACGTGATCGCCGATGTGCGTCGTCTCGCCGACGACGACGCCGGTCGCGTGGTCGACGAAGAAGCTCCTGCCGATCCGCGCGCCGGGATGGATGTCCGCGCCGGTCTCGGAGTGCGCCCACTCGCTCATGATGCGCGGCAGGATCGGGACGCCCATCAAGTAGAGCTCGTGCGCGATCCGATGCACCGTGACGGCGCGGAGGCCGGGGTAGGCGAGCACCACTTCGTCGAGGCTCGAGGCGGCGGGGTCCCCGTCGTACGCGGCCTGCACGTCGGCGACGAGGAGCGCGCGCATCTCGGGGAGGCGCGCGACGAGCATCCCGGCGAGCTTCTTCGCGTGGCGCCCGCAGCTGCCTCTATCCGCCTCGCCGCCCTCCTGCTCCGCGCCGTAGCAGAGCGAGAGCTCGATCTGGCGCGCGAGCTTGGAGCGGAACGTCGCGAGGAGGCTCCCGAGGTGGTAGCGGAGGTCCTCCTCCTCGAGGTCCTGGCGCCCATAGATGCCGGGGTAGAAGATCTCGAACGCCAGCTCGAGGATCTCGACCGTCGCCTCGCGCGACGGCAGGAGCTGGCGACCGATGCGCGCGCCGACCCTGCTCGCGTGATAGCTCGCCGTGAGCTGGTCGATGATCGGCAGGAGGTCGTCGTGGGGCCCGCTCATCTCGCGCCTCCTCGGCTCAGGTGCTCGCTGTCGCCTTCTCGACGTCGGCGAACATGCCCTCGAAGAGCACCGTCGAGAGGTAGCGCTCTCCCGCGTCGGGGAGGACGACGACGATCGTCTTGCCCTTCATCGCGGGCTCGTTCGCGATGCGCACGGCGGCGACGGTGGCCGCGCCGCACGAGATGCCGCAGAGGATGCCTTCCTCGCGCGCGAGGCGGCGCGCCATCTCGATCGACTCCTCGTTCGTGACCTGCTCGACGCGGTCGACGAAGGAGAGGTCGAGGTTCTGCGGGACGAAGCCGGCGCCGATGCCCTGGATCTTGTGGGGCGCGGGCGCGAGCGGCTCGCCGTTCCGCGTCTGGGTGAGGACGGGCGAGTGCGTCGGCTCGACGGCGACGGACACGATCGGCTTGTTCTTCACCTTCTCGAAGAAACGCGAGATGCCCGTGAGCGTGCCGCCGGTGCCGACGCCGGAGACGAGCACGTCGACGTTGCCGTCGGTGTCCTCCCAGATCTCGGGGCCCGTCGTCGTCTCGTGGATGCGCGGGTTCGCCGGGTTCTCGAACTGCTTCATCAGCACGTATTTGTCCGGATCGGTGCTCGCGAGCTCCTCGGCCTTCGCGATCGCGCCCTTCATCCCGAGCGGACCAGGCGTGAGCACGAGCGTCGCGCCGAGCGCGACGAGGACCTTCCGTCGCTCGATGCTCATCGTATCGGGCATCGTCAGCACGCACGGATAGCCGCGCGACGCGGCCGCGAACGCGAGCGCGATGCCGGTGTTGCCGCTCGTCGCCTCGAGGATGGTCTTGCCCTTCGTGAGGACGCCGCGCTCTTCCGCGTCCCACACCATCGCGGCGCCGATCCGGCACTTCACGGAGAAGGCAGGATTGCGGCCCTCGATCTTCGCGAGGACCGTGGCGGGAGCTCCGCCGGTCACGCGCGAGAGGCGGACGAGCGGGGTGTGACCGATGCTGCGGGAATTGTCCTCGTAGATTCGAGCCATGGCGTCTTGCGTAACAGATGCCGGACGCCGGCGGGTGGGGTCCCGTCGAGGGGTGCGCGGCGTCGGAAACGCGAATGGTTTGGCTTGTGTGGGCAAAAGTGCGTGCGTGTCGGACAGTGAGTGCTACCGATCCGGGATGACGCGCTCGCTCCTCTTCTGTGGCCTCGTCGGTCTCTCGCTCGCGAGCGCGGGATGCGCCGAGGACACGACCGGCTCGCCGGAGGAGGCCGCGGCCGAGCAGGACTTCGTCTCCAAGGGCGGCGTGAGCCTCTCGGCGCCCGGCGACAAGGACCTCCAGATCTCGCTCCTCATGCTCGACGGCGTGAAGGCGAAGACGAAGAACAAGCGCTTCATCAAGGCGACCGTCACCCGGAAGGGGAAGTCGTTCGGCGCGTTCTGTTCCCTCCGCGGTCAGATCGTCTCCTCCGAGCAGCGCGCGATCGTGAGCTGTGCGATCGACGTCGCGACCGTGAGCAACGACGACGACGAATCCCTCGGCTTCGAGATCATGATGACGCGCACGCGCGGTCAGGATCTCTTCGTCCTCCGCCGCGCGGACTACTCGGGGGACGGCACCTTCCTCGGCAAGGAAGCGGCCATCCTCGGCCACACCGACGACACGACCGACCTCGAGCTCTCCGCACGCGAAGCGAAGAACGAGAACAAGAACGTCTTCCTCCTCGCCCGCACGCTGCTCGACGCGGCGTCGCCGCTCCTCTCGGAGAAGGTGAAGTCGGAGGACGTCGACGCCCCCGTCGCGGTGAGCGCCGTCGAAGTGTCGCTCGCAGACACGATGACGCTCCAGACCTCGCTCGCCCTCGGGCGGACGGGGCGCCTCCACGCCGCCGCCGACGAGGTCTCGGTGCTGAGCACGCCGGGAGATCTCTCGAAGGGCCTCCTCGCCGCGCCGGCGCTCACGGCGAAGCTGAAGGCGGCGCTCCCGCGATGAAGAAGCTCGGTCTCGCCGTCCTCCTCGCGTGCGCCGCGTGCGCGGCGCCCGAGGCGACGGAGCAAGGCTCGTCGTCCGACGCGGTCGTCGCCGGCGAAGCCGCGCCCTGGGAGCGTCCCGAGGTCGGCCGCTTCGATGCGTGCACGGGCACGCTCGTCGCCCCGAAGGTCGTCCTCTCCGCCGCGCACTGCTTCGACTTCGAGAGCGGCGTGCGCTCCGTGGGCGCGTTCGTGATCGATCGCGCGGAGGGCTCGCGCTCGTTCGCGACCGCGGAGGTGCGGGTCTTCGGCGAGGAGACCGGCGCGACCGACATCGCGCTCGTCCGTCTCGCGGAGGCGGTTCCGTCCGAGATCGCGCGCCCCGTGTCCCTCGCGCGGCTCGCGCCTTCCCGCGGCGCTCGCGCGACGATGTTCGGCTACGGGTGCACCGCGCGCTCCGCGCCGCTCGTCCCCTCCCAGCCGGGGAGCATCTTCACGTCGGGTCAGGCCGGCGACAAGCGCAAGGTCACCTTCGCGTGGGAGACGTCGACCCATCATGCGTGTCCGGGCGACTCGGGCGGCCCCGTGCTCGACGCTCGTGGCGAGGTCATCGGCGTCGTGAGCGCCTACTTCAACCTGCCCGACGACCAGGGCGGCGGCTTCGACATCTTCGCCGAGCCCGCGCCGCGCGTCTCCGAGCTCGAGCGGCGCATCGCGGCCTGGCGCTGACGATCAGAACACGTTCGCGCAGGTCGTGATCGACATGTTCTTCGCGAACGACCACCCGCTCACCGTCTTCGAGAGCTCCTTGCCGCCGAAGAGGTCGTAGGTGAAGTCGGTGCGGACGAGGCCGGCCGCGCCGATCGAGACGCGCTGATCGTTCCGTCCCGCGTCGACGGTGAAGCGGACCTCCTTCGCGGACGGGATGCACGCTTCCCAGCGCGTCTCCGTCACCGGCTTCGCGAGGCTGTCGCTGAGCGGCGAGGCCACGTCGAGGACGAGGCTCTTCGCGTGCGAGCCGCTCGTCGCCTGGAGCGCCGCGCAGACGCCGCTCGGATCGATCCGCCCGCCGAAGGAGAGCTCCTCGAGGACGGTGCTGCTCGTCGCGACGTCGGCCGTGCCCGCGACCGTCGACGTCTTCTTCGCGACCTGCACCGTGACGTCGTCGATCCGTGTCGCGCCCTCGGCGATCGGCCAGCTCGCCATCATCGTCTGGGTGTAGGGCCCGAGGTTCGTCGCCGTCCCGCCGCTGCCGCAGGGGCAGTTGGTCGGGTCGACGCATGCCGCCGTCCCCGCTGCCGTGTCGATCCGGATCTTCACGGCGCCCTTCTCGAGGACGGCCGCGCGCACCGTGAGCTCGAGCTCCTCCACCGTGCCGGCGTCGGTCGACGCCGTCGACGCGCGCGTGACGAGCGCGTACTCGAGCGTCGCGAACGGCGCGACCTTCGCGTTCGTCGGGTCGAGGAGGGTGATGATGGCCGTCCGGAACGGCTTCGCCCCACCGAGCGCGGCGGCGCCGAGGAGCTTCGCGTTGGCCCGCGGGCGGAGGCGGAGCTGCACCGGCGCGATGACGGGCTTCAGCGCCGAGGCGCCGCCGGTCAGGCTCGTCGTGCTCGCACCGGTGAACGCGAGGTCGACGGAGAGCACGTCGTAGAACGCGCCCGTGTCCTTCAGCTCGAGGACGCCGACGACGTCGCTCGCGCCGTTCGTGCTGTTCGCGGCGAGGAGCGCGGGCTGCGCGTGCGAAGGGCCTCGCAGCGACGCGGACCCGGAGAGCGCGAGTCCCTCGTCGCCCTCCGCGGTGGCGACCGGCGCGTCGTCGGGGGACGCGTCGGTCGCGTCCTCCGAGGTCGGGGCGGAGCAGGCGACCGTCGCGAGCGAGGCGAAGGCGAGGACGGCGGAGAGGAACGAGCGGGAGGCAGAGGCGAGCATGACCGTGACGGCAGCAGGGACCGTGCCGCGTCCGTCCGCCCAAGGATTCTCGGCGTTTTCGCGTGTCACACCCGCCGAACCGAGGGTGTATCGCGGGGTGTACCAGGAGGCGTCTCCGCGGGCTGTATCGCTTGGCAGCCGCGCGACCCGGGGGTACGAGGACGGCCGTGATGGGGGCAGTCATCCGCGCGGGGCTCGGGGTGCTGGCGGCGGGCTTCGTGGCCTGCGCGAGCGAGACGTCTTCGCCGCCCGAGGGAGCGACCGCACCGGCCCTGCCGAGCGGTGAGAGCGCGCGGGTGGACGCGGGGCCGGCGCCGAGCACGCCGCCTCCGCCGGACAGCGGCGCATCCGACGCCTCGAGCACCGCCCTCGTCCCTTCCGGCTGCATCGACGACGTGAGCCCCGGCGATCACCGCTTCACCTGCAACGGCTACACGTTCGACGTGCGCCTGCCTGCGAAGTGCAAGACGGGCGGCTGCGGGATCGTCCTCGACGTCCACGGCGCGACGATGAACGCGGCGATGCAGGACGCGAGCACGGCGATGCGCGCGATCGGCGAGCGTGAGGGCTACGTCGTCGTCCAGCCGAACGCGAAGGGAACGCCCCCGAACGCGATCTGGAACCCCTCCGCCGACTACGACGACGTCTGGGCGTTCCTCGGTCTCGCGCGCACGGTCTATCGCGTCGACCCGAAGCGCGTGCACATGACGGGCTTCTCGCAGGGCGGGCGGATGACGTTCACCTTCGCGTGCAAGCACGCCGACGTGATCGCGTCGGCGGCTCCCGCCGCCGAGATCGGCTGCACCGAAGCGGAGGCGAAGGCCGCCGTGCGGGAGGTGCCGATCCTCTACATGCACGGCACCACCGACGCCGTGATCGGGTTCGGCGTAGCGCCTCCGCAGCGGGACGCCTTCGTCAGCGCGTGGGCCCTCGGCGACGCCGTGGTCGTCGCCGGCGACGATGCCTACTCCTGGAAGCGCTGGACGAACGCGAAGGGCACCGTCTTCGAGTTCATCCAGCACGACTGGCAGGCGACCTCGACGCTCCTCCGCGGGCACTGCATCCCGGGGAGCACCGATCCCGGGACCGTCCCGGGACAGCTGTTCTCCTTTGCCTGCAAGCCGCCGAACGCGTTCGTGTGGGGCGAGGAAGTGATGAAGTTCTTCGAGGCCCATCCGATGCCGTGAGGCATCAGAAGAACTGGAACACGCCGAAGCTCGGTTGCACGCTGCCGACGTCCGCTTCCGGCGTGACGGGACCGAACCGCGCCTGATCGGGCTCGCGGACCGCGCGCTGGGAGGCGTGCACCGGTACCGCGAGGTCGACGCGGAGCCCGGTTCCGACGAATTTCGGGACGAGCACCCGGAGCCCCGCTCCGACGGCGACCGCGGTGCCCGGCGCACCGGTCGGCGAGCGCGAGGCCGCCGCGTCGACGAACGCGGTCGGCACGAGCGCGATCCACGTCGAGTCGAACGCGCTGAAGCGCAGCTCGGCGTTCGCGAGCGCCAGGGCATTCGTGCGGACGTAGTTGTCGGGGAACCCGCGGAGGAGATCGAGCCCGCCGGCGTAGATCATGAGGTGTGGCGGAACCCGGCTGATCCCCGAAGCGCGGAGGCGCGCAGCAAGGTTCCAGCGCTGGCCGAACATCACGAACCCGAGCGCCTCGAGCGTCGCGCTCGCGAACGTGTCCGCGACGTCGCTCGACGTGAAGGCGAACCCGGGCCGGAGCTCGACGCTCGCGCCCTTCTGCCGGATCCGGACGGTGTCGATCCGACCGACGCGTAGCGACGGCTCGAAGAGGACGGTGACGGTCTCGTCGGGGTAGAAGCGCGGACCTTCGAGCGGCGGTAGGAATCGGTTCCCGAACGCGCTCGCGCGCACGCCGACGCGGAGCCGGTCTTGCTCGAGGAGCTTGCCGAGCTCGACGACGGCCTGCGTCCGCTGGTCGGAGAAGCCCCAGCGCGGGCGCACGAGGCGGTCGACCTGGACGGCGAGCTCGAGGCGGGCGCCGAACAGACGTGGGTTCCGGAAGATCGCCTGCCCGCCGTGGAAGCCGTTGAAGTACTCGTACTGCGCCTGCAGCTCGAGGAAGCGTCCGGCGACGTTGTTGTCGGCAGCGCCGAGCCGGAAGAAGAACGCGTCGCCGCCAGAGCCGAAGCGGAAGAGCGGATTGAGCGTCCAGCGGTCCTCGAGTCGGAAGACAGCGACGTTCCGCGTGCCCTCCCGCACGATGTCGCCCTCGACGTGCGCGAAGATCGTCGTGTTCCACAGGCGCGTGACCGCGAGATCGAAGGCGGCCTTGTCGACGACGTCCCCTTCGCGGAACCCGAGCTCACGGAGGACGACGTAGCGCGCGGTCCGGACGAGCCCCTCGACTCGGATCTCGTCGACGCGGACGGGAAACGCCCAGGCGCTCTCCGTCTGCGCACGCGACGGCGGCACGTTCGGCAGCGGCTCGTTCGCACGGGCGACACCCGCCGTCGCGAGCACCGCCGCCACGATCCATGCACTCCTCATCGTTTCGCGGCCACGTCGACGACGGCGCGGAACAGGGTGCGGAGACCACGGTGCACGTTCGCGAGGCTGACGCGCTCGTTCTTGCCGTGGAACCCGTTCATCTCTTCCTGCTTCACCTCGAACGGCGTGAAGCCGTAGGCGCGGGCGCCCTTCCGCCGGAGGTAGAGCGAGTCGGTGTAGCCGGGCGAGAGCGCGGGCCCGGCGACGACGTGCGGTCGTCCGTCGACCGCATGGCGCGCGAGCGCGGAGAAGAGCGGATCATCCCACGTGCTCTCGGCAGGTTCGCTCCGATCGAGGATCTCGAAGGTGACCTTCGGATCGTCGATCGTCTTCCTGAGCTCGACGAAGAGATCGATCGGACGCGTCCCCGGGAGGACGCGGCAGTCGAGGATCGCCGAGACCTCGGTCGGGATGACGTTCGGCTCCTTCTTCCCCTCGAAGCCGGTCACGTTGCACGTGTCGAAGAGCGTCGCGCGCGCCGGCGGGCTCTCCATCAGCTTCCCGAGCACGAGCCGGCGGACGAGCCAGGGCCTCCGGAGGACGAAGCCGGTCAGGCCGCCGGAGTCCTCGCCGATGCGCGCGGCGAGGTCGTAGAGGGAAGGGTGGACGACCGGATCCGGATCGCGCGCGTAGAGCTTCTCGATCGCGTGGACGAGCCGCTCGGGCGCGCGACCCGGGAGCGGGGTCGAGCCGTGACCGGCCTCGCCGTGCGCCGTCATCCGGAGCCAGAGCGTTCCCTTCTCGGCGACCGAGATCGTGTAGACGGTCTGCCCCTTCGTGAGCAGATCCTCGATCCCGAGCCCGCCCTCGTTCACGACGTGACTGCACCGGAGCTTGCTCCAGTGTTTGTCGACGAGGAACTGGATCCCGGCCGAGTCGGACTCCTCGGCCGCGACGGCGAGCAGCACGACGTTGCGACGGAGCGGCACGTGGAGCCGCTTCAGCCAGACCATCGTCATCAGCTCGAGGGCGCCGAGGCCCTTCATGTCGAGCGTGCCACGGCCGTAGAGGTACCCGCCGTCGATCGCCCCGGAGAGCGGCCCCTTGCCGGCGCTCCACGTCTTCTCCTCCGCGGTCACGACGTCGACGTGCGAGAGGAGACAGAGCGGAGGCTCCTCCTCGTGCTCCGCCGCCAGCGTCGCGACGAGGTTCCCGCGGCCGGGCGCGTATTCGAGGATCTCGTACGGGATCTCCTCCTTCGCGAGGACGGCGGCGAGGTACTCGGCTCCGCGCGTCTCGTTGCCGGGTGGATTCGTGGTGTCGGTCCGGACGTAGCCCTGGAGGACGGCGACCGCCTCGTCGCCCGCCTTCTTCCAGTCGACGGCGTCGTAGAAGCGGGCGGTCGATCGCGGCGCGGCGATCTCGGGAAGAGGAGCGACGGCGCATCCGCCGAGCACGCACGCGAAGAACGCCACCGCCGTCCGGGACACGGCGCGCGAGTCTACTCGACTCGCAACGTACCGACGCGCGGACTCGTCACCGCACGCGACGGCGCACGGCGGCGCGACCGTTCGCGATCGAGAGAACGGAGGCACACGAGCGGAGGACGCGGGCCCTGCACTTCGGACAGAAGCTCACGCCGAGAGCGCGCTGCTCGGTCCCGCCGAGGGGCTCCCCACACCAGCACTGGCTCGCCTCGAGGGCCCCGGTATCGATGTGCCCGGTGTCTTGGTCGTGCATGGCGAGGACATGGTGCATGCTCCGGGCCAACCGCGCCGTCGTGGAAAGCCGTAGGGTTCGAGCCTTTTCTGCGTACCTCGGCGTCGGTTCGGTTCCCCCGAACGCGCCCGCGAGCGAGACGTATCGCTCGATACGGGGGGCGATACACCTCGGCGGAACCCGCTTTCCGCGGGCGCGCGGCCTCGCTAGAAGGGTAGGCCCGATGACCACCTCCGAGGATCCGCCCGGCGACGCGACGCTCGCCGAAGCCGACCAAGATGGCGTCTTCCCGGAGGGGTTCTACGCGACGACGAACTTCGACACCGATGTCCGGATCGCCGGTGCGTGGGTGCCGGTCGCTCGTCCGGAGATGGATGTCGGCATCCGCATCGTCCGCTCGGGCGGCAGCGTCCATGCGGAGGCGTGCCCGATGCACCGCGTGAAGGCGGGCGACCTCCTCGTCGTCGGCGAGGACGGCGTCCGCGTGAAGCTCCCGCCGAGGGGCGCGGCAGAGGCGGAGGCATTTCGCTTCATGTCGTCCGGTGTGTCGACGGAGCGACCGAAGGCGCGTCTCATCGCCGACGTCGCGCTCGCGATGAAGGCTGCCCGCAAGAGGGGCGAGAAGATCCTCTTCGTCGGCGGCCCGGCGATCGTCCACAGCGGCAGCGGGCCGATGCTCGAGGCGCTCGTCCACGAGGGCTGGATCGACGTGCTCTTCGCCGGCAACGCGCTCGCCGCCCATGACATCGAGTCGGCCATCTTCGGCACGTCGCTCGGGATCGACCTCCGGCGCGGTGGCGGCGTCCCGCACGGCCACCAGCACCACTTGCGTGCGATCAACCGCGTGAGGCGCGCCGGATCGATCGCCGCCGCCGTGCGTGGCGGGATCGTCACCCGTGGCGTCATGCACGCGTGCGTGACGAAGGGGATCCCGTTCGTCCTCTGCGGATCGATCCGCGACGACGGCCCGCTGCCCGACGTCGTCACGGACGTCGTCGCCGCGTGCGACGCGATGCGGGCCCACGTCGACGGCGTCGGTGTCGCGATCGTCGTGGCGACGACGCTCCACGGCGTCGCGACCGGGAACATCCTGCCGGCGCGCGTCGCGACCTTCTGTGTCGACACGGACGCCGACACGGTCATCAAGCTCGTCGATCGCGGCACGCACCAGGCCGTCGGAATCGTGACCGACGGTGAGTACTTCCTCGGGGAGCTCCGTCGTGCGCTCGCCCGCGAGGACGAGAGCTGAGGAGCTCGACGGAACAATGCCTTCTCGCGCCTGGATCTACGTCGTCTTCTTCCTCTCGGGCTTCGCCGCGCTGCTCTACCAGATCGTCTGGCAGCGCGCGCTCTACGCGATCTACGGGATCAACATCGAGAGCGTCACGATGGTCGTCACGGCCTTCATGCTGGGCCTCGGGCTCGGCAGCGTCGCGGGCGGTGAGGTCTCGAAGGACGCGAAGCGGCCGGTGCTCCTCCTCTTCTCGCTCGTCGAGCTCGGGATCGGCCTCTTCGGTGCCGTGTCGCTCGCCGTGTTCCACGCGGTCGGGCGCGTGACGCTCGGGATGAGCGCCGTCGGGACGTTCTTCGTCACGTTCCTCCTCGTCCTCGTGCCGACGCTCCTCATGGGCTCGACGCTGCCGCTCCTCGTCGCCCACCTCGTCCGCTCGAGCGGCAACGTCGGGAAGTCGGTCGGCACGCTCTACTTCGTCAACACGCTCGGCTCCGCGTTCGCGTCGGCGGCCGCGGTCCTCTTCATCATGGGCCGCGCAGGGCAGATGGGCTCCGTCCGTCTCGCCGCCGCGCTGAACGTGACGGTGAGCCTCCTCGCCTACGTCGCGCATCGGCGCACTCCGCGCCCGGCCGAGATCGAAGCGGCGCTCGCCGCCGCCGCGACTCCTGCTGCAGAGGACGGCCAGTGAGCTTCGGCCTCGCGCTCGTCGTCGCCGCCGTCAGTGGCTTCATCGCGCTCTCGTACGAGATCCTATGGTACCGCGTGATCGCCTTCGCGAGCTGGGGCCTGCCCGGCGCGTTCGGGCTCCTCCTCGCGGCCTACCTGCTCGGGATCGCGCTCGGCTCACGGGTCGCCGGCCATTTCTGCAAGGATCAGACGAAGGCCGGCGACACGCGCCAGCTCCGCGCGCTCGCGGGGTTCGCGTTCGTCGCGAACCTCGTCGCGTGGCTCGTCGTCCCCTTCTTCGGCTGGTCGGCGAAGTCCCACGACTGGCCGCCCGCGCTCGTGCTCGTCGCGCTCGCGGCGGCGCTCCTCGGCGCGATCCTGCCGCTCGTCTCACACTTCGGGATCACGGCGGACGACCGTGCCGGCAAGAACCTGAGCTACGTGTACCTCGCGAACATCGTCGGCTCGTCCGCGGGCAGCCTCGTCACGGGGTTCGTGTTCCTCGATCGCTTCTCGCTCCCGATGACCGGCGCGGTGATCGCGTGCATCGGGATGGTGCTCGTCGCGATCCTCCTCGGTCTCTCCGACCTGCGAGTGAGCAGCCGCGCGCTCGCGCTCGCGGCTGTCGCCGCCGCGGCGGTCCTCCTCGCGCGCGCGACGCCCGCCGCCTACGACCGGATCTGGGAGCGGCTCCTCTACAAGTCGAAGTTCGACGACACGACGCGCTTCGCCGAAGTGATCGAGACGAAGAGCGGCGTCATCACCGTCACCCAGGACGGCACCGTCTACGGCGGCGGCGCCTACGACGGCCGATTCAACACGTCGATCGTCCACGACCGGAACGGCATCCTCCGCGCCTACGCCGTCGGCGCGCTGCATCCGGCGCCGAAGCGGATCCTCATGATCGGGCTCGCGTCCGGCTCGTGGGCGAACGTGATCGCCAACATGCCAGGCCTCGAGAAGCTCACGATCGTCGAGATCAACCCCGGCTACGTGACGTTGATCTCACGCCACCCGGAGGTCGCGCCGATCCTGAAGGATCCGAAGGTCGAGATCGTGATCGACGACGGCCGGCGCTGGCTGAACCGTCACGAGGACCGCTTCGACGTGATCGTGATGAACACGACGTGGCACTGGCGCGCGCACATCACGAACCTCCTCTCGACGGAGTTCATGGAGCTCGCCCGCGCGCACCTCCAGCCCGGCGGGATCTTCTTCTTCAACACGACGTCGTCGGACGACGTGAAGAAGACGGCGGCGACGACGTTCCCGCACGCGATGCGGGTCTACAACTTCATGGCCGTCAGTGATTCGCCGCTCGTCTTCGACGAGATCCGCTGGGGCCACACGCTCTCGGTCTATTCGATCTACGGCCAGCGCGCGATCGACCGCTCGACGGACGACGGTGAGAAGACGTACGAGGACCTGCTCTCGTTCGCGAGGACGATCGAGGCGGAGCCGCCGACGGACGAGGGCCTCGAGTCACGCGATCGGCTCCTCTCCCGGCCCGAGATCGCCGCGGCCCGCGTCGTGACGGACGACAACATGGCGCCGGAATGGAGACAGGTGCTCCGGTTCCAGGACCCGCCCTGAGCGAGGCGAGACCCGCCGTCCTCCGAACGAGTGACTTGTATCCGCAGCGGGAGGAGGCGATGTTGGGGGCCTATGCGCCGCTCCGCCTTCGTGCTCTTGCCTCTCGTCGCCACCGCCGCGCTCTTCGCCTGTGAAGACGACGGATCGACCGGGTCGAACGGCACGTTCAACCCGGAGGCGGGCTCGTTCGAGGCCGGGACGCCTCCGGCGCAGGACGCGTCGACGCCGCCGGCGCAGGACGGCGCGGTTCCCGACGCCGCCGTTCCCGCCGTCACCGTGCGGGTGATGTCGCTCGGGCAGCCGGTGCCGAACGTGATCGTCCCGTTCAACGACGCGAACGGGCAGCTCCTCTTCGTCGGGAAGACCGGGCCGGACGGGCGTGCGACGAGCAACGGACCGACCCCCGCGATGGCGAGCGCGCTCCTCGGCCGCGGCGCGAACTTCCAGATCGTCACGTGGACCGGCGTCGAGGCCGGCGACGAGCTGATCGCAGAGGAGCAGCCGACTTCGCCGAACATCACGCCGAGCTACGACGTCGCCTTCACGCTCGCGGCCAACGCGACGGAGTACGACGCGATCTCCGGTCCGTGCCAGAACACCGGTACCGCCAGCCCGGTCAGGTTGTTCCTCTATCCGGACTGCGTCCGGACGACGAACCCGATCCTCGTCCGCGCGACCGGCGGCGCCGGCGTCGTCGGCTTTGCGTTCAAGAAGGGCAACGTGGCCCCTCCGCCGGACGGCGGGATCGGGATGGTCACGGTCGGTGCGTTCGCCAATCCGGTGAGCGCCACCGTCGACGCCTCGAACCTCCCGAACGAGGAGGGCGACGTGCAGGTCGGTCTCACCGAGATCGCGGAGAACGTCGGCTTCCCGCTCGAGGGGACGAAGTTCATCGACGGCCCGCGGTCCTTCACCGTTCCGGCAGGCTTCGCCGACGCGCGGCAGGTGCTCGCGACGTTCCAGTCGTACCTCACGCCCGGCGCACAGCTCACGATCGTGAAGCGGGACGTGCCCGCGCAGGACAGCGTGATCGACCTCTCGCAGCGGCTCCCGAAGATCACGGCCGCGAGCGTTCCGCCGATGGGCGATCCACGGCGCTTCGAGGTGAAGTGGACGACGGAGCAGTCGCTCGCCGCGACCGACGGCGGCCTCGTCCGCGTGCGCTACTCCACGAACCAGGACGCGAACTTCTCCTGGTCGTTCGTCGTGCCGCCGGGCGCCGCGACGAGCGGCTCGGTGAAGGCCCCGCAGCTGCCGGACGAGGGCGCGAGCTGGGGTCCGCCCTCGCTCGACGCCGGCGGAACGAGCTTCGAGGAGCCCGAGATCCTCTTCGTCGACTCCTCGACCGTGCCTTCGTACGCCGCGTTCCGGAAGAGCGCAGCGACGACGTTCAACGGCTACGAGTACGGGCGGCGCGAGCTCAACGCGATCCTGCCCGCGAACGGGACGCTGCGCGCGACGTCGTACGAGAGGATGATCGCGCGCTAGCGGGGACGCTCACACTCCGGCATCGGGGCTCGCTGGACGGGGCCGGGGTGGAGGCTCGGCTCCCTCCGCATGGGCGCGGTCTTCCGTTCTGTGACGTCCTTTCGGCGGGTCCTCCCCGCCCGAACCAACCGATTCGACCGGCGAGGTCGTACCGAGCACCGCGAGGTCGGTTCGACCTGCGAACATGGTTCGGGGCCCCCGAGTAGGTCGGCCCCTTGCGAGGTCGATCCGACCTGTGAGGTCTGGCCCGCGCCGGTGGCTCGGTCGCCGAGCCTCCACCCCGTCCCCTTCGCTGCGCGCTGTGGGGGCCTGCGTTCCCGCTCCTCGCGAGCAGCTCTCGTCTCGTTTCTCGCCCGTGCCCGTGCCCGTGCCCGATCTCTCGTCTACGCGGGGACGCTCACACTCCGGCATCGGGGCTCGCTGGACGGGGCCGGGGTGGAGGCTCGGCTCCCTCCGCATGGGCG
>JBDHVE010000098.1:0-34107 GCA_039809485.1 Polyangiaceae bacterium | reverse complement strand
TAGAAGTCGGCGATCTTGCTGAGCATCGCGTCGAGCGCGCCGGTCTGCTCGCCGACGCCGACCATCTGCACGACCATGGGCGGGAAGACGTTCGTCTCGAGGAGCGGCGCCGCCATGTTCTTGCCTTCGGAGATCTTCGCGCGCGCGTACATGATCGCCTCTTCGACGACGACGTTGCCCGCCGTCTTCGCGACGATCTCCATCGCGTCGAGGATCGGGACGCCGGACGAGAGGAGCGTGCCGAGCGTGCGCGTGAAGCGCGCGACCGCGATCTTCTGGAGCACCGGGCCCATGACCGGGAGCTTGAGGAGGATGCGGTGGAAGAGCTTCTTCCCGACCGGGGTCCGGTAGAAGTAGCTGATCGCGAAGCCGAAGATGACGCCGAGGACGAAGATGAACGGGAAGTACCCGATGAACGTCTCGCTCGCGGTGATGACCATCTGGGTCAGCCACGGGAGCTCGTCGCTCGAGCCGAGGTCCTTGAAGATCGTCTTGAAGGACGGGATGACCCAGCCGAGGAGGATGCCGAGGACGCCGGTGAAGATGATGAGGACGGCGCTCGGGTAGACCATCGCGCCGCGCAGCTGGCGACGGAGCTTGATCGACTTCTCGTTGTAGACGGCGAGGCGGCTCAGGATCGTGTCCAGGATGCCGCCGACCTCGCCCGCCTGGACGAGGTTCACGTAGAGCTGATCGAAGACCTTCGGGTGGCGACGGAGCGAGTCGCTGAAGGTCGCGCCCTGCTCGACGTTCGATTTGACGTCCTTGAGGATGACCGCGAAGTGCTTGTTGTCCGTCTGGTTGCAGAGGATGTCGAGGCACTGCACGATCGGCAGACCGGCATCGATCATCGTCGCGAAGAGGCGGGTGAAGGTGACGATGTCCTTCAGGTCGACGCCGCTGCCGACGGAGAAGTTGAAGCCCGCACCCTTCTTCTTGATCTTGGTGGGCATCAACTGCTGGGCGCGAAGACGCGCCTGCACGTTGTTCTCGTCGTCGGCGTCCATGACGCCCTTACGGAGCTCGCCCGTCCGTGCGCGCGCCTCCCAGACGAATTCAGCCATATCGCCCCAAAGGTTACCGGTCAGGAGCTTGACCGGTAAAGTATCGCGAGTCGATGCCGCATCCTCCTCTTCGCTTTTCTCCTTCGGATGCCGAGACCCCTCCAGCTCGAGCAGGTGGTTCGGCCACGATCGAGAGCTCGCGGTCGCCGGACGAGCTGGCGGCGGCGCTCGTCGCGGCCGGCGTCGCGCCCTGCTCGGCCGTGGGCTGGGCCGCCCGGCGCGACGGACGGTGGGAGCTTTCCGGAGGAGGAGCGACCGACCTCTTGTTCGATCTCGCGAGCGTGACGAAGCCCGCGACGGCGGTCGCGATCGCGCGCAGCGGGCTCGATCCGCGCACGCGCGCCGGCATCCTGCTCGACGAAACGCGCGGCACGCCGACCGAGGAGTGCTCGCTCGAGCTCCTCCTCGCGCACCGCGCCGGGCTCGAAGCGCACATCCCCGTGTTCGCGCCGCTCGTGACCGGCGGCGCCGTCGATCGCGAGGCGGCGCTCCGGACGGTGGCCTCGTCGCGGCGCGCCGAGGCGGTCGGGCCGGTGCCGGACGAGGGCTTCGCGCCCGTCTACAGCGACCTCGGCTACGCGCTTGCCGGCGAAGCGCTCGCGCGCGCCACCGGCGTCGTCGACGCGGGCGCCGCGGTCGCGAAGCTCGTCGTCGAGCCGCTCGGTCGCGAGCACGACTTCGGCACCGCCCGAGACCTCGAAGCACGGGGCGTCGACGTCGTGACCCGGGCCGCGCCGACCGAGGACGTGCCGTGGCGCGGCGGCGTCGTCCGTGGCCGCGTCCACGACGAGAACGCGTGGGCGCTCACCGGCGCCGGCGGCTCGGGCCATGCCGGCCTCTTCGGGACCGTCTCCGCGGTGCTCGCCTTCGGCACGAGCGTGCTCGACGCGATCGCGCGGCGGAACGGCCCGCTCCGGGCGGGGAGCGACGCGGACTGGCTCGTCCGCGAGCGGCCGGGGGGCACGCTCCGCGCGGGCTTCGACGGCAAGAGCGCGGAGGGCTCGAGCGCGGGCGCGCTCACCGGACCGCGCACGTTCGGCCATCTCGGATTCACCGGGACGAGCCTCTGGATCGACCCGGACGCAGAGGTCGTCCTCGTCGTCCTCACCAATCGCGTGCATCCTACACGTGACAACGTCCTGATCCGGACGGCGCGTCCTGCCGCACACGACGCGCTCTTCCGCATGGCGACGGGCAGCGCCGGGCTTTGTCGCCCGGCGAAGGCGTGACTAGGCTGAGCCGGATGAAGGCCGAACCCCTCCGTGGCGCGAAAGACGCCGCGGCCCTCCCCGGGCCGCCCGCGTCCTCTCGCATGGAGCGGCGTTCGGAGCGCCCGGGCTCGATGCGCTATCGGAGCCGCGGCATCAGCAAGTTCCGGTTCCTCCGCGCGTACGAGACGACCTTCACGGTCATCTTCAGCTACCTGTGGCTCTCGTGGAAGGCGCGCCTCTTCGGCACGCGCTATCGCGAGGACAACCTCGCCGACGTCCATCGTCGCAACGCGAAGCGTGTCTACGAGACGATCCTCGAGCTCCAGGGCCTCTTCATCAAGGTCGGGCAGCTCCTCTCGATCCTCGCGAACTTCCTCCCGGAGGCCTTCCGCGCCGAGCTCGAAGGGCTCCAGGACCAGGTGCCGCCGCGTCCTTTCGAGGAGATCGCGCCGCGCGTCGTCTCCGAGCTCGGCGGGCCGATCGACAAGTTCTTCACTGCGTTCGAGAAGGAGCCGATCGCGAGCGCCTCGCTCGGTCAGGTCCACGAGGCGCGGACGCGCGACGGCCGCCGCGTCGTCGTGAAGGTGCAGCACCAGGACATCGACGAGATCGTCCGGCTCGACCTGAAGACGATCCGTCGCATCATGGGGATCGTCCAGTGGTTCGTCCCCGTGCAGGGGCTCGACTCGTACTACCAGCAGATCAAGACGCTCCTTCACCAGGAGCTCGACTTCGAGCTCGAGGCCGCGAGCATCGAGCGCATCTCGGCGAACTTCGAGCGCGACCCGCGCGTGCTCTTCCCGACGCCGATCCGCGAGCTCTCGACGAAGCGCGTGCTCACGACGACGTTCGTCGAGGGCAGGAAGCTCTCCGACATGCAGGGGCTCGGCGCGCTCGGCGTCGACCGGAAGGACATCGCGCGGCGCCTCGTGCGCGCCTACTGTCAGATGATCTTCGTCGACGGCGTCTACCACGCCGATCCGCATCCCGGGAACATCCTGGTCAATGCACAGGGCGACCTGGTCCTCCTCGACTTCGGCGCCGTCGCCGAGCTCTCGCCGCAGATGCGCGAGGGGATCCCGGAGTTCCTCGAAGGCGTCATCCGCCGCGACACCGACCGCATCGTCCGTGCGCTCCGCAAGATGGGGTTCCTCTCCCGCACGAGCGACGAGGTGATGACCGAGAAGATCATCGAGTTCTTCCATCGTCGCTTCCAGGAAGAGGTGAAGATCGAGAGCTTCAACCTCAAGGACATCAAGATCGACCCGATGAAGGGGCTCGAGGACCTCCTCGACCTCCGGAAGATGAACGTCGGTCTGAAGGAGCTCTCGGACGTCTTCCACATCCCGCGCGACTGGGTGCTGCTCGAGCGGACGCTCCTGCTCGTCTACGGCTCGTGCTCCGTCCTCGATCCGGAGCTGAACCCGATGGCGATCATCCAGCCGTACCTGCACGACTTCGTGCTCGGCAACCGCGACTGGCAGAAAGTCGCGATGGAGACGGTGCGTGACATGGCGATGGGCGCCGTCACGCTGCCGGAGGATCTCCGCAAGTACCTCGTCCGCGCCACGCGCGGGCAGATGGAAGTGAAGGTCGCGGGCGTCCACGAGGGCGCGCGCACGGTCTACGCGATCGGCCGGCAGCTGATCTACACGGCGATCGGGATCGCCGCGGGCTACGCCGCGCTCATCCTCCACACGCGCGGCGAGGACGGGACGCTCACGCGCGTCCTCGGCGGCGCGGCCGGGCTCTGCGCGCTGATGCTCGTCGTCTCGTCGTTCACCGCGCGGCCGCGCCGCCGCTGAGACGGGTACGCGCGATGCACCGCGGTCGGTCCGGAGGATCGACCATGAAATTCTTGTCCCCGCGCGTCCACGGCTACCTCGACTACGTAGCCGTCGCGCTGCTCGCTCTCGCCCCGACGCTGTTCGGGTTCGGAGGCGTCGCCGCCGTGCTGTGTTACGTGCTCGCCGTCGCGCAGCTCGGCATGAGCCTTCTGACCGCGTACCCGCTCGGCATCGCGCACCTCATCCCGTTCACGGTGCACGGCGGCGTCGAGGTCGCCGTGACCGTTCTGCTGCTCGTGGCGCCGTGGCTGTTCGGGTTCTCGGCCGACCTGCACGCGCGGAACTTCTTCCTCGCGGCGGGCGTCGGGCTCGGCGTCATCTACGTCGTCACGAACTACCACGCCGCCGACGAGTACCGCCGCGACCGCCGCGCGCGTCGCGACGCGCAGGCGGGCGTGTACTGATCGAGACTCACTCGTAACGTGAGAGAACGTGCGAGACGGCACGGTCGACCTCGTCCGCGTTTTCGAGCCGACGCACGGGCGGCCACTGGCTGTCGTCCTCCACGTAGCGGCCGCGCGCGAATGCTTCACGGAGCTCCTGCGTGAAGCGCGCGCCGCGGCTGTTCGGAGCAGGGACGAGCCCGAGCTCCTCCTGCAACTGGAGGTAGTTGCGCGCCCATTGCGCGCGCCGTTCGTCGCTGACGCCGCGTGGGATGTGCGCGCCGACGCGCACGACCTCCTCGGGTCGGATCCCACGCGAGGTGAGCGCCTCGGCACTGCCGCGGCCCGCACCGAGCGCTTCGCGCGGCACGCGCGCCTGGACCGCGAGCGGGTCGTTGTAGAGGCTCGTCGTCTCGCGCGTCACCGTGGGCACGTTGTCTCCCGGGCGGAACATGCTCACCGTCTGACGGCCCTCCCACGTCCCTTCGATCGTCCCGCGTGCTTCGCGGACGCCGCCCATTCCCGTCGAATAGTCGCCGGTCAGCCCGCGCTGGACGAGCACTCCCTCCGGCCGGTTGCCCGTCGCGACCCAGCGGTTCGGTCCGGCCTCGAACATCGCGCGCACGCCGTCGTTCATGCGCTCGACGGCCGGGGCACGAGGCGGGGGCGCGGCGGGAGGAGGAGCGACGGGAGGCGGCGCCGCGCGTCCGGCGACCTCACGTGCGGCGGCTGCGACGCGCTCGCCGGCGGCAGGGCTCGGAGGCGCGCCTTCGACGGCGGTGCTCGGCGCTCCACCGTGCGTGCTCCGCTCGAGCCGCTCGACATGCGCACGGCCCCTCGTCCCGAGCTGCGCGTACGCTCCTTCGAGCTCGGGCGCGCGGAGGTTCGGCACGAGTGGGTCGTACCAGGACGTGACGCGGCCGGTCGCCGGGTCGAAACGAAAGTTCGAGAGCTCGGGGTCGACGATGCGTGCGGGGCCGCCTGCGCGGGCATCGGCGCTCGCCGCTGCGCGTGCGCGCGCGATCATGTCCGCCGCTTCGCGCTCGGCCACGACGCGTTGCTCCGCCCCGAGCTGGTTGCGGCTCACGCCCGATGCCATCGGTTGGAAGAGCCGCGCCTCGGTCGGATGGATCGACGTCGGCGGCACCGGAAACCCCTGCGCCGCGAGCCAGCGATTTCCCTCGAACGTCTGCTCCGCGATGGCGCGCCGGTCCTGAGGCGAGAGGGTCACCTCCGCGTCCCACCAGGTTCCGCGCGTGCGAATCGTCTTCACGACCATCGTGCCTTCGTCGTTCACTCGCACGAACGCCATCGAGCCCGTGCCGAGCTGGCGGAGGTTCGCGAGCTGCTCCGGTGAGAGCTGTGAGAGACGCGCAACCTCGGCGCGGACGGCGGGCGGATCCTGCTCGGCGCTTCGTTGCGCCGCCGCGAGTCGCGACGCGGCGGCCGCCGGACGCGCGATCTCGTGCGCGGTGATCGCGATGCGACGAGCCGTGACGGCGGCGGCGTCGCGAAGCCGGCCTGCCCGCGGCGCGAGGACGCCGGACAGCAAGCCGGTCGCGTCCGCTTCGGCCAGGATCTCGCCGGTCCGCCCGGGAAACCGGCGGCGGAGTGCTTCTCCCGTGACCTGACTCGCGCGCGCCGTGCGGTACTCGGCTGCCGCCTGGCGCAGCTCCGCGATCCGCACGCGATCCGGAAGGGCGGCGGTCGCACGGTCGTACTCGGCGCGCTCTTGGTCGGGCGAGAGCGGAGGCCGTCCGTTCGCCGCGCGGCCGAGCCGCGCGGCATCGATCGCGCGTTCGCGCTGGTACGCCTCGAGGTCGCCCGGCTCGAACCTCCCGGACGACGCGAGGAAGTCGGGGGTCGTCGTCGCCATGTTCGTCTGGAGGACGAGCTGACGTCGCTCCAGCTCTGCGAGACGTGCGACGTCCGCGGGCGACGGGCTCCGCGCGCGGTCGTTCATCTCGCGGAGCTCGGCTTCGACTCGGGCGAGCTCCGTTCTCATGTCGGCCAGCGCTGCGGTGCGACGCGCGAGGAACCCGTCCCAGTCGCCGCTCTCGCCGGGGTTGTCCGGCCGCGTCGCGGGGGCACCCGTCGCCGGAGCGTCGGTCGCGGTGCCGCCTGCCTGCGCGACCTGCCAGCTCGGTCCGAACGAACCTTCGCGCCGTCCGCCGCTCCGGAACCGCTCGGCGAGGTAGCGTCCGAACGACGACGACGGCTCACGCGTGCCGGCCGCCGCGGCGGCCGCGCGTGCGCCGCCGGCGCCGCCGCACGATGCGTCGAGCGCGCCGATGCACGCGCCCTGCTGTTCCGTCGCGCCGGCGACCTTCTCGCCGAACAGGCGGAAGCCCGCGATCGCGGCGACGACGATCGTTCCCGCGACGACCGCGACCTCCGCGCTCGACGCTCCTCGCACGCGCCTTCGTTGCACGACCGGAGGCGGTGCAAGGGTCGAACCGCCTCGCGGACGTGCAGGATTCCCGTGCGATTCACCTCTTCGTGCACATCACGTGCAGGCGGAGCCTGCCCCGCAGCGTGCACGTGGTGTGAAGGCGCGCAGCGCCGAAGGCGGAACGCGAGTCAGAGTGTCGCTTCGAACGCGCCGAGCGCTTCGTCGAGCGCGCCGAGCGCTTCGTCGAGCTCCGCCTTCGTCGTGGTGAGCGGCGGGGCGACCATCACGCAGTTGAACTTCCCGAAGGAGTACACGCCGCGCTTCCGGAGCTCGCCGTAGAGGTTCTTCATCACCCCGGGGCCCTCACCGTGCCACGGAACGAGCGGCTCCTTCGTCTTCTTGTCCTTCACGAGCTCGAGGGCGAAGAACGTGCCGACGCCGCGGACGTCGCCCACGGTGCGGTGCTTCTCGGCGATCTGGGCGAGCCGCGGGGCGATCAGGCCTTCGAGGTCGCGTCCCTTCTCGAAGATCTTCTCCTCCTGGTAGACCCGCACCGTCGCGAGCCCCGCCGCGACCGACATCGGGTGGCCCGAGTAGGTGTGTCCGCAGGGGAGCGCCTTCGCGTCGAAGGACGCGGCGAGCCGCTCGCGGAGCATCACGCCGCCGAGCGGGACGTAGGCCGACGAGACGCCCTTCGCGAACGTGATGAGGTCGGGCACGACGCCGAAGCGCGTCGAGCCGAAGGCCGCGCCCGTGCGTCCGAACCCGGTCATGACCTCGTCGCAGACGAGGAGGATCCCGTGCTTCTCGGTGAGGGCGCGGAGGGCAGGGAGGTAGCCCTCGGGGTAGACGATGACGCCGTTCGATCCGACGACCGGCTCGATGAAGATCGCGGCGACGCGCTTCGGGTCCTCGTGCATCAGGACGCGCTCGAGGTGCTCGATCGCGCGGTGCGTCTCCTCCTCCGCGCTCGTCGCGTAGAACGGTGAGCGATAGGGGTACGGCGCGAAGAAGCGCGAGATCGACGGCGCGCCGGGCTCGCCGCCCCAGCGCCGGTCCTCACCCGTCAGCGAGATCGACGTGCCGGTCGCGCCGTGGAACGAGCGGTACGCGGAGAGGACCTTGTGACGGCCGGTGAGGGCGCGGACGATCCGGACCGCGTCGTCGTTCGACTCGGCCCCCGTCGTCGTGAAGAACGAGCGGCACCCTTCGCCGGTCGCGCCCCACGGCGAGATCTTCGAGAGCTCCTCGGCGAGCTCGGCGCGCTTGTCGTGGAAGAGGGAAGGGGCCGCGTAGCCGAGCGTCGCCGCCTGCTCCTGGATCGCGGCGACGACCTTCGGGTGTCCGTGTCCGAGGTTCACGGCGATGAGGCCGCTCGCGAGGTCGAAGTACTTCTTCCCGTCGCTGTCGTAGAGGTAGCGGCCCTCGCCGCGGACGATGACGGGGGCGGCGAGGCCGCCCTGGGCCATCCACGGGGTGAGGACGTACTTCGCGTGCTTGGCCTGGATGTCGGCGGTGCTCATCGGGGCGAATCATAATCGACTCTGGGGTACGCTCGCGATCGTGCTTCGCTCCGTCGTGCTCGTCGCGGCGCTCGCCGCCTGCTCCGTCGGCTGCCGGGAGGACCGCCCGAACGCGACGGTCGATGCGGCGCCCTCCCGCGAAGCGCCGAAGAAGGCGTCGGCCCGCCTCCACGGGATGTGGAAGCTCCAGGATCCCGAGTCGGTGCTCGCCGCCATCGGCGAGGAGCCGAACGCGGAGCTACGGCCGCGCCTCGCCTCGATGCGGTGGGAGTTCGACGGGCAGAAGATGGCGACCTACGTGGAGCACAAGCTGACGTGGGAGGACGGCTACCGCGTCGACAACGATGTCGAGTCGTCGTGCGTCGTCGTGCGTCAAGACGGCGTGACGCAGAAGATCGAGCTCACGGACGACGGCAGGCTGACGATGGACAACGTTCCGCGCTTCGGCCGCGCGGTGCTCGTGCGCGCGCCGTAGCGGGTTTCCGGCCGCGAGGCGGCGGGTTACCCTCCGCCCCCACGATGGCCAAGCACCTCCTCGCGATCGACCAAGGCACCACCGGCTCTACGGCGATCGTCGTCGACCTCGACGGCGCGACGCTCGGGAAGAAGAACGTCGAGTTCCCGCAGCACTTCCCGCGCCCCGCCTGGGTGGAGCACGACGCGGAGGAGATCTGGGCGAGCGTCGCCGAAGCGGTCAAGGGCGCGCTCGCGGCCGCGAACGTGGACGGCAAGGACATCGCCGCGATCGGGATCACGAACCAGCGCGAGACGACGCTCCTCTGGGATCGGAAGTCGGGCAAGCCGATCCATCGCGCGATCGTGTGGCAGGACCGCCGGACGGCCGAGACGTGCGACCGGCTGAAGGCGGAGGGTGCCGAAGCGCTCGTTCGCCGGAAGACCGGCCTCGTCATCGACGCCTACTTCTCGGGGACGAAGGCGGCGTGGCTCCTCGACAACGTCGAGGGCGCGAGGGCGCGGGCGGATCGCGGCGAGCTCGCGTTCGGGACGATCGACACGTTCCTCGTCCATCGCCTCACGGGCGGCACCGTCCACGCGACCGACGTGACGAACGCCTCGCGCACGCTCCTGATGGAGCTCGGTCACCTCGCGTGGGACGACGAGATGCTCGCGCTCTTCCGCGTGCCGCGATCGGTGCTGCCGAACATCGTGCCGAGCGCGGGGGAGATCGGCCGCACGAAGGGCCTCTCGTTCCTCCCCGACGGCGTGCCGATCACGGGTATCGCGGGCGACCAGCAGGCGGCCCTCTTCGGCCAGGCCTGCTTCGCGGAGGGCGACGCGAAGTGCACCTACGGCACGGGCGCCTTCGCCCTGATGAACATCGGCGGCCATCCGACGACGAGCGAGTACGGCCTCGTCACGACCGTCGCCTGGCAGATCGGCGGCAAGACGACCTACGCGCTCGAGGGGAGCGCGTTCATCGCCGGGGCGGCGGTGCAGTGGCTCCGGGACGGCCTCGGGATCATCAAGAGCGCGGAGGAGATCGAAGCGCTCGCCTCCGACGTCGCCTCCAGCGAGGGCGTCGCCTTCGTGCCGGCGCTCGCGGGGCTCGGCGCGCCCTGGTGGGATCAGGGGGCGCGCGGGACGATCACCGGGATCACCCGCGGCACCGGGAAGGCGCACATCGCGCGGGCGACGCTGGAGGGGATCGCCTTCGAGGTCTGGGACCTCCTCGACGCGATGACGAAGGACGCCAAGCGCGGCCTCAACACGCTGAAGGTCGACGGCGGGGCCGCGCGGAACAATCTGCTCGTGCAGTTCCAGTCCGACATCGCGAAGGTCGAGGTCGTCCGGCCGACCGAGGTCGAGTCGACCGGCCGCGGCGCGGCGATGCTCGCCGGCGTGGGCGCGGGGCTCTCGGACCTCGGCGCGGCGGCACGGATGGTGAAGGTCGATCGCACCTTCCGCCCCGCGATGAGCGACGAAGACCGCGCTACGCATCTGTCGCGCTGGTACGAGGCGGTCGAGCGGACGCGCTCGCAACGGGACTGACGGCGGACGCGCTCGCAACGGGACTGACGGCGGACGCGCTCGCAACGGGACTGACGGCGGACGCGCTCGTCGCGAGCCTGGAGAAGAGCCAGTGTGCGGCGCAGTATGACCGCGCGAATGCCTTCCGAAACCCGCGCCGGCGTGCGACTCTAGCGTCTGCTTTCTCTTTGCTTCGAGGCTCTCTCGCCGTCAGCCCACGGTGCGTGAGCTTCCGCTCCTAGGAGCCGTGACGTGCTTGCTTTCGAAGGGAGAACACCATGACCGACGCCCGTCCGTCGACGGCACCCACGCGCGAAGTCCCCGTGGACTGGGAAGCGCTGGAAGACGCATTCGAGAACAACGCCCCCGAGGTACACAGCTATCTCCACCTGACGACCGGTGAGGTCCTCCGCGTGGTCGACGGCGTCGCCGACCCGCAGATGCACGCGCGCATCAGCGTCGACACGAACTACCTGCGCATCGACCCCGTGTCGTCGCGTGAGCAGTACCGCTGGATGGAGCGCTTCATCCCGATGGTCGACGACGCCGAGCTCCGCGGGAAGCTCGCGCACGCCATCGACGGCAAGGGCGCCTTCCGTCGCTTCAAGGACGTGCTGATGTCGTACAACGCGGATCGTGAGCGCTGGTTCGCGTTCCGGAGCGAGCGCCTCCGCACGTTCATGGAGGCGTGGCTCACCGCGCACGCGATCCGCGCCGTGCCGCGTCCCACGTGGGGCGACGGCCCGCCGTCGGTCGAAGAGGTGCCCGAGAGCCTCGTGCCGCTCAGCACGCCGAACGTCGCGAGCGCCGCCGAGATCGAGGCCGCGCCGAAGTCCCAGAGCGGTCGTCGCCAGCGCAACGCCGAAGCGCTCCGCCAGCAGCTGAAGGAGCTCTCGGAGGCGGTCGGTCCGCGCGAGCTCGACCTGCTCGTCTCGTTCGCCGAGTTCCTCAAGGCGCGTCGTGCGGCGCGCGGCTTCGCGCACCACCACGAGCACATGCGCGAGGAGCGCGAGGCGGCGCTCTCGCAGCGTGCGCCGCGTGCGCCGGACTCGCAGCCGTCGTCGCCGTCGGTCGAGAAGAACAACACGCCGTCCTGAAGCGGATGCGCGCGCCGCTCTTCGCGACAGCGTTCCTCTTCGCGCTCCTCGGCGGCGCCACGACGGCGCACGCGCAGGGGCCCGAAGCGCCCGTCACGCTCGACCGCACGCTCGTCCGCTTCGTCTCCGCCGAGACGGGCGGCAGCGGGCGCCCGCGCTTCCTCAGCGAGCGAGAGGTCGGCTTCTTCACGCGCGTCGAGGCGCTCGTGGAACAGGCGGACCTGCCGGAGGGGCTCTACCCCGAGCGCTATGTGCGTGCGGCGGTCGATCGGCTCGTCGCGCGGACCATGCTCGCGAGCCTCCTCGTCCAGCGCGGGACGGAAGTGCCCGACCTCGCCAAGCGTGCGCAGGAGGCGCGGGGCGACCTCGAGGCGCGGATCGGCGGCGCCGCCGTGCTGGAGGCCCTTCTCGCGAGCGAAGGAATCGAAGCCACCGAGCTCGCCGCCTTCCTCCGCGATCAGGTCCGCGCCGCCTACTACATCGATCGCGCGATCGCGCCGATCCTCACCGTGACGGAGGACCAGCTCCGCGAAGCGCATCGCGGCGCGACGCATCCGTTCCGCGGCACGAAGCTCGAAGAGGCCCGCCCGCGCCTCCGGGTCTGGCTCACGAACGAGCGCCTCCGCGCCGCCGAGCTCGAGTTCCTCCAGAGCGCGCGCGGTCGCGTGAAGATCGCGACCAACGCGCCTCCGCTCCCTTCCTCTCCCTCGCTCCCGCCCGCGCCGATCGTGCAGCCCGGTCTGCCGACGACGCCCCCGCCGAAAGCCCCCTTACGTCCATGAGCGCGCCCGACAGCAAGAAGGTCGTCGTCGCTGCCCTGCTCGGCAACCTCGCCATCGCCACGTGCAAGTTCGGCGCGGCGTTCCTCTCCGGCTCGACCGCCACCCTCGCCGAGGCGGTGCACTCCGTCGCCGACACGGGCAACCAGGGCCTCCTCCTCATCGGGATGCGGCTCGCGATGCGTCCCCCCGACGAGCGCTTCCCGTTCGGCCGCTCCGGGGAGAAGTACTTCTGGCCGTTCGTCGTCGCGCTGATGCTCTTCTCGGTCGGCGGCGCATTCGCCGTATACGACGGCGTCACGCACATCCTCCACCCGCATACCGAGCACGGCTCGCGGCTGTGGAGCTACGGCGTGCTCGGGATCTCGCTCGTGTTCGAGGCGATGAGCTTCAAGGTCGCCTACGGCGAGTTCAAGGTGCTCGCGAAGGGGCGTCACTGGCTGACCGCGGTGCGCGAAGCGCGCGACCCGACGATCCCGCTCGTCCTCGCCGAGGACACGACCGCGCTCTTCGGCCTCCTCATCGCGTTCGTCGCCGTGCTCTCGGCGGACCTGACCGGGATTCCGATGCTCGACCCGCTCGGCAGCGTCTGCATCGGGCTGCTCCTCGCCGGCGTCGCCGTCGCGCTCGCGCGGATCACCCACACGCTCCTCATCGGCGCGAGCGCGGACCCGGAGGACGAAGGGCATGCCCTCGAGCTGACGGAGGGGACCCCCGGCGTCGAGAAGGTGACCCAGCTCCTCACGTTCCACGTCGGCCCCGACGTCGCGATCCTGTCGATGAAGGTCGGCTTCGAGCAGACGATGACGGCCGGGCAGATCGAGGACTGCATCAACGAGATGGAGCGACGCATCCGCGCCGAGATCCCGACGATGCGAAAGATCTTCGTCGAGGTCGACGCGCACGGCGACGGCCGCGGCCTCGATCGCGCGCGCAAGGCGTGGGCGGTCGCGAAGAAGACCGAGCGCGCCGAGTACGGTCCCGACGAGAAGCCCGCCGCCGCCGCGCAGTGAGCGAGGAACATGACGCCGAGGACCTGGACGCTGATCTTGGTCGTCCTCGCCGTCTGCGCGACGTTCCTCCCCGCACGCGGCAGCAGGGAGGCGGCGCGCCCCAAGCGTGAGAACCCCGCGGCGCGCGTCGGGCTCGTCTTCGACGTCGGCGGCCGCGGCGACAAGAGCTTCAACGACGCGGCCTACGCCGGCGTGGCGCGGGCGGAGGAGGAGCTCGGCGTGGAGGCGAGCTACCTCGAGCCCGCCAGCACGGAGGACCGCGAGGCGGCGCTGCGCCTCTTCGCGGCGCGTCGGTTCGACCTCGTCATCGGGGTCGGCTTCATCTTCTCGAGCGACATCGACGCCGTCGCGCGGGCATATCCGGACGTCCAGTTTGCATGCGTCGACTACGCGCCGAGCCCGGCCGGCATCCCGCCGAACGTCGCCGCGCTCGCGTTCCGGGAGGAGGAGGGCTCGTTCCTCGTCGGCGCCGTCGCGGGCCTCCTCTCGAAGACGGGGCACGTCGGCTTCGTCGGGGGGATGACCGGACCGCTGATCCGGAAGTTCGAGGTCGGGTACGGGGAGGGCGTGCGTGCGGCGTGCCCCTCGTGCGTCGTCCACGCCGGCTACGCCGGGACGACGCCGGATGCGTTCCGTGACCCGGCGAAGGGGAAGGCGCTCGCGAACGCGCAGATCGCCGCGGGGAGCGACGTCATCTACCACGCGGCCGGCGCGACCGGTCACGGGGTGTTCGAGGCGGCGAAGGACGCGCACGCGCTCGCGATCGGAGTCGACGCCGATCAGTACGACGAGATGCCGGGCACCGTCGTGACGAGCATGGTGAAGCGCGCGGACGTCGCGGTGTTCGAGATCGTGAAGGAGGCGGCCGAGAAGCGCTTCCGACCGGGGATGCGCGTGTTCGGTCTCCGCGAGAGCGGCGTCGACTACGTGCACGAGGGGCCGCATGCGACTGGGCTCCCCGAGGCGGTGAAGCAGAAGGTCGAGACGCTCCGCGAGGCGGTCGTCCGCGGGGAGATCAAGGTGAGCGCGCGCTGAGTCGCGTGGAGTCCGTCGTCCACGGACACCCCCGCGAACGGCCGTTCACCACCCTCGGACGCTGCTGGCGCGCGAAGCGCCAGGGTGCGCCACGGCGTGCCGCCTTTCGGGGCTCCGGACCACGAAATGCACGATTTCGCGCGACAGTCACGATCGGCGCGGGTCGTGCTTGGAGAGGATTCACATGCGCCTCCCCCGCGTTGCCCTTGCCTTGATCGCTGCGTTTTCCGCGCTCCCCGGCTGCTACGTCCCTGACAGCGATGTCACGCCGTCGCCCGCCCCGGTGCCGACGGTCGAAGGCCCGGCGCCGGCGCCGCCTCCTGCCGCGCCGCCGAAGCAGACGCAGAACAAGGATCTCCCGAACGCGCCGGCGGTCGACGAGTCGGTCTTCGCCGAGGAGGTCTACGTCTTCATGAAGAGCCGCCTCGGCCAGTACTGGATGTGCACCGGCACGCTCGTCGACGAGCGCACCGTCGTCACGGCGGCGCACTGCCTCGACACCCAGTTCGTGAGCTTCCAGATCGTCGCGCCGCTCGCGCCGGGCAAGCCGCGCGTCTCGGCGTCGAAGCCGCGTGTCCTCGGCGGCAGCTACGAGGACGTCGCGAACCCGGACATCGGGACCCTCACGCTCGACACGGCGATCGTCCTCCCGCGCTACGCCGAGCTCACCGACGTCGTCTCCCGGGTCGAGGGCGGCGAGGCGCTCCAGGCCGCGGCCGTCGTGCGGACGGACGAACAGGCCGAGTCTCCGCTCGTGAAGACCGACGCGATGCCGCTCTCGTCCACCGTGGAGCTCGGCTATGCGCACGGCTTCGCGACGCCGCTGTTCTCGAAGGGCGGCGACTCCGGCGCGGGCCTCTTCCTCGTCGAGGACGGGAAGATGACGCACAAGCTGATCGGCGTCGCGCGCCAGCCGGATCCGGACACGAACCTCGATCACTTCACCCGGATCGACGCCGAGTTCCTCGCGTTCTTCGCCGGGGGCCACTGAGCCGCGCGCCCGCGCACATCCTCCCATCGAATTCGTCGCCCGGGGCTACCCGTGCGCGCGGTCGGCATCTACGTCCATGCGCTGTCCAGGTTCTGTCTAGGACCAGGCGCACTGGAGGCTTCGATGCTCGACATGAAGACGCTCGCGCAGACGGTCGCGCGCGGGAACCCTGATGTGCTCGGCATCCTCGTCGTGGACGCCGACGGCGGTGTGCACGCGTCGGAATCGACGTCGCCCGACGTGATGCGCGCGGCGGTCGCGATGGCGGTGCCGCTCCGCGAGCTGCTCGATCGGACCGCGACCGAGCTCGGCTGCGGCGAGCACACGTGCACCGTCCTCGAGGGCAAGGACGCGTCCCTCGCTCTCGCGGACGTCGACGGCTTCCGCAGCGTCGTCGTCGTCGGCACGACGGGCGCGGCGCCCGGCGCGCTCCGCGCCGACTCGATGTGGATGGCCGAGCGGCTACGCGACGCGAGGTGGGCGTCTTGAGCGCCGACGTCGTCCTCGCCCTGGCGACCTTCGCCTCCGCTTCGCTCGTCGCCGGCTCGGCGACGTGGGCCCTCGCCCGGAAGCGGATCCGTGTCGCCGAAGACCGGGCCGCGACGCTCGCGCGTGGCCTCGCCACCCAGCGCGACGTCGCCGAGCGGCGCGTCCGCGAGGTGCGCGCCGAGCTCGCGAAGATCGAAGCGACGAGCCTCGCGCGCCACAAGATCGTCCCCGAGCGCCTGTACCTGAATCGGCTCGCGCCGCGCGACGCGGACGCGCTCGCCTCGGCGCTCGGCGGACTCGCGTTCGTCGACGCGGCGCTCGTCGCGGACGCGTCCGGCTACGCGCTGTCGCGCGGGACCGGCGACGCGAGCTCCGCGCTCTCCCAGCCCGCGACCGCCCTCTCGTCGACCGCGGCGGCGGTCGCGACGCTCGCACGCGAGCTGTCGTTGGCCTCCGTCACGGTGCTCGAGGCCCACGTCGAGACCGCCGATGCGCGCCACGTGACGACGCGCGTCCTCCGCGGCCGCGGCGAAGGTGCCTTCGTGGTCGCCGCGACGACGAGCCGTCCCGTCAGCGCAATCGCGCTCGACGCCGTCGCGCAGCACGCGGTCGCCCACCACGACCCGGACCTCGTCCCCGTCCCGGCGTCCGCGTCGGGCATCCGCCTCCGCGGCGCGACGGAGAAGCGCGCCGTGCGCGACACGCCGCTCTCGCCGCTCTGGGACGAGCTGGAACGCGAGCATGCCGAGCACGCCGACCTCCGTGCGCTCGTCCTCGGCGTCGACAGCGCCGCCGTCTTCTCCGCCGCGAAAGACGGACCGGATGACGACGCGCGCGCCCGCACGCTCCGCGCGCTGAAGACGTTCGCCGACCGCGTGGCTTCGCGGTTCCGCGACACGTACCTGACGCGGATCGACGTCCAGCTCGAAGGCGGCGACGTGCTGTGCTGGGCGCCGCTCGCGTCCCGCTCGCGGCTCTGCCTCGTCGTGCTCGGCGACGTCGCCGCCACTGCCCCCGAGCGCGTCGAGCGCCTCGCGGGGCGGCTCCGGAGGAAGATCGCCGAAGGCTCCGCGCCGTCGGTCGAAGGAGGTGCGCGATGAGCGCGATGACGACGAACGTCCGGCGGACGCTGCCGGCCCCGAGCGAGCCGGTGAGCCTCGAAGCGCTCCTCGCCGAGCGCGACAAGCTGCGCGTCGAGGTCCTCGCGCTGCGCGCGGAGGTGGCGCGTCTCCGCGAGAAGCCGGAGGTCCCCGACATCGACACGGTCCTCGCCGAGCTCGAGGCTCCCCGCGCCCCTGCTCCCGTACGACCGCTCTACGCGCCCGACGCGGTACCGGGCGGAGGCCCGGTCGCGTCGCCGGTCGCGGACGCGTTCCCGCCCGCGCTGCCGTCGAGCTCCGTCATGCTCCCGCCCTCCGGCGGGCTCGACTTCGGCACCGTGTCGCGGCTGTCGCCCGGCGAGCTCGACACGCTCCCATACGGGCTCATCTGCCTCGACGCGCAGGGACGCGTCGTCCACTACAACGACACCGAGTCACGGATGGCGAAGCTCCCGAAGGACCGCGTCGTCGGGAAGAACTTCTTCGCCGAGGTCGCGCCCTGCACGCGCGTCCGCGAGTTCGAGGGTCAGTTCCTCGAGCTCGTCCGCGATCCGAACCGCGTCCGTGTGCGGACGTTCGACTTCGTCTTCCGCTTCCGACACTCCGAGCAGCACGTCACGATCGTGATGACCCCGGCGCGGACGCGCGGGCTCTACAACCTCGCGCTCCTGCGGCGCTCGGTCGTGCCGGCGTGAGACGGCCGCCCGTTGCGCGGCGCCCTCGCTCCCACTACCGTGACGAGCCGCGGAACGGAGGAGAACGATGGCATTCGTCCACGGCGGTCGGCTCGTTGCTCAGGCGCTGAAGCGGCACGGAACCTCGCACCTCTTCACGCTGTGCGGAGGGCACATCCAGTCGATCTACGACGGGTGCATCGACGAGGGGATCCGCGTCGTCGACGTCCGCCACGAGCAGACCGCCGGTCACGCCGCCGACGGATGGGCCCGCATGACGGGCAAGCCCGGCGTCTGCGCCGTCACGGCCGGGCCCGGCGTCACCGACGTCGTCACTGCCGTCGCGAACGCGCAGCGCGCCCAGGTCCCGCTCGTCTGCATCGGCGGCGCCGGCCCGAAGGCCTACAGCGACATGGGCTCGCTCCAGGACATGGACCACGTGTCCTTGATGCGCTCGATCTCGAAGTGGAGCGTGCAGGTCCCGGAGACGCGCCGCCTCGGTGAGTACGTCGACGCCGCCTTCCGCGTCGCGCAGTCGAACGTGCCGGGCCCGGTCTTCCTCGAGATGCCGCTCGACGTGCTCATGAACGCGGGCGACGACGCGGAGCTCCCCGCGACGCGTCCGCTCGAGGAGCCCGCGCGCCCGGGGCCCGATCCGCGCGCGATCGCGCGCGCAGCCGCGCTGCTCCGCGACGCGAAGAAGCCGTGCTTCCTCGTCGGCGCGCAGATCCGCTGGTCGCCGCTCCGCGAGAAGCTCGCCGCGACGCTCGAGCGCTTCGGCGCGCCCGTGTTCCTGAACGGCATGGCGCGCGGCGGTCTCCCGCAGGGCCATCCGCTCCTCTTCAGCCGCTCGCGTCGCTTCGCCCTCTCGCAGGCCGACGTCGTCGTCGTGCTCGGCACGCCGTTCGACTTCCGCGTCGACTATGGGCGCACGCCGACGTGGAACGCCGACGCGAAGATCGTGCAGATCGATCTCGACGCGGCCGAGCTCGGACGCAACCGCAGGATCGACGTCGCGGTCCACGCCGACTCGGGCCTCGCGCTCGAAGCGCTCGCGAACGAGCTCGGCAAGCCGCTCCCGTTCGCCGACTGGGTCGCGACCGTGCGCGCCGACGAGGACAAGCGGCGCGCGAAGATGGAGGCGGAGATCGGCTCGAACGACTCGCCGCCGAACCCGCTCCGCGTCTGCGCCGAGCTCGGGAAGCGTCTCGGTCCGAACGACGTCGTGATCGGCGACGGCGGCGACTTCGTCGCGACCGCCGCCTACGTCCTCAAGATGCAGTGGCCGCAGATCTGGATGGATCCGGGGCCGCTCGGCACGCTCGGCGTCGGTCCCGGCTACGCGATGGCGGCGAAGCTCGCGCGGCCCGACGCGAACGTCGTCCTCGTCTACGGCGACGGCAGCTTCGGGCTCCACGCGATGGAGTTCGAGGCGATGGCGCGGCAGGACATCCCCGTCGTCTCCGTGATCGGCAACGACGCGGGCTGGACCCAGATCCGTCGTGGTCAGATCGACATCTTCGGCGAGCCGCGCGCGGTCGCGACGGCGCTCGACTACACGCGCTACGAGAAGGTCGTCGAAGCGTGCGGCGGGCGTGGGTTCTGGGTCGAGAGCATCGAGCAGCTCGGGCCGGCGCTCGACGAAGCGTTCGCGTGCAAGAAGCCCGCGTGCGTCAACGTGAAGATCGCGAAGAGCGACTTCAGGAAGGGCGCGATCAGCGTCTGAGGTCACGGCGGGTCGACACCGTCACGATCGGGGACTACGATCGAGGTTCGATGAGCCTCGCGCAGATCCGGTACTTCGTGGCGGTGGCGGAGGAGGGGAACGTCAGCCGCGCGAGCGCGCAGCTCCGCGTCGCGCAGCCTCCGCTGAGCCGGCAGATCCGGAGCCTCGAGGAGGAGGTCGGGACGCCCCTCTTCGCGCGGACGCCGCGCGGGATGACGCTCCTGCCCGCCGGCGAGGCGTTCCTCGCGCACGCGCGGAAGATCCTCGCCGAGGTGGAGGCCGCGCGCGACGCGGCGCTGCGGGCGAAGACCGAGACCTGAGCCTCGGGCAGATCGAAACGGTATTGGACGCGCGCGCCGACGCGGCGCACCGTGCCCGTCGTGGCAGTCATCCTTCATGCCGGGCCCGATGTGGAGCGCCTGCGGCGCGCGGGGCGCGTCGCGGCCGAGACGCTCGCGTTCGTGGGCGAGCGCATTCGTCCGGGCGTCACGACGAAGCAGATCGACCTCTGGGTGCGGGAGGACACGAAGCGCCGCGGCGGCAAGCCGAGCCAGCTCGGCTATCGCGGACCGCCGGGCGTCCCGCCGTTCCCGGCCGCGGTCTGCACGAGCCGGAACAGCGTCGTCTGTCACGGGATCCCGAGTGACAAGGATGTGCTCGAGCCGGGCGACATCGTGAACGTGGACGTGACGACCGAGCTCGACGGCTACCACGGCGACACGTCGGCGACGTTCATCGTCGGCGGCGTCCAGGCCGCGAAGGCCGAAGCACGCCACGTCGTCGACGTCGCGAAGCGATGCCGCGACGTCGGCATCGCCCAGGTCCGGGACGGCGCCCGCCTCGGCGACATCGGTGCGGCGATCGCCGAGCTCGCACGTGCCGAGGGCTGCACCGTCGTCCGCGACTTCGGCGGTCATGGCATCGGTCGCCGCATGCACGAGGACCCGCACGTCCCGCACTACGGCGTGCGCGGCGCAGGGCTGCGGATGAAGGCCGGGATGTGCTTCACGATCGAGCCGATGATCAACCTCGGCCGCGCCGAGATCGACGTCCTCGGTGACGGATGGACGGTCGTGACCGCGGACGGGCGCCTCTCCGCACAGTTCGAGCACACCGTCCTCGTGACGCGGGCCGGCTGCGAGATCCTCACGCTGCTCTGACGCGGCGCGCCGGAACGCGGCGGCGCGCTCCACGAAACCCTTGCCTCGGCCACGTAGCGGGCCTACCCGAAGAGGTCTTCTCGCGTCTCTCCTGGAAAGGAACGCTTCGATGATCGCTTCTCTCTCGCGTCGGTTGGGTGCGTTCGTGATGGTCGCGCTCGCGTCGGGGCTCACTGCGGCGGCGTGTGGTGACGACACGACCCTCGAGACGTCGGACGCCGGCGGCGCGCCGGTCGAGGCCTTCAAGGCGACCGTGCGTCGGACGTCGCTCGGCGTCCCGCACGTGAAGGCCGACGACTTCGGCGGCCTCGGCTACGGCTTCGGCTACGCGTTCGCGGAGGACAACCTCTGCATCCTGCTCGAGGAGATCATGACGGCGCGCGGCGAGCGCGCGAAGTTCCTCGGCGACCAGCCCTACGACCTCGGCAACACCGACTCGAAGAGCAACATCGCGAGCGACGCGGTCTACAAGATGATCATCCCGCCGGACGCGATCACGAAGTCGCGCGCCGCGCTCGACCCTTCGATGCAGCGCGCCGTCCGCGGGTACGCCGCCGGTGTGTCGCGCTACGTCCGGGAGCTGAAGGGCGGCAAGTTCGAAGGCCGCCACGCGACGTGCCGCAACGAGCCGTGGGTCCGCGAGATCACCGACGAGGATCTCTACTACCGCTACGCGAAGCTCGTGCTCATCGCGAGCTCGGCGAACTTCATCGACGCCATCTTCGCTGCGCGCCCGACGTCCGCGCTCGTCGGTCCGCCCGTCCCGCCCGAGCAGAAGGCGCAGCGGATGAACGTGACGCCTTCGCAGATGGTCGAGAGCCTCTCGGCGATCGCGCCGAAGTTCATGGCGCTCCGCCGCGGTGAGACCGGCAGCAACATGTACGCGTTCGGCAGCGAGGTCACCGGCGGCGGCGGGATCCAGTTCGGCAACCCGCACTTCCCCTGGTACGGCGGCGAGCGCCTCTACCAGGTGCACCTCACCGTGCCGGGCAAGATGGACATCCAGGGCGGCACCCTCTACGGCGTGCCGCTCGTCCTGATCGGCTTCACGAGCACGTTCGCGTGGAGCCACACCGTCTCGACCGCGTACCGCTTCACGCCGTACGCGCTGACGCTGAAGCCGGGCGACCCGCTCACGTACATCGTCGACGGCGAGGAGAAGAAGATCACCGCGATCGACACGCCGATCCCGGTGAAGCAGGCCGACGGCTCGCTCCGCACCGAGACCGTGCGTCTCTATCGGTCCGAGTACGGGCCGATGATCTACCTCGGCAACGCGGCCTTCGAGTGGACGGACGAGAAGGCGTTCACGATCCGTGACGCCAACGCGGAGAACTTCCGGTTCATCCGGAACTTCGCGCGCTGGAACATGGCGAAGGACCTCGCCGAGTTCGAGCGCATCCACGCCGAAGAGGTCGCGGTGCCGTGGGTCAACACGACCGCGGCCGACAAGGACGGCAACGCGTACTACGGCGACCTCTCCGTCGTCCCGAACGTGCCCGACGCGCTCGCCGAGAGCTGCAAGGTGCCGATCCTCTCCGGCGTCCTCGCGGGCGGCGCACCCGGCCTGCCGCTCCTCGACGGATCGAAGAAGGCATGCGCCTGGGCGAGCGACCCCGACTCGCCGCAGCCCGGCACCTTCGGCGCGAGCCACCTCCCGAAGGTCGAGCGCAAGGACTGGGTCGTCAACTGCAACGACAGCTACTGGCTCACGAACACGAAGGCGCCGGTCACCGGCTACGCGAAGATCGTCGGCCGTGAGGCCTACGAGCAGACGCTCCGCTCGCGCCTCTGCCACCAGCAGGTGCTCGACCGCGTCGCGGGGACCGACGGGCTCCCGGGCAACGGCGTGAACGCCGAAGCGGTGAAGCAGATCGTCCTCGGCTCGCGCGTGTTCTCCGCGGAGCGGTTCAAGTCGCAGGCGACGACGGCGCTCTGCGCGACGCCGACGATCTCGCTGACGCGCGACCCGCTCACGAAGCAGGACGTCACGCCCGCGGTCGACGTGAGCACGGCGGCAGCGTGCGGCGCCCTCGCCGCGTGGGACAACCGGAACAACCCCGACAGCAAGGGGAGCCTCGTCTGGGACGAGTTCTGGTTCCGCGTCGAGGCGGTGAAGAGCGCGAACACGGCCGTCTACAAGGTGCCGTT
This sequence comes from Polyangiaceae bacterium, assembly GCA_039809485.1. Lineage (GTDB taxonomy): Bacteria > Myxococcota_A > Polyangia > Polyangiales > Polyangiaceae > Labilithrix. The sequence goes on along the minus strand of JBDHVE010000098.1, from coordinate 11,483 downwards.
CGACCCGGCCGACCCGATCAACACGCCGCGCGACCTGAAGACGGAGGAGCCGCTGATCGCCCAGGCGTTCGCGGCCGCGATCAAGGCGGTCCAGGACTCGGGCTTCCCGTTCGACGCGCCTCGCTCGGCCTTCTCGTACCGCGCCGGGAAGGGCGGGGAGAAGATCCCGGTGCCGGGCGGCTTCCAGCGCACGGGCAACTTCACGATCGCGCAGGTGCAGGTGCCGCAGCTGAAGCCGGGGACGGGCTACAGCCCGCTCAACTACGGCAACAGCTACATGCAGGTGATCGCCTTCGGACCGGCCGGCGTCGACGCGAGCACGTTCGTCACCTACGCGCAGTCGACCGACGAAGCCTCGCCCCATTACGACGACTACACGCGGGCGTACTCGCAGAAGCAGTGGCTGAAGGCGGCCTTCACCGAAGCGGACGTCGCGGCGGACACGAAGGAAACGGTCGAGCTCAGCCAGTAGCGAACCCTCTCCGGGCGTGCACGGCTCCCACGCGCATGCATGGGAGCTGTCACGCCGAGGCCGTCTCGCGACTCCCTCTGTCGACGAGGGAACGATGACGCCCACCCAGCCAGGCGCCGCAGCGCTCGAGTCGAGGCTCTACGCTCCTTGCTGCTGGGGCGGGACGCTCGACGTGCACGACTCCGAGCTCGCGCGCGACCTCCGCAAGGAGATCGAGACGCGTCTCGCCCGCGGCGAGACGACGGAGACCGTGCAGGCCGACTTCGTCGCGCGTTACGGCGAGCGCGTCCTCGCGGCGCGGAGCGACCGGCCGATCGCGGCGATGGGCCTCTTCGTGCTCGCGCTCGTCGGCCTCGTCGGCGTCCTCCTCGCCGCCCGACTGCGCCGCTGGACCCGGCCAGCCCAGGTACCGCGCCCGACCTCGGCCGCGCCGGACGCGCTCGACGCACGCGTCGACGCCGAGCTCGCCGAGATGGATTGAGCGACGGGCGCGGCCCCGGTATCCGTGCTACGGACGCCGGCCCCATGCGCGTCGCGCTCGTCTACCCGCCCACGTGTGACCCCACGGCGCCGCATCTCGCGGTGCCGATGCTGACGGGCTTCCTCCGGGCGAACGGCGTGGAGGTCCTGCCGATCGACGCGAACGTGGAGGCCTGGGACGACCTCCTCGCGCCGGCCCCGCTCCAGGCGCTCGCCGATCGCCTCGAGGCGCGCCTCGGCGAGCTCGAGCGGAAGAAGACCCTGCCGCACGGCGAGCAGCTCGAGTACGCCGCGCTCGCCCGTGCGCGCGGCGATGCGCGCGCCGTCCCGCACGGGATCGCGCAGGCGAAGGCCGTCTTCCGCGATCCGGCGCGTTTCTACGATGCGGGGAGCTACGGCCCTGCTGTCGCGACGGTCGAGGCGGCGCTCCGCGTCGTATCGGCGACGCACCACCCGCTTCATCTCGACTTCACGGCGTACCGCACGCCGTTCGGCCTCCTCTCGATGGAGGAGGTCGAGCGCGCCTCGCAGCCGGAGAGTGATCCGTTCGCGCACTGGGTCGACGAGACGCTGGCGCCTCGTCTCCGGGAGGCGAAGGTGGACGTCGTCGGGATCTCGGTCTGCTTCCCGGGCCAGCTCCAGCCGGCGTACGCGTTCGCCTCACGCCTCCGCAAGGCGCTGCCCGGCGTGCACCTCACGTGCGGCGGTCCCGGCATCACGCAGATGTTGATCCGTCTCTCGGGGCAGCGCCTCGCGCATGCGCTCGGGCCGTTCGACACGGCGTGCGTCTACGAAGGCGAGCACACGCTCCTCGCGCTGTGCCGCGCGATCGACGAGAAGCGGCCGCTCCGCGAGGTCGCGAACGTCGTCGTCCGCGACAAGCTGATGGGCGCGCGCTGGCTCGCCGGGCACGGGATGGAGGACCTGAAGGCGCTCCCGCCGCCGGATTTCGACGGCATGCCGCTCGATCGGTACTTCGCGCCGAAGCTCGTCCTCCCGTACGACCCGACGCGGGGCTGCTACTGGGGCAAGTGCACGTTCTGCCACTACGGGCTCGCGGAGGTCGGCACCGCGGCCTACCGCGAGCGCGACGTCGCCTGCGTCGTCGAGCACCTCCGCGCGCTCTCGGCGAAGTACGGCACGAAGCACTTCTACTTCTCGCAGGACTCGGTCGCGCCGAAGACGATCGTGAAGCTCTCGCAGGCGATCATCGACGCCGGGCTCGAGATCCGCTGGGCAACGGACCTGAAGCCGGAGAAGTACCTCACCCCCGAGCGCGCCGAGACCCTCCGGAGAGCGGGCGCGGTCGCGTGCGCGCTCGGCGTCGAGTCCGGGAACGAGCGCGTCCTCCGCTTGATCGACAAGGGCGCCCCGCCGGCCGTGGTCGGTGACGTCATCGATCGGCTCGCGAACGCCGGAATCGCGGCCGAGGCGATGTGCTTCACGGAGTTCCCGACCGAGACCCACGACGAAGCGTGCGAGACGCTCGACTTCCTCGCCGCGCGGCGTGACAAGCTCGCGGTCTACATCGTCGGCGAGTTCGGGCTCACCCACGGCTCGCTCGTCGCGCAGTCGCCGGAGCGGTTCGACATCCGCGAGACGTGGGAGCTCGAAGGCGATCAGCTCGGCCTCGGCATCTTCTTCGAGCCGACGAAGCCGTGGAAGTCGGAAGAGGAGCGCGCCGAGGAGAGCGAGCGACTCGCCGAGCTGTCCTCCGGCTGGGCGCTCCGCACGTATCCGTGGGCGGGCGCGGTCTCGACGGCGCACACGGTGCTGTACTACGAGCGCTTCGGCCCGGCCGTGTTCCGCGATCTCGCCGCGCGCGCGCCGCGCGAGCGCGTGCTCGGAGCGCGGCGGTTCGAGGGCGAGCTCGCGTTCGATCTCGGTCGCTGCGACGACGCGCTCGGCCGCGAGGGCGAGATCTGGGCGACGCTCGTGAACGATCGGCGGCGCGTCGGCCGCGCTGACTACGAAGCGCTCGCGAAGAGCGCTCCGCAGCTCGCGCGCCGGCCCGTGCGCGTGCGCTTCGAAGCGGGCAGCGAGCCTGTCGTGCTCGGGCTCGCCGCGGTGAAGAAAGCGCGGCGCGTCCCGGGACGCCGGCCCTCGCACGCGGCGAACTCCACGCGCTCGTGATCGCCCCGATGTCGATTTGTGGCGCCTTTCCCGCCATGTCGGCGTGAGGGCGCGACGCATCGCATCGTCATGACGCGACGCCGACCGCCATCACACGATCGTGCGGAAAAATCCGGCACCGCCTCACTTTCTGAGACGCGATCGAGACGTGACGTTTCGATAGGTGACCCTCGCACCTCTGCCTGCGGTCTCCCTACCGAGCCCTCGGTGTCGTTCGCTTGTGTGCAGAATCTCAGGCTTTTCAATGGCAGAGCTGGCGTGTTGACTCGTCGATGCTGCATCTCTCGAGGGAGGCCATCGAATGAGGTCGTTCATCATCACGGCGCTTGCCGTTCCCCTCGCGGCTCTGACCGGCTGTGCGTCGGCGGAGTCCGAGGAGGTTTCCAACCATCAGTCCCCGAGCACTCAGTCCAACACCCAGCAGGAGCTCACGATCGGCGAGGTCGTCCGTGAGCTCTCGACGTGGCGCGCCGCGCATGTTCGCGAGGCGTACTACGACGGTTCCAGCGACGACCTCCTGACGGCCGGTCTCGGCGCCGAAGGCCTCGCTGGCGCGGCTCCGATTCCGACCGACCTCAACTCGGCGGCCCAGCTTCGCCGCTACGCGATCTACACGAACTACCGCGCCCTCGTCGACATGACGGTCGCCGGCGGGTACTCGTGGCTCTACGGACCGAACATCTCGAGCGACGGCGTCGTCACGCCGCTCTCCACCACCGGCGGCAAGACGGGGCGCATCGCCGGCCACGAGTACCTCACGTACCTCGACGACGGGACGGGTCGTCAGAACGTGACGCTCATGGTGCAGGTCCCCGACACGTTCGATCCGGCGAAGCCGTGCATCGTCACGGCGACGTCTTCCGGCTCGCGCGGCGTCTACGGCGCGATCGGTACCTCTGGCGAGTGGGGCCTCAAGAAGGGCTGCGCCGTCGCGTACACCGACAAGGGCACGGGCAACGGCCTCCACGACCTGATGGACAACCAGGTCAACCTCATCGACGGCACGCGCACGACCGCGGACGTCGCCGGGAAGGACTCGCTCTTCACGGCGGCGATCTCGGACTCCGAGCGCGCGGCGTTCAACCTCGCGACGCCGGACCGCGTCGCGTACAAGCATGCTCACTCGCAGCAGAACAGCGAGCGCGCGTGGGGGCAGCACACGCTCTCCGCGGTCGCGTTCGCGTTCTACATCCTGAACGACAAGCACGCGAGCGGGCTGCCCTGGAACGCGGGGCTCCGTTTCCACCCCAAGAACACGCTCGTCATCGCGTCGAGCGTGTCGAACGGTGCGGGCGCGGCGCTCGCGGCCGCCGAGCAGGACATCTTCGGCCTCATCGACGGCGTCGCCGTCACCGAGCCGCAGATCCAGCCGATGGGCGGCAACTACGTCGTGTCGCAGGGCGGCGTCCCGCAGGCCGCGGGCAAGTCGCTCTACGACTACTTCTCGTACGCGAACCTCTTCCAGATCTGCGCGGGCCTCTCCCCCGAGGCGAACAGCGCGTGGATCTCGCCGCTCCTCCAGAGCCCGACGATCGCCACGAACCGCTGCCTCTCGCTGAAGGACAAGGGCCTCGTCAGCGGCGACACCGTCGCCGAGATGGCGACGGACGCGCTGCACAAGCTGCAGGCGTACGGCTGGCTCCCCGACAGCAACAGCATCCAGTGGACGCACGGTCGTCTCGCGACGAGCTCCGTGCTCCTGACCTACGCGAACGCCTACGGCCGCTTCTCCGTTCTCGACAACGTGTGCGGCTACAGCTTCGCGAACACCGACGCGGCGGGCGCGGTCATCCCGCAGGCCGCGTTCGCGGAGGCGACGATCTTCTCGACCGGCAACGGCGTCCCGCCGACCTCGGGCGTGAACATCGTCTACAACGACGCCGCGGGCGGCGCTCGGAACGAGCTCCTCGCGGTCTCGCCGTCGACGGGCCGCCAGGACATGGCGCTCGACGGCGCCCTCTGCCTCCGCTCGCTCGCCACCGGCGTCGACGCCGTCACCGGCGAGCCGCTCACCGGTGCGCTCGCGGTGCAGTCGCTCCGCGTCCGCGCCGGCATCGGCGAGGTGCTCAAGAGCGCCAACCTCCGCAAGACCCCGACGATCATCGTCCAGGGACGCGCGGACACCCTCGTCCCCGTCAACCATGCGTCGCGCGCGTACTTCGCGCGTAACCAGGCTGTCGAGGGCGGAAAGAGCAACGCGCGCTACATCGAGGTCACGAACGGTCAGCACTTCGACTCGTTCCTGAGCCTCCAGGGCTACGACTCGAACTTCGTTCCCGTGCACAAGTACCTGATCGAAGCGCTCGACAAGATGTACAGCCACCTCTCGACGGGGGCCGATCTCCCGCCGAGCCAGGTCGTCCGCACGACGAAGCGCGGCGTGTGGTTCACCACCGCGACGGGCGTCCCGGTCGCGAACCCGCTCTCCGCGAGCATGGTCCCCGCGATCTCGAGCTCGCCGTCGGCGGCGGACGCGATCACGTTCAGCGGTAACACGCTGCACGTGCCGAACTGATCAGAGCATCACGGTCCGGGGGGACATCGCGGGCCTCGATCGCTTCGGCGATCGGGGCCCGCTTCCTTTTGTCAGCTGAGCCAGGCGATCGTGACGCCGTCGCCGCCTTCGCCGGGGCCGCCGGCACGGAAGAAGCGCACGTAGGGGCTCGCCTTGAGCTCGCGGCGGATCGCTTCCTTCAGCGCGCCGGTCCCGTGGCCGTGCAGGAGGAAGCAGAGCCTCCGGTTCTCGTTCAGCGAGCGATCGAGGAACGTCACGACGAGCGAGACCGCGTCGTCCGCCCGCAGCCCGCGAAGGTCGCACGTGTTGTCCGTCGTCTGGATCGGCGTTTCGAGTCCGGAGGGATCGCGCGTGCCGGGCGCGACGGGCCCCGCCGGGCGCGCGGCCTTCCGTCGGCTCTCCGACTCCTCCTTCCGCGCCGGGACGCGGAGCTCCGTCGTCGAGACGGTGAGCTTGAGCGGCCCTGCCTGCACGCGGACGCTCTCTTCCGGCAGCACGTCGAGGACCTCGACCTCCGCCCGAATCCGGGGAAGATACACGCGATCGCCCCTCCGGAGCGCCCGCCCGTCCGCGGTCGTCTCGGGCTCGCTCGGACGATCCTTCGCGAGGAGGGGCTCGAGCGGCCCGCCGATCGCGACCTGCGCGGCGATCCGATCGAGCGTGCGCTCGGCGACGCGCGCGCCCGGCGCGTCGAGCTTCTTGCTCCGGAGCTTTTGCTGCACCTCGCGGAGCTCCTCGCGCGCCCGGCGCACGGCGCCGAGGAGCTGCTCGGCCTCCTTCGAGAGATGACGCTGTTCGCGGTCCCGGGCGTCGCGGAGCTCTCCTTCGAGCCGCGCCTTCAGCTCCGCGGCCTCCGTCTCGCGGCGCGCGGCAGCGGCTCGCGCGAGCTCGAGGGCGGCCCGCTCGTCGTTCAGCTTCCGGACGACCGCCTCGAATTGCACGTCCTCGCGTGCGAGGAACTTCTGCGCGCGCTCGATCACCGTATTCGGGAGTCCGAAACGGCGCGCGACCGCGAGCGCGCTCGAGCTCCCGGGAACGCCCTGCGCGAGCCGGAACGTGGGGCTCATCGCCTGGAGGTCGAAGCCCATGCTCGCGTTCTCGAAGCGATCGTCGGCGAGGGCGAGCGCCTTGAGGCCCTCGTAGTGGGTCGTCACGACGACGGCGCCGCCACGCGCTGTCAGCGAGTCGAGCATGCCGGCGGCGAGCGCTTCGCCTTCGCGCGGATCGGTGCCTCCCGCGAGCTCGTCGAGGAGGACGAGCGCGCCCGGCTGCGTGTCCTCGAGGATGCGGGCGAGGTTCGTCACGTGGGCGCTGAAGGTCGAGAGGCTCTTCGTCAGGCTCTGATCGTCGCCGACGTCGGTGAGCACGATCTCGAAGATGCCGACGGTGCTCCCCTCCGCGCACGGGACCGGGAGCCCGGCGCGGACCATCAGCGCGACGAGGCCCATCGTCTTCAGCGCGACGGTCTTGCCGCCGGCGTTCGGTCCGCTCACCACCATCGCGCCGCGGGCCGCGATCGCGAGGTCGCTCGGCACGATCGCCTCGAGGTCGACCCGCCCGTTCTTCATCGTGTCGAGGAGGAGGAGCGGATGGCGTGCGGCTCGGAGATCGAGCCGCGCCTCGTCGGTGAGCGTAGGGAAGGTGAGGTCGAGCTCGGTCGCGAGCCGCGCCGCCGCCGCGCGCACGTCGGCGCGCGCGAGCGCTTCGGCCGCGGCGACCACGCTCGGCAGCTGATCGCCGATCCGCACGGACAGCTGCGTGAGGATCGCGATCTCCTCGCGCTGGACCTCCGCCTCGAGCACCTTGAGCCGGTTGCCCATCGGGATGACGGCGCGCGGCTCGACGAAGAGCGTCGCGTTGCTCGCGCTCGTCGCGTGGACGATGCCGGGGAAGCGCTCGTGGGCGTCGGAGCGGACGGGGATGACGTACCGGCCCTCGCGCTCGGTGACGAAGCGGTCCTGGAGGATCCCCTCGTACCGGTCCATGAGATCGTCGAGCCGCGAGAGCATGCGCGTGCGTGCGGCCTGGTACTCGGAGCGCAGCTCCTTCAGCCGCGGGCTCGCGCGGTCGCTCAACGTACCGTCCGCGTCGAACGCGGCGGCGAGCTCCTCGGCGAGCGTGTCGAGCGTCGGATCGGTGGAGCACGCCGCGTGGAGCTGGGGCGCCCGCGACTTCCGGAGCGAGAGGAAGCGGCGGAGGACGCGCGCGGCCTCGAGCGCCTTGCCGAGCTCGCGGATCTCTTGCGGGGCGAGCACGCCGTTCGCTCCGATGCGCCCGATCGCAGGCTCCACGTCCGAGAGCGGCGCGATCGGCAGCGGCTCGGCGGCTTCGAGGAGGTCGAACGCTTCGCGCGCCTCCTCGAGCAGCCTCCGCGTGTCGGCGCGGCTCGCCCCGAAGGGCAGATCGCGCGCGAGCGCCTTGCCCATGTGCGACTGGCAGCGATGGGCGAGCGCGTCGAGGACGCGCCCCCAGTCGAGGTCACTCCGGGTCTTCTGGGGGCAGGGATCGCGCAGGGTCTCGGACACGCGCGTCCGGATCTAGCTCAGGACCGTCGGCCCCGGTAGCGGGAGCCTCACTCGGTGCGGTTCGAGCCCGGGCCGGTGCCGCCCGCGCCGGAGGGCATCGGATTCGCTTCGCGCTCGAGGTAGCGGAAGATCGTCCGCGGATCGACGCCGAGGTCGCGCGCGGTCTGCGTCCGGTTGCCGTTGTTGCGCTCGAGCACTTCGAGCACGTAGCGACGCTGGAACTCTTCCTTCGCCTTCTCGAGCGGGAGGATGTTGTTCTCGCCGGCTTGATCGAGCTCGAGGTCCTCGACGCCGAGCAGGGTCTTGTCGCAGAGGACGAGCGCCTTCTTGATCCGGTTCTCGAGCTGCCGGATGTTGCCCGGCCAGTTGTGCTTGCGGATCGCCGCGAGCGCCTGGGGGGTGAAGCCCTGGACCTGCGAGTGCAGCTCCTCGGCGTACTTCGTGAGGAGCGCCTTCGCGATGATGAGCACGTCGTCCCCGCGCTCGCGGAGCGGGGGGAGGAAGATGTTCACGACGTTGAGGCGGTAATAGAGGTCCTCGCGGAAGCGCCCCGCCTTGATCTCCTCTTCGAGGATGCGGTTCGTCGCGGCGACGACGCGGATGTCGACCTTCTCCGGCTTGCTGTCGCCGACGCGGAAGACGACGCGCTCCTGGAGGGCGCGGAGCAACTTCACCTGCAGGTTCAGCGGCAGCTCTCCGATCTCGTCGAGGAAGAGCGTGCCCTTGTCGGCCGCCTGGAACTTGCCCGGGCGGGACGCGACGGCGCCCGTGAAGGCGCCCTTCACGTGACCGAAGAGCTCGCTCTCGATGAGGTTCTCCGGGATCGCGCCGCAGTTGATGACGACGAACGGCCCGTTCACGCGATTCGAGCGGCGGTGCAGCTCGCGCGCGATGAGCTCCTTGCCGGTGCCGGTCTCGCCGGTGATGAGGACGGAGATGTCCGTCGTCGCCACCTTCTGCAGCTTGCGGAACACTTCCATCATCGACGGGCAGACGCCGATGATCTCGCCGAAGCGCTTGTCCTTCAGCTCCGCGGCGAGCTTCTCCTTGTCGGCGCGGAGCGCGTTGAGGAGCATCGCGTTCTGGAGGATGAGCGACGCCTGGCCGGCGAAGATGCTGAGCAGATCGAGCTGCGAGCGCTGGAAGAGGCCCTTCACGCGGTCGTTGCCGACGTAGAGGGCGCCCGTGACGTGGCCCTGCGAGACGAGGGGCGCGCACATGACGCTCGAGAGGCGGAGCGCGACGACGCTCTCGCTCGTGCGGAAGACGTCGTCGGAGAGCGCGTCGGAGACGATGAGCGGCCGGCCGGTCTCGAGCACGCGACGAACGATCGAGTCCGAGATCTGACCCGTCGTGTCGGTGATCGCCTCCCGCGTCACGTGGCGCGACGCGCGGATGACGGGCTTGCCGCCGTGGCCGGACGCGCTGCCGTCGGAGCCGTAGGCTTCGTCGAGGAGGAGCAACAGGCCCTTCTCGGCGCCGGTGACGTCGATGACCGCGTCGAGCATCGCCTCGAGGAGCGGGTCGAGGTCCTTCACCGTCATCAGCTTCTCGCTGAACTCGTGGAGCTTGCGGACGCCGGCGAGCCCGGGGCCCTCGCCCCCGGCCGCCGCGGCGAGGTCGGGCGAGGAGCCCGTCGCGCTCGGTGCGTGACGCGGGGCGTGGGCCTGCGGCTCGTCGAAGATGCTGAACTGGAGCTCGGCGTCGCCGAGCGTCAGCCGGTCGCCGTGCACGAGACGCGCGCGACGCTTCTTCTTGCCGTTGATGAGGATCTCCCCCGTCCGATCCACCTCTTCGAGGTTGAAGTCGCGGCCGTCGAAGAGAATCTGGGCGTGCGTCTCGGCGATGCCGGCCGTCGCGACCGCGACATCGTTACCGAGCCCACGACCAATCGTGCTCACGGGCTTGTAGAGCACGTAGGTGCGTGGCGAGCCCACCGGGGGGAACCATTTGAGGATCGGCATGGCGTTCGGGGAAAGCCCGGACCGGAGAATATCCCAAAACGCGGAGCGTACAGCGTGAAGACGATGGTTTCCGGCGTCTTCGCTTCGTGTAGACTGGCCGGAGCGGGTGAGGGCCGAGCGCCCTGCACGCCTTTCCAGCGGAGGATCATGCCCCATGACTAGGCTCGCCGTTCTGCTCGCGATCTCTGCCGCCGCCTTTGCCATCGGGACCGCGGCGTGCGGTGGGAACGAGAAGCCGCCGCTCACGCCGGACTCGGAAGTGAAGGCGCCCGACACGGGTGATGCCGGCGCGAGCGCGCCGAGCGACATGCCGGCCCCGAAGAAGTGAGCGACGGGGGCGCCGACCGTCAGTCCTGGTCGGCGCCTGCCCTCCGCCAACCCTTCAGAAAGACCCGATCGCGCTCAGCACCGCGCCGTTCGCAGACGGTCCGACCGGCACTTCGGGCATGCCCGACTCGAGGCGGGGCCCCTGGGAGGAGAGCACGCTCGACGTGAGGCGCGGCGGAGGCAGGACGGCGACGTCGAAGGGGGCCTTCCACTGCTTCTGCGCCCGCGGCGGTGCGCCCGGCGCCGCCGGCGCGTCTTCCGCGTCGCGGAGATCCCACGTGAGCGCGCCCGCGATGCCGGCGCCCGCGATGCCGCCGAGCGCGTTCGCGATCATCCCGCGCTTCACCTGCGGATCGTCGACGAACAGGTAGAACGGGTAGACGAGGAACCCGGCGAGCGTGCCGAGCCCGTAGCCGAGCCACATGTACTTCTGCGACTCCCACGAAGGCGTGTGCGCGATGCTGATCGCGCCGCCGCCGAGGATGCCGGCGTTGTAGCCGATGAGCCCGGCGACGCTCGCGCCGTCCTTCCAGTCACGGCCGCTCACGCCGGCGCCGAGGAGCGTGCCGCTGATCGCGCCCCACGCGGATGCGCTCGCGATGAACCCCATGCTGCGCGGATCGGGCCGGAGCCACTCGCCGAAGGCGTAGCCGCCGAGACCGCCGCCGGTCGCCATCAGGAACGTGAGCGTGGTCTGGGTCTGGAAGGACCAGTCCTTGTCGTCCTCGTGCGTGTACTGCCACTGCGTGCCGGCGATCGCGACGCCCTCGACGGCGCCGAGGGCGAGGCCGGTCGCCATCGAGGAGGGGACACCGCGATGGAGCGGTCCGCCGAACTCGTCCCACAGATAGACGCCGATCGGAGCGGCCGCGCCGAGCGAGATCGGGAGGATCGCGGCGACGCCGGGGTCTTTGATCTTGAAGAGCGCGTCGAGCCAGATGCCCGTGCCGACGCCGTAGGCGCCGCTCGCGATGTAGAAGAACGTCATCTCCCCGCGGCTCCGTTTGTCGGACGGCCGCGGCGGCTGCACCGGGTACTGCTGGGGCGGGTACTGCTGGGGCGGGGAC
>JBDHVE010000097.1:0-34427 GCA_039809485.1 Polyangiaceae bacterium | reverse complement strand
CGCCGTGGCAACGAGGGCGATCCGCGCTGAGGGGAACGCACCGACATCGGCAGCCCGTCGGTCTGTCGGCGTCTTTCTTGCCCAATGCGCCCGCTCGCGGCGGACCGCCGTGATGTAGACTTCTCGTAGTGTTCGCGCCGCCGCAGAGCCCCTCGTCCGATCCACGGATCGGGACGTGGGTGCGTCAGAAGTATCGCGTCGACCGCGTGCTCGGTGTCGGCGGGATGGCGACGGTCTACGCGGCGACGCACCGGAACAAGACGCGCGTCGCCCTGAAGGTGCTCCGGCCCGAGGTCGCGATGAACCCGGAGATGTGCCAGCGGTTCCTCCGCGAAGGGTACGTCGCGAACTCGCTCGGGCATCCGAACGCGGTGATGGTCACGGACGACGACGTGACCGACGACGGCGCGCCGTACCTCGTCATGGAGCTGCTCGAGGGCGAGACCCTCGACGACCTCGCCGAGCGCGCGCATGCGTTCGGTCGTCCTCTCGACCTCGCCTTCGTGCTCACCGCCGCGCACGCCCTGGCCGACGTCCTCGCCGCCGCGCACGCTCACGGCATCGTGCACCGCGACGTGAAGCCTGGGAACGTCTTCATCACGTACGGCGGTCAGCTCAAGGTCCTCGACTTCGGGATCGCGCGCCTCCGCGACGACAGCCACGCGGGCGCTTCGGCGACGCGGACGGGGACGTCCTTCGGCAGCCCTGCCTTCATGAGCCCGGAGCAGGCGCGCGGGAAGACGAGCCTCGTCGGTCCGCACAGCGACGTCTGGTCCGTCGGCGCGACGATGTTCACCGTCCTCACCGGGCGCAACGTGCACGTCGGTGAGTCGTCGCAGGAGATCATGATCGCCGGCGCGACGCTGCCGGCTCCGTCGATCGCGCGGTTCTGCCCGGCGCTCCCTCCCGCCGTCGTCGCGCTCGTGGATCGCGCGCTCGCGTTCGCACCGGAGATGCGCTTCGGGAGCGGCGTCGAGCTGCGCGACGCGATCGCCGCGCTCTACTCCTCGCTCTACGGCACGCCGGTTCCTCCGTCGCTCGTGTTCCCGAACCTGCCACGCCCCGTGGTCGTCGGTCCTCCGAGCGCGCCCGCGAGCGAGCCGTACCCGAACCGCCTCGCGCAGACGACGGTGGGCCCGATGTCGACCTACGTCGCTCCGCCGACGCCGTTCGCATCGCCGCGATCGATCGCGCTGCTCGTCGGAGCGGCGGCCCTCGCGGTCGCGGTCGCGGGGGTGAGCTTCTGGCGCGCGTCGCGTCCGGCGCCGCTTCGCGCCGAGGCGGTCAACGTCCGACTTCCGGCGGCGACGAGCCTCGCGCCGCGGGAGGAGCTCCCGCCGCCGTCGTCGTCGTCGAGCGCGTCGCCCGTGGCCGCGGCGCCGGAGCCGACGCTCCGCAAGAGCGCTCCCGCGCGCACGTCTCCGGGCGCGGCGAAGGCGACCAAGCCGCGTCCCGTCGGCGCCTCGCCGTTCGACCGTCAATGAAGGGCGTCACCGCGGCTCTGTGCATCCTCGCGTCGGCCGCCTTCGCGGTGCCCGCGCGCGCGCAGACGGCGAGCGAGGCAGCCACCGCGACGGAGCTCTTCAACGCCGGTCGCGATCTCATGCGCGAAGGACGCTTCGCCGAAGCGTGCCCGAAGCTCGCCGAGAGCGCCCGCATCGACGCGAAGGTCGGCACCCTCGGCAAGCTCGCCGAGTGCGACGAGAAGACGGGACACCTCGCCGACGCATACGCGCACTGGCAGCAGGCCCTGAACCTCGCGCGCGTCGCGCACGACGACCGTGAGCCGCGCGTCCGCGAGGAGCTCGCGCGCCTCGAGACGGTCGTTCCGCGCGTCCGGCTCACGTCGGCGGGACACGAGCCCGATCTGTCCGTTCGCCTCGACTCCCTCGAGGTGTCTGCCGCCGCGCTCGACGTGCCGTTCGCGATCGACCCCGGCACGCACACCGTGACGGTCACCGCGAAGGGGAAGAAGCCGTGGTCGTCGACGTTCACCGCGAAGGCGGACGGAAAGACGTCGACCGTCGCGATCCCCGCGCTCGAGGTCGCGCCCGAAGAGGCGCCTCCCAAGGAGAACGCCACAGGCGGCCCGCTCCGCACCGCGGCGATCGTTTCGGGCGCCGCCGGCATCGTCGCGCTCGGCATCGGCACCGCCTTCGGCTTCAGCGCGAAGTCGAAGCGCGACGACTCGAACGCACCCGGCGGATGCCGCGGGAACGACTGCCCGCCCGCCGCCGCCGCCCTGCGCGACGAGGCGCGTGCAGCCGGCGATGCCGCCACGATCGCGTTCGTCGCGGGTGGCGTGCTCGTCGCGACCGGCGTGACGCTGTGGCTCGTCGCACCGCGCTATGCGCGCAGCCCGAGCGTCGCCGTCGTGCCGACCGCGCTCGGCGCCGGCGTGCGAGGGGCGTTCTGATGCGCCGCCTCCGCGTGATCTTCGCCGTGGCGCTCGTCTCCGCCTCGCTCGCCGCGTGCAACGCGATCCTCGACATCGATCCCCCGAACGTCGTCGACGACGAGGACGCGAACGTCACGGCGCCCTCGCTCGACGCGGACGTCCCGCTCGACGGGGGCGGCTCGGAAGGCACGTCGTATCCACCTTGCCCACAAGGACAGGTGAGAGCGATCGCGGAGCGCGGCGCCTTCTGCATCGACCAGCTCGAGGTCTCCGTCGCCGCCTACGGCCGCTTCCTCGAAGCAGGCGCGCCGAGCGCGAAGCACCCTTCGTGCGTCTGGAAGACGGCCGCGCAGCCGGATCAGTGGGCGACCCAGACCCAGCGGACCGGCCGCCCCGTCGTCAATGTCGACTGGTGCGATGCGTACGATTTCTGCGCGTGGAGGAACGCGCGTCTCTGCGGCCGGATCGGCGTCGCCGACGCGGGCGCCGGCTGGTTGACGGCCGCGCGTCTCCGCGAGAGCCAGTGGTACACCGCGTGCTCGTCCGACGGCACGCGCGCCTACCCGTACGGCGACACGTACGTCGCCGCGGCGTGCAACGTGAAGGACCTCCCCGACGCCCGAGCGCTCGAGCCGGCCACCGCGCGCCCTGCGTGCATCACAGGCGACGGCGGAGCGCGGAACCTCGTCGGCAACGCGATCGAGTGGATCGACGCGTGCGAGAAGGACACGCGGGACGCCGCCGCGAGCCGCGACCGCTGCAGCCTCTACGGCGCCTCGTTCCGCAGCAGCGAGGCCGTCCTCGACTGCTCGTTCGCGCTGCCCGCCGAGCGCCGCTTCCGGAGCGACGACGTCGGCTTCCGCTGCTGCTCGGACTGACTACGCGAGCAGCGGCAGCGGCTCGTCCGTCGACGGCAGCGGGAACTGCCCGATGAACGGCGCCTTGTCGACGAGGAGCACGCGCCGGAGCTCGCGATGGATCTGCGAGGCGTGGATCCGGAGCCCGGGCCCGGTGTCCATGTCCGGCAGGACCTCGGCGATGTTGTTCTTGTTCACGCGAAGGGCCTTGTGGCCTTCGTCGGTCTGCCCGATCGCGCGACCGCCGCGGATCCCCGGGCCCGCCAGCAAGACCGACGTGACGTTCCAGTGATCCTTGCCGTTGCCCGTGTTGTAGCGGGGCGTGCGCCCGAAGTCGGACGTCACCATCACGTAGAGCTTGTCCTTGATCCCGAGCTGCGCGGCGCGGAGCATCACGTACCGCACGCGCGCGAGGAGCGAGCCGAGCGCGGAGGCCTGGTTCACGTCGTGCTGCGCGTGGGTGTCGAAGCCGCCCTGGGCGAAGGTCGCCGAGACGGAGATCCCGGCCTGGAAGCAGCGGAGGATCGTCTC
This sequence comes from Polyangiaceae bacterium, assembly GCA_039809485.1. Taxonomy (GTDB): domain Bacteria; phylum Myxococcota_A; class Polyangia; order Polyangiales; family Polyangiaceae; genus Labilithrix. The sequence continues at coordinate 30,641 of JBDHVE010000097.1, read as the reverse complement.
GAGCGGACGCCCGAGATCGATGAACCGCGCCGTGTTCCCCTGCGCCGCCGTGAGGTAGGCGCGGGTGTCGGGGGAGAGATCGTTCGCGAACGTGCTGATGTCGGGCGTCTGCCCGGTCGCGACGCTCTTGAGGAGGTTGATCGCGTCGCCGCCGCGCATCGCGTCCTTGAACGCGCCGAGCGTCCGCTTGTTCCGCGGGAGTGTCGTCTGCGCCTCGAGGCGCGCGAGACGCTGGTTGCGGAGCTCGAGGATCCGACGCGCCGCCGTGTCGGTGACGAGCCCCGCCTCGTTCTCGCCGGCGCCGCCGCGGAACGGCTCGGCGAGGAGCGGGATCTTGTCGCCGGGGAAGCGCGAGCTGCCGACGACGTCGCCGGTGCGGTTGTAGTAACCGGAGGCGAGGAACGCCATCGGCACCTGGCGCTCGCGTGCGACCGCGCCGGCGAACAGCGCGGCGAGGGCAGGGAGCTCCACGTCGTTGTGCCCGCAGGCGAGGCCCTGGACGCCGGTGTCGTGGTTGTTCGTCTGCGTGTCGACGCCGTTGAACACGAGGATGTCGCGTCCCACGGTCTGGAAGAAGTGGAGCGGATCCTCGAGCGGCCCGCCGTTCTCGCGGAGGAGGAACTTCCCGGTCGCGGTGGCGGACGGGACCGGGATCCCGTTCACGTTCTCGACCGCAGTCGTCAGCTTGTTCTCGTACGTCGGCGTCGCGCCCGGCGTCGTGAGCTTGCCGTCGCAGAACATCGTCGGGTCCCAACCGCCACCTGCGTGCATGTGGAGGAAGTAGGGGCCGCCCCACGTCGTCTGGTCCGCGCGCGCCTGCGAGGAGGCCGTCCACGGGAGCATCAGCGAGAGGCCGGTGAAACCAGCGAGCTTCAGAAAATCTCGGCGTTCCATGGTCGTTCTCCCTGTCACTCGTGCGTGAAGCGGTAGTCCGTCAGCAGGTACGTCATGACGGCCTGCCAGGAGCGGACGGTGAAGTTCTCGTCGATCGTGAGCTCCATCCCGGGCTCGTACGGAGCCTTGTCGGGCCGATCGCGGAGCGGCGGGAAGGTCGCGCGGAGGTTCCCGTTCTGGTCGGGGGCGAACGTCACGCCCTTGTCCCAGTCGGTCTCCGCGCGGCAGCGTCCGTTCGGGATCCCCTTCGCGCCGCCGTCCTTCGTGAGGTCGGTCTGCTCGAGGTCCTTCCAGACGTCGACGAACAGCGTGTAGGCGTCGGTGACCTCGGCGGAGCCCGTCTCGACGCGCTCACCGAGCAGACGCCAGAACAGGTACTTGATGTTCTCGCGGATCTTCGCCTCGGCGTCGGGGACCGCGACGAGCGGCACGCTCGTGTTCTGGCGCGGCGTGAACGGCGTCGTCGTCATCTCGACGAACTTGAAGAGGCGGCGGTCGCCCTGCGGCTTCGTGAAGTCGTAGGCGGCCGAGCGGCACGCGACGAGCGCGCCGGTGTACTGGCTCGTCGCGACCATGATCGGGCTCATCGTGTCGGTGCGCTTCGTCGTGTCGCCCGAGTCGATGCCGCCGTAGACGAGCCGCCAGTCGCGATCGTTGCGGAAGTCCGAGCGGAGGTAGCCGTCGCGCTGCCGCGTCTCGTCCTTGCTCGCCGCATCGTTCTGGAAGAAGTAGAGGCCCGTCGTCGCGCGATACTTCCGCCCGAGCATCTCGGGCGTGAGGAGGCGACCCTGGCCGAGGCCGTCGTGGAGGCCGTCCTTGTTCGTGTCGCCTACGCTCGCGCGGAAGTACGGGCTCTTCACGATGTCGACGACGAGCCTCCGGAGGTCGAACTTGTTCGCCGAGAAGCGCGCGCCGACCTTCACGAACCAGTCGTTCTGCAGGTTGAAGGCGCGGACGCGGTCCTGGTAGTCCTTCGCTTCCACGTCCTGCGGGAACGTGAGCGGCTCGTCACCGACGATGCCGCGGTACATGACCTGCGCGATCGACACGCCGAAGCGCGAGTCCTGCGGGATCTGCGCGCCGAGCCACATGACCGCGTTGCCGTAGTTCTGCGGCGGCATCTGCGTCGTGTTGAAGCCGGGCGGCAGCATGTCGTCGTGCCACTTGTCGTCCGGCTCGAAGCGCGTGAGGTTCTGCTCGCTGAAGCCGCGGAAGCCGCCCGCGATCGGGTCGATGACCTTGTGGCAGACCGAGCACATCGCCGAGTTGCTCGTCGGGTTCTGGACCGAGGTGAGCGCCGTCGAGTCGACCGGGCGCGACGCGAACTTGAAGATGTCGGTCGCGAGGAAGTTCTTGAGGACGATCCGGGCGCGCTTGCGTCCCTTGTTCGTCGGCGTCGTCTCCCAGCGGTTCAGGAACGCGGGGGTCGAGAGGACGCCCGCCGTCGGCACCGGCGTGAGGCGCGCGTTGTTGTTCCGGATCTGGTTCTGGACCGGCGAGAACTCGATCCGCTTCCACTCGAGGTAGGCCTCGGCTGCGAGCGGCTTGTCGTGCGGGAGCCCGTACGCCTTCGCGACGAACGGGTTCGCGACGACGTAGTTGCCGGCGACGACGTCGGAGAACGGCAGATCGTTCCGGACGACGTACTCGATGAAGCGCATCGGCTCCTCGGTGAGCGAGACCGAGGTCCAGTTCCGTTTCTCCGTCGTGTAGCCCGGGACCTGGTCGTCGTAGAGCTCCGGCGCCATGTCGAACGTGCCGGCGACGTTGCCCGAGTCGACGCCGCGCTCGGTGAGGAGGGCGTCGTTCCAGATCTCGCGGAGGCGATCGTAGAAGAGCTCCTCGCGCGTCACCTTGACGATGAACGCGTCGAGGCCCTCCTCGCTCTCGACGCTGCCTTCCTCTTCCGGCGTCGGCACGCGGCCGGCGAGGGTGATCGCCGCCTTGCGTGCGGTCTGCACGTTGTCGAGGTACTCGACCTGGAGCTGATCGCCCGCGTCGCACGTCTTCTCGACGCCGGCGCGGAGGTCGGTCACGAACTTCTCGAGGATCCTGTACTCGTCGGAGTCCTTCGCGAGGACGGCGCCGCCGCCGTGCTCGCGCTGGCCGAGCGGCTTGAGGAGGATGACCGGCGTGTCCTTCACCTCGAGCTCGGCGTACGACCGAATCGAGGCCATGTTGGCGGAGACGAAGTCCGGGTACGTCTCCTTGTACATCTTGAACTTCGCGCCCTGCTGGTCGGCCACGCCGCCCGGCGTGTGGCAGCCGGCGCAGGTCGCCATCGCCTTCCCGTAGACCTGCGTCGTGAAGAACTCGCGCGTGCTCACGCATGCCGAGCCCTCACCGCCGCTCTCTTCTTCGCTCGAGCAACCCGCGCTCGACCCGGCGAGGGCCGTGCACGTGGCGAGCACGAAGACGGAGAGCGCCTTCGAGCTCGAGATCGTCGCGAACGTACCGGCGTTCCGCATCGTTCCTCCTGGAGACCGCTCTACCAAGGAACAGGACGGACCCTGGTCGGTCAAGGAACCATCCCCGTGTAGGATGCAAATGGGTGCGAGCGACAAACCCTTGCTGGCAGGCCATGCGCACGCGTGCCGTGAGGTGGTGCGCGCGACATCGCCCACGGTTCTGCCGTACGTGGTACGGCGCGAGCGTACCCCATGACACGAGCTGGCATCCAGCGTGCGGAAGCGGCGAAGAGCGCGAACGGCGTGTTAGCTTTGTTCGCCGATGAGCCGAACGAGCTGTCTGCGTCGAGGCTTCGTACTCCTCACCATCGCGTGCGCCGTCGGCGCCACCACGTCGCTCCTCGCATGCTCGGACGACGACGCCGGAGCTGACGACGACGGCATCCCGACGAACAGCGTCTACGTGCCCGCCGAGGCGGCGGCGCAGAACCCGATCCCGCCCGGCGTCACGCCGCGGAAGGACGAGGACCAGCCGCCGCCCACGCCGAAGCCGGACGCGTCGACGCCGACGGACTCGTCGACGCCGAAGCAGGACTCGAGCACGCCCGACGCGACGTGAGAGCAATCCGAGGGGGGGCCCCACTTCACTTCAACGGCAGGACCAACGGATGACGACGACGAAGACCCTGGCTCTCGTGATGACGCTCGCGAGCGCGATGACGACCGCAGCCCTCACCGGATGCAGCAGCGACTCGAACAACACCGAGCCGGCGGACCCGAACCTCTCGCAGGGCTACGCGAAGCAGTGCAACCGGTGCCACGGACCGCGGGGCGAGGGGACGAGCGAGTACCCGCGCATCCCCGGCAAGAAGGACACGCCCGAGGCGTACATCACGTACGTCCGCCAGGGTAAGGGCGAGATGCCCCCGTTCAGCGCCACGCAGATCACGGACACCGAGCTCCGCGCCGACTGGACCTGGCTCACGAACGTCCGCGGCAAGTGACGCCGTCGCGACTTCGATAAGCGTGGATGCGGCGGTCCGGCATGTCCGGATCGCCGTCTTCGCTTTTTCTTCTACGTCGAGGGCTCTCGCGGGTACGCTGGCCTCGGCTGCCTTGTCCGTGCCCGGACGCTTCGGAAAATGAGCCTGAAAAGCCCCCGCGCATCCCTACGCCGCGTGCTGCGGAAGAAGAGCCTCCTCGCGGTCGCCACGGCCGCAGGCGTCGCCTCTTCGCTCGCCAGCAGCAACGCATCGGCCCAACAGGCGCAGTTCACCCTCGACCGCCTCATGGTCCCGGGGGCGCCCGACGACGGCATCGCGTTGTTCCGTCCCGCGACGCAGCAGCGGACGATCCTCTACGGGCAGCTCGGCGTCGGCTACTCGCTGAACCCGCTCCGGACGAGCAACATCTCGACGGACCAGACGACGCTGAAGCAGTCCGATCACGCCGTCATCTCGAGCCAGCTCGCCTTCTACGGCAGCGCGGGCTTCGAGATCCTCGACCGCGTGATCCTCGGCGTGACCTTCCCGATCTACGCGACGTGGGGCTCGAACCCGCGCTACGGCGCCGGTGACATCCTCGGGTCGAGCCAGGCGAACTCGTCGATCATCAGCACCGGCGGCGCGACGGGGGACACCCGGCTCGATCTCCGCGGTGTGCTCTGGCGTTCGCCGGATCGGAACACCGCCTTCGGTGCGCAGCTCTCGTTCTTCGCGCCCTCCGGCAACGCGGTCCGGATGGGCGGTGACGACGATCCGTCGTCGCTCTGGATGGTCAGCGCCGAGCACACGGTGAAGAACATCACCCTCGTCGCGAACACCGGGATCCACTTCCGTCCTCGGCACGGGATCAACGATCCGGTCGGCGGCTCGGGTCTCGGCGTCGGCAACGAGTGGCGCTGGGCGATCGGCGGCTTCCTCCCGCTGAAGGACGGCAAGTTCCGCGTCGGCGCGACGATCTTCGGTCAGACCGGGATCGAGACCGACAAGCGGATCATCGGCGACACCGTCTTCACCAGCCAGAACTCGCCGATCGAAGCGCAGGTCGAAGGGCGCATGCGCTTCGGCCCCGCCGACCACTGGTGGGTGGGCGCCGGCGCCGGCACCGCGATCCTCCGCGGCTACGGCGCGCCCGACCTCCGCGTCGTCGCGCTGCTCGGCACCTACGTCCCGCTGCTCGAGTCGGATGCTCCGTCGCCGGAGCGCGTCCGCGCCGAGCGCCGCGCGGCTCGCCGCGCCGAGCGCATGAGCGATCGCGACAACGACGGGATCCCGGACGACATCGACGCGTGTCCGGACGAGCCCGAGGATCACAAGGGCGGCGATCCGAGCGACGGCTGCCCGATGCCGCCCGATCGCGACGGCGACGGGATCCCGGACCAGTACGACAAGTGCCCGGACCAGGCCGAGGACAAGGACGGCGTCGACGACGGCGACGGCTGCCCCGAGGACGACGCCGACAGCGACGGCATCCCCGACGCGGTCGACGCGTGTCCGAAGGAGCCGGGCCAGAGGAGCTCGGATCCGAAGAAGAACGGCTGCCCGACCATGATCAAGGTCGAGGGCGACATCGTCCGGATCATGCAGCAGGTCCACTTCGCGACCGGCTCGGCGACGATCCTCCCGGAGAGCTTCCCCATGCTCCAGGAGATCGCGAACCTCCTCAAGGCGAACAAGAGCATCAAGCGCATGAGCATCGAGGGCCACACCGACAACCGTGGCTCCGCCGAGCTCAACAAGCGGCTCTCGCAGGCGCGCTCGGACTCCGTCCGCGCGTGGCTCGTCGGCCACGGCGTCGAAGGCGAGCGCCTCGAGGCGCACGGCTACGGCCTCGAGAAGCCGATCGAGGACAACGCGACGGACGCCGGCCGCGCCGCGAACCGCCGCGTCGAGTTCAAGATCGTCGAGCAGGAAGACCCGAACAAGGTGAAGAAGTAGTCAGCGCCTCTCGAGCTCTGCGCTCTCGGGGAAGGCTGCCTTCGACGTCCTCACCATCACGAGCTTGTCGCCGCGTGGTTTTAGCATCACGACGGTGTCGGGCTCGTAGGTGAACGCGCGCCAGCAGCGCGCCATGTCCGCACCGAGCGGGCGCGGCGGCTTCTGCGCGATGGCGATCACGCGCCCGTTCTCGAGCTTCCCCGCGAACGTCTGCTCGAGCCCGAGGTCGAGCGAGCTGCCGCCGCACGCGAGGCGTGCGCCACCGGTGAAGTGGACGCGGCGGCGCACGCGGTGCGTGATCGCGACGACGTTGTCGGCAGCGACCGCGACGGTGAGGCTCTCGTCGCCTTCGACCTCGGCATCGAGGTGCTCGCCGAAGTCGCGCGGGACGCGCGCCTCGTCGCGGGCCCACGTCCCCTGGAAGCTCGACGCCGGAGCGGTCGTCGCAAGCGCCGTCTCGAGGCCGGACGGCTTCCCGTGGAGGTCGAAGAGCGCGAGACGGAGGCGCCCGCCGCCGGCGCGGAGCCACACGTCGGCCACGTTCGGCGATCCCGAGAAGCGGACCTGCGCGCGGTAGAGGCGCTCGCCGTCGTCGACGGCCTCGACCTTCGACACGGCGATCGTCCGCTCCTTGCCCTCCCACTGCACGGCCATCGCGGCGAGGTCCCAGGCGAGCGGGCGCACGGCGAGGTCACTACAGTCGTGCTCGTCGTCGGCAGCGAGCGGCGAGGTGCCGAGCATGCGCGAGAGCTGCTTGTTCCGCGCCTCGCAGGCGTCGAGCGCGCTCTTCGTCGTGCTGGAGAGGAAGGCCTCGAGCGGATGGCCGGGGGCGGCGAGCATCACGAAGCCGGTCGCCGCGCGCTTACTCATCTTCGTCGTCGCCGAGGCGGCGACCTCGCCCGCGCTCGTCCGGAGGTCGTCCGCGAGCTCGCGGACCTCGGGGATGTCCTCCTCGCTCACGACGTCCTCCTCGGGCGTCTGGAGGCGGCGCTCGACGGGGAGGAGGAGATAGTCGCGCTCGAGGCGGACGAGGAGGTTCTTCACCTCGTCCGGCGTCGGCGGCTTCTCCTCGCGGAGCGGCCTCACCTTCGCGAGGAGCTCGCGGAGCGCCGCGACGGACACCGCCCCGTTCTGCGCGCGCTGGGCGAGATCCTTCGTGACGTTGACCCCGACGACCTCGCCGCGGGCGTTCACGAGCGGGCCTCCGCTGAAGCCGTGCTCGATCTCGGCGGAGACGAGGAGACCGGGCACGGCCTCCATCCGCAGCATCGCCTTCGTCCGGTGGTCGCGCGCTGGGAAGCGCACGAGGGAGAGGACCTTCCCCGGCTTCGACACCATCCCGAACCGGCGCGCGAGGCTCGATCCCGGGAAGCCGTAGGAGAGGACGTCCTCGTCCTTCCGCACGTCGGTCGCGAGCGCCATCCTCGGGAAGCGCTCGCGCGTGACGCCTTTCACGCGGAGGACCGCGAGGTCGGCCTCGGAGTCGAACGCGACGAGCGCCGTCTCCGGATACGCCTCCGTCGACGTGACGCCCGCTCCGTCGATCGCGCGCTCGACGGCGAGCGCGCCGCCGTCCTTCACGACGTGGTACGCGGTGACGACGTAGACGCCCTCGTCGGGGCCGCTGACGAAGAAGCCGGTGCCGTGCCCGCGTCCCGAGACGACGCGCACGACCGCATTCGCGCCGCCCGTGTCCTTCGCCGCCTCGCGCGCCGCGCTCTTCGCGCGGATCGCGATCGTGCCGGCGCCACCTCCGACGACGAGGGACGCGCCGATGACGGCGCCGAGCAGCGCGTGCACGAGCGGGCTCGGTCCGCGCCGAGGCGGCGAGGGCGGAACGGCGACGGGCGGCATCGAGTACGGCGTCACGAGCCCACCTTCATCCCGAAGAAGCCGAACGCGGCGAACGACGCGGCGCCCGGGATCGTGACGAGCCGCGCGTCCCCTCCGACGAAGAGCGACGTGCTCGGGATGTCGTAGGAGACGGTGCAGCCCGGCCACGCGACCATCTCCGTGCTCGAGCCCGACGTCTTCACGCCGTTCGACTCGACCGAGGCGAAGAACATCCCGACGCCGAGCCCGAGATAAGGACGGATCGTGACGCGATCGAGGACGAAGTCGAAGCCTGCCTCGGGGCCGAGGTAGAGCGTCGAATTCGAGACCCGCGTGGCGCTCGTGAGCCCGTTCACCATCGCCGAGCCGCCCGCGCTCGAGCCGAGGTGGTAGACGACCGTGCCGCCGACGTAGAGGTGGAAGGGAAGCGTCGCGCCGCCGCGCGCGCCGAGGCCGAGCCCCTGACGCTCGCTCGCGACGCCGAGGAGGGGCGCGAACGCGACGCGTCCGTCGACCGGCCCGGTCGCGGGACCCGGCTTCGCGTCGTGCTCCGGCGGCGTCTCGGTCGTCGCCGGCGAGGGAGAGGAGGAAGGCGAAGGAAGCGAAGCGGAGGTCGTCGTCGCCGAGGCCGCCGGCGCCGGACGCGCGGGGGTCGAAGGCGGGGCGGCCGCCGGCGCCGGATGCGCCGCTCCCGGTGCGAGCGCCCCTGGGGCTCCCGTCTCACCGGCGAGCGCGGTGCGCGATAGGAGGAGGAGGGCGATCGGCGGCAGGAGAGTGCTGGAGAACAGGCGCATCGGCGACCTCTTGGTGTCCCCAGGAGCCAGCTGGCGGTGGGAGGTCGCGACATTTCTCGCGGCGGCGATCCCATGGAAACGAGCGGCCCCGTGTCCGGCGCCTCATGCTCGCCCGCGTCCTGCCCGCTGCGTTCGTCGCGCTCCTCCTCGTCGCCTGCGCCCACGCACAACCGAGCCGCTGGAAGCACGACGGGCAGTACACCGTCTGCAAATGTGAAGGGACCGAGCGCCAGCCGACGCCGAGCGAGGCGGACGGCTTCCGCGAAGACGAGCGCGTCGACGTCTACTGCGAGGGCAAGGTCACGAGCTGCCGGCCCGGTGCGCTGCAGCCGCCGGGCGGAGTCGGCCTCCGGCGCAACACGCTCGACTGACCGTTCATCGTCGCGCGAGCCACCAGATCGAGCGCGGCCCGCGCTCCACGACGAGACCTCGCTCCTGTGCGAACGCATCGACGGCGGCGCACAGATCGGGGTGCTTCACGTCGTAGTCGTGCCCGGCGAGGATGCCTTCGTCCTTCAGACGTGGGCTCCACGCGAGCAGATCTTCGGTGACGCTCGGGCCGTCGTGGCTCCCGTCGAGGAAGATGCGATCGATCGACTTCGGCGCGAAGCGCTCGGCTGCGACGACGGAAGGCATCGCGAGGACCTCGACGTCGATCCCGAGCTCTCTCATGTTCGCGCGGAAGATCTGCTCGACGTCTTCGACGGCGAGCTTCTGGGCATAGTGATCGCCGAGCTTGTCGCGCGATCCTTGCCAGTGATCGACGCACACGAGCCGCGTGCCGTTCGCCTTGCAGACGGGCCCGACGAACGACGTGCTGCGCCCCTTCCAGCTCCCGACCTCGACGAACACCCCGCCACGGAGACCGCGCGCGAGCTTCGCGTACCAGCGACCTTCGTCCTCGGTGAAGAAGCCTTCGATCCCGCGCATCAGTCGGTGCCGAAGACCTGACACACCCAGAACGAGCCGTCCTCCGCGCGGACGACGCCGAGACCCATTCGCGTGTATCCTGCATCGAGCAGGTTGACGCGATGCGAAGGGCTCGCGTGGAGCGCGCGGAACGCGCGTGCGAGCGTCGCCGCATGCGCGACGTTCTCTCCGACCCGCTGCGCGACGAGGTTCGCTGCGCCGGCCCGTACACGGAGGTCGCCCTTTCCGACGTCGTGCGCGACGACGCCTTCGCGCGCCATCTCGGCGGCATGCGCGCGCGCGAGCGCATCGAGGCGCGGGTCGCGCGAGAGCGGCGGAAGGTTCTCGGTCGCACGGAGGGCGATCACCATCCGCTCCATCGCGCCGGCGTCCTCGCCGGTGGCGGCGTCCTCGCCCGGCGCGGGCGCGTCCTCGTCGTCGACCTTCTCCGTGCCGACCTTCGCTTCGAGGAGCGGCCGCGGCCCGCCCTCGACGTCACCGACGACTTGGACGAGGAACGCACCCGGCCGCTCGAGCGCGAAGCGCGCCCGGACGGTGCCGGTCCGATCGAGCTGCGCGGGGACGGCGCGCGGCATCCCGCGTGGGCCGGTCACGAGCACGCGCGCGCTCCGCGCCGTCACGTGCAGCTTGGCCTCGACCGAGAGCCACTCGCCGGGCCGCGCATGCTGGGGGAGGGGAGCGAGATCGGCGAGCGCGTCGACGGCGACTGCGACCGCGATCTCACCGCCGTGCGGCGTCCGCTCGATCGCGACGCCGCAGCGCGCGAGCGGGCCCGCGAGCGTGGCGAGCCGCGTCCGGAGATCGGCGTCCTCGAGCGGCGCGCGCCCGGACGCCGCGAGCACACGCGGACGGACGTGGGGCACGCCGAAGCTGCGGAGGAGGACGGCGACGCGATCGCCGTCCGGGGCCCCGAGCCCCTTCGCGCGCGTGAGCGCGACGGCGCGTGCGACGCGCTCGAGGCCGCCGTCCGGCTCACCGCATGCGCGCGCGAGCTCGCGACCGCGCGGATCGGCGTCGGCCGCGATCGGCCACGGCGACTGCGTGACGACGTCGGGCGGAGGCTCCGCGCTCGCTTGGCCTCCGATCGAGCTCGTCGGGACGAGCGGCTCGTCGGCGAGCCGCTCGAGCGCGCCCGTCCCGCAGGCGGACAGCATCGCGCAGGCGAGCACGAGGCTCACGCCGTGATCTGCCCTCTTCGCGCCTCCCCACACGGAGACGAAGCTACCGCGAGCCGCGCTCTCGGGCGAGCCTGCGGCGCTCTTCCTGCCGGCGTCCGAGGGCGAGGCCCACCCGGACGCCGAAAAGAAAGACGGCGCCCATCACGAGCGCCGTCAGCAGCATCGACATCGGTCGCATGTTCGGGGCGCCGGTTCGAGACGGAGCGCCTTCGCTCTCGCCTCAGTTGAGCGTAAAGCTCTTGCCGACGGAGACGGGCGCGCCGCTGAACGCCGGCACGCGCGCGCCGCGGTACTTGCCCGCGATGCACCCGCCGACCGGCGTGCCCGGGAACGGACCGCCATCGACGACCGCGGAGGAGACGGAGCCGTCCGGCGCGAAGGTGACCTTCACGTGGCCGCTGCCCGTCGGACCGTCCGGCTTCTTGCAGGACTGGACGTTGACGCCGCCGAGCGCCGCCGCCGCCGCGCCACGATCGAACGGCGCGGTACCGCCGCCGCCCGCCGGAGCCGCCGCGGGCGCATCCTTCGGCTTGCCCGCCGCCTGCGCGAGGGCGTCGCCGAAGCTCGCCGGCTGCGCCGGCTTCGGCGCCTCCGCGACCGGGGCCGGGGGAATCGCCGCGCCGCCGCCGCTCGGCTCCTTCTTCGCTGCCGCCGTGCTGCCACCGCCACCGGTGCTCGGCTTCGCGGTCGCCGAGCTCGGCTTCGCCGCGCCCGTGCCCGGAGCAGAAGGCGTGTCGCTCGAGCCGCCGGTCGACTCCGGCGCCGCCGTGCTGCCCGTCGCGGCCGCGCCGGTGCCGGCAGGGTTCGTGTCGTTCATCGCGACGGCGCTCGTCGTCGGCGACGTGTGATCCGCCTTCGCGTCCTTCTTCTCGTCGCCGCCCTTCAGCATCATGACGGCAACGATGATGCCGATCATGACGAACGCGCCGGCGCCGAGGAGGCCGAAGAGGAGCGTCTTGTTACCGGCGTTCGCCGCCGTCGTCGTCGCCGGATCGAACGACGTCTCGATCGGCGGGGGCGCGAGGATCGGCGCCGCGAGGGCCGCGCCGAAAGCGCCGCCACCGCTGAGGTTCATGATGTCGTCGACGCGGGAGCCCTTGTCCTTCTTGTCCGAGTCACCCATCGACGCGCTGAGCGCGCGGATGTCGATGAGGCCGGAGCCGTCGGCGGTCGCCGTCGTCTTGTTGCTGCTCGTCTCGGGACCCTTCGAACCGTCCGTGAGCGCGGAGAGCGAGAAGAGGACGCTGTTCTCGTTGCGCTGACCGGTGAGCTTCTCGGCTTCGACGCCGGCTCCGCCACCACCGCCGCCACCGCCGCCACCGCGGCTGTTGGCGCTCGTCATCACGTCGTCCTCACCGCCCGCCGTCGCCGCGTTGCCGAAGAGGTCGGCGCCCTGACCGCGGCCGCCGCCACGGCGCGCCGCTGCCGGCGCGGGCGCGGGCTCGCTGTTGAACGAGGCGCCGTTGCCGTTCGTGTGCGAAGCCGAGGCGGCGAAGAGGCTCTCGCCGCCGTCCGGCGGCGCGAAGAGACCGGCGGCAGGCGCCGACTGCGGGGGGAGCGAGATGTCGTCCGCCAGCGACGGACGCGGCCCGAGGCTCACCGCCCCGTAGAGCTGCTCGATCTCGCGGAGCGGCAGCCAGTCGGCCATGCCGTCCTTCCAGCAGTAGGTCTCGTCGTTGACCGTGCCCGCCTTGTACTCGGCGACGATCTCGCCGACCGTCATCGTCCGCTGATCCCCGTCCGCGACGTTCACCGTCCACTGCTCGGTGGACTGGCCTGCCGCGTAGTCGAAGACGTGGGTGTCGGCGTTGTCCTCGACCGCGGAACGTGCCTCGTTCCCGTTGATGACGATCGTCGCGCTGCACTTCTTGCAGCGGATCTTGACCACCTTGCCCAGGACCTTCTCGTCCGCGATGGTGTACTTGGCCTGGCAGGACTGGCACTGGATCTTCATCGCGGAACCATCCTTCGCATGCTCGATAGAAGTGCGAGTTCCCTCGCGCGCTTGCGCGAAGTCGTGAGGTGGAGACGAGTATAGCGGTCGCGGATCAGAGCGATCAAGCTAGCCCTGGATCTTCGACACGTGACCGACCGCGAGCTTGGAGGGCCCGCGTCTCCGTCTTTCGGCGCCGTGTTCATGGTGCGTTCAACGGACGACGAATCCGCAAGTTTTCGGCGAAGAACATCTGCTCGAGGTTCGACACGGGAAGCCTCGAAGACGGGGTAGGTCGACGTGCGCGGGACGGTCCTCAGTTGATCAGCACGAGCTGCGTACCGTCTTTCCCGCAGAACGTCGCCCCACCCTCGAAGCGCTCGCCGCACGTCGGACAGATCTTGCCTCTCTTGCTCACGGCGCTCACGGCGCCCGCGGGGCTCGCCTCCGCAGCCGCTCGCGCCACCGCCGCAGGAGCAGGGCCGCCCTTCATCGCCTCGAGGGCGACGCCGTCGTGCGGACAGAAGGCCGTGGGCGATTCGAACTCCTTTCCGCACTTCGGGCACCGCATGTCGGGGCCGCGCGGTGCAGGGGGCGCGACCCGCGAGGCGGGCACGTTCCGGGACGATGCGCGCTCCGCGGCCGCGCGTGCTGCCGCCACGCTCTCCTCGTGGGCGCGGAGCTGCGCAGCGTGCTCGTCGGCGCGGGCCTTGCGACGGCGGAGCACCTCCTCGACGCGCTGCTCGTGACGGAGCTCCGCCTCCTTCGCGAGGGTGTCGGCGCGACGCGAACGGCGGAGGACGAGGACGCCGACGATCGCGAGGACGGCGAGGGCGCCGCCGACGATCGCGACGAAGACGAACCGGCGCTCGCGCGCGCGGTCCTCGACGCGACCTTCGCCGGCGCCGATCGACTGCGTGCCGATGCTGACGACCGAGGCGGCCTCGTTCTCGCCGGCCGCGTTCAGGCCGGAGCGCGCGAGGAGCTCGTCGTAGTTGCCCGGCTTGCTCACGTCGATCGTGACGCGGGTGTCCTTGCCGGCGGCGGTGGCGATGATCTCGACGCTCCCCTCCGGCGCGTCGTCGGCGACCTTCACCTTGCCGGTGTTGTCGATCGAGATGCCCCGCCCCTCGGCGCCGGGTGCGAGCTTCCACGTCGTCGGCGTCCGCGTCGCGCAGCCCTTGTCGTCGAGGACGACGCTCCGCAGCTGGAACGCCTCGCCGGTACGGAGGAGCTTCCGGGACGGACGGACCTCGAGGCGGGACGGCTCCCCGGGCGACTCGCACGCCGCCGGCTTCGGCTCCGGCTTCTCCTTCGGAGGAGGGGGCGCCGGCGCGGTGCTCGCGGCGGGCTTGTCGTCCTGCACGAGATCCCAGCCCCGCGTCCGCTTCACGTCCGCCATGCAGGTGCCGGTCGCGATCACGATCTCGTATCGGCCGGTCTCGACGACGTCGAGGTGCGTGTCGGAGGTCGCGACGACGAGCGTGTTGAGCACGGCCCGCCGCGGGTCACCCGGCGGGGTCGTGCACCGCGTCCGCCAGGTCCGGCCGTTCGGATCCCGCGAGTGCGTCTCGCGCGCGAGCGTCGGCATCGGGTCGTAGCACTGGTTGCTCCGATACACGCGGCCGCCGCCGACGAACGCGAGCTCGTCGCCCTCGAGGCGCACGTTCACGATCTCGCCGCCGCCCGTGCTCGAGGACTGGGGTTCGGGGCCGCAGCCCGGCAGCCACTGCCGAACCGTGAAATCCTCGCGCAGCGCGCTCTGACGCCACTTGCCCTCGAACGTCGGCTCCGCGCGCGCGGTGCGCGGGAGCGCGACGAGAACGAGGAGCAAGAGCGACAGCGCGACGAACGAGAGGAGGATCCTCGCGAGGAGCGCCGACGGAACGCGTCGCATCTCGCGCCAGCATACTCGCGCGGCGGGCCTCCAGCCTCGTTTTTCACCGGCTCGGACGGTTGTGGTAGCGTGCTCGCGTGACTGCCGTACGCATGCGTCGCGGCACTTCGCGAACGAGGAAGGGAACCCGAGGATGCGACCTGTGAGACGCGGGTCTTGTGCGCGGTCTTGTGTTCGGACCGTCGTTGCAGCTGCCGCCTTGTGCGGCCTCTCCACGACGGCCGGACGGGCACGTGCGCAGGCCCAGGCCGAGCTCGTGCCGCCGGAGAACGGAAAAGGCTTCGACTCGCACCTCTTCCGCCCGGCGCTGGACTCGAAGGGCTTCTTCCACACGAACGGCACCGACATCCTCGGCGCGAACGACATCAGCTTCGGCCTCGTCATCGACTACGGCCGGTCGCTGCTCCGCGTCGTCGATCGGGGGCAGGACAGCCCTCGCCTCATCAACGACTCGTTCCAGGGGACCTTCTCCTTCAACTACGGCATCGCGAACATCCTCGTCGCGGGCCTGACCGTTCCGGTCAACCTGCTGAGCGGCGATCAGCAGATCGACAAGGCGAACCCCGCGAACCCGACGCAGCTGCCCCCGCCCGGGCCGCTCCAGTGGCGGACGAACCAGCTCGACTCGCAGAACGTCGGCTTCGTCGCGCTCCACGCGAAGGGCCGCATCCTCCGCGTCGAGAAGGGCTTCGGCCTCGCCGCGAGCGTGCAGGTCGGTCTCCCCGTCACCGACGCGGCGCCGCGGAGCGGCTCCGCCGACCCGAGCGTGTGGGCCTGGCCGCAGATCATCGGCGAGAAGCGCTTCGGCTCGCTCGGCCAGTTCAAGGTCGGCGCCAACGTCGGCTTCCGCTGGCACTCGGACAGCGGCACGACGCTCGATCTCCGCGACGGCCAGTTCAAGGACGGCAGCCGCCTCACCTACGGCCTCGGCCTCGCGTACCGCGTGCTCGAGCCGGTCGACCTCGTCGCGGACACCTACGCGACGTACCTCCTGAACGGCGACTCGAAGATCAAGCCGTCGAACGAGGTCGTCGGCGGCGTGAAGATCTTCGTCGAGCGGAACAGCTACCTGATGGTGGGCGCCGGCACCCGCTACACGCCGGGCTTCGAGGCCGCCGACTTCCGCGGCTTCGTCGGCTTCATCTTCGAGCCGTCGATCGGCGACCGCGACGGCGACGGGATCAAGGACGACGTCGACAAGTGCCCGGACCAGCCGGAGGACTTCGACGGCTTCCAGGACGAGGACGGCTGCCCCGATCCGGACAACGACAACGACGGCATCCTCGACAAGGACGACCGTTGCCCGAACGAGCCCGAGGATCGCGACGGCGATCAGGACGAGGACGGCTGCCCCGAGGGCTCCGACGGAGACCGCGACGGCGACGGCATCCTCGACTCGAAGGACAAGTGCCCCGACGATCCGGAGGACAAGGACGGCTTCCAGGATCAGGACGGCTGCCCCGACCCGGACAACGACCAGGACGGGATCCCGGACAAGAAGGACATGTGTCCGAACGATCCGGAGGACAAGGACGGCTTCGAGGACCAGGACGGCTGCCCCGATCCGGACAACGACAAGGACCAGATCCCGGACGTCGTCGACAAGTGCCCGAACGAGCCGGAGACGTACAACGGCTTCCAGGACGAGGACGGCTGCCCCGACAAGGGTAACGTCATCCTCACCGACACGGGCATCACGATCCTGAAGAAGATCAAGTTCAAGACGGCCTCGGCGGAGATCCTGCCGGAGTCGAACGAGATCCTCGACGCGGTCGCGACGACGATCACCCATCACCCCGAGCTCGTGCTCATCGAGGTCGCCGGTCATGCCGACGAGCGCTCCGACGACAACTACAACCTGAAGCTCACGCAGGACCGCGTGAACAGCGTCATGGCGGCGCTGATCGCGAGGAAGGTCGATCGGACGCGTCTGCGTGCGAAGGGCTACGGCGAGTACTGCCCGGAGGATCCGGGCCACAACGAGGCGGCATGGGAGACGAACCGCCGCGTCGAGTTCAAGATCGTGAAGACCAAGGACGGTCCCACGGGCGTCGAGCTCGGCTGCCAGACGGCGACGATGAAGGGCGTGAAGCCCGACCCCGTGCCGTGACCCGCGCGTGACGCGCTGAAGCCGTCGGCCTCGCCTCGCTCCCGAGCGACGCGAGGCCGATGTGCTTTCAGGGGGCGAGGCCGATCCGCACGATGCTGCCACTGCGCGTCGTGACCCAGACGGCGTCGGAAGCGACTGCGATCCCGAAGGGCTGGTTCAGATCCTTCGCGATCGTCTCCACCTCACCTCCGCCGACGCGCGGCTTGCGCGCGCGACGGACGAGGCCGGTGCCGGTCGCCGTCCAGTACACGCCGTCGGCGAACCTCGATTCGGGGACCTGGGGTCGCGCCGAGCTGTCGCTCGACTTCACGACCCAGCCCGCGACGATCGGGCTCGCGTTGAACGGTGCTTCGGTCCTCTCTCGTGGCTCGCAGCTCGGCCTCGCGCCGACGGACGAAGTGCGCGTCGGCGTCGGTGTCACGTACACCGATCCGAGCCCCGCCTTCGAGATGGGGACGGACGACGTGGTCGTCACCTTGGAGTGAGATCTCGCCTCCTCAGTAGTGGTCGATGATCGCGGTCGGCAGCGGCGCGGGCGGAGGCGCACCGCCGTCGTCGGCACCGCCGTCGTCGGGCGTGCCGCCGTCCTCGGGCGCGCCGCCGTCGATCGACGGAGAAGGGCTCGGCGGCACGAGCGGCTGCGCCGCGAGCTCCTTCGCGTGCGCCTGGACGGTCGACCACGGGACCGACGTCTCCGGTCCGCGGCCCGACGGCGTGTACTCGTGTGCGAGGAGCTCGCGCGACAGGTTGAACAGCCGATAACAGAAGCCGTGGTGTCCGTGCGGGCTGCCCATCGGGACGAACACGGCCTCCGCGCTGCCGTCCGGCGCCTTCCGCATCCAGCCGTCGTGGAAGAGCTGGACGCATTCCTCGAACGGGATCCCGTCGCTCGCGAACATCGCCTTCGTCGCGGGATCGTCGTTGAGCGCCTTCGTGAAGCCGAGCCAGGCCTCGACGTGCTCCTTCGGATCGAGCCCGGCGAGCGAGAGGAGCTCCATCGAGAAGTCGTCGGCCTCCTGCTCGAAGGTGTAGTGCCCGAGGTGGCGGCGGTTCATCTCGGCGCGGAAGGCGGCGCTCTCCGCATCGAGGGCGCGCGCGCGCGCATCGGCGACCTGGAAGACGACCGAGAGCGGCACGTTCTTCGGCAGCGGTTCCTGGCCGGTCACGTACGAGAAGTAGCTGTTCACCTGCGGCCACTGGAGGCTCCCGGCCTCGGCCGGATCGGCGACCTTCACGCGTTCGGCGCACCCGAGGAGCTTCCCCTCGAAGTCGCGGTAGAGCGGAACCTCCTCCGGCGCGAGCGGCGAGCCGGAGACCACCTTCGTCATCCAGGGCGTGCCGATCGCCGCGCCGAGCTCCTTGCAGCTCGCATCCACGCCCTCGAGCGCAGCGGCTTCCCGCGCGATCAAGATGGCGGTCGCGCGAAGACGCGGGCTCAGCTTCTCGCCTTCGATCGGGGGCGCCTGCGTCTTGTAGCTGTGTTTTGCATAGAGCTCACCGAACTGCTCCGAGTCCGCGACGGGCAGCGGCTTGCCCGGGCGCGGCGGCGAGTGCTGCTCGAACCAGTAGTCGTACTCGCCGAGTCCGGTGACGTGCGCGCGGTAGTAGTGACCGAGCTCGTGGGCGAGGATCGCGGCCATGCCGCGCTCGTCGTCGAGCATCGAGATCATCTTGGCGGTGATGTGGATGAACGAAGAGCTCGCCTTGAGGACGAGGTTCTCGGCCGACGGCGCGTAGGGCATAACGATGCATTTTTCGCCCAGGGCGGCTGCCTTGCCGTCGGGCAGCATCTCGAACGTGCACGCCTTGCCGAGGCTCGACCACCACGCGGGGGCGCCGAGCGGGTCCCAGTTCCGCGGCGTCACGCACGTGCCGTAGCTGTCCGTCGTGATCATCGCCGGCGTCGGGCGCGCGTACTTCGCGGGTCCGGTCGGCGGCGGCGTCGAGACGGTGCCGGTCGACGTCGCCCACGGCGGCGCCGTCGTGCCCGAGCCGGAGGCGGTCGGGAACGCCGTCGCGGTCGCGGTCGGCGGCGGCGTGATGCGCGAGAAGTCGACCGGCACCTGCGCGCAGCCTTCGACCGGCGTGACCCACGCGTTCGCCATCGGCGAGAGCGAGACCTTCGCGATCGGGCGCGGGGCGGCCAGCTCTCTTCCCGTGCGCTTCTTGACCGACGCGCGCACGGCCTCGTGGAGGCGATCGAGCCAGAGCTGGACGCGCACGGTGACGAAGTCGTCGGGCGGGAGCGTCTGCCCGGCGAGCATGGAGCCGAAGCCACCCCCTTGCCGGAACGACTCGTAGTCCGTCTCCGCGAAGACGAAGGGCGTGTTGTGGAGCGTCATCTCGCCGGCGGTGTGATCGCTCTCGCTCGTCCCGACGTCGGGCCCCGACGAGCAGTGGAGCGTCGCGGCGGGCACGCCGATGATGGCCGCGAGCAGCACGAACAGCGGTCGATGACGACGCATGCGAGGCCGGTGGCAGAGTGTGTGCCAGCGGTGGCGACCGCACGGCGCGCTGATCTCCCGTGATGCGCGGTCGGCGACACGCGGCGCGCTGGATCCCCGATCGTGGGCCCTCCGCGATCCAGAAAGGTGTTCGGCGTGGTCTGCGCAACTGCGCGGAAAGACGTCGTTGTCGGATCTGTGGCGTAAGTGCGGGTTGCACGTTGTCCGACATGTGGTACCCGAGCGCCGCCATGTCGAACGGCGGGCGCCCCGGCGCTCCGCCCTCGACCGAAAGGAGACTCGCTCCGCATGTCCCGCATCGGTTCCTTCGTCGCTCTCTCGGGTGTCGTCCTCGCCTCGCTCCTCGCGGGCTGCTCCACGGAAGCCGGCTCGGAGGAGTCGGACGAGCGCGCTCCGGTCGACCGCTGTGACCAGGAAGGCGTCACCTGCCAGGCCTACGGCCGCAAGAACACGGCGAACCAGCCGGAGGCGTACGAGATCGGAACGGGCAACGGCTCGGCGACGAGCGTGACGTTCAAGGAGATCTTCAAGGGCCCCGCCGGCCACCAGCCGGTCGACCTCGAGTTCAACCCGACCCGCAGCCAGGAGCTCTGGGTCACGAACTACGCGTCGAGCAGCGTCACCGTCATCACGAACCCGGGCGCGGCCGGCCAGAAGGCGAAGATGGTTCGTGACCCGGCGTACGGGCACTTCATGAACCTCCCGCCGGCCTCGGCGTTCGGCATCGAGTCGCTCTCCGGCTACGGCCAGCAGTGGGCTTCGTGCGGCGACAACGACAACGGCGGCAACCTCTTCATGGGGCCGACGCTCTATTCGTCCGACGAGCGCCTGATGGGCAAGCAGACACCCGAAGGTCGCGGCGCGCACCTCGACATGCTGCACGCCACGCCCTACTGCCGCGGCATCGCGTGGGGCGGCAAGAAGAACGTCTTCTACACGTTCAACGCGCTCAACAAGTCGATCGAGTACTACGACTTCCAGACGAACCACGCGCCGGGCGCCGACGATCACTCGGACGGCATCATCCGCCGCTTCTGGACCAACCAGGTCAAGGGCGTCGACGGGCTCGTCAGCCACCTCTCGTACGACGAGGGCACGAAGAAGCTCTACGTCGCCGACACGGGCAACAAGCGCATCCTCGCGCTCGATCCCGCGAAGGGCCGTCGCGTCGCGCCGATGCCGGGGATGAACGAGTACGTCGTCGAGCGGCACCTCTACGAGGCGCCGGTCGAAGTGCTCGTCCCGCCGGGCAACACGCTCAAGGCGCCGAGCGGCATCGAGGCGAACGGCGGCATCGCGTTCGTGACCGACGCCGCGACGAGCACGATCTACGCGTTCAAGCTGAAGGACGGCGCGTTCGTCCGCAAGCTCGAGACCGGCCTCCCGCCGAACTCGCTCGCCGGCCTGAACTTCGGTCCCGAGGGCAAGATCTACTTCGTGGACCGTCTCCAGAACCGCGTCGTCCGCATCGACCCCTGATGCGGCGGACCCTGGCCCTCGCGCTCGCACTCGCGGGCGCGACGGGCTGCCGTGCGTGCGAGAGCGAGGCTGCGCCCGATGCCGGCGCGCAGCCCACGATGCCGACCGGGATGTTGGTGCCCGCGACGAGCGAGCCGGCTCCCGTCGCGCCGCGCTTCGACTTCGCGGCGCGCATGCGCGTCGCCCCGAAGCGCGACGCCGAAGCGGTCGTCGAGCTCGCGCCCGCACCGGCCGGTGACTCCGAAGAGAAGAAGGCGTTCGAGCGGAACGCCCCGGGCGCGCGCTTCCTGTCGCCGGATGCGATGGGGCTCCTCCATGAATGTTTCGCGCGGGCGAAGCCGGGATTCGACCCGTTCCGTCCGCACTTCCTCGACGCGAAGGCGCTCGTCAAGCTCGAGAAGGAGCTCTCGGCGTTCGCCGCGACCGTGAGCGCGATCTCGACGGCAGCGTCGGCGCGGGCGCGGTTCGAGGGCTCCGACGCCGTGCGCTCGATCGTCACGGACGACGAGTGGCGTCGCGGACGCGATGCGCTCGTCGCCTCGATCGACGAGCTCCGCCGGATGAGCGTCGACCTCGCCGGCCAGGGCCGCGGGCTCTGGGTGCTCGCTTCGTAGCTCTTCTGCGCGTCACCCTCGCGCTTCGCGGAACGGAACGGAACGGGCGTGGTCCTTGCGACGCCGGGAGGCGACCAAGGAGGACCACGATGAAGGCTCTTGTGTACTCAGGCCCCCGCGACGTGCGGATCCAGAACGTGCCCGATCCGGAGATCGAACGGCCCACGGATGCGCTCGTGAAGATCACGAGCACGAACATCTGCGGCTCCGACCTCCACATGTACGAGGGACGCACCAGCGTCGAGAAGGGCAAGGTGCTCGGGCACGAGAACCTCGGCGAAGTGGTCGAGGTCGGAGAGGCCGTCGTCCGCGTCAAGGTCGGCGACCGCGTCTGCCTGCCGTTCAACATCGCGTGCGGGTTCTGCCGCAACTGCGAGAAGGGCATGACCGGCTTCTGCCTCACGACGAACCCCGGCAGCGCCGGCGCGGCGTACGGCTACGCCGAGATGGGGCCGTACAACGGCGGTCAGGCCGAGCTCCTCCGCGTTCCGTTCGCGGACTTCAACTGCCTCCGCCTCCCGGAGGACGCGGTCGAGAAGGAGGACGACTACGTCATGCTCTCCGACATCTTCCCGACGGGCTGGCACGCGACGCGGCTCGCGGAGCTCCGCCCCGGCGAGTCGGTCGTGATCTACGGCGCGGGTCCGGTCGGCCTCATGGCGGCGTACTCGGCGATGATCCAGGGCGCGCGGCTCGTGATGGTGGTCGATCGCCATCCCGATCGTCTCCGGCTCGCCGAGAAGATCGGCGCCGTCGCGATCGACGACTCGAAGGTCGATCCCGTCGAGCGCGTGAAGGAGCTCACGAAGGGCTTCCTCGCCGACAAGGGCTGCGAGTGCGTCGGGTGGCAGGCGCACGACCCTCGAGGACACGAGCAGCCGAACGTGACGATGAACCGCCTCGTCGCCTCCGTGCGCGCGACCGGGATCATCGGCACCGTCGGCGTCTTTCCGGGGGAGGACCCGAAGAGCCCCGACAAGCTGATGAAGGAAGGACGGATCGCCTTCGACTTCGGCGCGTTCTTCTCGAAGGGGCTCCGCGTCGGCACCGGTCAGGCGAACGTGAAGGCCTACAACCGCGAGCTCCGCGATCTGATCCACGCGGGAAGGGCGAACCCGTCGTTCGTCGTCTCGCACCGACTCGAGCTCGCGAAGGCGCCCGAGGCCTACCAGCACTTCGACGCGCGCGACGACGGCTGGACGAAGGTGATCCTGAAGGTCGCCGCCTGACGTCGAGCGCCTACGGCAGCAGCGCCGCGCCGAGGACGCCGGCGCTGTCGCCGAGCGCGTGCTTCGCGACCTTCGTCGCGAGCTCGTCGGTGAACGTCCAGCGTGCGAGGGCGGCCGGGCCTTCGCTGTAGAGCACGTCGAGGTTCGAGACGCCTCCACCGAGGACGACGACGTCCGGGTCGAGCACGTCGAGCACGATCGCGAGCGCGCGCCCGAAGAGGTCGACGCGCTCGGCAAGCAGCCCCTTCGCGGTCGCTTCCCCGGCGGCGGCGCGCGTGGCGATCGTGCGGAGCTCGACGCGCTCGCCCGCACGCTCCGCGTAGGCGGCCTCGATCGCGGGACCGCTCAGGTACGTCTCCACGCAGCCGCGGCGCCCGCAGTAGCAGGGCGGGCCGTCCCGCGGCTCGAGCGGGATGTGGCCCCACTCGCCGGCGATGCCCTGCGCGCCGTCCCACGTGCGAGGTCGACCCGCATCGGTGACGACGACCCCGCCGCCGACGCCGGTCCCGAGGATGACGCCGAAGGCGACGCGCGCTCCCCGCGCCGCGCCCCACGTCGCTTCCGCGAGCGCGAAGCAGTTCGCGTCGTTCGCGAAGACGACGTCGCGGCCGAGCGCCTTCTCCACGTCCTCGAAGAACGGCATCCCGTTCAAGCAGGTCGTGTTCGAGTTCTTCACGCGCCGCTCCCGCGTGCGCGAGCCCGGCATCCCGATCCCGACCGGCGGCAGCGCGCTCGCACCCAAGCCGGCCTCGCGCGCGACGTCACGGACGAGCGCTGCCGTCTGCGTCACGATGTGCGCGTAGCCGAGATCGCGCGCGGTCGCGATTCTCTTTCTCGCGACGACGTCGGGCGTCTCGCCGCCGATGCGCACGACGACGGCCTCGGTCTTCGTGCCGCCGAGGTCGACGCCGATGCGCACGTCAGTCGGCTTCGGCCTCGACGCCGCCCTTCTTGAGCGTGCCGCCGGCCGCAGCGAGGAGGTAGGCCTCGATGAAGCTGTCGAGATCGCCGTCGAGCACGGCGTCGACGTTGCCGACCTCGTAGGACGTGCGGAGATCCTTCACGAGCCGGTAGGGCGCGAGGACGTAGGAGCGGATCTGGTTGCCCCACGCGATCTGCGTCTTGCTCGCCTGGTACTGCGCGGCCTGCTCCTCGCGCTTCTGCATCTCGAGCTCGTAGAGCTTGGCCTTGATCATCTTCAGGGCCATGCGCCGGTTCTGGAGCTGCGAGCGCTCGGCGCGACAGACGACGACGATGCCGGACGGGAGGTGCTTCATGCGCACCGCCGTCTCGACCTTGTTGACGTTCTGACCGCCCTTGCCGCCGGCGCGCATCGTGGTCGTCTCGAGATCTTCGTCCTTCACGACGATGTCGATCTCGTCCTCGATGTCGGGCTGGACCTCGACGGCCGCGAACGCCGTCTGGCGCCGCGCATTCGCGTCGAACGGCGAGATACGGACGAGGCGGTGGACGCCGACCTCGGCCCGGAGATAACCGAACGCGTGATCGCCGGAGACGGTGAACGAGACGCCGTCGATCCCGGCCTCGTCACCTTCCTGGAAATCGATGATCTCGGTCTTGTAGCCGCGACGCTCGCACCAGCGCAGGTACATGCGCATGAGCATCTGAGCCCAGTCCTTCGCGTCGACGCCGCCGGCGCCAGGATGGATGCTGACGATCGCGTTCGCGTGATCGACCTGGCCCGAGAGCATGCGGGCGAGCTCCGCCTTGCGTAGGCGCGTCTCGAGGTCGGGGAGCGAGCCACCGACCTCGGCGATGACGCCCTCGTCCTTCTCCGACGCGCCGAGCTCGAGGAGCTCCTTCGCATCGTCGATGTCACGCGTGAGCTTCTCGACGAGCTCGAGCTTCTGCTCGATGCTCGAGCGCTGCCGTGTGACCGCTTGCGCCTTCTTCGCGTCGTCCCAGAATCCGGGGGCGAGGGTCGCCTCGTTGAGGCGGTCGATTTCCTTCTTCAGCTTCGGGACGTCAAAGATGCCCCCTTAGCGTCATGAGACGCCTTTGGAGGTCCTCGAGCTTGTCGCGCGATTCGGCGAGCATGCGGACACCATGGCCGATGGCCCGCCGTGGCGTCAAGCGGGCAGGGGCTCACGTCCCGCCTTGCCCGGCCGGAGCCTTCGCTCGTGCATCGGGCTCGGGAGGAGCGACAGGGACCGGGAGGACGAGGACGCCGTCGCGCACCGACTGCGAGAACCACCCGTTCGTCAGCACGTCGAGGGTCGCCTCCGCCTCCGTCATGCGGATGACGAGCTCGAGCTCGTTCCGTGGCGCGCTCGACGTGCTGCCCGGGCTGCGGAGCTCGACGGCGGCGCGCTGCCAGTGGAAGAGCGCTTCGAGGGTCCGCGCCGCGATGCGGAGACGCGCATCGTGCCGCTCGAGACGGAGGCGCTCGAACGACGGCTCTTCGTCGGCGAAGAGCAGCCGATCGAGCCGCCACGTGAGCCGCGCCTCGAGCGCGAGGTCGGCGCCGGCGGAGCCGCGGATGCGGTTCGCCTCCGCCGTCGCTTCGAGCGAGGCGCGCTCGTCGACGCCGCGCACCGCCCGGAGGCGCGCTTCGGGCAGGAGCGCGCTCCAGCGCGCGCGAGAGACGACGCCGTCGACGCGCGCGTCGTCGGTCCCGAGGCCGGAGGCGCGCCAGGCCGCGGCGACGCAGGCGCGGGCGACCCGCGGGGAGGGGACGAGAGCGCCGCCTTCGGCGTCGCGGGTAGAGGCGGGGACGAAGCGCGGGGATGCGTTCGCGTTCACGTTCTCCTTCGACCGCGCGAGCCGATCCAGCGGCACACCGACGACGACCGCGCCGCCGACCTCCTGTCCCGTCTCGACCGGCCGCGCGAACGCGACGAGAGAGAACCACGCCGACCCTCCCGGCGCGGTCCGCGGAGCCCCTCGACCAGGGCTCGCGCGGGCGAGGCCGGACCACGGCGCGCGTGGCACGACGTCGTCGCCGTCGACGTCCCCGTCGGCCACCGCGTCCTCGAGCGACGGGAGGGACCGCGGCCGCGCCTCGACCGGCCGTGGCGCGAGCCCGACGAAGCAGGAGAGGAGGAGAACGACCGCGGCCATCCGGTCGCGCGAGCGCTTGATTGCCATACCCCGCGCCGGTACACGTGGCGTGCCGCGCAACGAAGGCCAGGTTTTCTGCGGCGAAGCGCGATTCCGGGGGTGGCCCCCGCCGGGCCCGGGCCGGCCCGGGCCGGCCCCGCCGTTCTTTCTTTGCCGGGCCTGGGTCGGTACACTTCGCCCGTGAGCGGTGTTCGACCGGGCGACGTGATCGCCGGAAAATTCCGGGTCGAGCGCGTCCTCGGCGAAGGCGGGATGGGCTACGTCGTCGCCGCGCGCCATCTGCAGCTCGGTCAGGTCGTCGCGCTCAAGTTCATGCGCGACGAGGTGCTCACGCCCGACTACCGGACCCGCTTCATGCGCGAGGCCCGGAACACCGTCCGCCTGAAGAGCAAGCACGTCTCGCGCGTCCTCGACGTCGGCGCGCTCGAGAGCGGCGTCCCCTACATGGTGATGGAGTACCTCGAGGGGACGGACCTCTCGGCGCTCCTCCACTCGCGCGGCCCGTTCCCCGCACACGAGGCCTGCGAGTACGTCCTCCAGGCGTGCGAGGCGCTCGCGGAAGCGCACGGCTACGGGATCGTCCACCGTGACCTCAAGCCTGCGAACCTGTTCCTCACGCGCGGGGCGGGCGGCGAGCCGGTCGTGAAGGTGCTCGACTTCGGCGTCTCGAAGGTCGTCGAGCTCGCGATGGAGCAGACGAATGCGAGCGGCGGCATCTCGCCCACCGTGTTCGACGTCGAGAGCGTGGTGACGAAGGCGACCGACCTCCTCGGTTCGCCGAGCTACATGGCGCCCGAGCAGATCGTGTCGGCGCGCGATGCCGACTCGCGGAGCGACATCTGGTCTCTCGGCGTCATCTTGTTCCGGCTGATCAGCGGGAAGGCGCCCTTCGGGGCGCAAGCGCTCGGGGAGCTGATCCAGCAGATCGTCCACGGCGCGACACCGAACCTCCGCGACTACCGGCCAGACCTGCCGCCCGGCCTCGAGCACATCGTCGCGCGCTGCCTCGAGCGCGATCGCGATCGAAGGCTCTCCGACGTCGTCGAGCTCGCCCGCTTGCTCGCACCGTACGCCGGCGCGGTCGCAACGCCTTCGCTCGAGCGGATCGCCGTCCTCGGGCCCGCGCTCGTCACGACCGCGCCGCGTCAGGCGCTCCCGAGCGGACCGACGCTCGGCTCCGGATCGTCGCCGACAGGCTGGACGAGCCCCGCCGGAGGGCAGCCGCCTCCGCCTCGTCCGTCGTTCCCCGGGCTCCCTCCGCAGTCGCTGCCTCCGTCGTCGCTGCCTCCGTCGTCGCTGCCTCCGCAGTCGCTGCCTCCGCAGTCGATGCCTCCGCAGTCGCACCAGGGCGGGATGCCGCCGATGATGCAGCAGGCGCACTACGGCCCCGTGAGCCATCCGGGGTTCGTGCCGGTCTCGCCCGAAGCACTCCAGGAGTCGCGTCGCGATCTCGGCAACGCGAGCGCGACGGCGCTCGGCGTCCTCTTCGCCGTCGTCGTGCTCGCGGCCGTGTTCGCGGTCGTGAAGTTCATCGCGCCGCAGCCCGTGCAAGGCGCGCCTCGTCCCCCCGACGACGCACCCGTCGTCGCGCCGACGACGACGCCACCGCCGCAACCGATCCAGCCGGCGCTGCCCCCGCAGCCCACCGCCGTGATGCCGACGAACGCGCCACCGCCGACATCGCAGCTCCCGACGCCAGGCACCGTGCTGACGACGGGCCCGCAGTGGGCTCCGCCGGCCCCCACCTACGTGCCGGCGCCGGTGCGTCCGCCCGCTACCACGAAGCCTCGTCCCAAGCCGACCCCGACCGGCGGCGGCGCGCCGGCCCCGAGCGGCGACGACATCCCGGCGACACGCGATTGAGCGTCACGATCCTTCGCACGTTCGAAGAAGGAGGTCGCACGCTCGCGCTGCGCAAGCGCGACGACGTCCTCGAGCTCGTGCTCGGGAACGTCGTCCTCCTCTCGAGCGCGGCGCTCGAGACCGAGCGCACGTTCGGGCGGCTCGCAGCCGGGGCACTCGATCCGAGTCGTGACGAGGCCGAGCCTCCGCGCGTCCTCGTCGGAGGTTTCGGCTTCGGACAGACCGCGCGCGGCGTCCTCGACGTCCTTCCCGAGAACGGGCGTGTCCTCGTCGTCGAGAAGCTCGCCGCGGTCCTCGACGTCGCGCGGAACGAGGCGGCGTCGATCGTGTCGGGGGTGCTCGAAGATCCGCGCGTCACCGTCGTCGAGGCCGATGTCGCCGACGTGATCGCGTCCGAACGTGAGCTCGCCGCGGTGCTCCTCGACGTCGACAACGGACCCGAGTGGGCCAGCTTCCGCACGAACGCGCGGCTCTATGCCGATGCGGCGCTCGTCACGGCGCGCGCGTCGCTCCGAACCGGCGGCCTCTACGCGGTGTGGAGCGGGTACCCCGCCGACGCGTTCGTGCCTCGGCTCCGGAAGGCCGGATTCCGCGCCCGGATCGAGCCGCTCGAGGAGCGCGGGGTCGTCCGCGCCCGTGCCTACGTCGGCGTTCGTCTCTGAATTCGTGTAGTTAGCGCGACGAGACACGGTCGCGACGAGGCTGTCACACGATCGACGCACAGCGGGCGCGAGAGTGACTAGAGTCTGCCGCGCAGACTCCAGAAGAGATTACTCGAATGAGCATCCAGGACGTCATCCGCTTCTTCCTCCCGAAGGAAGACCATTTCTACGACTACCTCGAGCGCCAGGCGAAGGCCGCGTACGAGGGAGCGCTGATGCTCACGAAGTTCATGGATGACGGGCAGTCCGCGAAGGACACCGCCGCCGCCGTCCAGAAGATCGAGCACCACGGCGACGGGATCGTCCACGACATGGAGGAGGCCCTCGCGCGCACCTTCGTGACGCCGATCGATCGCGAGGATCTCCAGAAGCTCTCCTCCGAGCTCGACGGCATCCTCGACCTCACGAACGGCGCGATCCGCGCATGCGTGATGCTGGGCGTCGAGCGGCCGACCGATCCGATGCGCCAGCTCGGGCGCGTCCTCCTCCGCTCGACGGAGCTGATCGACACCGCGGTGCCGCTGCTCCGCAAGCACCAGTACACAGAGATCGTCCACGTCGCCCGCGAGGTCCGGAAGATCGAGAAGGAAGGCGACACGATCTACCGCGAGGCGGTCTCGGATCTGTTCCGCGTCCGCGCCGAGGAGACCGACCCCGGGCTCGATCCGCGCATCCTCATCCGCGAGAAGACCGTCCTCGAGGACCTCGAGAACGCGATCGACCAGTGCGATTCGATCGCGGACACCCTCGCCAACCTGGCCGTCAAGAATGGTTAGCCTGCTCGTCGCCGTCATCGTCGCGGCGATCGTGTTCGACTACATCAACGGTTTCCACGACGCAGCGAACGCGATCGCGACCGTCGTCTCGACCGGCGTGCTCCCCATTCGCACCGCCGTCATGATCGCGGGCGTCCTCAACTTCGTCGGCGCCGTCAGCGGCACGGCGGTCGCGAAGACGATCGCCTCCGGTTTCGCCGACCCCGCGATCGTGACCCAGCCGCTCGTCCTCGCCGCGCTCGTCGGCGCGAGCGCGTGGAACCTCATCACGTGGTGGTACGGGATCCCGTCGAGCTCGTCGCATGCGCTCATCGGAGGGCTCGCCGGCGCCGTCGTCGCGAAGGCGGGCATCCATTCCTTCAAGTGGGGGGCGCTCTACCAGAAGGTGCTCGTCCCGCTCGTCGCGTCGCCGACGATCGGCTTCTTCGTCGCGTTCGTGGTGATGGTGGGCCTCGTCTGGACGGTGCGAAGGATGAAGCCGGCCAAGGTGCACCGTTACTCGCGACGGATGCAGCTCGTCTCCGCCTGCACGATGGCGTTCGCGCACGGCTCGAACGACGCACAGAAGTCGATGGGCATCATCACCCTCGCGCTCCTCGCGTTCGTCCACGACGGGCACGGGGCCGGCCTCCCTGCCTGGTTCCTCCCGCACGGCGACGCGGTCCCGCGCTGGGTCATCATCGCCTGTGCGGCGGCGATCGGCGCGGGGACGATGGCGGGCGGCAAGAAGATCATCAAGACGATGGGCGCGAAGATCATCCGGATCAGCCCGCTCCAGGGCTTCGCCGCGGAGACCGCGGGCGCGCTCACGATCCTCGGCGCGAGCCACCTCGGCGTCCCCGTCTCGACCACCCACTGCATCAACGCCTGCATCATGGGCGTCGGCGCGAGCAAGCGCGTCAGCGCCGTCCGCTGGGGCGTCGCAAGCAACATCGTGATGGCCTGGGTCCTGACGCTGCCGGCGGCCGCCGCGATCGCGTTCGTGACGACGCTGATCTTCGAGAAGATCCTCTAGCTCACTGCGTGGGCGGCTTCGGCGGGGTCGGCTTGGTGACCGGAGGCTTGTACTGGGGCGCCTTCGGCGCCGGCTTCACGCTCGCGTCGCCGCGTGCCCCTGCGTCGCCTTCGACCCCGCCGTCGCCGGTCGAGAGCGCCTGGCCCTGCGGGGCGAACGTGCCGGTCTCCTTGTCGAGCGTGCCGACCTCCCAGCGCTCGTCGGGGTGACGGGCCTTGCGGTCGCACGCTTCGCCCGTGCGCTTGCCCTCGAGGTAGACCTGCACGCAGACGACAGGTCCCTTCTCGACGCGCTCGTCGAGGTAGGAGACCGCGATCCGCGCGCGCGAGCTCGACCCCTTCAACTTCATGTGCGTGTACGCGCTGCGGGTGCGGACCTCGCAGTCGGGTGACGGCGAGTCGACGACGCATTCGCGCTTCGTGCTCTCGTCGAACGCGCGGAGCTTCACGCGTGGGAACGTGTCGGGGTCGTCGCTCGCGTCGAAGTTCGTCCACACGAGCTGGACGAAGACGTCCTTGCCCTTCGGCGGCAGCGCTTCGAC
>JBDHVE010000096.1:0-34623 GCA_039809485.1 Polyangiaceae bacterium | reverse complement strand
ATCGAGGGCACCATCAGCCAGCGCGTGAAGGGCGGCCTCTCGGTCACCATCAAGGGCGGCGTGAAGGCGTTCCTCCCCGGGTCGCAGGTCGACCTCCGCCCCATCCGCAACTTGGACAAGCTGATCGGGCAGACCTACCAGTTCAAGGTCATCAAGTTCAACAAGAAGCGCGGCAACATCGTCCTCAGCCGCCGCGTGCTCCTCGAGAAGGAGCGCGATCAGCAGAAGACCAAGACCCTCGAGACCCTCGAGGAGGGCAAGGTCGTCCGCGGCGTCATCAAGAACATCACCGAGTACGGCGCGTTCGTCGACCTCGGTGGCATCGATGGCCTCCTCCACATCACCGACATGTCCTGGGGTCGCGTCAATCACCCCGAGGAGCTCTTCAAGGTCGGCGACGAGGTCACGGTCAAGGTCCTCAAGTACAACGCGGAGACGGAGCGCGTCAGCCTCGGTCTCAAGCAGACGCAAGAGGATCCCTGGAACCACGCCGAAGAGGCGTACCCGCCGGGCAAGAAGGTGCACGGCAAGGTCATGTCGATCACCGACTACGGCGCGTTCGTCGAGCTCGAGCCGGGCGTCGAGGGCCTCATCCACGTCAGCGAGATGTCGTGGACCAAGAAGGTCAAGCACCCGTCGAAGCTCCTCGAGGTCGGTCAGGAGATCGACTGCCAGGTGCTCGAGGTCGACGCGAAGGCCAAGCGCATCTCGCTCGGCCTGAAGCAGCTCGAGCCCGATCCCTGGACGCTCTTCACCGAGAAGTACTCGCCCGGTGACAAGATCGCGGGCAAGGTCCGCTCCATCACCGACTACGGTGTCTTCATCGGCATCGAAGAAGGCGTGGACGGCATGGTGCACAAGAGCGACCTGTCGTGGACGGCCAAGGTCAACAACCCGGCCGACCTCCACCACAAGGGCGACGACGTCGAAGCGATCATCCTCTCGATCAACCACGACGAGAAGAAGGTCTCCCTCGGCATCAAGCAGCTCTTCGACGATCCGTGGCCGACCATCTTCAGCGAGTTCCCGCCCGGGAAGCTCGTCGACGCGAAGGTCATCTCGCTCGTCGACTACGGCGTCTTCGTCCGCATCCGCGACGGGGTCGAGGGTCTCATCCCCTCGAACGAGCTCGTGGAGAAGAAGAACGAGGACGGGACGGACAAGCCTTTCGAGATCGGCGACGCGCTCCAGGCGGAGATCGCGAACGTCGACTCGCAGGACCGTCGGCTCACGCTCTCGATGCGCATCGGCGAGGCCGCCACGGCCGCTCCGAAGAAGCAGACGCAGAGCGTTGCTCCCTCCCAGAAGAAGGAGGGCGGCAAGGCCACGGCCAGCACGCTCGGCGAGCTCATCAAGCAGAAGCTCGGTGACAAGCTCGGCGGCAAGGCCGAGGACAAGGACGAGAAGAAGGACGAGGAATGACCTGAGGGTCGTCCTCGAGCCCTTCGGCTCGTGACGTGAAGACGGCGGCGCCCCGGAAGGGACGCCGCCGTTTTCCATTTCAGGGCTCGCCGGCGTCCGGCTCGTCGTCCGCACCGCCGTCGGCGTCGGCGCCCACGACGCCTGCGTCTCCTCCGGTCGCGGCGTCGGCAGCGTCGTCGCCGGCATCCCGGGCGTCGCCGTCCGGCGCGCGGCTCGGGGACGGCGTGTACGAACGGCCGCCGCACCCGTAGGACCGGGCATGGCCGAGGTCGGGGTTCGCGACGCACCCGCAGCCCTCGACGTACGTGGAGTCGGACGGCATCGGCCACGACTCACACCGCCCGCAACCGGAGAGCAGCACGACGGCGAGCCCGGAGGCGGCGACCAGGACCGGGACGAGGAGGAAGCGGAAGCCCATGCGAGGACGATGCGGCCTCGCCCGTGTCGCGCCAAATGACGGCGACTGACACGCGGGGCTTGCCGCGCTCGAGCTCGCGCGATTCCGACCGCTCGCACGGCGCGTGCATCGCGATGACCTCATGTTTTCGCGTCGTCGAGGGCTCGTCGTCACCGCGTTCGTGCTCGGGACCTGCACCGGGGTCGTCTTCGTCGCGGGACGCGGGCTCCACGGCGGAGCGAGCGTCACGACGGTGAATGCGGCGCAGACGGAAGCCCAGCCGCTGAGCTTCTTCGAGGGTGAGCCGTTCCGTCACACGGAAGGCACGCGCGTCGCGTACGTGCCTCGTCGGGTCGCGCACCGCGGAGGGCGCTTCGACGTCGTCGTCCACTTCCACGGCGCGTCGGCGAACCAGGAGAAGAACGTCGACGAGGCGAACCTCGCCGCCGTCGTCGTGAGCGTGAACGAGGGCGCGGGCTCGACGCCGTACGCGAAGGCGATGGCGTCGCCCTCCGCGTTCGACACCGTGCTCGGCCACGCGCGGCGGGCGCTCGTGAAAGCGCGCGGACGGGACGACGTCGAAGTGGGCCGGATCGCGCTCTCGTCGTGGAGCGCGGGAGGCGCCGCGATCAAGGTCCTCGTCGACCGCGAGCCGGAGCGCTTCGACGCCGTGCTCGTCGCCGACGGCATCTTCTCGACGTTCGCCGATCCCGAGTCGCGCACCCCGGCACCGGCTCCGCTCCAGCCGTTCGTCCGGTTCGGTCGCCGCGCGGAGAGCGGCGACGCCCTCTTCGTCCTGACCCACACCGCGATCGACACGCCCGACTACCCGAGCACGCCCGAGTGCACCGACGCGGTCCTCGACGAGCTCGGGATCGCGAAGGACGAGCCGCGCCCGGGCGAAGCGCCGATGGGCGGCGCGCCGACGTACGCGGTCGATGTCGCCGGGCTCCACGTCCGCGGCTTCGACGGGAAGGGACCCGAGGACCACATCGCCCAGATCCGCGGGCTCGATCGCGCCTACGCGATGCTCCGCACGCGGTGGGAAGGACGCTGACGCCGCCCCGCGGAGCCTCTGGTATGGTGCGCCGCCATGGCCACCCCGATCTGGGCTCCCTGGCGGATGGAGTACATCCACGGGCAGGGCAAGGCGCCCGGCTGCTTCCTCTGCGAGCACCCGAAGGACGTCGCCGCCTATCGAGAGAACCTCGTCGTCGTCGCGCAGCCGCACGCGTTCGTGTGCCTGAACCGTTATCCGTTCACGACCTCGCACCTGCTCGTCGCGCCGAGGCGCCACGTCGCCGACCCGTCGGAGCTCACCGACGAGGAGTACGACGCCGTGATGGGCCTCCTCCGCGCGAGCGTCGTCCGCCTCCGCCGCGCGGTCGGGTGCGAGGGCATGAACGTCGGCTTCAACCTCGGCAAGGTCGCCGGCGCCGGCGTCGCCGACCACCTCCACGGCCACCTCGTCCCGCGCTGGAACGGTGACACGAACTTCATGCCCGTCCTCGCCGACGTGCGCGTGATGCCCGAGTACCTCGACACCGCATGGGCGCGCCTCCACGCGGCGTTCGCCGATCTGCCGGGCGAGCGCGCGCCCGCACCGGCTTCGCCGTGAACGTCGTCGTCACGGAGGCGCCGGACAAGACGCGCGCGGCGCGCCGGCGACACGCGATCTTCCTCGCCGTGACGGCCGCGGTCGTCGTGCTCGTCCTCGCGCTCGCGCACGACGTGCTCCTGCCGTTCGTCCTCGCGCTCGTCATCGCCTACGTGCTCACGCCGCTCGTCTCGTGGGTGGAGTCGAAGCGCGTTCCGCGCGGCCTCGCGATCATCCTCGCCTACGTCGTCGTCCTCGGGGCGCTCGGCATCTTCGTCCGGCTCACCGCACCCCGCGTGGGGCACGAGCTCGGAGCGCTCCGGCGCGAGCTGCCCGTCCTCGCGCAGACGGTCCGGCTGGAGTGGGTCCCGTTCGTCCAGCGGAAGCTGCGGGAGAACGGGCTCGGCGGACCGACGCCGACGCCGGAGCGGCCGGCCGAGTCGGAGGCGGTCGTCCCGCCGGGCGCCGAGGACGGGATCGACGGCGGGATCCCCGAGCTCGTCGTCAAGCCGCGGCCCGACGGCTCCTATGCCGTCGAGCTCTCGGGGCCGATCGCGGTCATGCCGCACAGGAACGGAGGCTGGTCGATCGAGCCGATGCGCGAGCCGCGCGACGACACGTTCGATCCCGACAAGGCCGTCGCCGACCTCGCCGGCAAGAGCCTCTCGTACGCGCAGCACAACGCCCTCGAGATCGTGAAGTTCGGGCGCGACGTCATCAAGGGCGTGAGCCGGTTCTTCTTCGTGTTCGGCATCACGCTGATGCTCGCGGCCTTCATGATGCTGACGCGCGAGCGCATCTTCGCGTTCTTCTCCTCGCTCGCGCGCCCTTCGCAGCGGCCCTGGCTCGCGGAGCTCTTCGCGCGGATCGACAAGGGGCTCTCCGGGGTCGTCCGCGGGCAGCTCGTCATCTGCCTCCTGAACGGCGTCCTCAGCGCGATCGGCTTCGCGATCGTCGGCTTGAAGTACTGGCCCGTGCTCGCGCTGGTCGCGACGGTGATGAGCCTCGTCCCGATCTTCGGGTCGATCCTGAGCTCCGTGCCGGCCGTCGCGCTCGGCCTCACGCAGTCGATCGGCACGGCCGTCTTCGTCCTCCTCTGGATCATCGCGATCCACCAGCTCGAGGCGAACCTGCTGAACCCGAAGATCATGGGCGACGCGGCGAAGATCCATCCGCTCCTCGTCGTGTTCTCGCTCCTCGTCGGCGAGCACTTCTTCCAGATCGTCGGTGCGCTGCTCGCGGTGCCCGTCATGTCGGTCGCGCAGAGCCTGTTCATCCAGATCCGGAAGACCGTGCAGGCGGAGGACCCCGAGATGGCGCACGAGCCCGTCGGGAGCCTCCTGCCGCCAGCGCCGGAGCTGCCGCCGGAGCCCCCCGGCGCGGAGGGGTGACCTCGACCTCATCCCCCTTTGCACGGAGCCCTCCGCCGCGGTAGAGGGGCGGCGTGGCAGGCGACGACAAGACGGTCGAGCAGGATTCCGAGGCTCCGGCGGCGGGCGAGAGCGCGTCCGTGAAGCCCTCTGCCGCTCCCGGCGGCAAGAAGGGCAAGAAGAAGCCGAAGAGCGCGGCCGAGGTGCGGGACGAGCTCCGCTCGCTGAACAAGGGCGAAGCGCCCCCGCCCGTCGACATGAAGAAGATCTACCTTCGCGTCGCCGCGATCGCGGTCGTGGTGTGGATCATCGCGTTCATCCTGCCGGGGAGCAGCGGCAAGATCGCGCTCGTCGTCGCCGGCATCCTCTCCGTCGCGGCGATCGGCGGTCTCGTGTGGCTCGACCGCTGGGTGAAGAAGCAGGCCGCGCTCGGCCAGCTCCTCCGGAACGCCGACACGGCCGAGGGCCGGAAGGATGCGCTCGAGAAGCTCGAGACGCAGTTCAAGAAGGGCGACACGTCCGCCGTCATCGCGAAGGCGCAGCTCCAGATGCAGGAGGACCCGCGCGCCGCGCTCGCGACGCTCGAGGCCGTGAACCTCGACAAGGAGCTCGCGCCGGTCGCCGGACAGGTCCGCGCGCTCCGCGCGACGATCCACCTGACGCTCGGCGAGACGCAGGAAGCACGCGCGCTCGCGGACAAGCTCGACCTCGGCAAGCAGCAGGAGCCGAAGACGCGCGTCATGTTCGCGGCCGTCGCCGCGGAAGCGTGGGCGCGGACGGGGCAGGGGCAGAAGGCAGTCGACACGCTCGATCTCTTCAACCCGGAGGCGCCGGAGATGGGCGAGATGCGCGCGCAGCTCTGGCGCGCGCGCGCCTTCGCCTACGCGGCGGTCAACGACACGAAGGGCATCGGGCGCGCGCTGAAGAAGCTCGTCGAGATCAACCCGCACCTGCTCGGCATGTTCGTCGGGCAGAAGAAGGTGCATCCGCTCCTCGAGCGCGAAGCGAAGCAGATCGTGCTCAAGATGGGGCTGGTGCCGCGGAAGATGGTGCGGCAGCGAATGTGAGATCAGTCTTCAGTCTTCAGCAGAGAAGACGGCCGCAGATCGAAACGAGCTGCTGAAGACTGATACTGAAGACTGAAGGCTCCAGTCAGCCGATCCCCGCCAGATTCGCCTTCGCCAGCGGCCGGAGCGTCACTTCCGGCAGGAGCTCGGCGAAGCTCACGACGGTCGCGTCCGGCAGATCGTTCTCGACCAGCTTCCGCACGAAGCGGCGGATGTCCGGTTGCGTGAGGACGACGAGCGCGCCCGGGCCCTGCTGCGACGCCTCGGTGGCCGCGCGGCGGAGCGAGGCCACGATGTCGCGCGCCGCCGCTGGCGGCAAGGTGAGGAATGCGCCCGCCGGCGTCCGGGTCACGGCGCGACGAACGGTGTCCTCGATCATCGCGTCGACGAGCACGACGCCGAGGTGAGGCGCGCCTCGCGTGAGCCGGAACGTGATCGCGCGCCGGAGCTGCGACCTGACGAGCTCGGTCAGGTTCAGCGCGTCCTTGTCGGTCGCGGCCCCCTGCGCGAGCGCTTCGAGCACGGCCCGGAGATCGCGGATCGACACGCCCTCCTCGACGAGCCGCCGGAGGACGTCGGCGAGCAAGGGGAGGGGCACCGGCTTCGGCACCACGTTGCGGACGGTCGCGGGCGCGTACTGCTCGAGCTCGTCGAGGAGACGCTGCACCTCCGCGAGCCCGAGGAAGTCCGCCGCGCGCGCGGTGAGGAGGACGCGCGCCTGCTCGGCGACGAACCCCGCGACGTCGTCGACGCCCTCCGGCACGTTGACGACGCGGGCAGGGACCTCGAACACCGAGAGCACGGCCGTGCGCGCGGGCAGCGCCTCGAGGGCGCGGACGCGGGGGAGGGGGAGCGGCACCCCGAGCTCGGCGAAGATGCGGTCGCGGAGGCCGAGCGCGGCGGAACGAACGCCGGACCGCATGCCTTCGGCCGCGTCGTCGAGGAGGCCCGCGAGGTCACTCGAGACCTCCACGCTCCAGGGGACGACGACGGGCACGAACGCCGCCTCGCGGCGCGCGCCCTCGACCGGGGGCCGCGGCTCGGTCGCGTCGTGGTGCTGGTCGTTGGCGATCTGCTTCGTGCGCATGCGCGCGACCGAGACGAGGCCGAGCGAGAGCACGACGAACGGCGGCGCGGGGAGGCCGGGCACGATCGCGAGGAGCGCGACGAACGCACCGGCGACCGTGAGGGCCTTCGGCATCCCGAAGAGCTGCTTCGCGACCTCCTCGCCGAGCGGGGTGTCGGGCTCCTCGCTCGCGACGCGCGTGACGAGGACGCCGGCGGCGGTCGAGAGGACGAGAGCAGGGATCTGCGAGACGAGCCCGTCGCCGATCGTGAGGAGCCCGTAGCGCTTCAGCGCGTCGACGGCGGGCATCCCGCGCTGCCCGACGCCGATCGCGAGGCCGCCGAGGATGTTCACGACCGTGATGACGAGCGACGCGATGACGTCGCCCTTCACGAACTTCATCGCGCCGTCCATCGATCCGTAGAACTGGCTCTCGCGGGCGAGGAGGCGACGGCGGCGGCGCGCTTCGTTGCCGTCGATCGTGCCGGCGCGGAGCTCGGCGTCGATCGCCATCTGCTTGCCGGGCATCGCGTCGAGGACGAACCGTGCCCCGACCTCGGCGACGCGCTCGGATCCCTTCGCGATGACGACGAACTGGATGATCGTGAGGATCAGGAACACGACGCCGCCGACGACGTAGTTCCCCCGCACGACGAAATTGCCGAACGCGCGGATCACTTCGCCGGCGTTGGCCTGGAGGAGGATGAGGCGCGCGGACGAGACGTTCAGCGCGAGGCGGAACAACGTCGTCAGGAGGAGGACCGTCGGGAAGGTCGCGATCGCGAGCGCGTCCGGGACGTAGAGGACGACGAGGAGGATCGCGACGGAGAGCGACAGGTTCGTCGCAAGGAGGAGATCGAGCAGCCACGTCGGCAGCGGCACGATCATCATCGCGACGACGGCGATGACGAGGGTGGCGAGCGCCATCTCGGCGCCCCCCAGCCCGGACCTCGAGCGCCCCCCGAACGCTGCCTGCCGCATGGCCGGGCACCATATGGGAACGCCGCGACCCGGAAAAGCACGGATGTGCGCGGCCGCGCTCCGGCCGAGGACCGTCGAGCGCGCGCTCTTCGAAATTGTTGATGTGTGCCGCAGGGCGGGTCGGCTACCATCTCCAAGGCTGATCGATGGCCATGAGCACCCCCGTGCAACCTCCCCTACGCCGGACGGGCACCG
Organism: Polyangiaceae bacterium; assembly: GCA_039809485.1. Lineage (GTDB taxonomy): Bacteria > Myxococcota_A > Polyangia > Polyangiales > Polyangiaceae > Labilithrix. The sequence goes on along the minus strand of JBDHVE010000096.1, from coordinate 26,528 downwards.
GCCTCTCGGACGTCGGGCGCAAGCGCCAGTCGAACGAGGACGCCTTCTTCTTCGAGGATCGCCTCGGGCTCTACATCGTCGGTGACGGCATGGGTGGCCATGCTGCCGGCGAGATCGCGAGCCAGGAGGCGGTCGAGACCGTCTACGGGATGGTGAAGCGCGGGATCGGCAACCTCCACGAGCTCGCCGATCCGCTCGTCGAAGAGGACGTCCGCGCGGCGAGCCGCCTCATGGAGAGCGCCGTCCAGGCGGCGACGTACATGGTCTTCTCGATGGCCGAGATGGACCGCGGCAAGACCGGGATGGGCACGACGCTGAGCGCGTTGCTGGTCCTCGGCGAGTACGCCGTCACCGCCCAGGTCGGCGACAGCCGCATTTACAAGGTGAACGGCGACTCGGTCGAACAACTCACGGAAGATCACACGCTCATCGCGTGGCAGTTGAAGCAAGGTCTCATCACTCCGCAGGAAGCGAAGAAGTCACCTCACAGGAACGTCATCACGCGCGCGGTGGGGAACCGGGATTACGTCCAGGTCGACACCGGCCTCGTGAAGCTCGCGCCGGGCGACCGCTTCCTCCTCTGCAGCGACGGCCTGCACGGCTACCTCCGTGACAGCGACATCGCCCCGATCGTCGCGCTCGGCGGCGAAGAAGCCGTGAAGAAGTTCATCGCCCTCGCGAACGATCGCGGGGGGAAGGACAACATCACGGCTATTCTCGTGGAGATTGATTAGACCTGGCGCGTGATCGCGAGTCGGCCGGCCTGATTTCCACCTCGCGTCCTACGCCTTCGGCGGGTGCTCCGCTACGCGTCGCACGGCGACCTGAGAGCGCGTGGCGAGCCTGCCGACCTCCTTCGTCGCGACCTGACGCGTCCTACGCCTTCGGCGGGTGCTCCGCTACGCGTCGCACGGCGATCTGCGAGCGGCGTGGCGAGCCTGCTGGGCGGGTCTGTGGGCGTGAACGCGACCTGACGCGTCCTACGCCTTCGGCGGGTGCTCCGCTACGCGTCGCACGGGAGCTGGTCGACCACGTGGAACACGTGCGCCGTCCGGGCGAAGCCGACGTCGAGCCGGAGCGCTCCCGCATCCACGACGACGTGCGGCGGGTCGCGCTCGGCGGTGTCGCGTGCCACCACCTCGCGCGGCGGGGTCCTAACACGCGGGAAAGTTGGCCACTTGACCTCGATCTCGTTACGTGAGAACCAGCTTGCTTGTGACCCGCGGCCTTGTGTCCCGCGGGACACACCCCGCTTCGCTTTCGTGTGCGTTTCTCCGGGATTTCCTGCAGGGACGTGCCCGGCGCGGAACTTGGAACTGCCAGACCGAGGGGTTCGCTGCAGCAGGGCTGCGGCCACCCCCGTAGAGAGGAACTGACAGATGCAGAAGCGGCGCGTGGGGGTTCTGATGGGCGGGACGAGCGCAGAGCGCGAGGTCTCGCTGAAGACCGGCGAGGGCGTCGCGAAAGCCCTCGAGACCCGCGGGCACGAGGTCGTGCGCGTGGTGATCGGGCCGGAGGCCATCGACCGTACGCTGCGCGACGCGCGCATCGACGTTGCCTTCATCGCGCTCCACGGCCGCGGTGGAGAGGACGGTTGCATCCAGGGGATGCTCGAGCTGCTCGGGATCCCGTACACGGGCTCCGGCGTGCTCGCGTCGGCGCTCGCGATGGACAAGCTGAAGGCGAAGGAGATGTTCCGCCTCCACAACGTCCCGACGCCGCCGTACTACGTCGCGACCGAGGCGGATCTCGAGAACCTCGACGACCTGCACGGCAGCTTCGGCTTCCCGGTCATCGTGAAGCCGCGCAACGAAGGCTCGTCCGTCGGCCTGAAGAAGGCGAACGACCTCCACGAGCTCCGCGCCGGGATCGAAGGCGCGCTCGCGCACGATCGCTGGGCGCTGGTCGAGCGCTACATCAAGGCGACCGAGATCCACGTCGGCCTCCTCGATGGCCGCGTCCTCGGATGCATCGAGGTCGTCCCGAAGAGCGGCCTCTACGACTACGCCGCGAAGTACACCGCCGGTCAGACCGAGTACGTCCTGCCGCCGCGCATCCCGTCGACCCGCGCGCGTGGGGTGATGAACCTCGCCGAGCGCGCCGTTCGCGCGCTCGGCTGCACGGGTGCGTGCCGCGTCGACCTCCTCGTGACCGAGGGGGAGAACGAGTACGTGCTCGAGGTGAACACGCTGCCGGGGATGACGCCGACCTCGCTGCTGCCGAAGATCGCAGAGCACGCCGGGATCGACTACGGCACCCTCTGCGAGATGATCCTCGAGAGCGCGGCGCTCCACGCGAACGTGCACGGCCCCGCCAGCGAGAAGAAGCCGTCGCGCGCTTCCGGCGTCACGTTCCGCGGCGAAGACCTCGGCCTCGTCGACGACAGCGTCGCGAAGGCGGTCTGACCGCGCTCCGCGCTAGTCGCGGAGCAGCATCTGCTCGAGCTCGGCCACGCGCGCGTCGTCGTCGTCGTCACGGCGCGCCTTGGCCGCGAGCTCCGCGAGCTCGGTCTCGGCGGCGACGAACTCCTGCATCGAGAGGAGCGCCTGCCGTTTGCCGAAGTAGGCGTGCCGCTCGCGGTAGTCGAGGTACCTCTTGTGGGCTTCCGGGGTCACAGGCTCCCCTTTAGCACCGGGCCAACCCTGGAAGCGGACGTGATACGCTCAGGGTGGCTTCATGGCCGAGGAAGAATCCCTCCCACGGCTCCTCGCGAAGAGGTACCGGCTCGAGTCGCGCCTGGGTAGCGGCGGCATGGGCGTCGTGTACCGCGCGACCGACATGGTCATGCAGCGGGCCGTCGCCGTGAAGCTCGTGCGCGGCGAGGAGGGCATCGGCCTCGACGAGGAGATCGCCGGTCGCTTCGTCCGCGAGGCGAAGCACACCGCGAAGATCCAGCACGAGAACATCATCGAGGTGTTCGATCTCGGACGAAGCGAGCGCGGGGATCTGTTCTTCGCGATGGAGCTGCTCGAGGGCGAGTCGCTCTCGAGCCGCCTCCGGCGGGTCGGCAAGATCGCCCCCGAAGCGACGGTCCACATCGGCCGGCAGATCTGCGCGGCGCTCGCCGTCGCGCACGTGCACGGGATCATCCATCGCGATCTGAAGCCCGCGAACATCATGCTCATCGAGCGCGCGGGCGACCCGGACTTCGTGAAGGTCCTCGACTTCGGCGTCGCGAAGGCGACCGGGCCGGAGCAGCAGACCGCGCTCACGCAGACGGGCATGCTCGTCGGCACCGTCGAGTACATGTCGCCCGAGCAGATCATGGCGAAGGGCGTCGATGCGCGCTCCGACGTGTATTCGCTCGGCGTCGTCCTCTACCGGATGCTCACTGGCAAGCCGCCGTTCCGTGACGCCGGCGTGCCCGCGATCATCCACTCGCACCTGAATCTCGTGCCGCCGAGGGCCACCCAGCTCGCGCCGGAGGTGCCGCTCGAGCTCGACCAAGTCGTGATGCGTTGTCTCGAGAAGGACCCGCGCGCGCGCTACGCGTCGATGGCGGAGCTCGGCGAGGCGCTCGACGGGGCGCTCGCTCGACAGCCGATGCTCGATCTCGAGTTCCGTTCGGACGACGACGACCCGTACGGCTTCGGCGAGCGCACCGAGGTGCAGAATCCTCGTCACGAGGAAGACGCGCCTTCGAAGGACGACCTCCGCTTCGAGGAAGCGACGGTGAAGCTCGACCGCTCCGCGTCGTTCCCGAAGACGCCGCAGGCCGCGCCGGCGCCGCCGCGTCCTTCGCCCGGTCCCGTCGCGGTCCCGCCGCGGCCCTCGCCCCAGTCGCCGGCCGGGGTCGCCGCCGCGACGCCGGTGAGCGGCGCAGGTCCGGTCGCGCGTCCTTCACCGCCGGGAGTCCAGGTCCCCGCTCCGGTGATGCCGCTCCCGGACGAGGCGTCGACGCTCGTGATCCAGGAGGACCTCTCGACCGCGAAGCGGTCGGTCCCCGAGGAGATCGCGCTGCTGCGTGCATCGAGCCAGCCGAAGACGTGCGCGATGTGCCAGACGGTGAACCCGCCGCACTCGCGCGCGTGTCAGGCCTGTGGCGTGTCGCTCGCGGCGGAGGACCAGGCCGCCGTACGCGCGCGGGTCGCCGCGCCGCGGCCGGAGTTGATGCCGCGGGCCCACGGCCAGGCGCCTCCGCTCGCGCCGTCGTCGGGCGCGTACCCGGCGGGACCGCACCTCGGTCATCCGATGCAGGGAGGCATGCCTTCGCACGGCCACGGACCGCCGCCGGCGTGGGCGACGCCTCCGGAGGAGCGCCCGAGCATGTGGCGGCGCTTCCTCGCGTGGACGGGGCTCGGCGGTCGCTGAACGCGCATGGGGGAGGAGCTCGCGAGAGCGACCGTGGTCGCGAAGGCCTACGGGGACTGCGTCGCCGTCCGCACCGCGACGTGCATCTTCCGCGCAGGAGAGATCCAGGCCGTCTGCGGCGAGAACGGCGCGGGCAAGAGCACGCTCCTGAAGATGGTCGCCGGCATGATCGTGCCCGACGCGGGCGAGGTCGTGGTCCGCGGCACGAAGCTCCTGCCGCACACGCCGCGCGAGGCGATCGCGCGCGGCGTCGCGATGGTCCTCCAGCACTTCGCGCTCGTGCCGGTCTTCACGGCGCTCGAGAACGTCGTGCTCGGTGCCGAGCCGAGGACGGGCTTCGGCACGGTCGACTGGGCCACGGCGCGCGCGCGCCTCGAGCGGGTCACGGCGCGGCTCGGGATGCATTTCCCGCTCGATGTCCCGGTCTCGGAGCTCGGTGTCGGTGATCGGCAGCGCCTCGAGATCGCGCGGGCGCTCTACCGCGATGCGCAGCTCGTCATCCTCGACGAGCCCACCGCCGTCCTCACGAAGGTCGAGGCGAACGCGCTCTACGCCGCGCTCCGCGCGCTCGCCGACGAGGGGAAGGGGATAGTCGTCGTCACGCACAAGATGGACGAGGTGCGGGCCCACGCCGACGTCGTGACGGTGATGCGCCGTGGGGAGCTCGTCTTCACCCGCACGCTCGATCGGAGCGCTGACGTCGCGGCGCAGGTCGACGAGGTCACCGCGGGGATCATGGGGGCGGTCCACGGTGGACGTGGAGCGCGCGCCGCATCGCACGAGGCGCCGGCAGTCGGCGAGACCGTCCTCGAGGTGCGTGGCGTGTCGCTCGGGCGCGCGCTCGACGGGATCGACCTCGAGCTCCGGGCCGGCGAGATCGTCGGAATCGCCGGCGTCGAGGGCAACGGCCAGCACGAGCTCGTCGGCGTGCTCGCCGGCGAGCTCGCGCCGGATCGCGGCGCGGTGAAGGGGGCACGTACGAGCGTCGTCCGCGAGGACCGGCAGCACGACGGGCTCGTCCTCGACGCCGACCTCCGCGACAACCTCGTCCTCGGGGAGCTCGGGGACCTGCGGGGGAAGCTGGGGACGCTCGATCTCGGCGCGATCGAGGGCGAAGCCGAGAAGCGCCTCGCCGCCTCGGGGGCGAACGCCGATCTCGATCGCACGGCGCGGTCGCTGTCCGGCGGCAACCAGCAGAAGATCGTCGTCGCGCGCGCGCTCGCGCGCCTCGAGAGCACGCGTGCTCGGCGTGCCCGCGTGCTCGTGGCGTCGCAGCCCACGCGCGGCGTCGATCTCGCGGCGGCGGCGGACATCCACGAGCGCCTGCGCGAGGCCGCGCGTGAGGGGGCGGGGGTGCTCGTCCTCAGCGCCGATCTCGACGAGCTCCGGAGCCTCGCCTCGCGCATCCTTGTCATCGCGCGCGGTCGGCTCGTCGCGGCGTTCGGCCCGGACGTGTCCGACGAAGAGATCGGCCGACACATGCTCGGTCTCTCCGCCGAGGAGCGTTCGCCGACGGAGGCCGCGTGAACGTCGCGAAGGCGCCCTCGATCCCCGCCTTCGTCGGCCGCGCGCTCGCGTCCCCTCCGCCGGCGGTCGCCGGCCTCGCCGCGGGCTGGCTCGCGTTCTGCCTACTCGTGTGGGGCTACGGCGCGTCCCCGCGCGCGATGGCGGTCCTGGTCTTCGAGGGCACGTGGGGCACGACCTACGGCGCGGGGCAGGTGCTCTTCAAGGCGACGCCGCTCCTCTTCACCGGGATCGCGGTCGACCTCGCGCTCCGCGGCGGGCTCTTCAACATCGGGGCCGAAGGCCAGCTCGCCGTCGCGAGCCTCGTCGCGGGCGTCGTCGGCTCGCGTCTTCCGGCGGGCACACCTGGGATCGTCGCCGTCCCGATCACGCTCGCATTCGCGATGTCGGCCGGCGCGCTGTGGGCGCTCGTCCCGGCCCTCATGCGCAGTCGCTTCGGCGCGCACGAGGTCATCTCGACGATCATGATGAATCGCATCGCCGACGGCGTGGTCGGCCTCGCGCTCGGCGCCGGCCTGGCGCTGACGGGCACGGTACGCACGGCCGACGTCGTCGCGGGGGCGCACCTCACGCCGCTCGAAGCGATCCATTCCGGCTTCCGTGGCAGCGCCGCGAGCGTCGCGCTCGTCCTCGGCGTCCTCACCGTCGTCGTCGTGTTCGCGAGCTACCGCCGGACGCGCTTCGGCCGCGAGCTCGGGCTCGTGGGCCTCAATGCGCGCGCGATGGCGGCCGAAGGCGTGCCGGTCGCGTCGCGGCTGACGCAGGCGCTCGTCGTCTCGGGCGCGCTCGCGGGCGCCGCGAGCCTCGGCACCGTGCTCGGCTACAAGGGCTACTTCGAGGAGGGGCTCGGCGCCGGCGCCGGGTTCACCGGGCTCGCCGTCGCGCTCCTCGGGCGCGGCAGCGCGATCGGGCTCGTCCTCGCCGCGCTCCTGTTCGGCACGCTCCAGCAGGGCGGGCTCGCGGTGAACGCGCATGTCCCGAAGGAGCTGATGGACGTCCTCCAGGGCGTCGTCATCTGCGCGCTCGCGCTCGCCGACGCGCGGATCCGCGCGCACCTCCGAGGTCGCGCGTGAGCATCCTCGCGGTCGTCTTCTCGAGCACGATGGTCGCCCAGACGATCCGCATGACGGTGCCGTATGCCGGGGCGGCGCTCGGAGGTGTGCTCTCCGAGCGGAGCGGCGTCGTCAACATCGCGCTCGAGGGGATCCTCCTCTCGTCCGCGTTCGCGAGCGTCACCGTCCAGCTCGCGACCGGGAGCGCCCTCGCGGGCGGCGCTGCCGGCGTCGCGACCGGCGCGCTGATCGGCCTCCTCCATGCCGGGCTCGTCGTGCGCGGACGCGTGGACGCGATCGTGAGCGGTCTCGCGATCAACCTCGCGGCCGCGGGTGGGACGCGTTTTCTCCTCCGCGCGCTCTACGGCTCGAGCTCGAACTCGCCGTCGGTCGGTGGCGAGGTCTGGGGCCACGGCCTCCCGGCCCTCGTCCGCGTCTACGTCGATCCGTACGCCGTGCTGATGGTGGCGTGTGTCGCCGCCGCGGCGCTCGCCCTCGAGCGCACGGTCTTCGGTCTTCGCCTCCGCGCTTGCGGTGAGGACCCCGGCGCGGCGCAGGCGGTCGGGATCGACGTCGCGCGGACGCGCGCGATCGCGGTCACGCTCGGCGGCGCCGTCGCGGGGCTCGGCGGGTCCGCGCTCGCGTACGACCTCCGCCAGTTCCAGTCCGGGATGAGCGGCGGCCGCGGCTTCATCGCGCTCGCCGCGGTCATCGTCTCGGGTTGGAGCCCGCGCGCGGCGGCCGTCGCCTGCTTCCTCTTCGCGGCGCTCGACGCGCTCCAGACCGTGCTCCAGAGCCAGATGCACGCGCCGCCGCAGCTCTTCGCGATCCTGCCGTTCGTCGCGACGCTGCTCGCGCTCGCGCTCGTGGGCCGGCGCGCGGTCACGTCGCGGGCGCCCGCTGGTCTCGGCAAGCACCCCGAGCTCTGAGGTGTGCCCGGGTGTGCCGTGCCGGCCGCCCGGATCAGAGAGCCGCACCGGTTCGTGCGCGTTCTGGAGGATTCTTCGCATGGCATCGGACGTGCTCGTGCCGGCGCATGCTCCGCTCCTCCGCTGTCTTCTTCGCCGTTCTTCTCGCCGCGTGTGGTGACGCCACGTCCGGCTCGGCGTCCGAATTCGGCGCGGCGGGCTCGACGTTCGACGAGCCCGCCGCGCCGCTGCCGCCGCCCGTCGACAATCGCGAAGCGCGCCGCCAGCTCCCCGGCTTCGTGCTCGCCTGTGACGCCCTCGAGAACGGCCTCGTCCGCACGGTGCAGCCCGACGTGCCGTTCGACTACATCTCCGAGCGCACCGAGACCCGGAGCAAGGACGGAGCGACGCGACAGATCGTCGTCGAGAGTGGCGAGCCGTGCGCGACGGCGACCGCGCCGACGGCGTGCCTCGCGCAGGTCGATGCCGTGCGCGTGCTCGGGGCGGCGTGCGATCGGCAGCCTGCGGAGCTCGCGTGCACCGCGCGCTACTACGTCTACACGCGCGGCGACGCCGTGCTCGTCGCGGCCGACGCCGACCAGCTCCGCACCCAGATCGGCAGGATCGACAACCCCGTCGAGGCGATCGAGCTCGTGCGCCTCGCCGGGTTCGACGTCTCGTGTGGAGGGAAGGCGGTCGCCCCGCAGTACCGGGCGACGGAGGACGGCTACGAGGTCGTCACGCAAGCGCACGAGTGTCGGCCGCCCCAGGGCGACGGCTTCGGCGACGACGTGGTGTACCGCGTCGTCGTGCACGTGAGCCGCGACGGCGCGGTGAGCGAGCTCTCGCGCGAGGTCCTCGGCTCGGAGTCGCCGGGGCACTGCATGCGCGGGACGATGTCGCTCTGACCGGTCAACCCGCGAGCGGCGTCCCGTCGCGGAGGACGAGATGCGTCCGCGCCGTGCCCCACGGCTGCACGATCGCGTGCTCGTGCGGGAGATCCCACACGACGATGTCGGCGTGCGCGCCCGGCGCGAGGACGCCGCGCGGGCTCGTGACGTTCCGGCCGAAGAGGCCGAGCGAGCCTGCGGCGTGGCGGGTCGCGCCGAGGATCGCCTCGGCGGGCGTGAGGCCGTAGAGGCGCACCGCGAGCGCGATCGCGAGCGGGAGGCTCTCCGTCGGCGCGGTCCCGGGGTTCGCGTCGCTCGCGACGACGAGCGGGACGCCCGCGGCGCGCAGCGCGGCGACCGGCGGGGGCGCCTGGCCGAGCGTGAAGCTCGCGGTCGGGAGGAGGACCCCGGCGACGCCGGCGCGCGCGAGCGCGAACATCCCCTTCACGCTGACGTTCTCGAGGTGGTCGGCGGAGAGCGCGCCGACCTCGGCGCAGAGCTCGGGACCGCCGACGTCCGCGAACTGCCCGACGTGCATGCGGACGCCGAGACCGTGCCGCTTGGCCGTGTCGGCGACGAGGCGCGCTTCCTCGACCGTGAACGCGTTCTGGTCGACGTACGCATCCACGAACTCGCAGAGGCCGTCCTTCGCCAGCTCGGCGACGAGCGTGGTCGCGGCGCGGAGCACGTAGTGATCGCGGCTCTGACGCGCGTCTTCGGGCAGGGCGTGGAGGGCGAGGAAGGTCGGGACGAGGTGAGGGACGTCCCCGCGGACGCGGACGTCGGCGATCGCTTCGAGCTGCTTCCGCTCGCCGTCCGGATCGAGGCCGTAGCCGCTCTTCACCTCGCACGTCGTGACGCCGAGCGCGGCCATGCGCCGGACGCGCGCTGCGAGCGCTTCCGCGATCTGCGCGCGCGAGGCGGCCTTGATCGCGCGGTGGCTCGAGAGGATCCCGCCGCCGGCGGCGGCGATCTCGCGGTAGTCGGCCCCGGCCATCCGCATCGCGTATTCGTCGTGGCGCGACCCGACCCAGGCGGCATGCGTGTGGGCGTCGACGAGCCCGGGGGTGACGACGCGTTCGCCGTGGTCGAGGACCGGGACGTCACCCGGCACCTCGGTACGCGGGCCGATCCAGCGGATCGTGTCCCCTTCGTACAGGACGGCGGCGTTCTCGACGACGCCGAGGGGGTTCTCCTCCGTCGTCAGGGCCGGATCGCACGTGACGATGCGGCGCGCGGCGATCGCGACCGCGCTCAAGCGGCACCTCGCGCGAGCGCAGCACGGAGCTCCTCGGCGACCGGCGTGCTCTTCGCGAAGACCGCCGCGCGGGCGGCTTCGTCGACGACGGGTGTGGGTGCTGCCCGCTTGCACATCGCCTCCATCCGCGCGGCGGCCTGCTCGCAGCGCGCGTGGAAGCTCGCGCTCTTCTCGGCCTCGCGGACGAGCGCGGCGTGGACGTCGTCGGCGAGATCGGCGCGCGAGCAGACGAGGAGCGCATCGCAGCCGGCGAGGACGGCGAGGACCGCTGCTTCGCCGGCGCTCTGCGTGATCGCCTTCATCTCGAGGTCGTCCGAGAAGAGGACGCCCGGGAAGCCGAGCTCCTCGCGGAGGAGCCGCGTCGCGATCGCGGGCGAGAGCGTGGCGGGGACGTGCGGATCGAGCCCGTCGTAGACGACGTGCGCGGTCATCATCGCGTCGACCGAGGGCCGCTTCGCGAGCGCGCGGAAGGGCGCGATCTCGATCGCGTCGAGCCCGGCGCGGTCCCGCTCGACGCGCGGCAAGGCGAGGTGCGAGTCGACGGTCGTGTCGCCGTGGCCGGGGAAGTGCTTCGCGCAGGTGAGGATGCCGCCGGCCGAGAGGCCGTCCGCGAACGCGCCCGCGAAGCGCACGACGCCCTCCGGCGTCGTCGCGAAGGCGCGGTCGCCGATGATCGGGTTCTCCTCGCGCGTGTGGACGTCGGCGATCGGAGCGAAGCTCATCGTGATGCCGAGCGCGCGGAGCTCGCGGGCTTGCGCTTCGGCGACGCGGCGGACGAGGTCCTCGTCGCCGAGATCACCGAGCCGGCGCATCGGCGGCAGCTGGAGGGCAGGGGGGCCGAGCCGCATCACGCGGCCGCCTTCCTGGTCGATCGCGACGAGCGGCGTTCGTGCCCCGCACGCAGCGGCGACCTCGCGCGCGAGCTCGGCGACCGCGCCGAAGCCGGCGGTGACGTTCCGCTTGAAGAAGACGACGCCGCCGCGTTCACCCGCCGTGAGCGCGCGGCGCTCGGAGGCCGTGAGCTCGGTGCCTGCGAGGCCGACGACCACGAGCTGCCCACAGAGGACCGACAGAGGCTCGAGCATGCCCGACATGGTTACCAGAAAGGGTGCGCGAAACGCGACCTCAGCGCCGCTGCTTCACGAGCGACGCCCAGTCGCGCGGACAACGGGCATCGTCGTACGAAGCGGGACCGGCGCACTCCGCAGGCGGGCGCATCGGGCCGACGAGGAGCGCCTGGCCGCGCGAGAGGAACCCGAAGTTCGTGCGCCATTCGCGCTCGACCGTGCTGACGGCGAGCTCCGCGTCGGTGCTCGCCTGGAGCTTCTGGAGCTTGTACAGGATTTGCCGGCGGACCTCGGGATCGTCGGTGAGCGCGTAGACGCGTTGGAGGTGCTCGATCGCGGTCTTCGCCTCACCGCTGCTGCTGAGGATCGTCGAGGCGGCGAGGGACCGATCCGCGTCGGCGCCGAGCTCGACCGCGTGCGCGATCGCGGCCGCGCCGTCCTTCCGCCACTCTGCGATCTCGGCCTTGTCCTTCAGGAACGAAGGCGCGAGGAACGCGATGAACTGGCCGTACCGGAGCCAGACCTTGCCGTCGTACGGCCGCTCGCGCGTGCCGCGCTCGAGGTACTTCCGCGTGATGCGCGCTTCTTCCGGCCCCGCGCCCTTGGGCGTGAACATCATCACGGTGTCGACGAAGTCGTAGAGCACCGGAAAATCCGGCTCGAGCGCGAGGATCCCGTCGAGGTACCGCGTCACGTCCGGGAACGCGCGCTTCTCCTGCCAATGGATCCCGTACTCGACGATGAGCTTCGCCCAGAGGAGGTCGGCCCCCACGTTCTTGTAGCCGAGCGTCACGGCACGGAGCTGGTCGGGTGGAGGGAGCAGGAAGACGTCGTCGCGCTGCTTCACCTTGTGGACGTCGCCGGCGAGCGTCGGCTGCACGACCGTGATGACGAGCGCCGAGACGGCCGCCGTCGCGAGCGCGGTCAACGTGAAGAGGTCGGGGCCAGGAAAGCGCTTCGGCGAAGGCTTCATTCGAGCTCCGATTCGACGTACATGCCGGGCGCGAGCGCGGGCTTCTCGCCCGGCCGGATCGCGCCGCGGATCTCGAAGAGACTGAGGACGCCGTCGCCGTCGAGATCGCCGCGCGCCTGCGCGGTGAACGACGTGAACGCGCTCGGCGGACCGCTCTCGTAGGCGAACGCGTAGGCGTGCGGCGCGCCCTCCGCGACGGGACGGAACCCGAGCGCGGTCCACGTCGGCGTGTCCCACGTGCCGGGCGCGTCGGCTTCCTTCTTCCCACGTGGCGGCGCGGACGGGGTGAGCGGCGCGGGATCGGGGAAGCGCTGGTGCGCTTCGGCGTACGCGAGCGAGAGGGTGCCGAGGCGGTTCAGGCCTTCGACCGGCTCGGCGAGACGCGAGGCGTGGAGCTCACGGAAGAAGGCCGGCACGGCGACGGCGAGGACCGAGCCTCCGAGCGCGATTCCGACGGCGAGCTCCACCGGCGTGAACCTCCGCACCTCACTCCTCCGCGTCCTGCTTCTGGAGCTTGCCGACCTTCGCCGAGAGCGCTTCGTCGGGCTCGACGGTGATGCTGTACGAGGAGCGCCTTCCGTCGCCGTCGAGATCTCCCTCGGCCGTCACGACGGCCTGCGCGGAGCTCCCCGTGCCCTGCGAGCGGAAGTTGTACTGGTAGCACTGCGGCTGGATGATCGAGAACCGGAGCTCCTTCCAGGGGCTCCCCGACCAGTCGGCGCCGTTGCTCTGGTACTTCTGCCCGCGGACACTCATCGCGTCCTCCGGCACCGGCGCACGCGAGCTCGGAGGGAAGTGCCGCATCGCGTGAACGTCCTGCTTCGAGGCGCCGGCCGGCTGCGTCGCATCCGAGGCGTCGAAGAACTCCACGGCGCCCGCGCCGAGGCGCGTCACGGACTCGACCGCCTCGGCCGTCTTGCCGTGCCGCACGTAGCGCGCGAGGGCGTACATGCCGACGGCGCTCAAGACCGCGGCCAGCGCCACGAAGTTCATCACCTCGACGAGGGAGAAGCCTCGCGAAGCTCGTGCCGCCACGTTCACGCGCACACGATACTCGAAACCGCGGGCGTGGTCATGCGCTTCGGACCGTTCTCGTCTACCTGTGCGCTCGGGGAGTTCGCAGCATTTCGGGAGACAAAAAGCGTCGTCCCCTCGACCGCGTTGGCGATCGAGGGGACGAGGAGAGCCTTCAGGTCAGCTGACGAGGAACGTCAGCCGCGTCGGCTCACTCCTCGGGGTTGAGCTCCGCGATGGTCGGCGCGACGCGCAGCTGACCTTCGGTGACCGCGCCGTTGAGCGTGAACGTCGAGAGCACGCCGTCGCCGTCGAGGTCGCCCTCGGCCGTGGCCGACATCGTGTTGCCGATCGTCGCGTTCGTCGCGTCCGACGTGTAGTTGTACATGTAGTACTGCGGCGTCGTCATTTCGAACTTGAGGCAGTAGAAGCCCGCGCCCGGCGTCAGCTGGTCGACGTTCCAGTCCTGACCGGCGGCCGGGTTCGACTGGTACTTCTTGCCCTGGATGGCGCCCGCGTTGTTCGGGACCTTCGCGGTCGCCGAGAGGCAGAGGCGACGGTTCAGCGCGGCGCTCTGGCCGACGGCGAGGACGGTCGGGTCGATGATCTCGCGCTCGAGCGCGGTCGCGGCGTCCTTGCCGATCTGACCGAGCGAGTTCTTCGCCTCCGCCGTCTTCGCGTTCGCGATGTACTTGCGGACGCCGTAGATGGCGAGGACCGCAAGGACGCCGACGATGGCGACGACGATCATGAGCTCGACGAGCGTGAAACCGCGGCGATTCTTGAGGTTGGTACGAAGCATCATGGTTCTATCCCTCGTGGTTTCGGCCTGAGCTTCCCCATCGCAGCGGGCCTTCGCCACGGCGGGTTGACGTTTTCGGAACGAGCCTTCAGGAGGCCCGTGGCCTCACTGGCCTTCGTTCCGGACGTAGATTTCGTTTCCGTTGGACGTGGTGACGAGCTCGGTCGGAGCCGTCGTGTCGTTGTCGTCGAGGTTGGCCATCGCCGAGGCGATGTACCAAGCGCGATTGTTCGTGGAGAGGTTGGCGAGGCCGCCGACCCAGTCACCGAGGCCGGCAGGAGCGCCGCCGACGCCGGCGATGGTCATGTACTGGAACTGCACCGGGCCATCGGCGTGGATCTGGAGGACGGCCCAGGTGCTGCCGCCGCCGCCGGTGCACGTCGGGTCCCACTGCTTCTTGAACTTGCCCGTCTTCGTGATGTCCGACTCGGGGCAGCCGGTGGTGCCGATGTTGACGTAGACGCCGCGCTCGGCCTTGTAGCCTTCCTGCGCGACGCGGATGCCCTGGAGCATGCTGCGCGCCTCGGTCACCTTGCTGCTCAGAACGAGCTTGCGGTAACCGGCGACGGCGATCATCGCGAGCACGCCCACGATGACGACGACGATGGCGAGCTCGACGAGGGTGAACCCTCGCATCGCGCTCCGGGCCGGGAGGACCTTCGCCATCGTGATGGACCGTTGAAGCGAAGCTCGTGCCATCCGATGCCTCCTGACGAACGAAGCCCGATCCTACGGGAGTTTCGCGGGCCGGACGAATTCTCCGTACGCCGAGCGACCAGGGGTGGTCACTGGAAGTGACGAAAAACGTCCATCGCGTGCGATCGGAGCGACGAAAAGCGTTCGGCGAGCGTGTGAGAGCGGAAGGCGAGGGAAGGCACGTGCGCGTGCGTGCACGCGATCGACCTACACGCGCGCCGCGCAGAGAAGCGACGGACACCACACGCGCCCGATCGCAATCAGCCCTGGATTTTCGGGCGTGCGACGGGGATCGACGAATCGGAGATCGACTCGGAGCTGAGAGGCTCTTCGTCCTCGTCCTGCAGCGCGTGCTTCTGCATCCGGTAGCGCAGGCTGCGCAGCGTGACGCCGAGGAGCTTCGCCGCGTTCGTGCGAACGCCGCCCGTCCGATCGAGCGCTTCGAGGATGATGCGCCGCTCGATCTCGCCGAGCACTTCGTCGAGGTTGCAGCCCTCTTCGGGCAGCGAGACGAGCGACGGCGTCGGCTGCGCGACGGCGCCGCTCACTTCGTGCGGGAGATCGCCGAGGCCGATCGTCGGCCCGGTCGCGAGCGCCACGGCGCGCTCGACGACGTTCTCGAGCTCGCGCACGTTGCCGGGGTAGGCGTAGGCGTCGAGCGCGCGGAGCGCGTCGGGGGAGAACCCGCGAATCGCTTTCCCGTGCTCGCGCGCGCACCGCTCGAGGAAGTGCTCGGCGAGCTCCGCGACGTCCTCGCGCCGATCACGGAGCGGCGGCACCTGGATCCGGATGACGTTCAGCCGGTAGAAGAGGTCCTGACGAAATTTGCCCGCCTTGACGTCCTCCTCGACGACGCGGTTCGTCGCGGCGAGGACGCGCACGTCGACGGTCGTCTCGTTCGCCTCGCCCACACCGCGCACCTTCCGCTCCTGGAGGACGCGAAGGAGCTTCACCTGCACGGCGAGCGGCAGCTCGCCGACCTCGTCGAGGAACACGGTGCCGCCGTCGGCCTCGCGGAAGATCCCGAGCTTGCGCGAGCCGGCGCCGGTGAACGCGCCCTTCTCGTGGCCGAACAGCTCGCTCTCGACGAGGGCCTCCGGGATCGCGCCGCAGTTCACGACGAGAAACGGCTTGTCCTTGCGGTCGGAGAGGTCGTGCACGGCGCGCGCGACGCGCTCTTTTCCGGTGCCGCTCTCTCCGGTGACGAGGACGGTGCTCCGGCCCGTCGCGATGCGCTTGATCAGGTCGAGCACCGTCGTCATCGCCGCGGAGTGACCGAGGAGGTCCTTCGGCGTCTGGCGGTCGACCTGGGCGCGGAGACGCGCGTTCTCGGTGACGAGCGCGCGCTTCTCGAAGGCCTTGGCGGCGAGTGCGCGGAGCTCGGCCGTGGCGAACGGCTTCGTGATGAAGTCGTAGGCGCCACGCTTCATCGCCTCGACGGCGGTCTCGAGCGCGCCGTGGGCGGTCATCACGATCACTTCGGTGTCCGCGTGCCGCTCCTTCGCGAGGGAGAGCACGTCGAGCCCCGAGCCGTCGGGCATCATGAGATCCGTGAGGACGAGGCCGAAGGGGACGGGCGCGTTCCGGAGCGCTTCGCGCGCCGTGAGGAAGCCTGTCGCGATCGTGAGGTCGTAGCCCTCCCGCCGGAACAGGATGGTGAGCATTTCCCGCAACCCGGGCTCGTCGTCCACCACGAGGATGCTGCCGCGCGCGCTCATCCGAACGCACAAGGATAACGCCCTCGATGGTTATCGGACGAAACAAAACGAGACCGGCGCGACTCCCGTGAGAGAGCGCGCCGGTCGAGATACGGCTGAGGCTCGGACTTACTCGCGCAGCTTCGCGAACGCGGGCTTCGTCTCGCCCGCGCCGACGGACACCGTGATCGACTTCTTCAGCGACTGCTCGGCGTTGACGAAGAGGACGGTGTGGCTCCCGGCCGAGACCGCGACCTTGAGCTTCGGCGTCGGGCCGAGGGGCTTACCGTCGAGCACGACCGTGGACGGCGGGATCGAGTTGATGTTGAGGAAGGCCTCGCCGCCGGCCGCCGCGGGCGCGTCCTTCTTCGGCTCCGTCTTCGCCGTCGTCGCCGCCGGCTCCTTGTTGCCTTCTCCGGCGAGGAACGCCGGCGCCTTCGAGCCGCCGGAAGCCGGCTGCGTCGGCGCATGCGCCGCGGGCTGCGCCGCCGCCTGCGACGGCGCCTGGCCCTTCGGCGTGAGCTCGATCGTGAACGACTTCTCGGCGATCCCGTCGTCGAACGAGATCGGGCGGCGGAGCTCCTCGTAGCCCGGCGCGGTCGCGACGAGCTCGTACTTGTCGGTCGGCTCGAAGTCGATCGCGATCGGGAACTGGGGGATCTCCTTCCGGTTCGTCGGCGACGCGACGAGGTAGACCTTCGCGCCCGGCGTGCCGAGCTGGAACATCACCTTGCCCTTGAGGACCTTGAGGGCGACGTTGCCGAGATCGACCATCTCGTTCTTGCCGACGCTGACGGTCTTCTCCATCGGCGCGTAGCGATCGCTGCCTGCGATCCGGATCTTGTGATCGCCCGCTTCGAGGTCCTTCACCTCCTGCGGGAGCGTGCCGATCTCCTTGCCGTCCACCCACAGCTTCACGTTGGGCTGGTTGCCGGAGACCTTCACGCCGGTGGAGGCCGCGTTCTTCGCGGCCGTGAGCGAGAGGTCGAGCGTCGCGCTCTTCTGCGCCTCGACGCCGATCGCCTTCGGCGCCGGCGAGTCGAAGCCCGGCGCCGACACCTTCACGAGGTGCGGGCCCGGCGCGACGTCACGCACGATGCACGGCGACGAATCGCAGCGCTTCGCGTCGTCGACGTAGATCTCGAGGCCCGAGACCGGCTTGCCCTGCGCGTCCGCCGCGTTGATGACGAGCGTGCCGGGGCCGTGCTGCTGCATCTGCGTGTACGTGACGACGCCGCCGATCGCGAGGATCGCGACGAGGAGACCGATCCACATCGGCGCCTTGCTGCCGCCCTGCGCGCGCGGGACGACGGCGGTGGCCTCCATCGCACGCTGGACCGGCGGGAGCGCCGTCTGCGGAGCGGCCGCGGCGACCTGCGCGGGCGGAGCCGACGGGGGCGGAACCGAAGGCGCGGCGGCGGCCGGCGGCGGAGCCGACATGGGACGCGGAGGCATGTGCATCGGCGCCGTCGTCGTCTGACCCGGCGGGGGCGGCGGCGGCATCGGCGCCGTCGACGTGCTCGGGTTGTGCGGGCGCATCGAGCCCGGAGGCGGCGGGGGCGCCGAGCGCATCGACTGCGACGGCGGCGGGCCAGCCTTGAACGCGGACGACGCCGCGCCGTTCGAGCCGAGCGACGCGAAGGCGCCCGAGAGCGACGCGGGCGCCGGCGGCGCGGAGGCCGACGACGTCGCGGGCGGCGGAGCGGAGCCGGCCGCCGGCGGAGGCGGCGGGGGCGCCGAGGCGGTCGCGCCCGGAGGAGCCGGCAGCTCCGACGTGCGCGGCGGCTGGCTCATGATCGAGTCCATGTCCGCGCGCTCGCCCGGCTTCGCTTCGGGACCGGTGAGCGAGGCGGAGGACGCGTCGGCGACCGACTTCTCCTTGTCCTTGCTCTCCTTGTCGAAGATGTGGGTCGCCTCCTGGTCGTCGTCCCACTCCATGTCGAGCTTCTTGCCGTTGGTCACGAGACCACCGGCGGGCTGCGTGGGCGCAGCGGGCGGAGCGGCCGCGACGGAGCCCGACGTCGGCGCGGGACGGGTGCTCGCCGGCGGCGGTGCCGGCGGAATGCGCGAAGCGGAGGGCGAGCTCGAGGACGCGGCGGAAGGCGGCGGCGACGAGATGCTCGGGAGCGTGCCACGGCCCGGAGGCGGCGGCGGCTTGGACGGCGAGAGCGCAGGCATCGAGCCCGACGCGGTGCGGACCTGGCCCGAGGGCGGCGGTGGCGCGCTCCCCGGGAGGGTCGCCGGCGGCGCGGACGGGCGCTGGGACGTCGCGGCGAGATCGGACACCGACGCGCGCGCTTTCGCGAGCTCCTCGGGCGGCAGCGGCGGCGGGACCGACGGCGGCGCCGCCGGGATCGCCGGCGACGAGCCCGGCGCGGGGCCCGGGATGCCGAGCAGCGTCCGCTTCATGTCGTTCTTCTTCGCGGCTACGTGCGAGCCGGAGCCCGGAGGCGGAGGAGGCACGGCACCGGTCGAAGCCGGCGCGTTCTTCTTTCCGAGGCCCTCGAAGATGTCGAGGTCCGATCCGCCCTTGTTCTCGTCAGACATCCGAGTCTCCTGAAGCTCCATGAAAACGCCCCACCCGAAGAGGATCCGCCACGTACCGTCGCAGAAAGGGCGCGCCGAAAGCCGGAACGGTACCGATCGATCCAGTCCTTGGCGAGCCCCGAGAGCGTGCGTTCAGTACGCTCCTACGCGACGAGGCGCTTTAGCCTCGAAATCCGGTGGATGCAAACGGCCTGAAGCGGCGAACCGGCCTGTTCCGACGCTGAGATACGAATGTGACGTCGGGCTCGGACGATGACGCAGGCGGTCAGCGGGTGGTCACTTCGTCGGGGGCGCCGGCGGCGGCGCGGCGGAGCCCGACGCCGAGGCGGACGCGGCCGGTTTCTCCTTCGGAGCGAGGGTCGGGCGCCACTTCACGCGCTGCTGCTGGAGCGGGTACCAGACCGACTGCGGCACGATCTCCACGTTCTCGAACAGCGCGCGGGCGCCGGGCGCTCGGTCTCTCACGAGCCGGATCTGCTCCGGCCCCGGTACGGCCGGCTGCCCGGCGGTGTCGAGCGAGCCGCCGGGGAACGCACGCACGTCGCCGCCGACGAGCGCGCGCTGCGAGCAGCCCATCCGTTGGAGGAGCGCGAGCATCTGCTCGCGCGCCGCCGGATCGCCGGCGTCCTCGGGCGCGAGCTCGACCCACTGGAGCATGCCGTCCTCGTCCGACACGCCGACGGCCGCGTACGTGTCGGCGGAGCCGGGAGGCAACACGTCGACGATCGCGAGCGCGCCCTCGGCCGGCGCCTTCGCGCCGATCGCGAAGACGTGCCCGGAGAGCCAGAGACGCTTGGCGGTGCTCGCGGCGCTGGCGGCGCCGGCGTCGCTCTTCTTCCCGCTGCCGCCGCGCCCACGGAGCGGGCGCGCGAACGTCGCGACGAGCGTGCTCGCGTCGGGCGTGCCGGCCGGCTCGGGCTTCACCGTGCGCGGGTCGACGCGGAGGAGGCGCGCCGTGTGCTCGCCGACCTTCACCGTCGTGAGCGCGAGCGCGTAGGGGAAGCCGTGCTGCGGGAGCCCCTTCGTCCGGAACGCGCCGCTCTCGGCGCCGAACGGCGCGGGCACCGGCGTGCCGGGCAGGACGTTCCGCTTCGTCAGGTAGAAGAAGTCGCGCGCGTCGCGGTGGATGTACCGCGGGAAGAGGATGTGCCCCATGCTCTTGATCATCCGGCGCGCGCGGAACTTCAGGTCCGGCATGTCCTTGAGCGTGCCCTCGACCTCCCAGTCCGCTTGGAGCGGGCGGCCGAGCGGCTGGAAGTCATTTGCAGACTGCACGTTGTAGAGCTCGAAGCCGGCGAGCCCCGGGTTCATGTCGAGATGGATCCCGAACGTGCAGCGCGCCGCGAGCATCGCGCGCCCGAGCGGCTCGGGGCCGATGTCGTTGCCCCAGAAGTAGCCGACGAAGCCTTCCTTCGTGAGGCAGATGCCGCTCCGCGTGGTGTGGACGGCGTCGTGCCACCCCGGCGGGACGCCGCCCCACCAGGCGCGGCCCCACGGGTTGTACTTCCCGTTCTGGACGAGCGCCGTCATGTTCTGGCGGAAGGAGAGGACCTCTTCCGGCACCTCGGTCGAGCGAGGCCACGCGCCGAACGTCGTCGTGCCGTCGCGCATCTCGGCGACGGTCGCGCCGTACGGCTTCGGCGGCAGGTAGAGCACGCCGTTCGCCTGCATCCCGAACTCGCCGTGCGTCGCCTGGAAGCCGCCGTTGAAGCCGGCGACGACGTGCTTCATCACCTCCGGCGTGCGCGGGATGAGGCCGGGGCCGGCTTCGCCCGTCGCGCTGACGGGCTCGACCGTGCCGGCCTCCATGTGGAGCGCGACGAGGCGTGGATCCCACATCGTGACGTAGACGCGCGTCTGCTGCGCGCCCGGATCGGAGCGCACGAACGACGTGACGAACGGCGCCCCGAGCGTGGGGATCGGCGTGATGAAGGGATCCTTCTCGAGCGAGACCCACTGGCCCTCGCCGGCGATCGTCGGCTTGAAGACGGGGTCGATCGGCGGGGGCGGCCAGCCGACCTCGGGATCGTTGTAGCTGACGGGCTCGGCGCGCGCGGTGATCGCGCCCATGTCCTCCTGCGCGTCCTTCTCGCCCGTGTCGCCGGTGAGCTTGCTCTTCGTGCCCTTCAGCCACTCGTTTACGGTGAAGACGGCGGCCTTCAGGTACTGGTTCTTCTCGTCGCCGAACCAGGAGAGCGCGCGAAGGCGATCGCTCATCCACGGCGCGAACGTCGGCGGCTTCGTCACGGTCTCGGGCGTGACGCGCACGAGCGCGCCGCCTTCGATCGCGTCGCCACGCACCGGATCGAGGACGAGCGTGCGCGCGGCGACGCCGGGTCCGCCGCCGGTCATCGTCACGACGAGCATGCCGTCGTCGCGGTAGGCGAGCGACGCGCGTTCGGGCGCGGGGACGAGCGCGAAGACGGTGCGCTTCACGCCGCGCGTCTGGCCGGTGGCCTGCCAGTCCGCGATCGCGATCTGCCAGCGCTGCATCCGCGAGAGCTCTTCCTTGGCGCGCGCATCGTGGCCGGCGAGGTCGAGGACGTGGACGGCCTCGGGGTGGCCGTCGATCTCGACGACGTAGGCGACGAGCGATCCGCGCACGATCGGAAGACCTTCGTCCGCGGACGGGCTCTTCGTGAGGTTGTGGACGCTGCCGACGTCGAGGAGCTGTCCCTCCGGCGAGAGGCGCGCGCGGACGGCGTAGACGTCGAGGCTCTCGTTCGCCGCTTCCGCGCCGGGCACGGGCGCGCCGCTCGACGTGTCGGGCTCGCGGCCGCGGACGAGCGCACGCGCGTTCGCGCCGCCGAGCGAGCCGAAGACGCCGCGCGGCCCGTCGAGCCACACGACGTCGGCGGCCGTGCACTTCACTCCCTCGCGCGCGAGCGCACCGCAGAGCGCGGCCGATCGGCTCGCGGCGGCGTCGTCGACCGGCGCGCGCGTCACCCACGCCACGATGCCGGCCGCGACGAGGGCGTAAGGAAGCGGCCGGAGCCAGGTTCTCATGGGGTCGAGACGAAGAACGCGCGCGGGGGGCCTCCCTCGTCCGCGCGAGCCTCCGTGAGAGTAGTTCGGAGAGGCGTCGCGGGGAAATCTCGTCGCGGTTCGTGGAGGTGGGCTCACTCGGGCTCGAAGGTGACAACCAAGTTGGCAGAAGGGCGCGAAAAGATGGATGAACTCCGCTGGCCGAGCCCGGTATGCACGTGCTACGAAGTTGCTGATGGGTCGTCGGCTCCTGCCTGCAGCGGTCGTCGTGGCGTCGCTGACGCTCGCGCTGGCGTGCACGAGCCCGACCCTGCCGCTGCCGCCGCCGGCAGCGCCGACGGTCTCGGCCGTGCAGAACGACGTGGTGCACCTCGCGAGCGTCGAGGGCGTGCAGCCGAACGCGCTCGTCCTCGTCGTGAACCAGAACCCGGACGTGCCGCGGAACAAGCGCGTGTCGGGCACGATCGCCGACGAGCGCGGCTCGTGGGAGCTCGACGTGTACGGCCGGACGGGCGACGCGCTCGACGTCTCGCAGGAGTTCGACGCGACGAGGTCGCCGCCGGTGACGGTGTACGTCCGCTGACGCGCGAGACTTCAGACTTCGGTCTTCAGCGGGTCACAGGCTCGCGACGACCTTCAAGCTGACCTTCTTCTTCTTCGCCGCTGCACGCGGGCCCGCCAGCGGGCCCTGCTCTTCGTCCAGCACGTCGGCGACCAGGTCGTAGTCGCTCGCCTGCGTGACGCGCGCGCGCCAGACCTGGCCGGCGTGCACTTCGGCGCCGCCGAGATAGACCTGGCCGTCGATCTCCGGGGCCTGGCCTGCATGGCGCCCCGCCATCACGAGCTCGTGCTCCTCGCTCGGGCCCTCGACGAGCACTTCGATGTCGGTGTCGACGAGCGCCTTGTTCTTCTTCCGCGCGATCTTCCGCTGGAGCGCCATCAGCGAGCGCCAGCGCTTCGAGATGACGCCGGCCTTCACCTTGCCGTCCTGCGTCGCGCTCTGCGCGGTCTCCTCGTCGGAGTACTTGAAGACGCCGACGCGGTCGAACTCGGCCCAGGTCACGAAGTCGGTGAGCTCCTCGAAGTCGGCGTCGGTCTCGCCCGGGTGGCCGACGATGAACGCGGTCCGGAACGTGAGGCCCGGGATCGACTTCCGGAGGCGCTCGACGACGCGCTTCTGCCGGTCGATCCCGTGTCCGCGCTTCATCCGCCTCAGCATCGCGTCGGACGCGTGCTGGAGCGGCATGTCGACGTACTTCACGACGCGCGGGTGGTTCGCGACGACGTCGAGGAGCGCCTCGTCCATCGTCTCCGGGTAGAGATAGAAGACGCGAACCCAGCGGAGGCCCTTCACGTCGGCGACGCGGCGGACGAGCTCGGCGAGTGACGCGCGCCCCTCCTTCGGGAGGTCACGGCCGTAGGCGATCGTGTCCTGCGAGATGAGGTTCACCTCGAGGATGCCTTGCGCGGCGAGCTGCTCGGCCTCGCGGACGACGTCGTCCGCCGTGCGGGAGCGCTGCTTCCCCCGGAACTGCGGAATCGTGCAGAACGCACACGTCCGGTTGCAGCCCTCGGCGATCTTGAGATACGCGCTCGCCTTGTGCCCCGTGACGACGCGCGGGTCGCTTGCGCGGATCACCCAGTCGGCAGGGTTGCCGACGAGCATGCGCTCCGCCCGGCTGTCCTTCTCTAGGACCTTCGCGAGCTTCAGCATGTCGCTCGTGCCGAGGAAGTGATCGACCTCCGGCATCTGCGAGGCGAGCTCGGTCGGGTAGCGCTGCGAGAGGCAGCCGGTGACGACGAGCTTCTTGCACGCGCCGACCTTCTTGAGCTCGGAGAGCTCGAAGATGGTCTCGATCGACTCGCGCTTTGCCTCGCCGATGAACCCGCAGGTGTTGACGACGATGACCTCGGCCTCTTCGGCCTCCTGGGTCAACGCGTAGCCGCCTTCTCCGGCGACCCCGACCATGACCTCGGTGTCGACGCGGTTCTTCGGGCAGCCGAGGCTGACGAAGTGGATCTTCTTCGGGGCGCGGGAACGGGACATACGGGCCGCGGAACTTACGACATTTCCGCAGCCCGGCAACCACGACCGAGGCAGAAAGGCCCGGTCAGGCGCCCTGCATCGCGCGCTTGAACCGCTCGAAGAGGTAGAGCGAGTCGTGCGGCCCGGCCGCGGCCTCGGGGTGGTACTGGACGCTGAACGCGCGGAGATCCGGGGCCGAGAGGCCCTCGCTCGTCCCGTCGTTCAAGTGGATGTGCGTGCTCTCGCAGCGGGGGGGCAGGGTGGAGAGGTCGACGCAGAAGCCGTGGTTCTGGGTCGTGATCTCGATCCGTCCCGTCGCGAGGTCCTTCACCGGCTGGTTCGCGCCGCGATGCCCGAACTTGAGCTTGTACGTCTTCGCGCCGAGCGAGAGCGCGAGCAGCTGGTGGCCGAGGCAGATCCCGAAGACCGGCTTCTTGCCGAGGAGGCCCTTGACCGTCTCGACCGCGTACCCGACCGCGGCCGGGTCACCGGGGCCGTTCGAGAGGAACACGCCGTCCGGGTTCAGCGCGAGGACGTCGGCCGCGGTCGCGGTCGCGGGCACCACCGTCACGCGGTTCCCCGCGTCGACCAGGCAGCGGAGGATGTTCTTCTTCACGCCGTAGTCGATCGCGACGACATGGTGCTGCGCGGCCCCGGTCTCGCCCACCTTCCAGACGCCGCGGCCCTCGGTGAACTTGTAGGGCTCCTTCGGCGTCACGCGCTTGACGAGGTCGAGGCCGGACATGTCGGGGGCCTCGCGCGCGCGGCGGAGGAGCGCCTCGACCGGCTCGGTGCCGATCGCGCCGTTCTGCGCGCCGTGGTCGCGGAGATGGCGGGTGAGGCGGCGCGTGTCGATGCCGGCGATCGCGACGATCCCGTTCGAGGCGAGGTACTCGTCGAGCGACTGCTCCGAGCGCCAGCTCGAGGCGACCGGGCTCGGATCGCGGATGACGAAGCCGGCGACGTGGGGCTTGCCGTCGACGGACTCGGCGTCCGTCGCGTTCACGCCGACGTTGCCGATCTCCGGCGCCGTCATGGCGACGAGCTGGCCCGTGTAGGACGGGTCGGTGAGGACCTCCTGGTAGCCGGTCATCGTCGTCGTGAAGACGGCCTCGCCCGTGGTCGCCCCGCGGGCTCCGAAGGGGACGCCTTCGAAGACGGTGCCGTCGGCGAGGACGAGGTGCGCGCGCTCGGACTTGGTCGTGTCCATCTTCTCACTCCAGCTCGTAGGCGACGCTGCCTGCGACCATGGTCATCGTGACCGCGCCCTGGACGGTACGTCCGAGGAACGGCGTGTTCTTGCTCTTCGTGCGGAGGCGCTCGGGCGTGATCGTCCAGGAGCTATTCGGGTCGACGAGGACGAGAGACGCCTCGGCGCCCTCCTTGATCGACGGAGCAGGGAGCCCGACGATGCGCGCCGGCGCGCGGGTGAGCGCGTCGACGAGGCGCGCGAGCGAGAAGACGCCCTTCTCGACGAGCCCGAGCATGAGCGGCAAGCAGAGCTCGAGGCCGATCATGCCCGGCGAGGCCTCGGACAGCTCGCAGTCCTTCTCCAGCGTGGAGTGAGGGGCGTGGTCGGTCGCGATGCAGTCGATCGTGCCGTCGGCGAGCGCCTGCCGGAGCGCGGCGACGTCCTCGTCCTCGCGGAGCGGCGGGTTCACCTTGCAGGCCGTGTCGTAGCCGATGAGGGCGGCATCGGTGAGGAGGAGGTGGTGCGGCGTGACCTCGGCCGTGACGGAGAGGCCGCGCGACTTCGCCTCGCGGAGGATGCGGACTGCACCGAGGGTCGAGACGTGCGCCACGTGGTACCGCGCGCGCGTGTACTCGGCGAGGATGACGTCGCGCGCGACGATGACGTCCTCGGCGACGCGCGGCCAGCCGCGGAGGCCGAGACGGGCGCTGACGGCGCCTTCGTGCATCTGCGCGCCGGCGGTGAGCGCGTGGTCCTCGGCGTGCTGGATGAGCGGCAGGTCGAACGTGCTCGCGTACTCGAGCGCGCGGCGCATCACGTCGCTGCGCGTGACGCAGTGACCGTCGTCGGAGACGGCGACCGCGCCGCCGTCCTTCAGATCGGCCATCTCCGTGAGCGCTTCGCCCTTCTGCCCGACCGTGATCGCCGCGATCGGGTGGAGGCGCGAGCCGCCGATCGCGCGCGCCTTGTGGACGAGCATCTCCGTGATCGCGCGCGTGTCGTTCACGGGGCGCGTGTTCGGCATCGCGCAGACGTCGGTGAAGCCGCCGGCGGCTGCCGCGGCGAGCCCGCTCCGGAGGTCTTCCTTGTACTCCTGACCCGGCTCGCGGAGATGCGCGTGGATGTCGACGAGGCCGGGGAGGAGCATCCCGCCGCGGAGCTCGACGACGCGTACGCGCTCGCTCGGCGCGAGATCGCGCGCGGCATCCGGGCCGACGCGCGTGATCGTGCGCCCTTCGACGACCACGTCGACCTCACGGTCGAGGTCGCGCGACGGGTCGACGGCTCGGACGCGGCGGAAGACGACGGCCTCGGGCATCGACGCGCCGAGTTAGCACGCTCGGCCGGGTGCGAAAAGCGCGAGGGCGGCTCGTGTGAAAAGCGGTGAGGCCCCGCTCAGAACGTTCCGGCGACCCCGCCGCCACCCACACCGAGGTAAGGCGTGACGGTGGGCGAGGTCTTCACCGTCGCGAAGTGGCCGTTCGGCGTGCTGCCGGTCTGCTTCGAGGAGCCGCCGGTGAGGAGGAGGACGGCGCCTGCGCCCGCGCCGACGCCGGCGACGATGAAGCCGATCGTCGAGAGCGTCC
>JBDHVE010000095.1:0-34836 GCA_039809485.1 Polyangiaceae bacterium | reverse complement strand
GGCGGGACGGCGCAGGCACCGATTTTCCGAAGGGCAAGAACGAGATCGACCACTCGAATGTGTCGACGAAGTGGAAGATGCCCTCGGCCTACTACCGCTTCACGACGGGGCCGGTGGAGATCTTCGCGCTCGACACGAACATGATGATGTTCGGTCAGGCCGACACGCAGAAGAGCGAGATGACGAGCTGGATCACGTCGTCCACCGCGAAATGGAAGATCGCCGTCGGCCACCACCCCTACAAGTCGAACGGACCCCACGGCAACGCCGGGAAGTACGACGGCATCGTCATCCCGGGTCCGTGGACCGGGAAGAACGTGAAGACGTTCCTCGAAGACACCGTCTGCGGGAAGGTCGATCTCTATCTCTCCGGGCACGACCACAGCCGCCAGTGGCTGAACGAGAGCTGCAGCGGCACCGAGCTCGCGGTCTCCGGTGCGGGCGCGAAGGCGACCGAGCTCGGCGGCACGAATCCGGCGCTCTTCCAGAGCCTCGAGCTCGGCTTCCTCTACATCGTCGTCGAGGAGAAGAAGCTGACGGCGGAGTTCATCGACGAGAACGGCGGAGTGGAGTTCACGCACGTGATCGCGAAGTGATCGCGAGCCGGTGTGCGTGTCGCGCGCACGACGGCGGCGCTACATCTGGCGCTTCACTTCTCCCGGCAGATTCGGATGCTGGAGGAGGAGCTTCTTCAGCGGCGCGCTCTTTCGCACGAACGGCTGCTTGAACAGATGGGCGAGGAGGCCGGGCGGCGTCGCCGGCCACTTCGCGAGGTTCTGGATGAAGAGGACGGAGTTGTAGGGCCGCCCGCAGAGGATCTGCGTCGTCTTCGCGTCGAAGGTGCAGCCCGTCATCAGGATCAGGCAGCGCCCTTCGGTGCGGAGGACGAGGTCGGCGCGCTCCTCGGGGGGTGAGCCCTGGAACTTCTGCCGGAGCATGCCGCGTCCCTTCACGCGAGTGAGCTCCGGGACCTCGCGATCGATCGCGACCTTGTACGTCGCGAGCAAGCGCTTCGGATTCATCACACGACCGAGGACGATGTCACCGGCCTGCGGATTCCGAAGGAGGCGGCGCTCGACCATCACGTCACGGATGACGTCCTGCCTCCGCGACAAGATCTCGAGGCCGGTCGACGTGTGGTGGTGCGCTGCGACGAGCCGCGCGTGCTCGAGGCCGTGGAGCGTGTTCTCGAAGATGGAAGCGATGACGCGCGGTTCCGCGTCGTAGCAGAGCGCGAGGAGGTCGGCACCGCTCGCCGTCTTCGCGGCCGCGACGCGTTCGTCGACGGTGCGCGTGTGCCACTTCTGCTCGTAGAGGGCGCGGTACGAGCGCTCGTCCGCCTCGCGCGCCGCGCTCTCCTCCGTCGTCTCGTCGGCAGGCGCCTCTTCGGCAGGCGCTTCGGCGGCGGTTTCGACCGCCGGCTCGGCCGGCTCGTCCTCGTCGTGGACCTCGATGAGCTCGTCCATCGGCGCGACGACCGGCGCCTCCGACCTCGTCTGCGTCTCGACGCGCTCGCGCGGAACCGGCGCCTCGCGCGCCGGCGCGGCGCCCTTCGCCGCGAACGCGGTCGGATCCATCCCGAGCACGGCCGCGAAGTCGGCGAGCGACGTCGTGTCGTCGTCCCCGACGTGGGGCAGGACCGGGTTCGACCCCGAGTCCGCGAGGTAGCCGGAGGGCTCCGCGCTCTCGAGGACGACGGCGCCGCTCGTCGCGAGCTTCTCGACGATCTGCTCGATCCGCTGCTCCTCGAGCCCGGTGAGCGCGACGAGGTCCTTCGTCGAGAGCCGTCCGTCGATGCGTGAGAGGACGAAACCCTCCTCCGCCGTGAGCTTGAGCCCGGTCAAGGCGACGGGTTTCGGCCTGAGGGTCTTCACGATACCTCCGAGCGTATCCCAGCGCCTGGGCCGGCCCAACTACGTGCCGGCGCGGAGAGCTGGCGCCGATGTAGTGCGAAGGATCAGGTGCGCGGCACGTCGGGCTCGACGAAGACCCAGCGGATCTCGGGCCGCGCAGCGCGCAGACGCGCTTCGAAGTCGTTGATGATCCGGCAGGCCTCCTCGATCGTGAGGTCTGCACGAAACGCGAGCTTCACGTGGACGAGCACTTCGCCCGGTCCCTGCTGCATCGTGAGGACGTTGAGGAGGCGCGTCACGTCCGGCATCTCCTTCACGATCCTGCGGAGCGCCTCGTCGATCTCGGGAGCCGCGGCCTCCCCGAGGAGCAGCGAGCTCACCTCGACCGCGAGGAACACGGCGACGCCGACGAGCACGAGCCCGATCAGCGCGCTGCCGACGCCGTCCCAACGCCCGTCGCCGGTCGAAGCCGCGAGGCCGAGCGCCAGGATCGCGAACACGAGGCCGAGCACGGCGGCAGAGTTCTCCGCGAACACGACGACGAGATCGGAGTCGGTCGTGTCCCGGAGGTACTTCATGAACGGCTTGTCGCCGCGACGGCGGTTCAGCTCCTTGATGTTCGAGAGCGTCGCGCCGCCCTCGAGGAGGAGCGACACGAGGAGGATCCCGACGCCGATCCAGACCCGTTCGACCGGCTCCGGCTCGCGGATCTTGTGGATGCCCTCGTAGATCGAGAAGACGCCGCCGCCGAGGAACAGCATGAGGGCGACCATGAACGACCAGAAGTAGACCGCGCGCCCGTACCCGAGCGGGTGCGCGGCGTCCGGCGGCTTCCGGCTTTGCCGGACGCCGACGAGCAAGAGCACCTGATTGCCGCAATCCGAGAACGAGTGGAGCGCCTCGGCCAGCATCGAGCCGGACTTCGTGAGCAGCGCCGCGATCGTCTTCACGACCGCGATCGCGACGTTCACGAGCAGCGACTGGATGATGTGCCCGGTCCCGTGCCCCTCGTCCTTGTTCGCGTCACTCACAGGCGCGCGACCTTACCAGAGTTCAGCGCGGGGTGACCGTTCCCACGACGACCTCGTCGGGATCGGCGACGACGCGCACGGGGACGAGCCCCGCGTTCACCTTCGTCATGGTCGTCTTCCCGGTGAGCTGGACGACGACGCGCTTCTTCGTTCCAGCGCCGTCGACGAGCTCGACGTCGAGCGGGAAGCGGTAGCCCGTCTCGGGGCCGGACACCTGCGTCTGCTGCACCCGGAGCTCGGTCTCGTCACCGACCTGCGCGAACGTCACCTCGAGGTTCGGGTGACCGGCCGTGTAGACGAAGTCGCGGAAGAAGCCGGAGAGGTCCTTCCCCGAGGTCTCGGAGAGCTCCTTCTCGAGGTCCGCGGTCGTGACCGCCCCGAAGGCGTGCTTGTCGAACCAACTCCGGAGGAAGGTCGTCAGCGTGCCTTCGCCGACGACCCGTTCGAGCATGTGCAGAGTGCACGCACCCTTCCGGTACGAGATGCCGTCGAAGATCGAGAGGACGTTCACCTCGGGATCGGCCGGACGGAGCGCGTGCCCGCGGAAGCGGTCGGTCTGGAGCGCGTCAGCGAGATAGGAGCGGAAGGTCTCCTTCTCCGCGGCGGGCCCGTCGACCTTCCCGATCGCCTTCGCGGTGAGGTACTCGGTGAAGCCTTCGCTCAGCCAGAAGTCGTTCCACGTCCGGATCCGGACGAGGTTGCCGCTCCAGTGGTGACCGAGCTCGTGGAACGCGGTCTTCCGTGCGCTCTTCGCATCGGCGAAGAGCGTCTCGTCCATGCTGACGACGGTGGCGTGCTCCATCCCACCGCCGAAGATCGGCTCCTCGAGGAACCCGGCCGTTCCCCAGCGGTACTTGCCGAAGCTCGCCTCGTAGCCGTCGAGCACCTTCGGCAGATCGGCGTAGACCGACGACGTGATCGCGTTCGAGCGTCCGTAGGCGTAGGTCGTGATCGGGATCCCCGACGCGGACCGCGACTCCGTCGTCGTCCAGCCGTCGTACGCCGCGACGTGGAAGTCGTAGGTCGGCATCGGCGTCAGTGCTTCGTAGTGCCACGTCCGGGTCCCGTCGGAGTTGTCCTGCTCGGAGACGCGCTTGCCGTTCGCGACGACGGTATAGCTCCGCGGGAACGTGATGGCGAAGACGACCATCGCGCCGTCGCTCGGGTGATCGCGGAGCGGGAGCCAGCGGCGCGCCTTGCTCGGCCAGTTCAGGCTCGTGAAGATGCGACGTCCTTCGGCGTTGCGCTGGCGCACCATCAGGCCGCCGTACGCTTCGAAGTCGTTCGGGTTCGCGCCGTCGGCCTGGCGCACCGAGCCGTGGAGACGGATGCGCGTCGAGAGCGTCGTCCCGCTCGGCACCGCGGTCGGGAGCGGGAGGACGAGCCGCGCGCCCTCGCGTCGCGGCGTGACGGCGTGGCCCTCCACCGTCGCGGCGTCGACCGTGTTGCCGTCGAGGTCGAGCGCGAGCTCGGTCAGCTCGCGCGTCGTGACGTACGTGCCGCGCACGTCGGCCTCGAAGCTCTCCGCGCCGGCGGCGTCCGAGACGCGGAGCGCGACCTCGTAGCCGATCGCGTCGACGTCCGGCAGCGTCCGATCGACGTTGCCGATCTGGAAGCGGAGCGCATCGTCCGAATGCCCGACGTCGTCGCCGCCGGCAGGCGTCTGCGGCTCCTGCGAGAAGCACGCGGGCGTGAAGCACGCCGAGACGAGCGTCGCCGCGAGGCCGAGCGCGGTCCACCGACCGAGGGTCATGCCCACATGGTACGCACGCCGCGTGCCCTCGCGGAACGCGCCGGAATTCCGTGCTCGATTCGTCACGACCTGGATCCGCCGTGATCCGGTCGATCCACGCTCACGGGTAGCCCGTCACGTTGACGGGCGCCGGCTGCGGAGTGACGGCCGAAGGCGTTCCGATCTGACCGCGTGCGTTCGATCCCCAGCACGCGATGGCTCCGCTCACGAGCGTCGCGCACGAGTGCTCGGAGCCGGCGCCGACGCCCCTCGCGCTCGTCGCGAGGCCGACGACGGTGACCGGCGCGGGCGTCGCGGCGTCGGGCTTCGTCGTGCCGTCGCCGAGCTGACCGGAAGCGCCCGCACCCCAGCACGCGGCGCCGCCGCTCTTCCGCGCGACGCACGCGTGGCCCGCGCCGACGGCGAGCGCGACGGCGTCGTCGATGCCGGTGACGAGGACGGGCGACGGATTCGGCGTCGCGTTCGCGACGCCGCTTCCGAGCTGGCCGCGCTCGTTCGCGCCCCAGCAGTAGACCTGGCCGGTGTTGCGGAGCGCGCAGGTCGATCGCGCGCCGGCGGCGACCGAGACGATGCCGTCGAGACCGGCGACGATGACGGGCACGCTGCTCGACGAGACGGTGCCGGTGCCGAGCTGGCCGTTCACGCCGTCGCCCCAGCAGACGACGCGTCCACCGGAGCGCACTGCGCACGCGTGGGCTTCACCGGCGGCGATCGCGAGCGCGTCGTTCAGGTTGGTGACGGGCGTGGGCGTCGGACGTGTTGCCGTACCGCCGTTTCCGAGCTGGCCCGCGAGGCCCGCGCCCCAGCAGACGACGGTACCGCCGGCGCGGATCGCGCAGGTGAAGCTCGCGCCGGCGGCCACGCTCACGGCATCGCCGAGACCGGCGACGTCGACCGGCGCGAGCGCGCGCGCGTTCGTCTGACCGTTGCCGAGCTGTCCGTCGAGGTTGAAGCCCCAGCACGAGACCTTGCCGCTCTGGCGCACGACGCACGAGTGCTTGCCGCCCGACGCGATCGCGATCGCGTCCGTCACCTCGGAGACGGCGGTCGGCGTGCGGAGGAGGCCGCCGTCGACGCCGCCGGTCCCGGTCTGACCCTGCACGTCGTCGCCCCAGCACTTCACGGTGCCTTCCGGCTTGCGCGCGCAGGTGTGGAGCTCGCCGAGCGCGACCCCGAGGACATTGGGACGTGCGACGTCGGTTCCGGCGTCCGTGGGCTCCTCCGCGTCGGGCTGCTCCTCGCCGGCGTCGTCGACCGACGCCGTCTTCCGGAGCCGCACGTCCTCGACGCCGACGATCGCGTTGCACGCGAGCACACCGCCGGTGAGGGTCGCCGCCGCGAGCGCGACGCGGGTGACGGCTCGGACGCGGCGACGCATCAGAACGTCCCTCCGACGACGACCGAGCCCGGTCCGACGCCCGCCCGTACCGTGCGCCCGCTCGGCGCGGTGAAGTAGAGGACCGCGCCGCCGACGACCAGCACGCTCCCGACGATGAACGACGCGGTCGCGAGGTTGCCGCTGCTCTTCGCCTCGCCCGCGAGCTCGACGCCGAGCGCGTCGCACTCGAGCGCCTGGCTCGGACCCGTGCAGCGCGCCTGCGCGTCCGACCACTTCGACGACGTGCGGACGCCGAAGAAGGTCCCGACCGCGAGCCCGACGCCGCCGGCCGCCATCCCGACGATGCCGAGCGTGCGCTGGGTGCTGCCTTCGCCGTCGCCGGCGTCGACCTTCGCCGGCGTCGCGCTCACGGCGGGCTTCCGCGGCTCGTCCTCGAGGACAGGGACGGCGAACCGCTCGTTCTTCCGCTCGGCGACCTCGATCGTCGTCGAGAAGGGGAGCTTGCCGGGGCCGGTCGCCTCGATCGTGTGCTTGCCCGGGTCGACCAGCATCGCGTTCCCGAGGTCGGCCGCCTCGAGGAGCTTCCCGTCGAGCTTCACCTCCGCGTTCGGGCTCACCGTGTCGACGGTGAGGTGCGAGAGGCGGGGCTCGAGCTTCTCGGCGCGGTCGCGAGCCGTCTTCTCGCGATCGGGGCGGCCCGTCCTCTGCGCGAGCTTGATCGCTTCCTGGAACCGCGACCATGCGCTCGCGATCTGCCCGTTCTTCTCGTAGCAGTCCGCGAGGTTGAGGAGGGTGCCGGCGGCGGGCGCGAGCTTGTAGCTGGCGAGGAACTTCGGGCAGGCCTCGGCGTACCGCTTCGCTTCCATCAGCTTGCGGCCTTCCTGGAACTGCGATTCGGCGGCCGCGGCGTCGGTCTGCGCATGGGCTTCGCGCGGACAAAGGGCGATCGCGGCGAGGCCGAAGACCGTCGCCGAGAGGAGCGCGCGGCTCCGTTTACCAAGACAAGCGACCACCATGGTGGCCCCCCATTGATAGCCGCAATCGCGCGCGCGGTCAGCGTCCCACCGTGCCGCTGCCGGTGGGCCATGGCAGCGGTGCCGGGCGCGGCGATGCGGCTCGGAAGGCTCGCCGCGTGCCGTCCCGAGTCGTGTACCGTGGTGCAGCGCGCCATGTGTGAGCTCCTCGGGATGGAGTGCAACGTCCCCACGGACATCGTCTTCTCGTTCTCCGGTCTCGCCCTCCGCGGCGGCGCGCGAGGGCCTCACGCGGACGGATGGGGCCTCGCTCTGTACGAGGGACGGTCCGTTCGTACGTTCCTCGAGCCCTCGGCTGCCGCCCACTCCGCGCTCGCGGCGTACATCAAGGCGAACCCGATCAAGACGCTCCTCGCGATCGCCCACGTCCGGAAGCGGACGCGCGGCCCCGTATCCCTTGCGAACACGCATCCGTTCGTTCGAGAGCTCTGGGGCCGCCACTTCACGTTCGCGCACAACGGCACCGTCCGAGGGGTGAAGCGCCATCCGCTCGGGCGTTTCCGGCCGATCGGGACGACCGACAGCGAGCACGCGTTCTGCGCGCTCCTCCACCGGCTCGACCGTGCGTTCCCCGGCGGTTATCCGAAGAAGCGCGAGGAACTGTGGAAAGCCGTAGGTCAGGCGGGCGCCGACATCGGCCAGAGCGGCACGTTCAACTTCCTCCTCGGTGATGGAGCGCAGCTGTTCGCGCGGTGTGCGACGAAGCTCGCTCACATCATCCGTCGAGCTCCGTTCAAGAAGGCGACCCTCGCGGACGAGGACTTCGTGATCGACTTCTCGGCGGTGACGACGCCGAAGGATCGCGTAGCAGTCGTGGCGACGGCGCCGCTCACCCGCGACGAGACGTGGAACATCGGGCGTCCGGGCGAGATGTGGGTCTTCCGGCGAGGGCAGCTCGCGGCGACGATCTCCGCGTGAGACATGGAGACAGTGCGCGCGCGGACACGTAGAATCGTCTCGTGTCGCGCGCCCCTGCCGAGCCGTCCCGACGCACCACCGTGGCGATCCGTCGCGTCCTCGACGCGCGCATGCTGCGGGTCGTGTACCAGCCCCTCGTCGATCTGAAGACCGGGAAGGTCTTCGCCTACGAAGCGCTCGTCCGCTCGCTGTCGGAGGATTTCGACAGCCCGATGAGTCTCTTCGCTGCGGCCGTGCAACATGCATGTACCGGCGAGCTGGGCCGCATCATCCGCGAGCTCGCGATCGCGGGAAGCCCGCACCATCCGCTGTTCCTCAACATCCATCCGGCGGAGCTGAACGAGAAGTGGCTCGTGCAGCCGGACGATCCGATCTTCCAGCACTCGGAGGACATCTACCTCGAGATCACGGAAGGCGTTCCGCTCTCGCACTTCCGTCTGTGCCAGAGCATCCTCCGTGAAGTGCGCGGCCGCGGCGTGTACCTCGTCGTCGACGACCTCGGCGCGGGCTACTCGAACCTGAAGTACATCGCGGACCTCCAGCCGAAGGTCGTGAAGCTCGATCGCGATCTCATCGCGGGTCTCCGGAAGGACACGCGCATGTACCGCCTCGTGAAGGCGATCGTGGTCCTCTGCCGCGAGCTCGACGCCTTGGTCGTCGCGGAGGGCATCGAGACGCCGGAAGAGCTCGACGCGGTCCGCGAAGCGGGCGCGCACTTCGGCCAGGGCTATCTGCTCGCGAAGCCAGCGTCGCCGCCGCCGGCGGTGGCGTGGCCGGGTGCTGCTGCTACGTCGGCGTCGAAGGCGACGGTGAAGCAGAAGTGACGAGAGTCTTCCGTCTTCCGTCTTCAGCTCGAGAGGGTGCTCGCAGGCGTGACGCCGCAATGGGCGCTCGGAGCGCTCCGAGCAGTCCTTCCAGCGCTCGGACGAGCTCGTCGTAGCGTGGATGGAGGGCGTTCCGGTCGTCGCTCCTCGGACCGGA
The DNA here is from genome assembly GCA_039809485.1 of Polyangiaceae bacterium. GTDB lineage: Bacteria > Myxococcota_A > Polyangia > Polyangiales > Polyangiaceae > Labilithrix. The sequence continues at coordinate 25,927 of JBDHVE010000095.1, read as the reverse complement.
AACCCGCGCGTACGGCGGAGCTGAAGACTGAAGACTCGCGTCGGCGCACGCGAGCACGCCACACGCGGCAAGCTGCTCGGCCGGCCGGAACGCGCGCTGCTTCACAAAGCGTGGATGCAGACCCGGTTGCGTCCCGTCTTCTTCGCTTCGTACAGCGCGCTGTCGGCGTGGCCGACGAGCTCTTGCGGCGAGCTCGCCTGCGCTTCGGGGAGCGCGGCGACGCCGACGCTGATCGTGACGGGGAGGCGACGATCCTGGAACTCGAAGACGGCCTGTTCGACGGCGGTGCGGAGGCGCTCGCCGAGGATGCCCGCGTTGAGGAGCGGGATGCCACGGCAGATCACGGCGAACTCTTCGCCGCCGTAACGCGCGAGCACGTCCTCGGTGCGGACCATCCCCTGCGTGATGCCGGCGAGGCGGACGAGGACGGCGTCACCGGCGAGGTGGCCGTAGCTGTCGTTGATCTTCTTGAAGTGATCGACGTCGAACATCACGAGCGACAGCATCGTCTTGTGACGCTTCGCGTACGCGAACTCGGTCTCGAGGCGATCGAGGAAGAACTTCTTGTTGTAGACGCGCGTGAGGCCGTCGCGCAGCGCGGCGTCGTACATCTGCTGCTGGAAGCGCTCGTCCAGTTTGTCCTGGTACGTGAACTTCAGCATCGTGTTCGCGCCGAGGCGGATCTTGTCGCCGTCCTTCAGCTCTTGGTGATGGACGAGGTCGCCGTTCACCAGTGTGCCGTTCGCGCTCCCGAGGTCCTCGATGACGACCTTGCCGCCGATCTGGAGGACGCGGCAGTGACGGCGCGAGATGCCGTCGTCGTTCAAGCGGAGGTTCGTGTTCATCGCGCGACCGATGACCGTCTCGGGGCCCTCGATCCGGTGCATCTCTCCGACGTTCGAGCCGGCGAGCACGACGAGATACGCGTGGACCTGCTGCTTGCGCGACCGGAGGTCGGTCTCGAGAGACGACAGCTTCGTGATGCGTGTCGCCTCTCCTTCGTCCTCTCCCGCGCCGGCGCGCATGCTCGTACGCATCCGGGCAGGCGGGTCCGTCGCCATGGACACAGGGTGCCAGGTTCACGCATGGGGTCAAGGCTGCCCGTACATGGGCCACCCGTGAAATGCAGCGGAAAGACGGTCTATGGTCCGGGCGAGTCCTATCGAGCGGGCGGGGCCCGGGGCGCGCGCGGGGGATGCGCGCGGCGGCGACGGGTGGCACGATGAAGAGGATGCCTGCCGGGAAGTCGATTGCCTCGCTGCTGACCGCTCTGACGCTCGGCGCTGCGGCCGCCGGCGTCGCCTGTGACACGAAGGAGGAGACGCCCCCGCCCGCCGCCGCACCTGCGGCGACGACCGCGCCGACGTACCGGCCGCCGCCGTCCGGCCCGACCGAGACCCCTCCCGCGCCCGACCCGCTGACGGACTCGGATGCCGGCGACTGCACGCCGGTGCCGAGCACGTTCTACGGCTTCACGCTCCAGACGCTCACCTACAAGGAGCCGGTCCCGACCTGCCGATTCAAGGGGAAAGTGCTCCTCGTCGTGAACGTCGCGTCGCAGTGTGGGTACACCCCGCAGTACACGCCGCTCGAGGCGCTCTACGAGAAGTACAAGGCGCAGGGCTTCTACGTGCTCGGCTTCCCGTCGGGGAGCTTCGATCAGGAGTTTACGGACGAGAAGGAGATCACCGCCTTCTGCACCGACACGTACAAGATCACGTTCCCGATGTTCTCGCTCGGCAACGTGAACCCGCCGAACGAGCAGCCGCTCTACACGTGGCTCAAGGCGCAGCCGGGATACGAGGCTCCGATCCCGTGGAACTTCGAGAAGTGGATCATCTCGAAGAAGGGCGAGATCGCGAAACGGGTAAACTACACGGTCTCGCCGGACGACCCCGAAGTGACGTCCGCGATCGAGGCCGAGCTCGCCAAGCCCTGAGTCACGGCACGAGCTCCTCGTCGTGGAAGGCGACGAGGAGGCCGAGCATGCGCGCGCCGATCACCGCGGGCACGAACGCGACGATGCTCGACACGAGCGTACCGGCAAAGCCGGTCGTGAACGAGATCGCCATCGCGCTCGTGAGGCCGAGACCGACGAGGAACGCGCACGTGATCGCATACGTCTTCGGGATCGCGACGATGATGCGGAGCGCCGGGACCGGGTTCACCGCCGCGTCGACGCGGTCGTCGTGTGCCGTCACGATCAGCGCGGCCGGCGCGTAGGCGAGACCGACGACGACGAGCGCGCCGGTGAGCACCGCGTTGCCGACGGCGAAGTGTGCGAGCAATGCCGGGAGGAACGCGACGGCGAGCGTCACGAGCATCCGCAGCGTCGGCCGCGTGCTCCAGTCGAAGCCGTCGCCGCCGACGCGTGCCGGGTCGATTTCCGGCTCGTCCCGGCCCATCGCGGTCGCGCGGAGGACGGCGAAGAGATAGAGGCACCGGAGGCCGAACGCGAACGCGGCCGGGATTCCGCCGGCGAGCGAGAGGAGCCCGGTCACGACGCCGAAGCCGGCGACGACCGCGAACGTCGTCGGCTGGAACGGATAGCGGAAGGCGCCGAGGAGCTGGGCGTGGATCGGCTCCACGACGCGCGAGCGCTCGCCGACGAGCGCGCTCCCACACGCCGGACACGCGAGCATCTCGGTCTCGCCCGCGCGGACGCGGCGCGCCTCGCCGTCCGCGATGACGCGTTCACACGGCACACACCGACGGGTCACGACGACGGACACCTCTCGAATGTAAGCAACGCTCGCGTCGTGCGGGAGGGCGGAGCGGATCACGCAGCCGACGTCGCGCTCGGCGCAGAGTGGCTCAGCGTGGCTGCGCGTGCAGCGGGGGTTCCCGTGCTCGGCGATGGCACCGCCGTTGCTGACGGCGCTCCGCATGAACCGTCTCGGTGCGCTTTCCGTCGTCGTCGTCGTGCTCGTCGCCTGCAGCGACTCCGAGCCCCCCACGACGAGCGGCAGAACCGACGCGAACGGGTGCCCGGTCGGCGGCTGTGGGGAGGGACGGATCTGCGTCGTCTCGTGCGGAGCGAGCGAGGCCGTCTGCGTCGACAACCCGGGGCGCTGCAGCTCCTGTCTCTGCTTCGAGCGGCAGTTCGGCGCGCCGGGCAATCCGTGCAACTTCGGCACCCGCTACAGCGCATCGTGCTCGGGGTTCAGCGGCAGCGAGAAGGACGTCCGCGTGTTCTGCGGCTGCGCCTGACCCTGGGCGCGGCCTCCGAGAAGAGAGCTGAGGGTCACTTTCGCGTGTCGCTGCGCGCGGCGAACGTCGCGCCGAGGAACACGACGCCGCCGTACGCGCTGCCGCCGTCGAGCACCTCGGCGATCCCGCGGACCCCGAGGAGGATGCCGACCGGATCGGGCTCGATCAGATCGGCCGTGACGCTCGCGTGCACGCCGATCCCGAACGCGCCGATGTTGCCGAAGAGCGCTTTCCTGAACGCGTCGCGCTCCGAGGTGCGGAGCACCATCGTGTAGACGAGGTGGCCTCCGCCGGTCACCCGGAGGCGGCCGGCATTGCCGATCCCGAGCCCCATCTCGGTGCGATACGACGTGAGGCCGTTCTCGGTGACGCCGGGCTGGAAGCGCGCCTCGAGCGGCAGCTCCCATCCCGCGCCCGACTTGCTCCCGATCCGGATCCGGAAGCCGATGTCGTAGCGTCGGAGCTCGAGCCCGGTCATCCGCTCGGCGCCGTAGCCGCCCTCGACATCGAGGAAGACCGGCCGCTTCCTCGGCGCGGGCGCCTCCTTCGGCTGCTCGTCCGAGGTCGCGTCCGCGCCCGGCGCCCCCGGCTCGTCTTGCGCGCGTGCCGCACTGCTCGCGAGGAGCACGGCCGCGAAGGCGACTGCCGCTCCGCGCTTCACGGGCACACCGCCGGCTGCTTGTCGTCGTTCTTCGTCGTCGTGGAGCCGGTGTCGAGGTCCTCGCTCCAGGTCTGGCCTCGTCGCATGATCGCCTGCGCCCGCTTGCAGACGCCCTTGTTCACGAGCGCGTCGCACGGCATCTCGCGGATGCACGTGCTCTCCGCCTGCGTGTAGGCAGGCAGGACGCGCCCGTACGTGTGGAAGCCGCAGCCCGTGTTGTCGACCTTGTCGTCGACGCAGTCGACGCGCATGGGATCGAAGTCGGGGCAGCAGCGCTGGAGCTTCGCGAGCGCTTCTTCGCAGGAGAGGACCGTCTCGTCGAAGTCGGACCTGCCGGAAGATGCGCGCGCGCTCAGCGTCGGGAAGACGAGCGAGAACAGCGCGACGACCACGAACGCGCGGCGCCACGCCGAGAGGCGAGGGGAAACCATCATGAGCTCCTCGAAGCGAAGCGAGACGAAAGGAGAGGAAGCGAAGGAAGGAAGAGGGGAGCGCGGGCTCGGAGCAACGTGCGTGCCGTCTGCAGAGAAGCGCGCTGTTCCGCGCGAAATGGCGAGAGCGCACGCGACAGGCCGATCAGACGTGTGGTGCTCCGCGCACACCTGATCTCGCTCGTGTACCGTGTTGCGGGCGCCGTGACCTCCTTCTGCCGCGCCCTCCTCGTGCTCAACGTCGGCTACTGCCTGCTCGCGGCAGTGCAGGAGGGACTGCCGGGCTGGCACATGTTCGAAGACGTCGAGCGCTTCGACGTCGTGCTCCGCGATCGCGAGGGGGCCGACGTCGACCTCCGCGCGTATCTCCCCACGCACGCGTGGCTCGTGCGCTACGACGAGCTCCGCGAGGTCGTTCGCTTCGTCTGCGAGAAGGAGCGCGCGCGAGGGCCGTTCCTCTTCGAGGAACGCGTGCGCGGCGTCCGCGTCGAGCTCGGCACGACGACGTGCAAGGTGCCGCGTGCGCCTCGCTGACGCCGAGCGCTTCACGCGCTCTTCGGTCCGCGCGTTCGAAGTGCTCTTCGGGAGCGCGCTCGTCGTCGAGGTCCTCACCGACGTCCTCACCGGCGGGTGGGGCATCCACACGGGCAGGCTCTATCCGTGGCGGTACATCGGCGTCGTGCCGCTCTGGCCGCCATCGCTCCTCGCGATCGTGTGGGCGCTCACGGTGGCGAGCGGAATTGCGTTCGCGCTCGGCGCGCTACGACCGCTCGCACCGCGGCTCGCGGCCGTCCTCATGTTCGCGTGGGTGATCGAGCGCTACTCGAACCACGGCGCGCTCCTCTTCCTCGTCGCGTTCTACCTCGCGCTCGCGCCGCCGCGGCCCGCCGCGTCCGACTTCGAGGAGGCGCGCCACCCGAATCTCGGCCTCGTCCGGGCGCAGCTCCTGATCGTGTACGTGTTCAGCGCGCTGAACAAGATCTCGCACGGGTTCCTCCGCGGCGAGTCGCTCGCGAACCTCGTCGGGTGGCGGCTCGAGCTCGCGCGCCCGCTCTCGATCGCCGTCGTCCTCGCGGAGCTCGCGTTGCCGGTGCTCCTCGTCCGGTCGCCGCGCGTCGGCGTCGTCGGCGTCGTGCTCCTCCACCTCGGGTTCGTCGTGCTGATGCCGGGGCTCTGGTCCTTCGGGCTCGTGATGGTCGCGATGTCGGTCCTCTTCCTCGGCGAAGGCGACCTCCCGACGCGACGAGGCCCGGCGCGATCTCCGTGATCGCCCGGGCCCCTTCGTGGCGCGGGAGGTGCGGGTCAGCTCTCGGTGACGGTGACCTTGTTCATCTTCACGGGCGTGACCGGCCGATCGCTCGCGTCGGTACGCGTCTTCTCGATCTTCTTCACGACGTCCATGCCCTCGATGACCTTGCCGAACACCGGGTGCTTCGACGGCCCCGGCGTGAACCAGTCGAGGTAGCTGTTGTGGACGGTGTTGATGAAGAACTGGCACGAGCCGCTGTTCGGCCGGCCGGTGTTCGCCATCGACAGCGTGCCGGGCTCGTTCGAGAGCTTCGCGTTCGCGGGGTGCTCGTCCTGGAGCGGGCCGAGCGGGCTGTCGCCGGTGCCGGCGCGCGGGCTCTGCGGGTCCTTGCTGTGGGGGCAGCCGAACTGGAGCATGAAGCCGTCGATCACGCGGTGGAAGTGCAGCCCGTCGTAGAAGCCGCTCTTCGCGAGCTTCACGAAGTTGCCGGCCGTGATCGGCATCTTGTCGACGAAGAGCTCGACCTTGATGTTGCCGAGCGAGGTCTCGAGAAGCGCAGTGGGGTTCGCCATGACCGCGCAAGCTAGCGCGGCTCCGGCGCGGTTGTCGACGCGCACCGGCTGCGTCGCGCGATCCCGCGAAAATGGCCCTCGCTCAGCGGCGCGCGATCTCGAACGGCAGAACCATCGTCTGTGCGGTCGACTGCGGGAGGAACTCCCAGCGCTTCACGTGCGCTTCGACGCAGCTCCGCATCGCCGGGCTCTCGCCGGCGGCCGCCGCGTAGCGGACTCGCCCGTCGAGGCCGACCTCGAGCGAGACCGTGACGCGCGCGGTCGTGTCCGAGACGCCGCGCCAGCAGCTCTCTCCGACGTCGCGCGCGGAGAGGTGCACGACGTTGTCGGTGACGGCGTTCGGGAGACCCGCGGCCGATGCTTCCTCGCGGCCGGTGAGGGCGAGCGCGAGGATGAGGGCGAGACCGAGGACGACGCCGGCGGCGAGGTAGCCCCAGAGGCCGAACCACGAGGACGGAACGCGGCGGGCGCGCGCGGCGTGACGGATCTTGTCGAAGAAGCTCGGCGTCTGCGTCCCGAGCATCGGCGCCGGCGGATACGCCGCACCGTTTCCCCGAGAGAAGTCATAGGACCACGACATGACGAAGGACCTTCTCGCAAACCTCGGGCCGTCGCGCGGAGCGGGTCCATCCGGATCCAGCTGCTTGCCATGCAACGCATAATCTTCGAGCCTGATTGCGCGTCCCGGGTTCGGTCTACGCGTCGCGTCGAGAGGGGGAGGGGATCCCGCGATCCACGACATGGAGGCGACCGGAGACGCGCGAACGGCATCCACTGGAGTCGAAAATGTCCTCCGAACGCCTCCTCCTCGATCCCTCGAAGCTCTCCCCGAACGCGCGTGAGAAGGTCGCCGGCTACCACCGCTCCGTCGTCGAGCAGGTCGCCGCCGCGGTCGCGCGTGACCGTGTCGTCGTCGTCGGCATGGCGCAGAACCCTCATGTGAAGCGCGCGCGGAAGGCGCTCGAGGCCGCGGGGATCGCGTTCACGTACCTCGAGTACGGCAGCTATCTCGGCGAGTGGAAGCCGCGGCTCGCGATCAAGATGTGGAGCGGGTGGCCGACGTTCCCGCAGGTGTTCGTGCGCGGCACGCTGCTCGGCGGCGCGAACGAGGTCGAAGCCGCGATCGCGGACGGGTCGCTGAAGCAGGAGGGCTGACCGCTCACACTCCGGCAAGGGGGCGCGCGCGGAGACGGGGCCGGGGTGGAGGCTCGGCTCGCTCCGCAAGGGCGCGGTCGTCCGATCTGCCGGCGTTGTTCCGGCGGGGCGTGCCCGTGCCCGTGCCCGATCTCTCGTGGCCTCGCGACGAGCGACGACCGTCGCGGCCGCGCGCGCACAAAAAAATTTAGGCCCTCGACGAACCATTTCGCCGAGGGCCCCTGGCACAGTCGGGCGCCTGCAAGTCCGACCACACCAAGCTTGCCGAGCCGTGCGGGGCGCCTCTCGGTGCCGTCCGCGTCGTCGCTCGTGCAGAGGGGTATTGCAGGGCACGGGCCAGCGCGCGATCGCGTGATTTCCGCGAGAAAAGCCGGATCGGCTCTCCGCCGCAGATTCTCGAAGGGCAAGCGCGTGCACTCGGAGTGCATCCGAATGCACTTCGCCTGGGGACAGCGAGGTGCAGAGATGTGCGCTCGGCGAACGCCGTGCTAGAGCGCGCGCCGCATGGCCGCCGCCACCACGACCACCGACGATTCTGCAGCGACTACGCAGGCCTCCGCACCGCCTCCCGAGCCGGAGACGAAGCTCTCGTTCTTCGACACGGTGAGGACGTTCCCCCGCTCCTTCTGGATGGGGTGCGTCATGGAGATGTGGGAACGCCTCGCGTACTTCGGCGTCCGCGTCGTCATGCCGATCTACATCATGCAGGCCGACGCGCCGGGGGGCCTCCACTTCACGAAGGAGGACAAGGGCACGATCTACGCGTGGTGGGCGATCGTCGCGTCGGGCATCCCGATGGTGAGCGGTGGCTTCGCGGATCGCTACGGGTACAAGAAGACGATCGCGCTCTCGGCGTCGATCAACGTGCTCGCGTTCGTGATGATGGCGAACGTGCGGAGCTTCGCCGGCTTCTTCGCGGCCGTCATGCTCCTCGCGCTCGGCACCGCGCTCTTCAAGCCCGGTCTCCAGGGGACGCTCGCGCAGTCGATGACGAAGACGAACTCCAGCGTCGGCTGGGGCCTCTTCTACTGGCTCGTGAACGTCGGCGGCGTCATCGGTCCGCCGTTCGCGGGCTACATGCACGCGACGGGCTTCTCCTACGGCGTCGGCTGGAAGTTCGTCTTCTACGGGTCGGCCGCGATCACGCTCCTGAACTTCCTCATGCTCACGACCTACCCCGTCGTCGAGTCGGGCGCCGACAAGAAGAAGAACGTCGCGAACGTCGCCTGGGACACGTTCAAGAACATCTGGGATGCGCGCCTCCTCGCGATCATCGCGATCTTCAGCGGCTTCTGGATGATGCTCTACCAGCTCTGGGATTTCATGCCGAACTTCTACGCCGACTGGGTGCAGTCGAGCGGGTTCGTCGCCTCGAACGGGTGGCTTCCGAGCTCGTGGGTCCAGACCACGTCGCGCGGCATGCAGCTGAAGCAGGAGAACGCGATCAACCTGAACGCGGCGCTCATCGTCCTCTGCGTCATCCCGATGAGCTTCCTCGTCCGGAAGCTTCGCGTCCTCACCGCGATCTCGATCGGCATCTCGATCGCCGTCCTCGGCACGATCGTCTACGGCACGTCGCCGAGCATCTACGTCGTCTTCCTCGGCATCCTCCTCTTCTCGCTCGGCGAGATGCTGACGGGGCCGAAGAAGACGGAGTACTTCGCGCTCATCGCGCCGAACGGGAAGAAGGCGCTCTACCTCGGCTACGTGAACATCCCGGTCGCGATCGGCGGCGCGCTCGGCGCGAAGATCGTCGGCTGGTTCTACGGCGAGAAAGCGACCCTCGCGCTCCGCTATCTCGCGGAGAAGACCGCGTTCGTGCAGGGCAAGGGCAGCTGGGACGGCAACGTCGACCACCTCGAGGCGTTCGTCGGCGTGAAGCGTACCGAGGCGGTCGCGAAGCTCGGCGAAGTGCTCGGCACCGACGCGCAGGGCGTCACCGACCTCCTCTGGACGAGCTACCACCCGTATCGGATCTGGTACTTCTTCGCGGCCGTCGGGTTCGCGTCGCTGGTCGGGATGATCACGTTCGGCCGCTTCGCCCGACGCTGGAAGGAGATGGACGTCTGAGCGGGATTCACGGGCAGCAGTAGAACTTCTCCGCGCTCGATCCGCCGGAGCCCTTCTCCTGGCATCCGGCGGGCGGCGCGAGCGCGCCGCCGTCGTCGCCGATCGGGCACTGATAGCGATGCGGCATGCCGGCGACGCCGGTGCACTCCTTGTCCTGATCGGGCTGCGCGACGCACTTGTTCTCGGTGCAGCAGTAGCTCTCGCCGAGGAAGCTCGAAGACACGCGCACGCAGTCGCTGAAGCCGGGCGGCCCGCCGTCGACGCAGACGTACCCATAGGCGCGACCGCACGCCTTGTCGCACGTCGAGCCGCTCTTGCCGAACCCGATGCACGTCTCGCCGGGCTGCGTCTGCGGCGTCGTCCCGGGGCAGTCCTTCGTGTAAGGCGAGTCGGGCTTCGTGCTCGCGTCGCTCGGCTCGGTCCCCGCGTCCTCCGGTGTCACGCTCCCGCCGTCGGGCTTCGTGGTGCTCGCGTCGCCTTCCGGCGTCACGCTGCCGAGCGCGTCGTCGTCGTCGGATGCGCACGCGAGCAGCGCGTGGCCGCCGAGGGCGAAGGAGGTGAGGGCGACGAGGGCGAAGGCGATGCGGGCGCGAGAAGCCATCTCGCGTGAGGTATACGACGCGGGCGGCGAGAAGCCACCCTCAGTCGCGACGCCGACGTCGCCGGAGCGTCAGCTCGAGGCCGAACGGCGCGAGCATCTTCTCGATCGTCTTGATCGTCGGGTTCCCGATCCCACGCTCGAACTCGATGAGCACGCGGGGGCTCACGCCGACGAGGCGCGCGTATTCAGCCTGGCTCCGCCCCGCGATCTTCCGCATGCGTCGGACGGCGTCTCGGAGATCGAGCTCGCCGCGATCGGCGAGCTCGTAGAGCTCGGTACGGAGCGCCGCGCGCTTTTCCTTCGAGAGAGCGCGCACCCGCGCGGGCGCCGGCTTCGTCTCCTCGCTCACGGCATCCTCCTCAGTGACTGCGCCGCACGTGCGATGCGTCGTTCGAGCGTCTCGATCACGAACGGAGGCACGCCTTCGTCCCGCATCAGCGTCGGCAGCTCCGCCACCGCATCGCCGAGCGAGGCGAGCCTTCGCTGCGCCGTCTCGGTGTCGAGCCCCATCGGCCGGAGCGTCGCGACGACGCGCTGCCAGTCGGGGAACCCGTCCTCCTCCGCACGCCAGCGGCAGACGCGCGCGATGCCTTGCGGGTCGAGCACCATCGGCGCGAAGTCGTAGAGCGGCGCGAGCTCGATCCTGCCGTCGCCCCACTTCAGGACCGACGTGTTTCGTCCGTGGTTGTCGGTGTTGCCGAGCGCGACGTCGAGGACGTCACGAACGAGCAGCTCCTCGAGCTCGCGACCGGGATGCGAGACGACGCGCGCGACCGCCGCCGCGAGCTCCTCTTTCGGCGTCGACACGCCGAAGTCGCTGACGCCGGCGAGCGAGTAGAGGCTCTCCATCCCGAGTCGATCGACGACCCCGTCGCCGACGACGCGATCGAAGCGATCCATGAAGAGCGCATCGCGCTCCCAGGTCGGCGACGGTCCGACGCGGATGCCGAGCCGTGCCGCAACGCGGTGGTAGGCGCCCTCGGCTTCGAGCACGAGACGGTCTGCCTCGCGCGACGAACGAGGGAACTTCACGAGCCAGCATCGACGCGTTCGAGCGTCCTCGAGCGCGCCGTCCGCGTGGAGGCGTCCGCGCTCGTCCTCGCGGAGGAGGAGCTTCGGTGCGTCGCCTCCCGCGCCGCTCCCTCCCGCCACCGAAGCGCCGCTCCGATGCGCGTACTCGATGAAGTCTGCTCCGCGGTCGAGGACCTCGTCCCGCGTGAAGCCCGGGTGTGGTGCCGGAACGTCGAGCATCGCGCCGGCGATCCGGAGATTGCCGGGCGGGTTCCCTCCGCCGCGCACGAGGAGCTCCCAGTCGGCGCCTTCCACGTTGCGGAGCCCGAGTCGCGACTCCCACCAGCGCCGTGCAGCGCCCGACGGGATGACGTCGAGGAGGAACGCGGGCCAGCGCTCGAGCGTCGTCTCCTCGTAGCTCACGGGGTGACGACAGGAGACGGCCCGTCGATCGCGTGTCCCGAGAGCCTCGGCGACGCGGTCGAGGTAGTCGAAGTCGTAATCGAGGACGGCCGGCGATCGAAACCCCGCGCGGGGATCGGCGACGCGCACCTCGGCCGCGGCGCGCCATTCGCCGGCATCGAAGAGCTCGACCGTACAACGATCCGACACGACCACTATAGTGGGCGAAGAGGGCCGCTCTGGCCAGCGCTAACGACCACTATCGTGGTTGATCTGTCGCCCGGGGTAGCCTGAAGCGACCACTCTCGTGGTTCCTCAGCGCGGTGAGGGCGGCGACGGCGCGACGAGCAGCGGCGAGACGAGCGCGCTCCGCCCGCTCGTCAGCGCGGACGCGCGGGCGCTCGACTGCACCGCGCGGAGGAAGCCGCTGATGCCCGGCGGCTCGTTGCCGTTGCCGTGGACGAGGACGACGGTGCGCGGCGCGAGCGGCTGCCCCTTCGCGATCCACGCGTTCGCGTCGAGCGGCAGGAGCGAGAGGCGCGCGAGCTGGGTCAGGCGGTTTCCGTCGTGGACGAGGCCGGGGAAGCGGAAGAGGACCGAAGGCGCGAGGCCGCGCGCGAGGAGCGCTTGCTCGAGGCCGAGGACCTCGGCGTCGAAGTCGACGCTCTGGGCGGTGAGGAACTCGGCGCGGCGGCAGCTCGCGTCGAGGCAGTTCAGCGGGTGCGTGCTCGAGTGGTTGATCCAGGTGATCGCGAGCTTGCCGGTCCGGCTCCACTCGTCGAGGCGCGCGAGCTCGGTCGGATGCGCTTTCGCCCAGCCGCCCGTCATCGCGATCCCGACCGGGACCGCCTTCCCGAGCTGCTCGCTCAGCGAGACGGCCCACTCGAAGAGCGCCTCGTCCCACGGCTTCCGCGACTGACACATGTCGATCGTGAGCGCGAAGGGCTCCGTCGCGGTCGTGTGGGCGGACGGGGCGAGGCGGTCGAGCGCGCGGTTCGCGGAGGCGGCGCGGGCGGACTCGGCGAGGCTCTTCGCGTACGGCGAGGCGGCGAGGTCGTCGCTCGGCGAGGCGGCGCGTGACGCCGTCTCGAGCTCGCCTGCGCGCACGACCGAGGTCTCGAGCGAGTCGGCGTCGACGACGACGCGCGAGTCCGCGCCGTCGAGGCGGAACGAGCGCGTGACGAAGAGGCGTGCGCCGCGCGTGATCTTCGCGCCGAAGCGGACCGCGACGTCGGCGGTCGCGACCCGCGGCGCCGGCGGAGCGATCGCCGAGAGGCCCTCGGCCGCGTGCGCGGTGATCGCTTCGGCGCTCGACGCGCTCTCGTCGTCCTCGGCCGCGTGCTCCCCGTCGAGCGCGCCGTCGGCCGCCTCGTCCTCGTTCGTCTCGGCCGCGCAACCGGGAGCCGTCGTGAGCGCGGCGGTGGCGGCGAGGGCGAGGAGCGACGAGAAGAGCCGGGAGAAGGACGAAGCCATCGGTCGTTCGCACGTGCGAATGCAACCGCCGGGCCCGACGCACTGCGCTGCGAAGATCCACCCTGGGTTTTCCGCGCGACAGGGAAATCTCCGTGTGGGATGGGCCGGCCGAGCGCGGCAGCACGCCTCGTGGCCCTTCCGGCGGCGGTCGACGCCTCCGACGAGGTGGAAGCGTGATCCACGCGCGCGGCGCGCTTCCACTTCTCGCGGCAGGCGTATGATGGACGCGAGATGGCGGGCCCTCCTTCGCAGCCACCGGGACCGCCGCGTCCTGGGCCTCCTCGTCCGACTCCGCGTCCGAGCTCTCCTGCCATGGTGCCTCCGCCGCTGCCGACGCGAGGTCGATCGGAGCCGCCCGGCGAGCGGAAGACCTATGCGCCGCCGCTCGGACCTTCCGAGGAGAGCTCGCCGAACCTCGCCGATCTCGACGACCCGCGTCTGAGCGGTCACCTCGGGACGGTGCCGCTCCGTCCGCTGATCGACATCGCGACGCCGAAGGTCACGCTCGTCGTCGAGAAGGAAGCCGGCAACGCGGTCTCGCGCACGGTCGTGCACGAAGGCGACGTCTGCCGGATCGGAACGCATCCGTCGAACGACGTGACGGTGGACGATCCGGCCGTCTCGCGCTTCCACTGCCGCATCGTCCCCGACTCGATGGGGTGGCGCGTGGAGGACTCCGGCTCCACGAACGGCACGTTCCTCGAAGGCCTCCGCATCCTCGGCGCCGTCCTCCCGCAGGAGTCGGTCCTCGCGCTCGGCGAGTCGAAGATCCGGATCCGGATCGAGAAGCAGGCCGCGAAGGCGCTCGTGCCGATGATGCCGAGCTTCGGCTCGCTGACGGGCACCGGCCGCGCGATGCGGAAGCTCTTCGCGCTGCTCGAGAAGGTCGCCGCGAGCGACATCAACTGCTTCATCCACGGCGAGAGCGGCACCGGCAAGGAGCTCGTCGCGACGGAGATCGTCCAGCGCGGTCAGCGCGCGGACAAGCCGTTCGTCGTCGTCGACTGCGGAGCGATCTCGCCGAGCCTCGTCGAGAGCGAGCTCTTCGGCCACGTGCGTGGCGCGTTCACCGGCGCCGATCGCGATCGCGTCGGCGCCTTCGAGGCCGCCGACGGCGGCACCGTGTTCCTCGACGAGATCGGCGAGCTCCCGCTCGAAGTGCAGCCGAAGCTGCTCCGCGCGCTCGAGCAGCGGGAGATCCGTCGCGTCGGCGAGACGAAGACGCGGAAGGTGAACGTCCGCGTCATCTCGGCGACGAACCGCGATCTCGAACGCGAAGTGAACAAGGGCACCTTCCGCGGCGACCTCTACTTCCGGATTGCGGTCATCACCGTCCGCGTCCCGCCGCTCCGCGAGCGGCTCGAGGACCTCCCGCACCTGATCCGCTCGTTCCTCCAGCAGGCGGGCGCCGAGAACAGCGAGCATCTCTTCGGGCCGGAGGTGATCGCCGAGCTCTCGAAGCACGAGTGGCCCGGCAACGTGCGCGAGCTCCGGAACTACGTCGAGCGGAGCGTCGTCCTCCAGACCGCGCGCATGACGATGATGCCGGCGCCGAGCCCGTCGGCGGTCGCGCGCGGCGAGCTCGGACTCGCCGAGCCCGTCGGCGGGACCGGCCCGCTCGGGCAGGGCTCACAGCCGCCGCGGTCGAGCGCCAAGTCGCTCGAAGAGGTCGCGCAGGAAGTCGACGTCTCGGTGCCGTTCAAGATCGCGAAGGAAGGCCTGATCGAGAAGTTCGAGCGCGCCTACCTCCGCGGGATCCTCGAGCGCGCGAACGGGAACATGACCCTCGCCGCGCGCCTCGCCGGCATCGACCGGATGTACCTCCATCGCCTCGTGCAGAAGCACGGGTCGAAGGACGAGCTCACGCGCGATCAGGTCTCGTCGGGCGCGTCGCCCGCGTCCGCGCAGCAGCGGAAGCCGGTCGAGTAGTCGTAGTACGTCGGCGCGTGCGCCGTCGTGCGGTAGTCGCAGCCTTCGCCGTTCAGCTTCGTGTCGAGGTAGTAGCCGCCGCGGAAGCTGCCGTCGTCGGTCCACTCGTGGATGTTGCCGACCATGTCGTGCACGCCGTAGCCGTTCGTGCAGGCCTCGGCCGAGCCGGTCTTCTCGAGCGTGTTGCCCATCTGGTTCGCGCGCGGATCGTTCATCGTGCGCGACGTGCGCTCGCCGCCGTACATCACGTTCATCGGCGACGTGCGGTTCGTGTCGACGCAGCGGTTCGCGACGCGCGAGTTGCCGTACGGGTAACGCGTCTGCTCCGGACCCTTGCAGGCCGTCTTCCATTCCGCCGCGCGGCAGAGGCGCTTGCCCGCCGCCTTGCAGGCGCGCTTCGCCTCGACCATCGAGATGTGCGCCTGCGGGACCGCGCCCTTGCGCGAGACCGCCTTGACGTTGTGACCCTCGGGCGACTGGTAGGGGCTGAACTCCACCTCGCGGCCGTCGGCCGTGATCTCGACGAGCGAGCCCTCGTAGCGGTCGACGCAGCTCGAGCCCACCTGCGCCATCGACGCGGGGCACGCCGCCTTCTCGACGCGAGGCGCGCGCGACGCGTAGAGCGACGGCGGACGGGCAGCGACGAGGACGACCGGTGCGATGGGAGCCGACGCGAGCGACGTGGCGCTCACACCGAGGAGCGAGGCGACAGCGAGAGCAAGCCCTGCGATCCGGGGGAGGCGAGCGCGGGCGGAATCGAACGTCGTCATGGCGGGTCGCGCTCTTGCGTAACCCATGCCAGTTGGAGCTCAAAGTATTTCGGTGAGTTCCGAGACATCGCTCGCGACGCGTCGCGAGGAGCCGAGTCCTCGAACGATGACAACGGTCCTCGCGAAGCGTCCCGGCCGCGTCTCCGAGGTGGGTATCGAGACGCGTAACATCGCGAAAACCCCCGATCGTGGCGCATGGAGTGCCACGCGAGCCGGGCGTAAGGTGAGGACCGTCCTCATGCCCCTCGTCGCACCTCCCGATCACGTGCCTCTCCTGCTCCGTCCCGCGCTCTGGCTCGCGAAGCGGATGACGGGAAAGGACCCACTGCCTGCGCGTCTCCTCGGGTGGTTCCCGAAGGGGGCCTTCGGCGCAGGAGTGCTCGAAGTGACAGCTCCACACGGTCCCCGCGACCTCGACTCGCGCCTCCTCGCGATCTCGCGGATCGTCGCGAGCGTCACGGCGGGCTGTCCGTTCTGTCTCGACATGAACGCGGCGGGGCACGTCGGGGCGGGGCTCTCGCGCGCGGAAGTCGACGCCCTGATCGCGCGTGACCGCGACGTGTGGAGCGCGTGGGCTCCGCGCGAGCGGCTCGCCGCGGAGTACGCCGTCGCGCTCTCGTCGACGCCGGTCGTGCTCACGAGCGCGTTGAAGAGCGAGCTCGTCGCGGCGTTCTCCGCGCGGGAGATGGTGGTGCTCGCGCAGACGATCGCGCAGGTGAACTTCTGGTCGCGCTTCAACCAGGGGCTCGATGTCCCTTCGGCGGGGTTCTGGGACGACGCCGCGTGCGCGATGCCCGCGCGCTATGCTGGGACGCCATGAGCCACTTCGCGTTCAAGCCTCGTCGTCCCCTCGGCAAGACGGGATTCGTCGCCACGTCGCTCGGGATCGGAGATCTCGCCGATCGGGCGCTCGGCAAGGAGGCCTGCGTCGCGACGTTGCGACGTGCGCTCGACGCAGGGCTCAACCTGATCGACACCGCGCCGATGTACGAGGATGGCTTCAGCGAGGAGTGCGTCGGCGCCGCGCTCGCGGGCCGGCGCGAAGGCGTGTTCGTGATCGACAAGATCGACGACCTCACCGGTCATGTCGCGCCGCAGGTCGAGGCGAGCGTCGCGCGGCTCGGCTTTTCGCCGGACGCGTTCGTCTTCCACGCGGTCTCGAAGATGGAGGACTGGGAGCGTCTCTCGGCGCCGGGCGGCGCGTTCGATCACCTCGCGCCCTTCGCGCGCTTCCGTGGCGTCTCGAGCCATCATCCCGACGTCGTCGCGGCCGCGATCGACTCGGGGCTCTGCCAGCTCGTGATGTTCCCGATCGGCCCGCTGGTCGACGAGCGCTACGTCCCGCTCGTCGCGCGTGCTCGCGCGCGCGGCGTCGCGACGGTCTGCTTCAAGACGTTCGGCGCGGGGAAGCTCGTCGCCGACTCGGAAGGGTACGGCAAACCTTCGGCGAAGAAGGGCCTGCCGCGGCTGAGTGTCCGCGAGTGCGTGCAGGCGACGCTCACCCTCGATCCCGACGTCGCGCTTCTCGGGCTCAGCACGCCGGAGGAGCAGGACGAAGCGTTCGAGGCGGCGATCGCGTACGAGAGCGGATCGCCGCTCGCGGCCGATGTGCTCGAGGACGTGCGCCGTCGCGCGGCGATCGCGGCGGCCGACAAGGGGCGCCTCCACTGGAATCCGTGAGCGCGCGGCGCGCCTTCGGCGAGTGGCTGCTCGTCGGCGGCGCGACGCTGTTCCTCTATCCGCTGTCGTTCGCGCTCCGGAACGTCGTCGGGCTCGATGCGTCCGAGCTCGCCGTCGGCTTCCTCATGTTCCACGCCGCGTACGTCGTGAACGATCCGCACTTCTGCGTGACGTACCTCCTCTTCTACAAGGACGTGCGCGCGCGAGCGCTCGGCGACGCGTGGTCACCGGCGCAGCGCGCGCGGTACCTCGTGGCCGGCTTTCTCGCGCCAGCCTTGCTCGTTCTGTGGGCGGCCTTCGCGCTCGCGACGAAGTCGGCGCAGGCGATCGGCTGGATGGTGCAGCTGATGTTCTTCGCCGTCGGCTGGCACTACGCGAAGCAGGGCTTCGGCGTCGTCACCGTGCTCTCGGCGCGTCGCGGCGTGACGTTCACCGCGCGCGAGCGGACCGTAATGCTCGCCCATGCGTATGCGGGCTGGGCGTTCGCCTGGGCGAACCCGTCGATGCCGGCGGGCGAGTTCGAGGAGAAGGGCGTCGTCTACTGGGCGCCGGCACATCCGCGCTGGCTCGAGCTCGGAACGGGGACGCTGCTCGCGGTGAGCACGGTCGCGGTGCTCGGCGTGCTCGTCACGCGACGAAGGCGAGGGGAGCGCGTTCCGTTCGCGCCGGTGTCGGGCTTCCTCGTGACGATCTGGGCGTGGACGATCTTCTCGGCGTTCGACCCGCTCGTCCGCTACATGATCCCCGCGCTCCACTCGCTCCAGTACTTCTACTTCGTCTGGCTGATGCGCCGGAACGAAGCGCGCGCGGAGGAGGGACCGCCGACGTTCGGTCGCCCCGTCGCGGTGCGCGTCGGCCTCCTCGCCGTCTCTGCGCTCGCGCTCGGCTGGTTCCTGCTCCGTGGCGCGCCGTCGTTCCTCGACGCGGCGTTCGTCCCGCGCACCAAGCGCGGAATCATCCCCGATGCGCTCGGCGAGACGCCGTTCTTCGCCGCGTTCTACGTCGTCGTGAACCTCCACCACTACGTGATGGACGCCGTGATCTGGCGACGCGAGAACCCGGACACGAAGTGGCTGCGCGATGCGCCTCCCGCGGGCGCGGAAGAGGTGGCCGTGCCGCGCGCGATGGTGGAGGACGACGAAGCGAAGGCGGCGTAGTCGCGTCGGTCACGTGAAGATGATCTGCGCCCCTTCGGACAGATCGTAGAAGTCGCCTGCCGTGATCACGTCTCTCACGATCGGCAAGAGGTCGTCCTTCGTCCGCTTGAACATCTTCATCGCGAGCTCGCACGCGTAGAGCTCGGCGCCCGACTCCTCCAGGATCTGGAGCATCTCGCGCACGCTCGGTAGATCGAGCTCCGCCATCTGCTTCTTCATCATCGACGCCGCGAGGCTCTCCATCCCGGGCAGGCCCGCGACGATCGTCGGCATCCCCGACGACGCATTGCCCGCGAGGTTCACGTGGAGGTGGTCGACCTTCGACGTCGTGATCACGTCGAGGCCCCAGAACGTGAAGAACAAGACGGCTTCGATCCCGGACTGCCTCGCAGCGTTCGCCAGGATGAGGGCGGGGTAGGCCTCGTCGAGCCCGCCCTTCGAGCAGATGATTGCGACCTTGCGCTTCGCGGTGTCCATCGCAGTCGTCCTTTCAGATGCAGCCCGCCGGCTTCGGAATCCCCGCGATCCTCGCCACCGTCCGCGCGGGGGCTTTCGGGAAGAGGGCGTAGATGTCCTTCGTCGCGAGCTTCGTCCCTTGCGTCAGCCGTCGGATGTTCGGCGAGGTGCCCGTCGTCTCGAACTCGCTCCGGGCGAAGTCGATCACCGCCCACCGCGCGCCGTCGAGCGGCACGCCGAGCGACGCGGCGATCTCCGCGGCCGCCTCCTTCGTCCACGCCTTCGGGTCGACGAGCGGCTCGTCCGCGCCGCGCGAGACGCCTCCGCAGGCGGCGGCGACCGGTGCCTTCCCAACGGTGGCAGGCGGAGCCTCCGAGCGCTTCCGCCGCGGGCCGAGCGCGGCGGCGAGCTTCTCCTTCCGCGCCGCCATCGGGTCGCGGGCTCCTCGCTCCGCCTGCACCGCCTTCGCGGCGCGGCCGACGTGGCGCATGATCTCCATGATCACCGCCATGCCCTTCTGGACGTCCTCGTCGCTCGTGGCGCGGACCATCCCGATGAGGCCGAGCGGAGCGGCGTTCTCGCCGTTCTCGATCACCTCCGATGCGTCCGCGGCCACCTCGAGCACGCGCGGCTGCGTGAGCGCGCGCACGGTGCGGAGGATGCTCACGACCGCGTCGCCGAGCTCGTGCACCTCGCGTGGATCGAAGCCTTCGACGACGCGCTCCGCGACGCCGGCGAGCTCGCGACCGAACGCGAACCAGCCCTTCTTCTCGAGCCCGTCGAGCTTCGCCGTCGCCGTCGCCATCACGTCGCGGAGGATGGGCGTCATCTCGGCGAAGAGCTCGTCGGTCTTCTCCTGGCGCGCGACGATGGCGGAGAGGCGCGCGTCCATCGCATCGAGCCGCGCCATCACGGCGGCGAGATCACGATTCTGAAGCGTGGTGGTCATGGTCAGGCCCACTTCC
This sequence comes from Polyangiaceae bacterium, assembly GCA_039809485.1. Lineage (GTDB taxonomy): Bacteria > Myxococcota_A > Polyangia > Polyangiales > Polyangiaceae > Labilithrix. Next base: position 6,135 of record JBDHVE010000095.1, on the reverse strand, counting down.
CCGCGAGGAGCATCCGGTGGTCGAGCGGGAGGTCTTTGCCCGCGAGCAGCACGTTCCAGTACACCCAGCGGAACGCGAGCTTCCCCCAGTGATTCGTCGCGCTCTCCTCGAGAAGCGTGAACGGACCCACTCCGGGAAGCGGGAACCGTCCCGGTAGCGGCTCGGTCTCGTAGTTGAAGTCGATCAGCATCGCCTTCCCGTAGCCGGTCTCGATGAAGCAGTTCGCGTGGCCGTCGAAGGCTGGCTGGAGCTCGCGCCCGGACACGAAACGGAGGACGTTCTCGACGAGCACCTCGGACTGGAAGTGAGCGACCGCGCCGGCCTTCGACGCCGGAAGGCTCGTGGCGTCCCCGAGCGCGAACACGTTGGGGAAGCGTGGGCTCTGCAGGGTGTGGCGGTCGACGTCGAACCAGCCGTTCGCGTCTCCGATCCCCGACCGCGACACGACCTGCGACCCGCCGTGGAGCGGGATCGTGACGAGCAGGTCGTAGTCGGTCTCGCGACCGTCGTACGCCTTCAGCACCTTCCGCGCACCGTCGACCTCCGCGACCGAGAAGTCGCCGAGCACCGAGATCCCGCGGGCCGAGAGCATGCCGCCGAGCGCCGCCGAAGCGCGCGGCTTCGTGAACGCCCCCTCGAGCGGCGTCGCGTACGTGATCTCGACCTTGTCGCGGATCCCTCGCTTCGCGAAGTACGCCTCGGCGAGGAAGAGCAGCTCGAGCGGTGCGACCGGGCACTTGATCGGCATCTCGACGACGTTCAGGACGAAGCGTCCGCCGTCGAAGCGCTCGAGCGCGTCACGCAGCGCGAGCGCGCCTTCGAGCGTGTAGAAGTCGAAGGCCGACGTCTTCCACCCCTCACCGGTGAGGCCCTGCGTCTGCTCCGGGAGGATGCGGGAGCCGGTCGCGAGGATCAGTACGTCGTAGCCGAGGCGCTCGCCACCGGCGAGCGCGACGACGTTCGCCGACGGGTCGACGACGTCGATCTCGGCGAGCCTCAGCTCCACGCGCGGATCGAGCAGGTGCTTCCGCCGGCGCACGACGTCTTCGGCGCGGTACTCGCCGAACGGGAGGAACAGGAGCCCGGGCTGGTAGAGGTGGACGTCGTCGCGATCGACGACCGTGACGCGCCACCCGTCCTCCGCGAGCTCACGGACGAGCCGGTTCGCCATGATCGTTCCGCCGGTTCCGCCGCCGAGAATCAGGATGCGCTTCATTCGCGTCGCCTCTGTCGTGGCGTCGAGCAAGCCGCGAGCCACTGCGACACGCGCGGGAACGCGCGCGTCCGAGAGCGCGGACCGCGAAGATCCTGCGCCGGGCGCGCGACGTGCGCCGTCACGCTCATGGTCCGGCCTCGGCGTGCTGTACTTTCAGCGCACGCAGAGGGGCCGGGCGGGCAACCCGAAACTGGACGCGCAGGTCATCCCGCTCTCGCACGTCACGACGCTGCACGCGCCGTCAGAGACGCAGAGATCCTTGCGGACCGACGAGTCCACGTCACCGAACCAAGCACACCGTTGTCCGTCGGCGCACGTGTACGAAGGCGGGCCGCAGGGAGCACCTGTTTTCGAGAGATCGACGCGCCCCCTCCCGAGCTGTACGAGGTCGGGGCGGTCGTCGTCGGAGCAGCCGGCAACGACGAGCACGGCGATGAGCGCGTAGCGCGCGAAAGCCATGCTCCATCGTACGGATGCGTTCTCCGCGAGCGCAATCCGTGGAACCACGTACGTAGGCGACGCGCCGCGGTGGTTCACATCCCCGCGTCGAACATCGCTCGCTGCGCGTCGAGCTGGCACTTCTGGAAGGCTTGCTCCTCCGGCGTCAGCGTCGTCGCGGTGCGGCCCGGCTTGTAGAGCGAGCAGGCGCCCGCCTTGTTCGTGAGCACGCAGTGCGCGAGCGCGGCGCCCGTGCCCGTGCACTGGCCGAAGCCGTAGGCGACGCCGCAGTCGGCCATCGCGAGCACGGCATCCTTGCAGGGTGCAGGCAACGAGCTCGACGCGTAGCAGGCATTGAGCTTCACCATCTCGGGATCGCGCGGATCGATCGCGGACGGGTCCTTGCTCGCCGAGGCGGAGATGACCTTGCAGTACGTGTCGCGGTACTGGAGCGCGCACGTGATCTGCCCGCGCTGCTGATCGGTCACCGCGTTGGGATCACTGCAGGCGGCCGGGTTCGTGCTCACCGTGCGGCCGGCCTTCGCGTAGCAGTCCTGCGTCAGCTGCAGGAAGTCCTGGCACTGATCCTCGGGACTGCTTCCGCCGCCCGAGCACGCAAGGGCGATGCTCGCCACGGTGGACACCACGGTGACCACGACGCCTCTCCCGACCATCGGCCCTCCTCGTGAGTGGGGGTTCGACGGAGCGGAACGTCACCCGATTCAGTGACCGCCGTCCGCCTTCGGCCCGCCCGCGTCACCACCCACACAGGCGCCAGCGGTGCCGACCTTCTTCTCGCCGAGGATCGTGATCTTGCCGTCCGGCTTCACGCCGACGCGCTGCTCGTAGCGGATGCGCTCGCTGCCTTCGCACTTCTCGGCTTCGGCCGTGACGACGTAGGTGCCGTCGCCGCGCGTCTCGACCGGCGGGCCGTCGCACTTCACGGTGCGCTCGACCGGATGCGCGACGGTCGCCTTGCCGAGAGCGATGACGGCCGCCTCCTCGGGGGTGTCGATCGGAAGATAGATCGACTTCGACTCCTCCGGATTGAGGACGAGCGAGACCGCGTCCCCCTTCGTGATCCGGATCATGAGCGCGCCCGGTCCGCCGCCGGCGAGCGGCCCCTGCCAGATCCCCTGCATCCGGCTCGGCGCGGTCGCGAGCACCTGGAGGCAGGCGGCCTCCTCCTTCGCGCCCTTGCACTTCGTGCCGGTGGAGAACACGTTGTAGAGCTTCACGGCGTAGGCCATCTCCGGCTTGTCCGGATCGAGCTCGAGCTTCTGGCGCACCATCTCGGCGTAGTCGACGCCGGACGCGAGCTTCACCTTCTTCGGCACGCGGAAGGCGATCTCGTCCGCATCGAGGCAGACGTTCGTCTTCGCCTTCACCTTGTCGGGCGAGTCACACCCCGACGCGAAGAGCCCGAACAACCCGACGAGAGCGAGAGCCGCCCGAGGACATCGCTTGATCATGCGCCGTCCTCCTTCTGCCGCGGACGGCGCGGCACGGCAAGTCCCTTGGACTCAGGGCTCGTCGCCGAGCACCTGGCTGGCGTCTTCCTTCACGCTCAGGTGGCCGTTCGCGTCGACGGACGCCTCGATCGAGAACCGCAGCTTCGCGCGGCGCCCGCCCTCGTTCGTGCTCGGGGTGCGCTCGACACGGACGACGGCCGGCGCGTCGCAGTCGATTGCGCGCTCGGTCCAGCGGCAGGCGACGGCGCTGTCGGTGACGTCGTCCCAGCTCACCGACCGCCAGATCCCGCGCTCGTCCGGACCTTCGGGCTCCTCCATCTGCGCACCGCGCGCGGCGCGCTCGACGACGAAGAGCGTCGGCGTGCCCTTGTCCTCGACGCGGACCGCGACGATGCCGACGTCGCGCTGGATCGAGAAGCAGCCCGGATCGTCGTGGTACTCGGCGACGGCCGGACGCGGGATCGCGCGCCATCCGTCGTCGGTGCGGACCGCGATGTGCGTCTCCGTCGCGAAGCCCGTCTCGATGACGATCGCCGTCACATCGAGGAACGGCGCCTTCAGCTTGATCGGCACGCCCGCGAGCGCGCTCTTCGATACCGCACAGCTCGGCGAGAGCTTCGCCTCTTCGCCACGCTCCGCATACGACGTCACCGCCTCCGCGATCCGCGGCGCGATCAGCGCCTTCTGCGCCGCGCAGAGCGCGTCGATCGTCGGGAAGGTCTCGGTCGGGACGAAGACGTCCGGCGACTCCGGCACGTCGTCGTCGGTCGTCGTCACCGCCGCCGGCTCGTCGAGCTCGCCGAGATCGACGGGCTCCGCGACCGCGGTCGACGTCGCGGACGCCGGTACCGACCGAGGCCCGCGCGCCTCCTCCGGTGAGGGAAGGGCGCACGACACGACGATCACGGAACCGACCAGGAGCGAGCCGAGCAAGGTGCGCTGCATGTGTGCCGAGCTTCTCTTCACGATGCGGGCCAGCGTGAGGCCATCCACGAAACGCCGCATTTCCAGAGCCCCCCCGCGGCATCATCCCCCTTCCAATCGACCGGCGAGGCCGCGCGGACACGGGAGCGTGTCCGTCGTTCCTCGCACGCGCTAGGGTCCGGCCATGGCCTCGCTCGCACGCTTGTCGTTCGACGCTGCGGAGAGCACCCGAGGCCTCGCCGAGGACCCGCTCGTGCTCGTCGCGCTCTACGACGTCCCGCTCCTGTGGGCGGCCGCGTTCGACGAGGAGGAGCTCGAGGTCGACCCGCCCGCGTCGGGCGAGATCGTGAAAGTGACGGGTCTCGGCTTCGACGAGATCACCGCGAGCGAGCACTTCGTCTTCGCGAGCACGGTCGCGCTCGTCCGCGCGCGCTTGCAGACGATCGCCGATCACGTCGCCGCGTCGCCCGATCCGTGGACGCGGGCCGCCCTCGGCAGCTGCGAGGAGATCGCCCGCGTCCTCGCCGACATCGACGAGGGCGCGCACGTCTGCCTCGATGCGAACCGGGTCGCGATCGTCGCCGCACCGGGCGTGATCCGGGAGGCGCTCCGCGTGCGTGCACGTGACTTCCACCGCCTCCGCGCGTCGTGGTCGGACGCGCGGGCGCGTGACATCGTCTGCTCACTCCGGCCCGACGTGTTCCGTGGCGCGCTCTCGCACGACGCGAGCCGCGCACGGCGGGTGACCGACGCCGCGAGCGACCGGCTCGCGTTCTTCACCCTCGCCTTCGGGACCGCGGAAGGGACGCTCTCCGGCCCACTCCGCGCGTGGCTCGAGGCGGCGCCTCCCGGCCCCGCGCTCCGGCCGCTCGGGGAAGAAGCGCGCTTGCTCGCCGAGATGCTCGTCGAGCACGGCCTCGCGGCGTTCCCGCCCGGCGGAAGGGCCGACGCGCTCCGCTATCTCGGTCTCGCGGCGAGGCTCCGCACGCCCGCTGCGCTCCGCGAGATCCTCGAGCTCCTCTACACGCAGGGCCTGATCGACCCTGGCGCGGTGCCGTCGGGCACGTACGGGCCGGAAGAAGGCCGCGCGCGCCCTCTCGACGCGCCCGTGTTCGACGAGGTCACGCTCGCGGCGATCGTGCAGATGCTCGACGCGGGCTGAGAGGCGTGTAGCCTCCCGCGGCAGATGCTCTCGGACCTCCGCATCCTCCGCACGACCACGCTCCTTCTCACGTTCCTGCTCGCGTGCGGGAGCCCGCAGCCGACGGCCGCGCCCGAGCCGCCGAGAGCGGCGCCGACCGCGACCGCCACGCAGGCGCCGGCCGCGCCCCACGATGCCGGCGCGGACGGCGCCGCGCCTCGAGCGCAAGCGCCCTGGCCGCACGCGCCGGCGATGGTGAAGAGCGAGCGCGGGATGGTCGTGACCGACAACGCCGTCGCGACGAAGGTCGGCAAGGACGTGCTCGCCGCCGGGGGCAACGCCGCCGACGCCGCGGTCGCGACCGCGTTCGCGCTCGCGGTCGCCTATCCGACGGCGGGCAACATCGGCGGCGGCGGCTTCGCCGTCACACGGTTCGGCGGCAAGGTCCGCGCGCTCGACTTCCGCGAGACCGCGCCCGCCGGCGCTTCGCGCGACATGTTCCTCGACGCGGACGGCAAGCCGAAGCCGGATGCGCGCGACGGGATCAAGTCGGTCGGCGTCCCCGGCAGCGTCGCGGGTCTGTGGGAGCTGCACAAGACGCTCGGGTCGAAAAAGGTCACCTGGGCCGACCTCCTCGCGCCCGCGATCAAGCTCGCGAAGGAGGGCGTCCTCGTCGACGACGCATTCTCCTCGACCCTCGACTTCGCCGCGAAGCGCCTCCAGAAGCATCCGGTCTCCGCCGCGCTGTTCTTCCCGAACGGCGCGCCGCTCGCCAAGGGCTCGCTCTGGAAGAACCCCGAGCTCGCGACGGTGCTCGAGCGCATCGTGAAGGGGCCGCAGGGCTTCTACGAGGGACCGACCGCGCAAGCGCTCGCTTCGCAGATGAAGGAGGAAGGCGGCTTCGTCACCCTCGCCGATCTGAAGGCCTACAAGGCGAAGTGGCG
>JBDHVE010000094.1:0-34839 GCA_039809485.1 Polyangiaceae bacterium | reverse complement strand
CGGCCGGGGTTCCCTGGCCCGTCGTCCCGGCGCCCGTCGCACCCCCCGCGGACGTACCGCCCGAGGTCCCCGCCCCCGCCGTCGTCGGCGTCTGGCCCGTGGCAGCCGGCTTCGCCGCCGCGCTACCCGCCGGAGCCGCACCGGCCGGCTTCGCCGTCGTCGCCGGAGCGGACGCCGCCGGCGTCGTCTGCGCAGACGCCGTGAGACCGGTGAACGCGGTCGCCGAGACGAGGAACAAGGCAAGGCCCATCGCGTGACGTCGCATGCGTGCTTCCTTTCAGACGGTCTCGAAGGCGGGTGACGAGAGCTCGGCGAACGTTCGCATGCTTTCCGGCACCCGAAGATGATTGGCGTACGTACGACGTGCGCCGTGGGGGGCGGTGTCGACGAGCACGGATTCCCGCGCCCATGGCCCTCCACGAAGCTCGAGCGAGTGTAGGCGGGGGCGCTACGGCGTTGCAATGGGCGCGTTCTGGTCGGTCGACCGACCACGGCGCGTCCGGGCACGGGCGCTCGCCCCCGTCGATCGCTTGCTAACGGAGCGCGAGGCCGCCTATGCCTTTGGGCCATGGGAGGCGCCCTCACCGCCCCGAGGCCAGCTTCGCCGGCTTCTCCGGCTGCCTGGCAGGATGTGCGCTGCGGCCCCGCGGCCTCCAGAACTTTCCCGGTCCTCGCCCGTCCGAAGGACCAAGGAAATGAGTGCGGGCGTGTTCAGGACGAGATTCCGAGCCGGGGGGGCGAGCTCAGCCGGTCCATCGGTCCCGTCCTCGGGAGCCATTTCCGACGTATGCTGCTCCCCGGAGCCGCGTGATGAACCGACCCCTGCGTTCGCCGGACCCGCCGGACGAGACGCTCATGCTCCGCTTCCAGAGCGGGGACAGGGCGGCGTTCGCGCAGCTGGTCCGACGACACCAGGGGCCGCTCTACAACTTCGCGCTCCGCCAGGTGCGGACGCCTCAGGTCGCAGAGGACGTGGTCCAGGAAGCGTTCGTGCGCGTCGTCCAGAGCGCTTCGGACTTCAAGCACGAGGCGCGGTTCACGACGTGGATCTACACGATCACGCGGAACCTCTGCATCGATCACCTCCGGAAGAAGGCGCTCCGCAAGCACCCTTCCCTCGACGAGGCGAAGGGGCAGGAGGGCGAAGGGCCGACGCTCGGCGAGCAGACGGCCGATCCGCGCGCGAGCGTGGAGCGCGAGGCGACCGGCACCGAGCTCAAGGAGCGGATCGCGGCGGCGGTGGACAAGCTCCCCGACGACCAGCGCGAGGTCTTCTTGATGCGCGAGGTCGCGAACCTCCCGTTCAAGGAGATCGCCGAGATCACCGGTGTGCCGGAGAACACCGTGAAGAGCCGCATGCGCTACGCGCTCGAGCGGCTGCAGGAAGCGCTCGCCGAGTACGAGGACTATGCTCGCGCGCTTCGCTGAGGACCTGACGAGAGCGACGACCACGACACACGTTGGAAGCTGACCCGAGAACGACGATGGACTGCGAGAAGTACGAACCCCTGTTGCTCGACGAGCTCTACGAAGAGCTGGACGAGCTCACGAGCGCCGCCGTGAAGCGGCACGTGTCGGGGTGCGCGCGGTGCAACGGGATCCTCCAGGGGATGCGCGCCACGCGACGTGCTGCTGTCCTGCCGATGGTGGAGCCTCCGGCCGAGCTCGAGGACCGGATCCTCGCCGCCGCGCGCGAAGCGCAGAAGGTGGTGCCGCTCCGCGGGCGCGTCTCGACCTTCCTCTCCCGCGCCGGGAGCTGGGCGATGCGCCCGCAGACGGCGATGGCGGCGGTCTTCCTCCTCATGATCGGGTCGAGCGCGTTCCTCCTCCGCTCGAACAAGCGGACGTCGCAGTCCGCGATGTCGGTCGTCGTCGCCGGCGAGCCGTCGCCGCGCGCGGCAGAAGAGCCTTCGCAGGACACGCTGTCCGGTCCCGCCGCCTCGGCAGCGCACGGCGCCGGGTCCCCCTCGCCGACGACGTTCCCGCCGGTCGCGGCTCCGACCTCGGAGGCCGCGCTCGCGCAGCGCGCGGGCGAGAAGGACGCGAAGAAGGCGAAGGCCGAGGATCCGCTCGGCGTGATGGGCAACAGCGCGTTCGCCGACGACGAGGGACGCGAGGTCGCGAAGAGCCGCGCCGCCGGTCCCACGAACGCCGGCGTGCCGGCCGGTGCACCGCCGCCGATGGCCTACGCGCCCGCGGATCAGCCCGCCGCGCTCGGCGCGCAGGATCCGTTCTCCGCCGGCATGGCGGCGTACCGCGCGCGGAGCTTCGCGGAGGCCACGAAGCAGTTCGACGCGGCCGCTGCGAACGGTGACATGAACGCGGCGTTGTGGGCGGCGAACAGCACGCGCGACGGGAGCGGATGCGGCGTCGCCCTCGGGCGCTTCGACTCCGTCGCGCAGCGGGCGCAGGGCACGTACCAAGGTGCACAAGCGCAGCTCGAGGCGGCGCGCTGCGAGATCGCCCTCGGCCAGCTCGATGCCGCCCGCGATCGGCTGAACAAGCTGAAGGGCGTCTCCTCCCACGCGGCGATGGCGCAGAAGGAGCTCGAGCAGGTCGAGCAGGTCGCCGCGCGTCGTGCGGCGGCCGGCAAAGCGGGCGCGGCGGGCGGCGGCGCAGCCGCGCCTGCGAAGGCGGCGGCCGCCCCGCGTCCTGCCCCCGCTGCTCCCCTCCCCGCCGCGAAGCCCGCGGCGACGGCGACGCAGGGTCTCTGAGGCAGTCGCCCCTTGGACGCGATCTCGTCGCGCGCGCTCCGCATCTGGGCCGAAGCGGACGACGCGCGCGCGATCCATCCCGAGGACCACGCCGCGGTGCGGGCGACGGAGGCGACGCGTGCGCTCTTCGTCGAGCTCGCGCGTGACGGGAGCACCGCTCCGCGTGACCTCTTCACCGCGTGCGCGACGCTCGGTCGCCTCCTCTTCGAGGCCGGCGCATCACCGACGCTCGCGAGCACCACGATCGACGGCGCCGCGCGTGCGCTCGCCGCGATCGAGCGGCCGCTCGACGAAGGCACGCTCGCCTCCGCCCGCGCCTCCGTCGCGGAGGGCTACGCGACCGCGATCGTCTCGAGCGAACGCGCGCGTGCACGGCAGGCGTGGGACTGGCCCGCGTGCGCCGTCCCGCTCGACGGGGAGACGTGCGCGATCGCGGCCGGCCACCCGGCCGAGAGCGACGACGCGATCACGGCGTGGGCGGCACGGGTCGCGTCGAAGGCGTCGAAGGCCGGCTTCCGTCGCGTCGTCGTGAGCGGCGACGGGGCGCCTCGCGCCGAGCTCGAGTCGGCGCTGCGGCTCGTCGGTGTGGACGTCCTCCCGGAGCTCCGGGCGGCGGCCCGGTCGTGGCTCCCCTGGCGCCGCAAGAAGCCTGCGAAGTAGCCCGCGACGCTTCGCGCCATTTTGGTAGAGTCCGCCCCCGCATGAAGCGGCTCGTGGTGCTCTCCCCGGTGATCCTCGCGCTCGCCGCGCCTCTCCACGGCGCGTGCGGGGGAGACGTCACGCCGGAGGCTCCTCGCGTCTCGATCGTCACGAACCTGAGCTTCCCGCGCGCGCTCCTCGACCGCGCGACGACGCTCTCGCTCTCCGTCTACGAGGGCGAGGTCACGTGCGACGAGACGACGAGCCTCGCCGCGCTCCCGACCGACGCGACGAAAGCGCGCACGCTCGTCGAACGCGAGCTCGCCAAGACGGGCTGCGCGCCCGGCGTCCGGTTCTGCGGGGACGTCACCGTCGAGACGTCGAGCACGCCGCGCGTCTTCGTCGCGACGGCGAAGGACGCGACCTCGACCCTCGCGGTCGGCTGCACGACGGCGAAGGTCGAGCAGAACGTCTCGCTCCGGATCCGTATGGTCCGCTATCTCGCGAAAGCGGTCTGCGGCGACGGCATCGTGCAGCCGACCGAACAGTGCGAGCCGGGCGGCACGCTCCTCTGCGACGACGAATGCAAGTCGAAGGAGCTCCTCCTCTCGACCGGCGCGCCGGGGAACAACACGCAGACGGGCGACCCCGGCGACAAGACGGACCCGTTCGCGCTCTGGCCGGTCGACTCCGGGCAGAACGGGCGCTTCATTGCATTCTACACGGATCGTGCAGTGACCGGCGGGGCCGACATCGGCCTCCGCGTGATGAACGACGACCTCACGCCCGTGACGACGCCGCCTGCGCTCGCAGCCGGCTCGATCCTGCTCCCGAACGGGCCGACGTTCCCTTCCCTGCCCGCCTCCCGCGAGCAGTCGCGTCCTTCGGCGGTGTTCCTCGCAGGTCGCTACTACGTCGCCTTCGACGACGACAACTCGTCGGCCCAGAACGGCCTCGACATCCACCTCCGCTCGATGGACACGTCGTTCGTCGCCGACCAGGCCGCGACGCCGCTCGGGATCAACGGCGCGGGTGGCGCTGGCGAGCCGAACGCGCAAGCGGCGCCCGCGCTCGCGGCAGGGCCGAAGAATCGCCTCTTCGTCGCGTGGGAGGATCAGGCGCAAGGCAAGATCTGGGGCCGTACCCTCACGCCGCCGTCGACGCTCGGCAACCAGAACGAGGTCAGCACGACGACGGGCAACAGCGCCGTCTCCGTCGCCGCGACACCGACGGGTTGGGTCGCGGCCTGGCAGAGCGGCACCGGCATCCGCTACCGAACGATCAACGAGGACGGCACGCCCCAGGGTGGTGACGACCAGCTCTCGGCCGGCGGCGGGTCGGCCGAGAAGCCGCGCGTCGCGGCGCTCTCCGACGGACGGTTCGCGATCGCGTTCAGCTCGGGCGGCGACGTCTTCGTCCAGCGCTTCGACGCGAAGGGCGTCCGCGTCGAGGGCGACCTCGCCGGCCCCGTCAACGATCGGATCACGGAAGGCGTCCAGGGCTCGGTCGCGATCGCGACGACGACGGTGGCCGGGGGTTCGTTCGTCGTCGTCTGGCACGACGGCTCGACGAACCACATCCGCGGCCGCATGCTCGGCGGCTCGAGCGGGTTCCTGTTCAATCCCGTCGACGGCCAGGCGTCCGAGTTCCAGGCGAGCCGCACGGACGGGCGAGTGCGGGCGAATCCGACGGTGGCGGTCGGAGGCGCGGGGCCGTTCGTGGGGATCGCGTGGGAAGACAAGACCGCGGGCGGCGCGGGCGTGGTCGCGCGACGGTTCCCGCTGCCGACGGAGTGAGGCGAACGCGAACGCCTACGCTCAGTCCTGACGCGGCAGGTCGCGGACGTATGCGATGGTCCGGATGATGCTGACGATGCGCTCTCGGTCCTCGAGCTTCAGCTCGACGAATCGTACGCCCATCCCCGGGTTCGGGTTGTCACCGTTCTCGCGGACGTGATTCACCCACGCGACGCAGCCGTTCAGCGTGAACGTCTCGCCCCCCGGTGGGGCGAAGCAGAGGCGGAGGAGCGTTCCGACGCGCAGCGGGTCGACCGTGCGCACGAAGATGCCCATCTCGCTGATGTTCGTGATCGAGGCGTAGAGGAACGTGTCGCTCGCGACGCAGTCGACGGCCCACTCGACCTCGTAGCGGTCGAAGTGGCGTCGCTCGGACTCGACGTCGATCGCGTCGTCGGCGTCGTGCTCGAAGTCCTGGGCCATCGCGATACGGTCCTTCCCCGCCGAAGGACCAGCCCTTCGGCGAAGTCGGGCGCATAGCGTGGAGCGGGAGGGGTGTCTACTAGGCTGTCGTTTCCGTACTCACGAGCTCGTGACACAGCGTGCCACGACCGCGCAGAGCGACAAATCGGACACTCTCACTGCACGCGGATGGTTCCGCCGTCGATGCGGTGCTCGCCGTCGCTCGGACCGCTCGTGACCTTCAGGCGCGTCTCGCCGAGGAAGAAGCCGAAATACAGCTTGTACTGGCCGGCGCTGAAGTTGGGCTCGAGCGAGAACTCGTAGTCGTCGGCGACGACGTCGTCCTTGCGCCAGAGCGTCATCGGGTACTTGCCCTCGCACACCGGGTGGTCGCCGTTGTGCCGCCGCTGGAAGCCGTCGATGTGGATGAACATCTGCCACTCGGTGTTCATCGGCTGGAGGACCTTGAAGAAGGTCCGCAGGTGATACTTCTTCCCCGGCGTGACGGCCGGAACGCGACGACCGTTCGCGTCGAGCAGCTCGTAGCCGAGCACCTGGAGCTTGTCCTCCATGTTCACGTCGAGCTTCTTGTCGATCGTCGGCGGCTCCTCGAGGATCCACTTGCCGAGCGGGTTCTGGTTCTTCTCGCCCGGTGCGAGCGAAGACGCGACGAGCATGATCTGGCTCGAACGCGCGTCGAGGACGGGCACGTTCTTCTGCGACCCGGTGCGCTCGCGATACGTCTTGTTCAGGCGCGCGAGCTCGTCGCCGCGAACGGCGACGAAGCGTCGGTGGGACGGGTCGCCGAGCAGCCATGCCACCGCGGACTCCGCGTCCTTGAGCACGATCGGCTGACCGCCGGCGTAGTACGCAGCGGTGCGGCCGCCGACGCCGAACAGCGCGAGCTGCTCGTCGTCCTTCTTCACCTTCCGGTAGCTCTCGAAGACTTCCTTCGGCGAGAGCTGATTCGCGAGCGCCGGATAGAACGAGGTGCAGAGGATCGCGCCCACGACCGCCGCGAAGACCACCATGAACGCGGCGCGGCTCCCGCGGAGGAGGTCGCCGAGGAACCCGAGGAGCAGGAAGAGGACGATCCCGGACGGGAGCGCCAGCGCCGCCGCGACCGGCACTTTCATCGCTGCGCCCTTCAGGAGGCCGACGAAGACGGCAGCCGGCACCTGGAGGAACATCAACGTGCCGAGGAGGAGCAGCGCGGTCGGCCCCACGCCGGGCTCGAGGTTCTCGTTCGTGACCTCGAGGTTGCCGGTCACGAGCTTCGGCAGCGTCTCGGAGAGGCGGCCCTCGGAGATCTCCTTCCCGAGCGTCTCGAAGGGCTCGAAGCCGCGCGTGAGCGACGAACGAGAGAGCGGGCGCGCGCGCCCGAACGCCCAGAGCCACACGTCGCACCAGAAGAAGAGGCCGAAGATCGCGACGAGCGGGATGAAGGCGGTCATCCACCACGCGTGGAGCACGACGTCGCGCATGGTCACCGAGAGCTGCGGAAGCCACTTGGCGTGGAGGCGCGTCCCGAGCCACACGACGAGGCCGGCGAGCGAAGCCCCCGCGATCATCGCGAAGTACGCGAGGGCGAGCATGCCGTCCCACGCGTCGCGGAGCGAGACGAGCACCTTCAGGTACTGGCGGGGATCGAACGGGCGGCGCTTCGCGTCGCGCTCGACGAACGTGAGGAACGCGACGCCGGCGAAGCCGCCGAGGACGACCCACCAGACGGCGAGCGCGTGCGCCTTGAACGCTTCCGGGAACGAGGTCTGGACTACGGCGAAGGCATGGAACGCCTTCTCGGGCAGCTTGTGGAACTCGTGGTGCGAGAGGCCGAGGAGAACGCCGGTACCGACGCCGACCGCGACGGACGGGTGGGCGCCGCGCTCGTAGTCGCGGAGCGCGATCCCGCATCCGGCAGCGATGACCGCCGGCGCCGCGAACGCGACGAGGTCGGTGCGCGCGGCCATCCAGCCGTGCGCGACCATCGCGACGCCGGCGGCGACGAGGAGCGCCAGGCGCGCCTCGCTCTCGCGCTCGAACGCGTCGCCGCGCTGGCGCACCGGCGGAAGGAAGAGACGTCCGAAGGCGAACGGGGCGAACGCGCTCCACGGCGAGAGCGCCGCGGCGAGGTGGCCGATCATGAAGTCGAACGTCGGGTACTTCGCGGGCGGCTTCATCATCGCGCCGACGAACGGATCGAGGTCCACCTTGCGCTCGCCCCCGAGCGCCCCGAGGGCCATCGCTCCGACGACGAGACCACCGGCGAGCGCCAACGTGCCGACCGCGTCCGAGAGCGCATCGACACGACGTCCGCCGTTCGCACGCGCGAGCAGCCATGCGCAGCCGACGGACACGGTCGGGACCGCGATGCCGATGAGGCCGCCGCGGGTGAACCAGCCGGCGACGAGCCCCGCCGCCGCGACGAGGAGCCAGAGCGCACGCGCCGTCGTGTCGGCACGCCCGTCGTCCTTGCGATCGAAGACCGCGACGGCGAGGCCGCCGAACGACATCGCGAGCGACGACATCATCACGATGTCGCCGAGCATCGTGCGCGCCTGCACGAAGTAGAGCGGCGTGGTCGTGAGCGCGACGGCGGCGAAGACCCCCGCGCGCTTGTCGACGAGGCGCGAGACGAAGCCGTACGTCGCGACGACGCCGAGGAGCCCCCAGAGGGCGAGCGGCGCGCGCCCGGCCCACTCGTGGAGGCCGAAGAGCTTGAAGCCGAGCGCGATCGACGTGAACGGGAGCTGGGGCCTTCCGAGGTCGTTCAGGTGCGGGAGCGAGTTGTCGGCGCCCTCGAGCGCGAGGTTCGTCGCGCCGTGGAGGTTGAGCGCCACGCGCCGCGCGAGGTCGGCGACGTTCAGCTCGAACGGATCCCAGAGCCCACTCCGCGTGAGCGGCGGCAGGACGAAGAAGAAGAGGAGCGGGAGCCCCACCGCGATGGCGATCGGGAGCCACGACGGCCCGAAGCGCGGGAGGGACTCGGTCGGATCGCCGCCGAGCTCTTCGGTCGCTTCGAAGTCCGACGGGCCGGCCACGGCATCCGCCTCGGCCATGGCCGCGCTCGTCTCCGTGCTCGCTTCGCGCGGGTCCTCTGCCGCGTGCTCGGCGTCGTGCGTCGATGTCGCCATGCGATAAGCTCCGAAGGCCCGAAAAACCGGGGCTTTCTTTTACGGTCTCGGCCATTCTGGCGCAAGGACCAAGGCCCGCCGGATCCTGTGGTAAGAGGCGGGCCTCCATGCCCTCGAGCGCGCCCCCCACCCCTGTCCCCGCGAAGCGCGTCGAGCGCGCGAGCTCGTCCGCGGACGAGACCCGCGAGCCCGCGACGTTCCGCGCCGGCACGGTGGCGCTCCTCGGCCGACCGAACGTCGGCAAGTCCACGCTGCTGAACTCCCTCCTCGGTGAGCGGATCGCGATCACGAGCCATCATCCGCAGACGACGCGCGACCGGATCGCCGGGATCGTGACGAAGGACGACGTCCAGCTCGTCTTCCTCGACACGCCGGGCTTCCACTCCGCGAAGAACCGCCTCGGCGAGCGCATGAACGAGCTCGCGAAGCAAGCGGCGGCCGACTGCGACGTCGCGATCTTCATGACCGACGTCGACGCGAAGACCGCCCAGTCCGGCGGCGTGCGTCCCGAGGACGAGAAGATCCTCGCGACGATCCCGGCGGGCAAGCCGACCCTCATCGTCCTCAACAAGGTCGACAAGGTCCACCCGAAGGAGCTGCTCTTCCCCGTCCTCGAGGCCTACTCGAAGCTCCGCGACGTGCACGCGCTCGTGCCCGTCAGCGCGCTGAAGGGCAGCGGCGTCGAGCGGATCGTCGCCGAGGTCGGGAAGCTCCTCCCCGAGGGGGAGCACCTCTACGACGCGGAGGAGATCAGCGACAAGCCGCTCCGCTTCTTCGTCGCCGAGTTCGTCCGCGAGCAGGTCCTGAAACGCACGCGCCAGGAGGTCCCGCACGGCGTCGCTGTGACGGTCGAGGCCTTCGAGGACGGCAAGAAGCAGACGCGGATCGCCGTCACGGTCCACGTCGCGAAGGAGTCCCACAAGGGGATCATCATCGGTGACGGCGGCAAGATGCTGCGCGAGATCGGCACGGCCGCGCGCAAGCGCGCCGAGCAGCTCCTCGGCGCGAAAGTCCATCTCGAGACCTGGGTGAAGGCGAACCCGCGCTGGTTCGACGACCCGAAGCAGCTCGCCGAGCTCGGATACGAAGAGGGCGCTCCCGCGAAGCGCCCCAGCCGCAGCGGCCCGAACAAGAAGAAGAAGAAGGCTGCGCGCGCCGGATCGCCGGCGAGGAATCCACGATGACCAAGCACCACCCCCGCCCCGTGTCCCGCGTCCTGCCTGCAGGCGCGCACGGACTCCCTCTCGTCGCGCTCGTCGGGCGCCCGAACGTCGGGAAGTCGACCCTCTTCAACCGCCTCGCGCGGAAGCGCCTCGCGATCGTCCACGACGAGCCGGGCGTCACGCGTGACCGCCACTATGTCGACACGACCGCGTTCGGCCGCGACTACACACTGATCGACACCGGCGGCTTCGACCCGGACGACAAGGACCCGATGAAGACGGGGATCGCCCGTCACGTGAAGTCCGCGATCGCCGAGGCCGACATCGTCGTCTTCGTCAGCGACGCGACCGTCCCGCTCACGAGCGCCGACCGCGTCGCGGTCGGTCTCCTCCGGAAGGCGGCGAAGCCCGTCCTCTTCGCGGCGAACAAGGCCGACTCCCCGAAGGTCGATCCCGACGCCTTCGAGCTCTACCGCCTCGGGGTGGAGAACGTGATCCCGGTCAGCGCGCTCCACGGTCGCGGGATCGGCGACCTCGAATCGGCGATCATCGCCGCGCTTCCGCCGAAGAAGGAGGCCGAGCCCGATCCCGACGCGGCGCTGCCGAAGATCGCGCTCATCGGCAAGCCGAACGCCGGCAAGTCGAGCATGATGAACCGGATCCTCGGCGAGGACCGCATGCTCGTCGACGCGCGGCCGGGCACGACCCGCGACGCCATCGACGCCCTCGTCGAGCGCGGGGGCAAGCGCTACGTCTTCGTCGACACCGCCGGTGTCCGCCGCAAGGGCAAGGTCACGAAGATGTCCGACGCGATCGAGACGGCGAGCATCGCCGCCTCGATCAAGGCGATCGAGCGCTCGAGCGTCGTCGTCCTCCTCTGCGATGCCGCCGAAGGCGTCGCCGAGCAGGACGCGAAGATCCTCGGCCTCGCGAACGACCGCGGGCGCGGGATGATCATCGCGCTCAACAAGGTCGACCTCCTCTCGAAGGCGGACCTCGCGAAGGCGGACGAGGACGCGCGCGACAAGATCTCGTTCGCGCCGTTCGTGCCGATCGTGAAGGTGAGCGCGAAGACCGGGCGCGGGATGCCGGACCTCTTCGAAGCGGTCGACCGCGTCTCGACCGCGTTCCACCAGCGCGTGCCCACCGGCGAGCTGAACCGCTTCTTCGAGCAGGTGCTCGAGACGCGTCCGCCGCCGACCATGGGCGGCAAGGCCCCGCGCCTCTACTACATCACGCAGGCCGAGACGGCTCCGCCCACGTTCGTCGTCATCACGAGCGCGCCCGACGCGGTCCACTTCTCGTACCAGCGCTTCGTCTCGAACCAGCTCCGCAAGCACTTCGGGTTCGAGGGCGTCCCGCTCCGCGTCGTCTACCGCGAGAAGCGTCGCGGCAAGCGGCGCGCGGCCGGCGATCACGCGAGCTGACGCGTCGCTCTCCGGAGCAGCGCTGCCCAGTCGACCGCCGCAAGCGCTTCGTCGAGCACCGCATGCCGGCGCGGCGGCGCCGGGCTCGGTACCCGCGTGCGCGTCGCACGCGCGGACGCCAGCCCCGCGAGCGCCGTCGCGAGCACGTCCACGTCGACCTCCGGCTTCGCGCTCGCGCGTGAGCCGCGGACGCGGAGCGGGACGGTGACGAGCTCGCGGAGGTGCACTTCCGCGTGCGCCTCGAGCGAGCCTTCGAATCCGACCCGCATCGTGGCGTCGACGCGTCCGTCGGTGAGCGGCACGACGATGTCGAGGAGGCGCAGCGACGACGCGTCGAGGTTGAGTCGCGCCGTGACGCGACCACGCGCGGACGCGTTACGCTCGGCGATACCGACCGGGAGCCACGACGCGCTCATCGTCGCGATCTCGGGGACCGAAGCCTCCTCCACGACGAGGGTCCCCTCCCCGAGCACCGGCGCCGTGTCGGGACCGTGCTGCTCGAGGACGAGCTCGGCGGAGAGCGCGCCCGCCGCGCGGCCCTCGGCCATCCGCGCAACCTCGAGACCTCGCGCGCGGACCCATCCGCGCATGCCGCCGAGCGGACCTTCGCGGTCGACGAGAGCGGCGAGCTCGACGCGACCGCCGAATGCGCGAGCATGCACCTCGTTCCACACCGCCACCCCGCGATGGGCCCAGAGGAGCGCACGGACGTCCTCGAACGCCACCTCCGGGGCGAACACGAGCACGTCGGCGGAGAGCGCGGCCGAGAGCGCGACGTCGCGCGCCGGACCGGAGAGCGCGAGCGAGACCGAGATCGTCCCTCGGGGCTCCGGCGGTGCGCCGCCGTCGAAGAGCCCGAGGTCGATCGCTTCTCCGACCCCGAGCCGGCCCTGGATCTGCGCGCGGAGCTGCTCGGCCTCGGCGACGACACGCGCGCTCAGGTCGGTCGAGTCCGTCCGGACCGCCATCGAAGCCTCGACACGCACGGACGCTCCGGCGAGGGCGATCTCTGCGGAGCCGGTCACCTCCGCCGCGGGTGGCAGCCAGGCAATGCCCCTCGCGCGACTGCCGCGCGGAGCGGGCGCGAGCGCGATGCGTGGCGCCGCGCCTCCGGGTCGTTCGCCGAGCGCGGCGAGGAAGACGAGGAGCCGTGCGTCGCACGCCGCCGCGCGCACCTCGACGCGGAAATCTTCGTCGATCGTCGCGCGGCCTTCCACGTCACCGCCGAGGAGCGCGGACCGGAACGATGCCGCGCGCGCGCCGGTGACCTCGGCGGAGAGGACGAGCACGTCCTCAACGCCGGCGAGCCGCACGGGGTGCCCGAGCGCCGCCGCGATCGACTCGAGCTGCGCGACGGCGAGCGTCGCTTCGATCCGTGTCCCACGCGCATCACGCGCCTCGACCCGGAGCGGATCGACGTGGACGACGGACGGACCGACCGTGATCTTCGCGCAACCCGCGACCCCCTCTCGTGCAACCGCGACCTTCGCGTCGACGGTGCCGTCCGCGAGGATTCCCTCCACCGTCGCTCGGCGCTCGTGAGAACCCGTGTAGAACGCAGCCATCCAGCGCGCGGGGCACGCGGCGAGCGTGACGGTCGCGCGCGTCCCGGTGACATCGACCGCGATCCGCCCTGCGCCGGCGCGCGCCGTGCAGGATGCGACGATGCCGTCGGCGGAGGCACGTCCCCGGATCGTCACGTCCTCCACGCGCGCAGCCGGAACCCACCGAGGCTGCCCGAACCGAAACCCGAGCGCGACGGCGTTCGCGTCGAAGGCGACGGTGGGCGCCTCGACGCTGCCTGAAGCCTCGAGCACGACCTCGAACGCATCCTCGGTCCGGGGCAGGAGCGTCGCGGCGACCCGTGCGGCGCGCCCGAGCGCTGCGGGGACGAGACCACCCCGACCTCGCCCCCGGAGGCCGGTTCCGTCGCGCGCGGCGGAGCCTTCGACGCGGAGCGAGAGACCGGGCCCCTCGATCGTTCCGCCGTCGAGGTACGCGCGCGTCTCGTCGACGAGCACACGTCCGCGCGCCGTGAGCGGGCCGGGCACCATCGCTCCCTCGAGCCGCGCGGACACGACGCCGTTCGCGACGATGCCGCGCCCCGTCCTCTCGTCGCCACGGAACGTGACGTCCGCCACGACAGCACCGAGCTGGCGCGCCTCGATCGTGATCCGCGCGCGGACAGCCTCGACGTGGACGAGCGATGCCGTCCCGAGGAGGAGCGTCGCGTCGGCGACGACCTCCGCCCCGGACGTCACGATGCGAATCCCCTCGAGCCGGATCCGAGGCCCTTCGCGCACGATCGCCCGGACGTCGGCGCGTTCCCCGAAGCGGCTCTGCAGCTCGCGGCGGATGCGCGGGAGCCCGACGTCCGCCAGCGCGGCGGCGAGCCAAGCCACCAGCCCGGCGAGGTCGACCCGCCGCGCGATGGCTACACCCCGCCGGTGACGAGGACCTCGGCGAGCTGCGTGAGCAGGACGAGATCGTGGACGTCCGTCTCGAGCTCGGCGACGCGGACGATCGGCGTCCCGTGCCCTGCGGTCTCGAGCACGCGCGCGTGTGCGGCGTCGAGCCGGGAGAGCTTCGTCGCGTCGACGTGCGCGCGGACCACACGCTCGGCCGCGTCCTCCTCGAGCGACAAGCCGCGCGCGCGCACGCCGGCGTCCGCCTGCTCGAGCGTCACGCCCTCGTTCGCGAGCGGCGGCGGCAGGTGGAAGCGATTCACGACGAACGCACCACGCGGCATGTTCGCCTCCTCGAGCCGGTCGGCGAAGTAGAGGACCTCCTGGATGCTCGGCGGAGCGGCGCTCGTGACGAGCACGAAGGCGACCTCCGGGCTGCGGAGCGCACCTTCGACGCGCGCGGCCCTCTCCTTGAACCCGCCGAAGAGGTCGTTCAGCTCGGCGATGAACTCGGCCATCGCCTCGAGGAAGCCGCCGCCCGTGATCTTGCCGATCGTGCGCAGGATCGTCGCCGCGCTCTTCGCGATCAGGTTGAGGGAGAACTTCCCGCCGCTCTGGAACGCCTGGACGAACCACTTCATCGTCGCGGAGTCGAGCGCGTTCATGAGGCGCTGCGGGGCGTCGAGGAAGTCGAGGGCGTTGGCGGTCGGCGGCGTGTCGAGGATGACGAGGTCGTATTGCGGGTCGTCCTTCACGGCGACCAGCTTCTCCATCGCCATGTACTCCTGCGTCCCGGCGAGGGACGTCGAGACGTACTGGTAGAGCTTGTTGTTCAGCAGCTTCTCGGCCTTCTCCGGCGACGAGGAGTACTTCATGACGAGCTCGTCGAAGGTGCGCTTCGTGTCGAGCATCATCGCGGTGAGGCTACCCGTGATCGGCACCCCGGCAGCCACGAACCGTCCCGGGTCGACCATCGCCGCCTCGGTCCGCATCTCGCTCAGGCCGAGCGACTCGGCGAGGCGCTTCGCCGGATCGATCGTGAGGCACAAGACGCGCTTGCCGCGACGCGCGGCGGCGACGGCGAGCGCGGCCGCGGTCGTCGTCTTGCCGACGCCGCCGGCGCCCACGGTCACGGCCACGCGCTTGGTCTCGAGTAGACGCGCGAGGACGCTTTCGGTGGGCTTCGGGCTGTCGTCCACGGGGGACCCTTCTAGCACGATCGGCTGGACGGGTGGTGCGGCAGCCCCGTCACGTCCCACGCGACGACGACGGTGGCGACGACGACGGCGCGGGCTCCTGCGGGAGGTCGAGGACGAAGACGCAGCCGCGCTGCGGGAGGTTGTGGACGCGCACCTGTCCGTCGTGGGCGATCGCGACCTGCCTCGCGATCGCGAGGCCGAGGCCGAACCCGGAGCGGTCCTGACCGACCTGGACGAACGGGTCGAACAGCTTCGCGATCTGCTCCTCCGCGATGCCCCCGCACTCGTCCTCGACCTCGACGAGGAAGCGCGAGTCGGCGCACCGTCCGCGCACGACGACGTGACCGCCCGGACGCGTGAACTTCACCGCGTTTCGCACCAGATTCGAGACCGCCGAGCGGAGCGCCTTCGGATCGACGACCGCCCTGCCCTCGCCGGAGGCGACGAACGCGATGTCCTTCGCGTCGGCGTCGAACTGGCTGTCCGCCGCGATGTCCTCGAGGAACTCGCGCACGTCGATCGACCTGCGTTCGAGCTTTCCGAGCTCGCGCAGCTTCACCGTCACGAGCGAATCGTCGACGAGCCGCAGCGTGCGCGCGATGCCACGTTCGAGCGCCGCGACCGTGCGTGAGGGCGGCAGCTCGTCCTTCTCGCGCATCAGAGCGAGCGCCATCGCGGCCGAGCTGAGCGGGTTCCGGAGCTCGTGGGCGAGGAACGCGATGTGCTCGGCGGTCTTCTTCTCGAGACGCGCGTCGTGCAGCGCGGTGTAGCGAGACGCGCCGTCCGCCATCCCGAGGACGAGGAACCCGAACATGGCGTGAACGCCACGCGGTGAGAAGCTCGCCCCACTCTCTTCGATGATCTCGGAGAGGACCTCGCGGAGGGCGGCGTACTCGCGCATCACGCTCGCGAGGTCGTAGCCGATCCGGAAGCGCTGCTCGCCGTGGAGCGCGGCGGCGGCAGAGCTCGCCCCGTTCGGGCTCGTCGTTCCCTCTTCCACCGCGGCGCACAGCTCGTCCAGGAACAGGTCGAGGTTGTCGATGACGTCCTCGTCGCCGAGCGCCTCTGCCGCTCCGTAGCGCCGCGCCACCGCTCCGAACCGCCGAGCGATCTCGTTCTTCCTCCTCCGAATCAGCTCCGCCAGAGCTGCGTCCCCACCGGTCCTCTCGCAGTCCATCGCCGCAGGCCGATGCGAAGCACGTACCTGCTCACTCCTCGCCGTTGTCCTCGTATTCCCCTTCGGCGAGGTTGTCGAAGCGCGTCCATTGCTTGTCGAACCGCACCTTCGCGGTGCCCGTCGGTCCGTTGCGCTGCTTGGCGATGATGAGCTCCGCGATGCCCGGCTCCGCGGAGTCCTCCTTGTTGTAGTAGTCGTCGCGGTAGATGAAGATGATGTTGTCGGCGTCCTGCTCGATCGCGCCCGACTCGCGGAGGTCGGAGATGAGCGGGCGCTTGGACTTCTCGCTGCGCGTCTCGACGGCGCGGTTCAGCTGGGAGAGGGCGATGACGGGGACCTCGAGCTCTTTCGCGAGCTGCTTCAGGCCTCGGGAGATCTCGCTGATCTCCTGCTCGCGCGACTGCGCGCCGTCGCGCCCCTTCATGAGCTGGAGGTAGTCGATGATGACGAGGCCGATCTTCTTGAGCTTGCGTCCCTCGTCGTCGCGCACCTCGAACTCGGACTGGATGCGTCGCACTTTCGCGCGGAGCTCGAGCAGCGTGAGGCCGGAGGAGTCATCGATCCAGATCGGGAGGCTGCCGAGGAAGCTCGCGGCCTGCGTGAGCTTGCTCCAGTCCTGAGGGGTCAGGAACCCCGTACGCATCTTCGAGACGTCGACCTTGGCCTCGGAGCACACGAGACGGTTCGCGAGCTGCTCGCGCGGCATCTCGAGGCTGAAGATGATCGCGCCGACGCCGCCTTCTTCCCAGCGCTGGTTCGGATCGCTCGCGGCCTCGCGGTTCTTCGGGCTCGCGACGTTCGCGGCGAGGTTCAGGACGAACGACGTCTTGCCCATGCCAGGGCGGGCCGCGACGATCGAGAGGTCGCCTTCGTGGAGACCCGCCGTCATCCGGTCGAAGCGGTCGAAGCCGGTCGAGACGCCGGTGATGCGGTCGCCGCGGGCGACGGCGTCGTTCAAGCGCTTGAACGACTTCTTCATGACGTCGAGGAGCTTCTCGACGGTCTGCTTTCCGGACGATCGGCTGATGTTGTAGATGGCCTGTTCGGCCGAGTCGATGAACGCCTGCGGGTCGCCGTAGTCGCCGTAGCCCTGCGCGCTCACCTTCTGGCACGCGAGGATGACCTGCCGGACGCGGAACTTCTCGCGGATGATCTCGCCGTACGCGCCGACGTTCGCGACGACGGGCGCCGCGTCGAGGATCTGCGCGAGGTAGCCCATCCCGCCGACCTGCGCGAGGCGCTGCCGGTCGCGGAGCCAGCTCGCCACCTGGACGACGTCGACCGGGCTGCCGTGCGACTTCAGCTCGAGGCAGGCCTCGAAGATGCGCCGGTGCGACTCCGAGTAGAAATGGTCCGCCTTGAGGTCGACGATCCGGTCGAGCGCTCCCGGGTCGAGCATGACCGCCGAGAGGACGGCCGCTTCGGCATCCAAGTCGTGAGGAGGAACCCGCCCTTCGATCGGCGGCGGGTTCTCGACGGGTTGCACACGCGATGCCCGCATCTTGTCCACAGCCCGAACCTCCAAATGCACGACGCCCCGGCCCAGTGAGGCCGAGGCGTTCTCGCACGATCCCTCGTATACAGCGCCACACTGCCCCGTCAAGCCGCGAGCTCCCGAGACTCGCTCGGTTAGACGCGGGTCCCGCCTGCATCGCGCGTCCGTCCACGTGGAGAGATCCGCGACGAAGGGGACGGGGTGGAGGCTCGGCGACCGAGCATTCAGGCGCGTGCCACGCGTGACAGGTCGGAACGAAGTCGAGGACCCGCCGAGACAACGCCAGCAGATCCGAAGACCGCGCCCTTGCGGAGGGAGCCGAGCCTCCACCCCGGCCCCGTCCCGGCGAGCCCCCTATGCCGGAGTGTGAGCGTCCCCGCACGTGCACTGCGGTGCGCTCGCCTCCGTCCCGTTTCGGACGCGATCGCTCTCGCGCGCCGACGCCGGCGGCGCTACGACACGTGCATGTACCGAACGGCAGTGCTCGTCGTCCTCGGCTTCGTGCTCGCCTCTTGCGGGGGCAAGGTGGAGGAGAGCATCCCGGCGCAGGCGACGGCGACCAACGCGCCGCCGCCTTCGTGCGCCTCCGCCTGCGAGCGGATCCGGGCGTGCACGGCCCGCGACGACGCGGAATGCGAGCGGAGCTGCGGAGGCGACCTCGACGCCCGCGGCGGCGCCGCCTACGCGGAGTGCGTCGACGCGCTCTCGTGCCAGACGATCGAGCGCGGCCTCTACATGGATTGGGGCCCGCTCGGGGAGTGCTACGCGAAGGGCCGCGCCGCGATGCGCACGCGCTGACCACAAAACGAAGACGGCGCGGACCGTGAGGGCCGCGCCGTCGTTCTCACGAGCTCCTCAGGAGCTCGCCAGGTCACGTTCTCACTTCTTGACGACTTCGACCTTGAGGGTCGCCGTGACGTCCGTCATGAGCTTGACCGGGATCTCGTACGTGCCGAGAGCCTTGATCGCGTCCGCGAGGTGCATCTTCTTGCGGTCGAACGCGACGCCGGTCTTCTTGACCTCGTTCTCGATGTCCTTCGCGGTCACCGAGCCGAAGAGCCGATCGTCCTCGCCGACGGGGCGAGCGATCGTGATCTTGAGACCGTTGATCTTCTCCGCGACGGCCTGAAACTCCTTCTTGGCCTTCTCCGCCTTCGCCACCGCAACGGCCTTCTCGTGGCTGATGCGGTTGATCGCGGCCGTCGTCGCCGGAACGGCGAGGCTGCGCGGGATGAGGAAGTTGCGCGCGAAGCCCGGACGAACCTTCACGAGCTCGCCCGACTTGCCGACGTTGTCGACGTCGGACTGGAGGATCACTTGAAGCGTGGTCGCCATGGTCGCCTCCTCAGGACGTCACGGTGAAGGGAAGGAGCGCGATGTTGCGCGCGCGCTTGACCGCGAGGGTCACCTTCCGCTGGTGGAGGGCGCAGTTGCCGCTGATGCGGCGCGGAACGACCTTGCCGCGCTCCGAGATGAAGTACTTGAGCGCCTGCGGGTCCTTGTAGTCGATGACCGCGGCCTTGTCCGCGCAGAACTTGCAAACCCGCTTCTTGCCGCCGCGACGGCGGCCGGGGGCGTCGGCGTTGAGATCCGGCGTACGCCCGAAATCGCGATCGTCATCCATGATGGCCATGGTGTGTCTCCTCGAAAAATTTCAGTCTTGGGTTGAGCGAGGGGGCAGTCCGATCAGGACGCCTCTTCCTCGCCGCCTTCCTTCGCCGCCGGAGCAGCTTCGGCCGCGTCGGCCTCGGGCTCCGCGCCCGCCGCGTCGGCGAAGTCGTCCTCGCCACGGCCCTCGCCGCGCATGCTGCGCGGACCTTCGCCGATGTCGACGAGGCCGAGCGCCTTCTCGCGCGACTCCTCGGGCTCGAGCTCCGCCGGGAGCTCGAGGCGCTGGAACTTCACTTCCTCCGGATCGACCGTGACGGCCGCCATGTCGACGTCGTCCGCGGTCTGGATCGTCTGGAACTTCAGGACCGCGTCCTGCAGCTTCAGGTTGCGCTCGAGCTCCTGCACGAGGCCGCCGCGCCCGACGTACTTCACGTACACGTAGACGCCCTTCTTCTGCTTCGCGACGGGGTACGCCAGCTTGCGGCGGCCCCAGGCCTCCACCTTGACGAGCTTCCCGGCGTCGCGCGCGACGACTTCGGCGACGCGGCCCTGGACCTTGTCCGCCGTGTCGGCGTCGACGTCGGGTCGCAGCACGTAGATGGTCTCGTATTCCTTCGACTTGAGGGTCTGTGCCTCGGCCATGTTCTCTTCCTTCCGGATCACCGCCCTCCGCGCCGGCTCGGAAGCCGAGCTGGTTCGAGAGGACAGGAGCCCGCCGGCCGGAGCCGACGAGCAAGGATTTCCCGGAGCCACACCGCTCCGAGCCCCGCGTTTTTGCGGGGGCGCGGTACTTAGCACGTGAGTCTTCGCCTGTGGAGGCGAAAAAACGCAGCGCGCGAGCTCAGGCTTTCGGAGGCGGCTTCGGCTTTCCGCCGCGCGGCTCGGGTCCGTTCACGACGTTCATCGCCTTCGCCGTACCGAGCGCGACGACCTTCTCGATCGCGGCGCACGCGCGGTCGAGCACGTCGGGGAGCTCCGCGTTCTCCATCGCGTCGAAGTCGGAGAGCACGTAGTCGGCGACGTCGCCGCGGAAGCCCGGCGGCGGCCGCCCGACGCCGACGCGGACGCGCACGAAGTCCGGCGTCCCGAGACGGCCGATGATGCTGCGGAGGCCGTTGTGGCCCGCATGCCCTCCGCCGACCTTCAGCCGCACGTCGCGCCACGGGAGGTCGAGCTCGTCGTGCACGACGATCACCTGGGGCGGCGCGACCTTCAGGAACGCCGCCGCGGGCTGCACGCAGTCGCCCGAGAGGTTCATGAACGTCTGGGGCTCGAGCACGGCCACCGGATGGCGCGCGCCCTCGAGCGCGAGGTCGCCCTTCGCCCAGAGCCCCGACCACTTCTCCTTGAAATCGGAAAGGCCGTGCGAGCGCGCGAGGCGCTCCACGGCCATGAATCCGACGTTGTGCCGGTTCCTCTCGTACTTGCGCCCCGGGTTGCCGAGGCCGACGACGAGGTGCACCGGCGCGCCCTCAGATCACTTCTTCTTCGCGTCCTTCGCCGGAGCAGCCGCCTTCGCGTCTTTCGCGCCAGCCGCTGCCGCCGGGGCCTTGCCGCCCGCCGCCGCCGCCGGAGCCGCGGCTGCCGCCGCGCCCGGAGCCGCCGCCGCCTCTTCCGCCGAGCGATCCTTCTCCGGCGCGACGACCGCGACCAGGGTCTGGTTCTCGGGGAGACGGACCTCGACGCCCTCGGGGAGCTTCAGGTCCTTCGGCGCGATGTGGTCACCGAGCGCGAGCGCGCTCACGTCCGTCTCGACCTTCAGCGGGATGCGGTCCGGGAGGCAGCGCACAGGCAGCGTGCGGTAGACCTGGCGGAGGATGCCGCCGTCGGTCACGCCCTTCGCCTTGCCGGTCGTGACGAGCGGGATCTCGACGTCCACCGCGCGATCGAGCTTCACCTCGACGAAATCCACGTGCTCGAGCGCACGCGTGACCGGGTGGATCGAGTAGCTCTTGATCATGACGAGGAGGTCCTTCTCCCCGGCCTTCATCGAGAGCACCGTGTTCTGGCCGCGCTCGCTCTTGAGGACCGTCACGATCTCCTTCGGGGACATCGCGAGCGGCATCGCGGCGAGGTCCTTGCCGTACGCGACCGCAGGGATCTGGCCGGCATTGCGGAGACGGCGCGCGGCGCCCTTTCCGTGCTCGGTCCGGGGGGTGGCGGTGACGTTGTGCATGGCGGCGGACATGGCAGCTCCTCGGAATCCTATGACTAAGGCTGGGCTCGCGGTCGACGCGTTACAGCCGAATCGGTCAGGCTCGACGCCTGGGGCGCGGGGGTTTAGCAGAGGACCGCGCAGTTCGGTAGGGGAAAACGCTCGCCGTCGGTTCAGTCGTCGACGAAACGGGCGTGAAGCGACGTCAGGCGAACAGCGAGCTGACGGAGTCGCTCGAGTGGATGCGCTTGATCGCCTCGCCGAGGAGGCGCGCGATGCTGACCTGCTTGATCTTCCCGCACGCCTTCGCCGCCTCCGAGAGCGGGATCGTGTCGGTCACGACGACCTCGTCGAGTGGCGACTCGATGATGCGCTGGACGGCCGGGCCCGAGAGGACGCCGTGGGTCGCGCACGCGACGACGCGGGTCGCGCCATGATCCATGAGCGCACGTGCGGCACCGGCGAGGGTGCCGGCCGTGTCGATCATGTCGTCGATGATGATGCACTCCTTGCCCTTCACGTCGCCGATGAGGTGCATGACCTCGGAGACGTTCGCGCGCTCACGACGCTTGTCGATGATCGCGAGGCCGGCGTTCAGCCGCTTCGAGTAGGCGCGTGCGCGCTCGACACCGCCCGCGTCGGGCGACACCACCACCGCCGACGAGTCGAAGTGCTTCTTGAGGTAGTCCTCGAGCATCACCGGCATCGAGTAGAGGTGATCGAAGGGGATGTTGAAGAACCCCTGGATCTGCCCGGCGTGGAGATCGACGGAGACGACACGCGTGATGCCGGACGCCTGGATGAGGTCGGCGACGAGCTTCGACGTGATGGGCGTCCGGGGCGCGACCTTCCGGTCCTGCCGCGCGTAGCCGTAGTACGGGATGACGGCGGTGATCGTCGCCGCCGACGCACGGCGGAGCGTGTCCGCCATGATCAGGAGCTCCATGACGTGATCGTTCACGGGGCTCGACGTCGGCTGGATCAGGAACGCGTCGACGCCGCGGACGTTCTCGTTGATCTCGCAGAAGGTCTCGCCGTCGCTGAACCGCTGGACC
Organism: Polyangiaceae bacterium; assembly: GCA_039809485.1. GTDB lineage: Bacteria > Myxococcota_A > Polyangia > Polyangiales > Polyangiaceae > Labilithrix. The sequence continues at coordinate 12,467 of JBDHVE010000094.1, read as the reverse complement.
TTCGCCTTCCCGAGAGGCGTCTCCAGGTACGAGGCGATGGCCTGCGCGAGCTGCGGGTTGGCGTTGCCGGAGAAGAGGCAGACCTTCTTGAACACGCGCAGACCTCCACGGCAGCCGTGACGAAGCGTCGAGGGCCGCCGATCTCGGGCGTGGTCTAATAGCCGGATCCCCGAGTGTCAACCGACGCGGCGCGGCGTGTTGCTGCAGGTGGCCGTGCCGAAGCACGGCCGCGCTCGGTTCAGCGCAACATCGCGCTGCATTCGTTCAGCGGGCCGCGCTTGCCCTGCTTCACGCAGGCCGTGTAGCAGCGGCGCGCGTCCGCGATGCGGCCCTTCTCCTGGTACGCGGCACCGAGGAGGAGCCACGCTTCGCCGTCGGTCGGATCGAGCGCGACCGACTTCTCGCCGGCTTCGATCGCCGTCTGGAGCTTGCCGTTCTCGAGCGCGCGGCGCGCGGTCGACTTCTCGGCCGCGGCCGCCTTCGGATCGAGCTCGGTGGGCTTCGCCTCTTCCGCCTTCGCGCTCGGAGCTTCCGCCGCCGGCGCCTCGGCCGCAGGCTGCTCGGCGGCGACGGCCGGCGCCTCCGCCTTCTGCGGTTCGGCAGGCGCGGGCATCGGCTCGGCGGCCGGCGCCGCGGGCTGCTTCGCTTCTGGTTCGCGTTCGCGTTCGCGCGTCGCTTCCTTCGTCACCGGGGTCTCGTTCGCCGCGACGAGGGCGCTCGCGGGCTTCACTTCGGCGATCGCGCTCGCGTGCGGCGCGGCGAAGGCACGGACGAGCGCGACGACGCAGAGCGCGCCCGCGCCGCCGACCGCCCACGTCACGTACTTCGCGAGGCGCGTCCGACGCTGCACGACCTCGGGGGCGAGCTTGCGCGCGACCTTTGCGTCGACGACCGGCTCCTCGACCTCGGCGATAGCTTCGAGGTGCTTGCCGACGTCGCCCTCCGAGAAGAACTCCTCGACGACGAGGTCGCCGACGGGCGGGATGCTGATCTCGTCCGAGAGCGGCGCGGCCAGATCGGCCTCCGTCTCGTCCTGTCGCTCGCGTTTCTCCTCGCGAACCTCCGCCGGGATCGCGTCACGCACGGTGGGGTCCACGACTTCGAGCGCGGTCGGCTCGGTCTCGGGCGCGTCCACGATCGCCGGCGCCGTCTCCTCGGGGGGAGCGAGCTCGGCCTCCGCCTTCGCGACGACGACGCTCTCGAGCGTCGAGGGCGCCGCATCGGTCGCGTCGCGCTCGGCCCGCGCGTCGCGCGCGTGCAGCGTCTCGTCCTTCACGAGCTCCTCGGCCGCAGGCGCCGGCGCGTCCGACGGACGCGAGACGCCGGAGACGATCCGCGGTGCCGTCGCGGGGCCGACCGCGAGCTCGGCGCTCTTGCGGCTCTCGACCGGCATCGACGGACGCGAGTTCTTGCTCCTCCTACGTGCGCGACCCTTCCTCATACGACCTCGCTTGGGACCTCGCTCGGGTTTCCGTCACCGCGTATGCAATCCACGTGCACGTTCGCGCTGGAGGGAGACCATTCGTCGAAACCGCGATGGAACCGGCGTCGAGCGGCACGCATTCCACTCCCTCGATTCGGGACCGTCAACGCGCGCACGACAGATCGATCGTCTTTTGTTCCACCGTTGCGCCATCCTGAGCCGCGGGGTACATGCCGGCTCGTACCTGTGACCACACGTTCGCGTCGCGCACCGCAACAACTGCCACCACGACATCGCGGCCGTGGCTCTGACTCCGATGCCCTGCCCATGGCCGACGTCGTCGTCTCCCGTCACGCGGTCGATGCGATTCGTCGTGGTCACCCCTGGGTCTACGCGCAAGGCCTTCGGCGCAACGCGGAAGCAGGCTCTCCGCGCATCGTGAACCTCCTCGCCGAGGACGGCGTGCGGCTCGGGGTCGGCATCCTCGATCCCGGATCGCCGATCGCGGTCCGGGTCTGGGCGATCGGCCCCACGGCCCGGCTGGACAGCCGGCTCTTCGGCGAGCGGCTCGAGCGCGCGCTCTCGGTGCGGCGGAGCCTCTTCGCCGACGGCAGCACGACCGCCTACCGGATCCTCAACGGCGAGGGGGACCGCACGCCGGGGTTCGTCCTCGATCGCTACGCCGACGTGGCCGTGCTCCGGGTCGACGGCGCCGCGGCGCACGCCCTCGCCCCCGAGCTCACGAAGGACGTCGAGCCGATCCTCGCACGCGCCGGGATCACGACGCTCCTCGAGCGCGAGGCCGTCCGCGGCGAGGCGCCCGTCGTGCGCGTCCGCTTCGGGGCCGAGCGCTCGACGGTCGAAGTGAAGGAGCACGGCGTGCCCTTCGTCGTCGACCTGCTCCACGGTCAGAAGACGGGCGCGTTCCTCGATCAGCGCGAGAACCGCCGTCGGATCGGCGAGCTCGTCGCGCGTCGCAAGGCCGCGGGCCTCGGGATCCGCGTCCTCAACCTCTTCTCGTACACGGGCGGCTTCTCGCTCCGCGCTGCGCTCGCGGGCGCGACGGTCACGAGCGTCGATGTCGCCGCGAAGGCGCACGCGACCGCGCAGGAGAGCTTCCGACTCGCGGGCGTCGATCCGCGCGGGCACACGTTCGCCGCCGCGGACGCGTTCGCATTCCTCGAGAACGCGAAGAAGCGCGGTGAGCGCTGGGACGTCGTGATCAGCGATCCGCCGAGCTTCGCGCCGAGCGAGAAGGCGAAGCCTCGCGCGCTCACGGCCTACCGCGCGCTCCACCGCGCGTGCGCCGACGTGCTCGCGGAGGGCGGCACCTTCGTCGCCGCGTCGTGCTCGAGCCACATCGGCGCGGAGGACTTCCTCACCACCCTCGACGACGCCGCGCTCGGCCGCGCCGACCTGCGCGTCCTCGAGGTGCACGGTGCCCCACCGGACCACCCTTCCCTCGCGACCTTCCCCGAGGGACGCTATCTGAAGCTCGTCGTCCTCGCCTGACCCCGCGCTCGGAGGCGCTCTCGTCGTGAAGGTGGATCCGCATCTCGTCGACAACCGCGCCGGGTGGCGAATCGCGATGACGCGCTTCGCCCCGGAAGGCCGCGAGCCGCACGGAAACCCCGTCCTCGTCGTGCCGGGCTACGGGATGAACTCGTTCATCTTCGGCTTCCACCCGAAGGGGCCGTCGATGATCGAGAGCCTCGTCCACCGCGGGCTCGAGGTGTGGACGGTGGACCTCCGCGGTCAGGGCCGCTCGATCCGGGCGCGCGGCAACAACCGCTACGGCCTCGCCGAGCTCGCGATCGACGACGTCGGCGTCGCGATCCGTCATGCGCTCGAGAACACGAAGACGGGCGCCTCGAAGGTCGACCTCCTCGGCTGCAGCCTCGGCGCCGCGCTCACGTTCGCGCACGTCGCGTGCGTCCCGGACGCTCCGGTTCATGCGATCGTCTCGATGGCCGGGCTCGTCACGTGGGTCGAGACCCATCCGCTCGTCCGCTTCGCGTTCGGGTCGCCCCGCATCGCGAGCATGGTCCGGTTCCGGAACACGCGTCGGCTCGCGCGCGTCGCCCTCCCCCTCCTCGTGAAGGTCGCGCCGTCGCTCCTCTCGATCTACCTGAACCACGAGTCGACGGACCTCTCCCAGGCCTCGCGGATGGTGCAGACGGTGGAGGATCCGCACCCCGTCATCAACCGCGAGATCGCCGAGTGGATCCAGCGCGGCGAGCTGGTCGTCCGCGGCGTCAACGTCTCGCGCGCGCTCCCCTCGATGCACCACCCGTTCCTCTGCATCGTCGCGGCACACGACGGAATCGTGATGCCGAAGACGGCACGGTGGGCCTACGACGCGATCGGCTCGTCGGAGAAGGAGCTCCTCGTCGTCGGCGACGACACGCTCAAGGTCGCCCACGGCGACCTCTTCTTGTGCCACGGCGCGCAGGAGCGCGTCTTCGCCCCGATCGCGACGTTCTTCGCGCGGACGAGCGGTCCTCAGGACGGCGGTCGTTCGAGCTCGTAGAAGAGGACGGGCGCGTCCTTCTTGCACCACAGGCCGCAGCCGACCTCGTGGAAGTGCTTCTTCAGGCGCGAGCGGTAGAACGTGCCCTTCCGTGGATGGACCGCGACGTCGGTCTTGTGATCGTCGATGACGTCCTTCACGTCGCGCGCCGTGATCGCCTCGAGGTAGAGGAACCCGCCCGTCATCGCGGCGAGGTTCTCGAGCGCCTTCGTGCATCCGTCGTCGTCGAGGTACGGCAGGACGCCCTGACACACGACGAGGTCGAACACGCTCTCGTCACGCCACTTCGTGATGTCGCGCTGGACGTGGCCGTACTTCTTGCACGCGTACGCGCTGACCTCGGTCGAGGTGTAGCGAACGCCGGGTCGATTCGTCTTGAACCAGTCGCGCCAGAGCCCGACGCCCGCTCCGACGTCGAGCACGGTCTCGACCTCGAATCCCCACCAGTCGAGGAGCGACGTGACGGCGGTGCAGAGTCGGGCGATCTCCTTCGGTCCGTGAACCCGCGTCTTCGCGTCGTGGTAGTAGCGGCCGTAGTAGGTCGCGTCGAACGGATCCGCGCTGGCGGTCTTCTTCGGCATGGCGTCCGCACGCTAGACCGCGTGCGCGCGCGCGTCACTCGTAACGGAGCGCGTCGATCGGATCGAGCCGCGAGGCCTTCCGTGCCGGGTAGAGCCCGAAGACGACGCCGACGAGGGCGCTGAACCCGACCGAGACGGTGATGACGTCCACCTGGATCTGCATCGGCCAGCGGAACTTCCCGGCGAGCCACGTCGCGACGCCGACCCCGAGGGCCACCCCGATGAGGCCACCTGCGAGCGAGAGCACGAGCGCCTCGATCAGGAACTGCGCGAGGATGCTCCGCGGCTTCGCGCCGATCGCCATCCGGATCCCGATCTCCCGCGTGCGCTCCGTCACGCTGACGAGCATGATGTTCATGATCCCGATCCCGCCGACGAGGAGCGACACCGCGGCGACGCTCGCGAGGAGCGTCGTCATCGTCTCGGTCCCCTGCTGCTGCGCGCCGGCGATCTCGGACAGATTGCGGATCGAGAAGTCGTCGTCGGCGCCCGGGCCGAGACGATGGCGATCACGGAGGAGAGCGCGCACGTCCTCGAGCGCGCGCGCGGTGGTCTGCGCGCTCGTCGCCTGGACGAAGATCTGTCCGGTGAGGAACTTGCCGAGGCCGCCCTGGATCCGCTGGGCGAACGTCGTGACCGGGATGAACGCGGCGTCGTCGTAGTCCTGCCCCGTCGCCGACTGCCCCTTCCGGGCGGCGACCCCCGCGACGACGAACGGCGTGTTGCCGATCCGTACCGTCTGGCCGACCGGGTTCGCGCTCGGACCGTAGAGGCGATCGACGACGGTCTGCCCGAGCACGACCACCTTCGCGGCGGTGTCGACGTCCGACTGCGTGAACGCGGAGCCGACCGCGATCGGCCACGCGCGGATGTCGAAGTACTCGGGCGTCGTCCCCGTCACGTTCGTCGTCCAGTTGAGCTCGCCGCTCACGAGCGACTGGTTCGAGCGCATCGACGGCGCCGCGCTCTTGACGGTCGGCACCTCGTTCCGGATCGCGGCGAGGTCGTCCCACGTGAGCGTCGGCATCGTCCCGAAGCCGCCGAAGGACCCGCCTGCCGTCGTCGAGCCGGGCAGGACGATGAGGAGGTTCGTCCCCATCGCCGAGAACGCCGCCTCGACCTGGGCCTTTGCGCCCGCCCCGATCGCCATCATCGCGATGACGGCCGCGACGCCGATGATGATGCCGAGCGTCGTCAGGAACGACCGCATCTTGTTCCGGAGCACGGCGCGGAGCGCGATCCGGAGCGTGACGAGCGGGTTCACGGCGAACGCTCCGCGACACCGGGAGGAGGAGGCGGCGCCGCCGCCTTCGCGGCGGCGAGCGCCACGCGTGCGTCCTTCGGCGCCTGCTTCTCGTCGCTCAGGATGAGCCCGTCCTTCACGACGACGACGCGCGACGAGAACTCCGCGATGTCGGCCTCGTGGGTGACGAGGACGACCGTGATGCCCTGGGCACCGAGCTCCTGGAAGAGCGCCATCACCTCGATGCTCGTCCTCGAGTCGAGGTTCCCGGTCGGCTCGTCGGCGAGGATCACCTTCGGCTCGCCGACGAGCGCACGCGCGATCGCGACGCGCTGCTGCTGGCCGCCGGAGAGCTGGGCGGGGGTGTGATCGAGACGGGCGGCGAGACCGACGCGCTCGAGCGCCGCCGTCGCACGACGCGCGCGCTCCTTCGCGCCGATCCCGCGGTACACGAGCGGGAGCTCGACGTTCTCGATCGCGCTCGTCCGCGCGAGCAGGTTGAAGCTCTGGAACACGAAGCCGAGGACCTCGTTCCTCACCTCGGCGAGCTCGTTCCGGTCCATCCGCGAGACCTCGCGACCGGCGAGGAGGTAACGCCCGGAGGTCGGTCGGTCGAGGCAGCCGAGGATGTTCATCAACGTCGACTTTCCGGAGCCCGACGCGCCCATGATCGCGACGAACTCGCCGGGGTCGACCCGCATCGAGACGCCGCGGAGCGCGTGCACTTCGACGTCGCCGGTCTTGTAGACCTTGTGGACGTCCTCGACGACGACGAGCCCCTCGCCCATCAGAACATCCGTCCGAGGCGCGGCGTCCCGCCGGGCGCGCCGCCGGAGCTGCCCGAGCCGCCGCCGGCCGGCTTGCCCGCGACGGTCACGTCGGTCACGACGGCGTCGCCGGGCGCGACGTCGCCTTTCGCGACCTCGGTGATCGTGCCGTCCGAGAGCCCGGTCTGGATCGAGACCGGCACCGGCGAGCCGCCGCGGAGGACGTAGAGCGTCCTCGACTCCGGCGTGTCGCCCGCGCGATGACTGCCGGCGCCGGCGCGCAGGCCGCGGCCGGAGCCGACGGGCGCCGCGCTCGCGCCGCCCGCCGCCTCGCCGTTGCGGCCACCAGAACCAGCCGGCGCACCGCTCGCGCCCGGCGCGGCCGACGCTGCGAGCTCGGGCGGCATCCGGAAGCGGAGGGCGGTGTTCGGGACCGCGACGACGTCGTCCTTCTGCGCCCAGATGATCGTCACCGTCGCCGTCATGCCGGGCCGCAGCTTCAAGTCGTCGTTGTCGACGTCGAGCACGGCGTCGTACGTCACGACGTTCTGCACGGTCTGCGGGGCGTTCCGGATCTGCGCGATCGTCCCCTTGAAGCGGCGCCCGGGGAACGCGTCGACGGTGAACGTCGCTTCCATCCCCCGCTCGAGGCGGCCCACGTCGCCTTCGGCCACGTTCGTGTGGACCTGCATCTTCCGGAGGTCCTCCGCGATCGTGAAGAGGATCGGCGCCTGGAGCGAGGCCGCGACGGTCTGCCCGACATCGACGTTGCGCGAGATGACGGTGCCGTCGATCGGCGAGTGGATGTCCGTGTACGAGAGGTTCACCTGCGCCTGGTGGAGCGCGGCCGTCGACTGCTCGAGCGTCGCCTTCGCGACCTGGGTCGCTGCCTTCGCGACGGACAGGTTCGTGTTCGCCGTCTGGACCTCCGATCCGGACGCGAGCTGCTGAGCGGCGAGCGCGTTCGCGCGCTGGAGGTTCATCTCCGCGTCGCGCTCCTGCGCCTGCGCGCGATCGAGGCTCGCCTTCGCCGAGAGGTGGTTCGCGCGCGCCTGCTCGACCGCGGCGACGAAGAGCTGCGGGTCGATCTTCGCGATGAGCTGGCCTTTTTTCACCGTGTCGTTGAAGTCGACGAAGAGCGTCTGCACCCGGCCGCTCACCTGAGCGCCGACCTGCACCGTGACGGTCGCCTGCAGCTGCCCGCTCGCGGTCACGCGCGCCGTGACGCGCCGCTTCTCGACCGGCGCCGTCTTCCACTCGACCTCGGGCACGGCGTGGCTCTTCTGCCAGCGCAGGACGCCGTAGACGACGGCACCGAGCACCACCACGACTGCGACCCAGGGAAGTACTTTCTTCACCATCGGACGAGGCTGGCCGGACAGCATAGTTCGACTTTTCTCGTGGGCGCCGACGAAAAGCCGTGGTCTCTCACCGCAGGCGGACAGATGCAATCTACACGTTCCGCGCGCGGACCACCGGAGCTCCTGGGATGACGCGCGTGCGGGGCTCGTTCCGCGGCATCGAGCAGAGCCGTTGAGCCTCGCGTCCTCGTTCGCGTGATCGTGCATTCGACATGGTGCCGCGGAGGTAGCGAGGGTAGAGTCTCTGGCGTGAGCGATTCGCGGCACCCTCCGGAGGGACCGTCCGGCGCACCGCCCGTGCCCCCGCTGCAGAGGCCCGCCACGTCGCCGTCGGCAATCCGACCGAGCCCGACGGGTACGCTGCCGCCGCCCGGCGTGGGCTCCCCGCTCGGGGCGTCGACCGGGACGATCCCGACGCCGCCCTCCTCCGCGGCCGTGCTGAACGGCGGGAACGGCAGCCCGCTCCGTCAGGTCACGCCTCCGACGGCATTCGCGCCGAGCCCCGTCGGCTCACCCGTCCCGCCGCCGCCCGGCGCCGCGCCGAACGGCAATCCGTACCAGAGCCAGCTCGTCCCGCAGATGGGCAGCCCGTACGGGACCGCGCCCGTCCCACCGGTCGCGCCCGTACCGATCCCGCCTCCTCCCGCGAGCAGCCCGGGTACGGCGCGCCTCGGTCAGACCGGGCAGATCCCGGCCGTCCCCGCGGCGTCCCTCCCGGCGGTCGCGCCCACCACCCTCGGCAGCAATCCGATGTACCCGCCGCTGCCGGCCCACCTGCCGCGCATCACGGTGCAGTACCCGAAGGTGAGCTCGACGCTGACGAGCCCGCGCGGCAGCTACACGATCCGCGACATCATCGGCAGCGGCGAGTTCGGCGCGGTGTACGAAGCGATCGGGCCGTTCGATCAGATCTACGCGGTCAAGATGGTGCGCCCGGCGAACCGTCCGTACGCCGAGGTGCAGGCCGAGTGGGCGAAAGAAGTGTCGCGCATGTTCTCGCTGCGACACCCGAACGTCGTCTACATCTACGACTCGTTCGAGTCGAACCACCTCTTCTTCCTCGCGCTCGAGCGCTGCGACCACGCGCTCAAGGCGATGCTCGGCACGCCGATGCAGGAAGGCCTCGTCATCGAGATGTCGCGGCAGCTGCTCGCCGCGGTGCAGTTCCTCCACGACAACGACGTCGTGCACGACGATCTCCACGCCGGCAACGTCCTCATCACGCACACCGATCGGCCGACGGTGAAGATCGCCGACTTCGGCATCTCGAACGAGCTGCGCGGCATGGCAGCGACGCGTCCGAACGTCGTTCACCACGCGATCATGGCGCCGGAGATCCTCGCGACGGGCTACACGAGCCGACAGAGCGACCTCTACCAGGTGGGGCTCCTCGTCTACTGGATGCTCACGGGCGAGCCCGCGATGCGGATGGACGTGCCCTACGAAGTGCTCTGCGCGCAGATCGCGGACGGCGAGCCTCGGAAGCGCGCCGAAGCGCTCGGCACCCCGCTCGGCCACCTGATCGCGAAGATGCTGCGCCGCCGCGAGGCCTTCCGGTACACGAGCGCGCGCGAGGTCTGGGCCGATCTCCGCGAGCTTCCCGCTTGGAAACAGCGGCAGCTCTTTCCCGCGCGTTGAGCGCGCGACCGGGAAACACGCAGCGGGAGACGGTCGGTCGGGCGCGCGGGTGGGCTGTGAGGTGCAGCGCGGCCGGCTCTCACCGTGTCGTACCGAAACGCGAGCACCCTCCAACGGAGGCGGAGGATCCCGCCTTGCTGCCAAGTACACTGGAGGGCGCCGATGACGAACGTCGCGCAAGCACCGCTCGGCCCGGGCGAAGCGTACCGAGTGCTCCGCGAGCTCGGGAAGCGCTCGCGTCGTACGTTCGCGGCGATACGCGAGCCGCACGAGCTCGTCGTGCTCCAGCGGTTCGTGCGCGAGGGTTCGCCGTCACGGAACGGCTCGTCCCCGGAGGAGGCAGGCACGTCTGCGCCGGTTCCGGTCGCGCTGCCGGCCGAGACCGCGACGACCGTGAGCGCCGAGCAGATCGCGCTCCTCCTCCGTGACGCACGGTGTCTGGAGAAGCACTGGCATCCCAACATCACGCGCGTGAAGCACGTCTCCGTCAGCAGCGGCGACCTGCGCGTGGCGACGGAGCTGATCGACGGCGTGACGCTCGAGGATCTCCTCACCGCCGCGGAACGACGGCCGAAGGTCGAACGCGACAGGCTCCTCTCGCTTCCCGTCCTCCTCCGCGTGCTCGTCGACGTGCTCGGCGGCCTCCACGGCCTGCACGGCCTCCGTGACGGGATGAACGCGCCGCTCGACGCGATGCACGGAGAGCTCTCGCCGACGAACATCGTCGTCGGTCGCGACGGCGTCGCGCGACTCGTCGCCGTGCTCCGTCCGCGCCCGGTGCGCCTCGCCGAGACGTCCGAAGCGATCGGCTACGCCGCACCGGAGATGACCGACGCGGCGGCGGTCCCCGACGCGCGCGCCGACGTCTACTCCGCCGGCGTGATGCTCTGGGAGGCGATCACCGGACGCCGCCTGTTCGGCGGGCTGACCACCCTCTCTGCCGTCGCGCAGCTGCAGCGCTCGGAGGACTTCGAGCCCCCTTCGCTCTCGCAGTCGTCGCCGTTCGCGCGCCTCACCGAGGTCGCCGAGCGCGCCTTGTCGTTCGACCCCGCGCTCCGCTTCCGTTCGGCCTCGGAGATGGCGGCAGAGATCCGGCGCATCGCGGGTACGCGGCTCGCGCCCGGCAGCGTCGTCGCACAGACCGTCGCCGAGCTCGCGGGCGATCGGATCCGGACGCGGCGTGCCGAGCTCGATCCCGTCGCGTCCGGTACGCGACGGCGCGCGAGCACGCGCTCGGCGCCCGTTCCGGCGGCTTCCCCTACGGAGCGCGCGGCGGACGAGGCCGAGCGGATGACCTTCGTCGGCGGCGAAGACCCCGTCACGAACCGGATGAACGAAGCGCCGCCGCGCCTCGCGGGCAACGTGTCGTCGCCCGACACCGACGGCGAGGACGAGGTCACGCAGGTCCACCCGCACGCGCGCGAGCAGATCGAGAAAGCGCACGCGGTCACGTCGACGGGCGACACCGGTGAAGCGAAGGGCAAGACCGATCCCCCACGGCAGGCGCCTCCGGACAAGGGCCGCTACCTCGTCGTGCCGCCCCGCCCCGTCCTCGAGTCGGTGGACTCCGACGCGCTCCACCTGCCGCCGGTCGACGACTCGAAGCTGGGCAAGGCCTCGGGCGAGCCGTCGACAGCGCGCCTCAAGCACCTCGGCCCGCCGGAGCTCACGCCGGACAGCGGCGACGAGGAGGACGAGAAGACCGCGGTCGGGAAGATCGCCGGGCAGACGCCGCCGACGCCGCCGTCCTCGTCGAGCACGCTCTCGTCGTGGTCCAGCATCAGCAAGTCCGGCACGAAGGTGCCACGACCGATGCCGAGCCCGGCCGCGCTCGCCGCCGCCGTCGCCGCCGCGAAGCCGTCCGTTGCGCCGCCTGCGACGCCTTCCTCCATCCCGCGCCTCTACACGGAGAGCTCGCCGGAGATCGCCGATCCGCCGCCGGCCCGGCCAGCGCCCGTCGCGCAGGCGGCGCCCGTCGCGCAGGCGCCCGCCGGCCCGATCCCGCGGCTCTACATGGACAGCTCGCCGGAGATCGCGAGCACGAACGTGATGAAGGGCGACTTCGTCCGTGCGCTCAAGGCCGCGGCATCGGAGCCGCCGGCCGCGCGCACGTCGGCGACGCCGCCGGCTCCACGCACGTCGGCGACACCGCCGGCGCCGGTCGTGGCCACGCCGGCTCCGCCGGTGGGCGCGGCGCGGCCGCCGACCGCGCCGCTCGCGCCGAAGCAGACGCTCGTCGGGAAGCCGCCGCCGCCCGCGCCGAGCTCCGCGAAGGCGTTGCCACCGCCTGCGCCGAGCTCCGCGAAGTCCGTCGCGCCGGCGGCCCCGAGCTCTTCGAAGTCGGTGACCCCACCCTCGCCGCCGGCGAGCCCGTCGGGATCGACGGCGCCGCTCGCGGCGCTCGAGCTCCCGCCGGTGTTCCCGCCGCCGCCGGTCCCGGACACGGACGACGACACGGCCGCCGACGACGAGCTCGAGCTCGCGTCGAGCGACATGATCCCGGCGTCGCCCCCTGCCCTCGAGACCGCGGAGCGCCGGAGCGATCCGTTCGCCTTCCCTCCTCCGCCTCCGGTCGTCGAGACCGAGGAAGCGTTCGCCCCGCTCTTCGCTCCCGATCGCACGGAGGAAGACGCACGGCGCCAGCGCGCGAAGCGACTCGTCATCGTGATCGTCGGCGCGTGCGCGGCGCTCCTGCTCCTCGCGCTCGTCGTCTCGCAGCTCGGCGGCTCCGAGGAGTCGAAGACGACCGGCCGGAGCGCGACGACGGCGCCGACGACGATCGCGACGACGAGCACCGAGACCACGTCGGCGAAGCCGACCGAGCCGGAAGCGACGCCGACGGCAACGGCGCCCGCGACCGCGACCCCGCCGCCCGCGCCGGTCGACGAGCCGACGACGAGCGCCGCGACGACGCCGCCCACGCC
>JBDHVE010000093.1:0-35360 GCA_039809485.1 Polyangiaceae bacterium | reverse complement strand
TTCTTCTCTCGTCGTCTTCGACGAGAGAAGAAAGGGAGGACTCCGCGCGGAGCGCGGAGGGGGACGAAGTCCCCACGGAACGAAGTCGAACTGAGCTCTCTCCCGAGCCGCGTACGGCCCCGGAGAGAGCTCAGTGCTGCGCGTGTTCCCGCGAGATCCCCGGATGCGTCGGGTCGCCCGGCTCGTGGCGCGGGTTCGCGCTCTTGTGGCTGCCGTCGCGGGCCGCCATCGAGAGGAGCAGGTCCTTCTTGTAGATGAACTGGTCGCGCGAGTCGTACGGCACCGCGTGGAGCCCGGTGTCCATCCGGATGGCGTCGCACGGGCACGCCTCGACGCAGTACCCGCAGAAGATGCAGCGGAGCTCGTCGATGACGAACTTCACCGGGTAGCGCTCGTAGCCGCGGCGCTTGTCGCCTTCGGGGTACTCGCCGGCCTCGATGTAGATGCACTGCGCCGGGCACGCCGTCGAGCAGCAGAGGCACGCGACGCAGCGCGGGCTGGCGTCGTCACGCGTCGTGAGCCGATGGAGACCGCGGAAGCGCTCCGGGTACGGACGCTTCTGCTCCGGATAGCTGATCGTCGTCGTGCCCTCCGCCCACCGCTCGGTGACCGGGTCGGGGCGTGAGCCGCGGAGCATGTCGCGCGTGTTCTTGAAGAAGTGGCGCATCGAAGCGCCGATGCCCTTCATGATCTCGGGCAGGTAGCCCTGGACCATCGGCGTGCGCTCGACGTACGGGAGCGGCGTCGGGTTGAGCGGTGCAGGCGGCTTCTTGGGGAACGCACGTGCCATGGTTTCTTCCTGAATACGTCGTGAAGCTTCTTCGAACGCCTCGGGATGCGCGCGCTCAGGCGCGCATCGGCGCTTCCTTCGTTCCGCCGGCTGCCGCCGCGAGCGCGGCGCTCGAGCCGACGATCTTCTCGTCGCGGCGCGGGGGCTTGAACATGCCGACGACGGCCCACACGACGAGCCCCGTGACCGTGACGGCCACGAACGCCTGCGTGAGGTCGGCGGCGACCTTGAGCCCGGCCTGCATCGAGTCCCCGCCCTTCTGGAGCGCGAGCCACACGATGCCGGTCACGAAGATGTTCGCGAGCGAAGCCGGGAGGAGGAACGTCCAGCCCAGCTTCATGAGCTGGTCGTAACGGAAGCGCGGGAGGCTCCAGCGGATGAACGCCTGGATCCAGCAGAGGAAGATCGTCTTCCCGAAGAACGCGAGCACGCTGATGATGACCACCCAGATGTGCGGGAGGCGCTGCGCGAAGAAGACGGTCTCGCCGATCGCGATCGTCAGGCCGTCGCGGTGGAGGAACGGCAGGTGCCAGCCGCCGAGGAAGATGGCGACGATGAGCATCGAGCTCGTCGCGACCTCCATGTACTCGGCGAAGTAGAACATGCCGAACTTCATCCCGGAGTACTCGGTGAAGTAGCCGGAGACGAGCTCGCTCTCCGCTTCGGGGAGGTCGAACGGGATGCGCTTCGACTCGGCGATCGCCGACGCGAAGAAGAGGAAGAACGCGAGCGGCTGGACGAAGATGCCCCAGCAGTTCTGGTCCTGCCACATCGCCATGTCCTCGAGGCGGACCGAGCCGTAGACCATCATCGCGCCGATGAGGGTGAGGCCCATCGTGACCTCGTAGCTGACCATCTGCGAGGCGGCGCGGAGCGCGCCCATGAGCGAGAACTTGTTGTCGCTCGACCAGCCCGCGATCGCGGCGCCGACGATGCCCTGCCCCGCCATCGCGAAGACGTAGAGGAGGCCGACGTTGAGCGGCGCGACCTGCATCGGGATCGAGCCCGGCGCGACGCCGCTACGCGAAGCGGCCGGCCAGATCGTCTGGAGCACCGCGCCCGCGACTTCCTGCTTCGTCTGCGGGCTGATGCATTTGCCGTCGGCGGTCGCGAGGAAGGCCTGCATGCCCTCCTTCACGCAGATCTTCTTCATCACGAGGTCGGGCGAGAGCGTTTCGCCGAACGGGATGACGGCCGCGAGCGCGATGACCGGGAACAGCGCGAGCATCGGCGCGAGGCTGAAGAGGAGCTTGTCCGCCTTCGGCGGCATGAAGTCCTCCTTCGTGAAGAACTTCACGCCGTCGGCCGCCGTGTGGAGGAGGCCGGCGATGCGCAGCGTCTTGCCGCCCGGGAGCGGGATGCCGGCGCGGTTCGGACCGATGCGGTCCTGCATCATCGCGCCGCCGCGGCGGTCGTACCACGTGAGCAGCCCCCCGATGTTCACGAGGAAGCCGACCATGATCGCGATCTTGACGACGGTCCAGAGAAGGAGTGCGCCCATGTTCAAGCCGTGGTGGTGGGAGCTTCGGCAGCTGCCGGTGCCGGCGCAGGAGCGAGCGCCGCGCGGATGTCCTTGAGCTTCGCCCAGGTCGCCTCGAGGCCGAACGCGGCGGCGAGCGCCCGCGCGTGCTGCCAGGCCGGCTTCGACGAGCCGAGCTCCGCGATCGCCTTCTCGGCGACCTGCGGGATGCCCTGCTTGTTCACGTACGTGCCGCTCGTCTCCGCCCACGAAGCCGCGGGAAGGACGACGTGCGCCGCCTGCGAGAGCGCGCCTTCGTGCGATGCGGCGACGACGAGCGTGCTCAGCATCCCGAGCGCGGTCGCGTCCTCCGGGTCGTCGCGCTCGGTGAGACCACCGACGGCGAGCACCTGGGTGACCTTGCCCGAACGGATGTCGTCGAGCAGCTGCCGGTAGCTGCGGACCGTCGGTACGAGCATCTTCACGCCGGCCGTGTTCGGGTTCTTGTCGGCGCTGATGAGGATGTCGTCCGCGTACCCGGTGCCGGCGCCCGCCATGTAGAAGGTCGAGGCGCCGAGGAGCTTGCCGAGCTCGCGGAAGGCCCAGTTGTCCTCGAGCGAGTGCTGCGCGGAGAGGACGATCGCGACGCCGTCGCGCGGTCCCGCGTCGAGGCGCTTCTTCGCTTCGGCGACGGCCGCGTCGACGCCGACCTGACGCCCGGTCACGCGCGCTTCGGTGACGCGCCCTTCGTGCGCGGCGCGGTACGAGAGCATGCCCTCGTCGCACATCCAGTACTTGTTGACCGCCTCGTTGTCGCGCGGCCGGTACCGGTAGGCCTTGTTGTACCGCGGGTCGTAGTCGAGGTAGCTGTTGCAGCCCGTCGCGCAGCCCTGGCACACGCTCTTCGCGGTGCGGAGGAACCAGACGCGCGCCTTGAAGCGGAAGTCCTTCGTCGTGAGCGCGCCGACGGGGCAGACGTGCTCCGTCATGAAGGTGTAGTGGCCTTCGAGCTGGCGGCCCGGCGCGACGAAGACCTCGTTGAGGTTGCCGCGCTCGCGCATGTCGAGGACGGGATCCTTGCCGACCTCGTCCATGAAGCGGATGCAGCGCGTGCACATGACGCAGCGCTCGGCGTCGTAGACGATGGTGGGCCCGAAGACGACGGCCTTCGGCTTGTGGATCGGCTCGTCGTGCATCCGCTTGCCGGTCTTCTGGTGCTCGAGCCAGTAGTCCTGGAGCTTGCACTCGCCGGCCTGATCGCAGATCGGGCAGTCGACGGGATGGTTCAGGAGGAGGAACTCCTGGACGTGCGCGCGCGCCTCCTTCACGTGGGGGCTCGAGTCCGCGAGGACCTCCTGCCCTTCGGTCGCGGGCATCTGGCACGCGGGCTGGAGCTTGGGCTTCTGGCGCGGACGGTAGTCGCCGAGCTTCGGATCCCACTCCACGACGTCGAGCATCATGGCGCGCTGGTTCGCCGCCGGCTTGATCTCGACGAGGCACATGCGGCAGTTCGCGGGGACGGAGAGCCCCGGATGCCAGCAGTAATGGGGGATGTCGTGCCCCTGCTTGTAGGCAGCCTTGATGATGCTGTCGCCCGGCTCGAAGGGGATGTCCTTGCCGTCTAGCTTGAAGGTCGGCATTCGTCTCTCGGGGGAGTGGGGCCGCATACGCGCCGGCCCTGCCTCGTGCCCACGGGGATTTATTACGGTTTGCCTGCGGTTGGAAGCACGCTTTCGCCTCTCGGGGCGCCCGATCGCCGTTCTTGGAGCAAACGAACGCGACGATTCGCGAAATTCTTTCGCGCGCAGCCCGCCGACGAGCCTCCTAGGGCCCGTGCACGCCGCCGACCAGGTCCCCCCGAGGGCGAGTCAGAGCGAGATGATGCCGAGGCGCGCGAGCCGCTGGAGCGCTGCCGTGACCTCGCCCTCCCGCATCCCGGACACGTCGACGAGCCCGGCGACGGTGATCGATCCGTCGATCAAGGAGACGAGGAAGGCCTCGCGGTGGTCGATCGGCGCGCTCGCGAGGGCGCGCCGGTTCACGAGCACCCGCGGCCGCGCGTCCTGCGGGGCGCGCGCCGCGAGGCGGACGGCGGCGGTGCCGACGTCGTCGACCCGCAGCGCGGTCCGTCCCTGGGGCGGCTTCGCCTGGACCGGCGCGGAGCGCGCAGCAGGCTTCTCCTCCCTCGGCGTGGGCACCCCACGTGTCGAGGCGGGCGGCGGGTCGTCGAGCTCCCACGTCGTCGCGCGACGGATCGTCTCCTTCTCGGCGCGCCTGTGCGTGGAGTCCGTCGCCCGCGGCGCCGGGATCGTCTCCGCGCGCGCGGCGACGTCGCGCATGTCGATGCGCTCAGGTGGCGTGAGGCGCGCCGCGAGACGTTCGCGGACGGAGTCGCGTCGCTTCGCTTCTTCGCGACCGCGCGCTTCGATCTCGTTCGTCGCGCTCGCGGCGCGCTCGCGCACGCTCTCGCGGAGGTTCGTCGTCGCGTTCTCCGAGAACTCGACGGTGCCGTGCTCCGCGCTCGGAGGACGGCGCGGCGGCGTCGACGGCGGCGGACACAAGACGCCCTTGCTGCTGGGCGGCGGCGGCTCGGACGCGCGAGGGCGCGTGCCGCTCTGTCCGATTCCCATCTGCGTCGTGCGCCGCTTCGGCCCTTGCTGCTGCATCGCCGTCTCCCCCGGTTGCAGATCGATCTCGAGCGAGCACGCGCGTCACGTGCGAAGCGAAGGTCGACGCCGGCGGGCGCGTCGAGGACACGCTCAGTCTACGACGAGAAACCCTCGATGCGAGTCACGGGAAACCGTAGGCACGTTTTCGTCGTGTGCTGACAACACGAGCGACCACGCGCGCGAGAGGTGCGCGTCGTTCGTCGTCCGCATCGCCCGGGCGCACGGTAGAGTCCTCCTCCCCTCGCCCTCGCACGCCTCCATCTCACAACGTAGAGATCTCCGCCTCTTGGCCACCGACCACCACGAGCCGACGATCGGGTCCGAAGCGCTCGCGAACGTCCGCCTCGCGGCGCCGATCGCTCTCGCACAATTCGGCCTGATGCTCCTCGGCCTCGTCGACGTGGCCGTCCTCGGGCGCACGTCGGCGTCCGAGCTCGGGGGCGCATCCATCGGGAGGTCGATCGGCTTCGCCGCCGTCGCTCTTTCGATCGGCGCGAGCTCCGCGCTCGAGCCGCTCGCCGCGCAGGCGATCGGCGCACGCGAGACCGCCACGGCGTGGCGCTCCCTCCTCGGGACGCTTGCAGCATGCACGCTCCTCTGGATCCCGACCTCCGCCGCGGCGCTCGCCTCGACGTGGCTCCTCGCTCCGCTCGGGATCGAGCCGCCGCTCGTCGAGAGCGCCCGCGCGTTCCTCTACGGCCACCTCCCCGGGATGCTCGCCTTCCCGGTCTTCCTCGCGGCGAAGACCTTCCTCCAGGCGCAGTACCGCACGTCGCCTGCGCTCGTCGGCGCCGTCGTCGCGAACGTGGTGAACTTCGTCGTCTGCAACGTGCTCGTCCGCGGCGACGACGCGCTCGCGGACGTCGGCCTCCACGCGAGCGGCCTCCCGAAGCTCGGTGCGCTCGGCGCGGGTCTCGCGAGCTCCGTCTCGAGCGCGCTCCTCGCGGGGATCGTGGTCGTCGCGGCGCTCCGCGTCCGCGCGACGACGCCGCGATCGGAGGACGACGCGCACGTCGTGCCGCTCGCGGCGAGCGTGCGCCGCGTGCTCCGGCTCGGCCTCCCGATCGGGCTCCAGATGCTCGCCGAGATCGGCGTCTTCTCGGTCGTCGCCGTCGTCGCCGGGAAGCTCGGTACCGTGCCCGTCGCAGCGCACCAGGTCGCGATCAGCCTCGCGAGCTTCACCTTCATGGGCGTCCTCGGCGTCAGCAGCGCCACCGCGGTCCGCGTCGGTCACGCCGTCGGCGAGGGCCGCCACGCGCGGCGCGCCGGCCTCGTCGGGATCGCGCTCGGCGCTGCGTTCATGGTGCTCTGCGGTGCGGTCTTCCTCGGCGCGCCTCGGTTGCTCGTCTCGCTGTTCACGCACGACCAAGCCGTGGTCGACCTCGGCGTCTCGCTCCTCGGGGTCGCCGCCGCGTTCCAGCTCTTCGACGGCGTCCAGGGCGTCGCCGCCGGCGCGCTCCGCGGCGCCGGCGACGTGCGGTTCGCGTTCGTCGCCAACGTCGCTGCGCACTGGTTCGTCGGCTTTCCCTTCGCGCTCCTCCTCGCGTTCCGGCTCGGGCTCGGCGCGCGCGGCCTCTGGTGGGGGCTCGCCCTCGGCCTCGCGCTCGTCGCGACGGCGCTGATGGCACGCTTCGTCGTCGTCAGCCGTGCGCGGATCGCGCGGCGCTGACGCTCAGGGCGTCTCGCCGACGGCCGCCCACGACGCGCGCGGGATGCCCTGCACGTCGTAAGGCCGGCTCCACTGCCCTTGTGCGAAGCGCACGATCTTCACCGCGCCGCTCGCCTTCTCCGCGTACACCGCGGTGACGTCGCTCCCGCAGCGCCCCTTCACGAGGACGGGCGCGGTGGCGAGGACCGGGTTCTTGCCGGGGAGCATCTCGACGGGCGGCGAGAAGCCGGCGCCCGGCGTGTAGATCGAGACGTACGGCGCGTCGTTCGAGCCGAGGTAGACGAGCATCGCCTTCCCGCCGGGAAGCGAGACGAGCCGGTGCTCGATCGCGATCGCCGCGTTGTCGACGATGACGGGCGACTTCCACGTCTTCGACTGGCCGCTCGTGTCGCGTGCGACGCCGCGGAGGATCAGGTCTTCACCCGCGTAGACGACGAGCGCGTCCTCCGTCGCGCTGCCCTCGATCGCCGTGACGGAGACGGGGCCCGAGAATGCGCCGGACTGCACGAGCGTCCGTGGGACGAGCCAGTTGCCGGCGGCGGACAGCGAACGGGAGACCACCGCGCCCGCCTCGGTCGTCCACGCGACGAGCACGCTCCCGTCCGAGGGCGCCGTCGCGACCGGGTCGCCCTTGCCGTCCGCGCCTGCATCGGGCGTCGGCGTGCCGGCGTAGCCGAGCGCGTCGTCCCATCCGCTCGCGCCGTAGACGCCGAAGCGGAGATTCGATGCATTGTCCACGTACACGAGGCGCGCGCCGCCGGAGTACGGAGCGGCGGTCGTGCCGCGCGTCGTCATCGCGCTGCCGATGCTCTCGGGCGCCGACCACGTTCCGGCGCGCATCTTCGACCAGACGACGAGCGAGAAAGTCGACGCCCAGGTCGCGACGAGGTCGGGGCCGACGTTGATGACGGTCGGCGACTCGCGGACGGCGGGTCCCGTGCTCTTCGAGACCGCGAACGCGCCGCTCCCCTTGTAGGTCGCGACGTAGACTACGTTGTCGATGTTCGCGCCGGCGACGACGCCGAGGCGATCCTTGCACGCGGCCTCGATCATCGGGGCGCCGGGATCGACCGGCCCGCTGTCGACCGGCTCGAGCCCGCCGTCCCATTCCTCGAACGGAGGCGGGAGCTCGCCGGACGAGCTGCCGTCGCAGACGCACGGCCGGAACGAGAGGCCGTCCGCGTTGCACAGCTTCGTGCCCTCGGACCGGTCTTCGCAGCGGCAGTAGACGTAGTTGCCGGGCGTGCAGAGCTTCTCTTCCTTCGTCGCGGCCGTTCCGCCGCCGCACGCGACGGCGAGGGCGACGACCCCGGCGGCGAGCGAGACGACGGAGAAGGTCCTCACGGCCGAGAGGAACGCGGGCTTCGTACTGCGGCGAACCAAAGATGAGCTCCTGACGCGGGGCACTATACGACGCGATGTACGTCCGCGCCCGTCCAGGCCTTCCGCGGCGCTGCGTGGGCGCGCGCAGAGGGCAGTCGGCAGCAGGGCGAACCGCCGAAAAGGTTCGAGAAAGATCGGTGCCGCCGGAGCTTTCGCGACGCCGGGGCACGCCTGTTGCGACACTCCGAGGAGAAGGAGGTGCGAACATGACCTCGCTCTTCGTGCATTCGATGTTGCTGACGTTCGCCTGGGTCCCCTTCGCGGTCGCCGCCTGGCTCCTCGAAGACCCGTCCGCCGAGCCGATCCGCCGGTGGCGCATGAACCTCGGGCATGCGGTGCGGCCGGTGCGGACGCATCGGCTGACGCACGCCTGACCAGAGTCTTCAGTCTTCAGTCTTCAGCCAGAGAAGAAGCGAAGGCGCGGGCCACGAACGGGTCGCGTCCGTGGCGGCGTGCGTCTTTCGCGATGCGACGCCGGCGGATTCAGTCGAGGGAGCTCGGGCGGAGCTCGACGATCGTGCCGTTGCGGTAGGACGCGAGGACGCTGACGCGGCCGAACGGAGGCGTGTGGGTCCACATCACGTCGACCGTGCCCTCACGGGTCTTCGCGAGGAGCTCGGGGCGGCTCGTCGAGGCGTGACGGCTGGCCGAGGTCCTTGATGCGCTCCTCGTCGGCCACGATCATCGTCGCGGCGCGGAGGAACGGATCACGCGCGAGCTCTTCAACGCGCGTCCCGGGCTCGTGCCGCGCCACGAAGCGGTCGTACTGCCAGAGGAGCAACCTCGGCCCGACGACGAAGCCCCAGACGAACACCAGCACGGGCGCCGCCACCACCCCGGCGACGACGACCCATCCCCAAGACCGCTTCCGCCCCCCGTCCTGCTTCATCCGCAGCAGACAACGCCTCAGCCATCCGCCTCAATCCCGCCGCCGCCCAAAGCCCCCGCAGCGTGCGAGAGCAGCGAAACCTACGGAAGACGGAAGACGGAAGTCCGGCCGTCTCGAGCTGAAGACTGAAGACTGAAGACTCTCGTCAGTGATCGCACTCGCCGCCGATCATGTTCAGCGACCCGAACGTCGGCACGATGTCCGACAGCATGGCGCCGTTGATCAGCTTGGAGAGACCGCCCGTGATCGCGAAGCACGGCGGACGGATGCGGACGCGCCAGGGCGTGCCGGTGCCGTCGGAGACCAGGTAGAACCCGAGCTCGCCGTTGCCGCCTTCCGTGTACGAGTAGACCTCGCCGGCGGGGACCTTCGCGCCCTCCATGATCAGCTTGAAGTGCTGGATGGTCCCTTCGATGGTCGTGTAGACCTCGCTCTTCTCCGGGAGCACGACGCGCGGGTCGTCGACGTTCACCGGGCCTTCGTCGGGCATCCGGTCGCAGACCTGCTGGATGATGCGCGCGCTCTGGCGGAGCTCCTGGAGGCGGATCAGGAAGCGATCGAGGTTGTCGCCGTTCTTGCCGAGCGGCATGTCGAACTCGACCTCGTCGTACTTCAGGTACGGGTGCGCCTTGCGCACGTCGTACGGCACGCCGCTCGCGCGAAGGCACGGGCCGGTCCACGAGAGCGCGATCGCGTCCTCGCCGGAAATGTTGCCGACACCCTCGAGGCGGTCGAGGAAGATGCGGTTCTTGAGGAGCATCCCCTCGCCCTCTTCGACGAGGCCGAGGATGGTCGGGAGCGCCTCGCGGCACATCTGCTTGAAAGCGGGCGTCGGCGGCTTCGCCATTCCGCCGATGCGGCCGAACGAGTGCGTGAGGCGGGCGCCGGTCTCCTCCTCGAGGATGTCCCAGACCATCTCGCGCGCCTTGATGTACCAGAGGAACGGCGTGAACGCGCCGAGCTCCATCGCCATCGCGCCGGTGCACGTCAGGTGATCGGACATGCGCGCGAGCTCGCCGAGCGCCATCCGGTACCACTGGCAACGGTCCGGGACCTCGATCCCGCAGAGCTTCTCCACCGCGAGCGCGTAGCCCACGTTGTTCAGCATCGGCGAGACGTAGTTCAGGCGGTCGGCGTACGGGAAGACCTGCGCCCAGGTCCCGCGCTCGCACATCTTCTCGAAGCCGCGGTGCAGATATCCGATCTGCACGTCGCTCTTCACGATGGTCTCACCCGAGAGCTCGAGGACGATGCGCACCGTCCCGTGCATGGCCGGGTGCGAAGGCCCCATGTTGAGATGCATCGGCTCCGCGGGGAGCTCGAGCTCGCTCTCTTCGAGGTCGAGATCGATCGGTTCCATGACTCAGCTCTCTCCTCGCTCGACACCCCAGACCCTGCGCCCGAACGGCATGCCCTCGTCCTCGCGGAAGGGCGCCTGCTTCTCGAGCGTGAGCCCCGCCTCGGCTTCGGTGCGGTACTCGACGAGCGGTTGCGTCTTGTTCGCGGGGTAGTCCTTGCGGAGCGGGTGCCCCGTGAACTCCGGGTACATGAGGATGCGACGGAGGTCCGGGTGACCGAGGAACGTGATCCCGAGGAGGTCGTACGCCTCGCGCTCGAACCAGTTCACGCCCGGCCAGACGTCGGTGACGGAGTCGAGCTGCGCATCGTCGCCCTCGTCGTCGCCGACGCGCGCCTTGACGCGGACGCGATGACGGCGCGACGTCGAGTAGAGGTGGAGCACCACCTCGAACCGCGCCTCGCGCGTGGCGCCTCCGGGGCCGGAGGCGAACCCGGCGTAGTCGACGCCACAGAGGTCGACCATCATGTCGAACGCCATCTGCGGGTCCGACTTGAGGAACGCGCAGACGGCCTTCCAGCTCTTCGGGTCGACGACGGCGGTGTCGTCGCCGAGGAAGGAGTGCGTCTCGACGATCGCCGAGCCGAACTTCTCCTTCAGCACCTCGAGAACGCGCTGGCTCATCTCAGACGTTCTCCTTGCGACGGAGCTGGACGAGCGCCGGGTCCTCGTGCGGCTTCACGATCCCGGGCTTGCGGTCGCCGCGCTGGATCTTGTCCTGGAGAAGCATGAGGCCGTCGATGACCGCCTCCGGCCGAGGCGGACAGCCCGGGACGTACACATCACACGGGATGATTTTGTCGATGCCCGGGACCGTCGTGTAGTTGTCGTAGAAGCCGCCGCAGCTCGCGCACGTGCCGAACGCGAGGACCCACTTCGGCTCCATCATCTGCTCGTAGATGCGGCGGAGCACCGGCGCCTGGCGCTGGCTGATCGTGCCGACGACCCAGAGCAGGTCGCTCTGGCGCGGCGAGAAGCGCGGGGCCTCTGCACCGAAGCGCGCCGAGCCGTCGAAACGCGGGCTCGTGAGCGCCATGAACTCCATGCCGCAACACGCGGTCACGAACGGATACTTGAACAGCGACCACTTGCGCGCCCAGTTGAGGAGCGCATCGAGCCGCGTCGTCGCGAACCCGGACTCGCTCGGCTCGAGCGAGACGGACTTCAGCTCTCCCATTCGAGGGCTCCCTTCTTCACCACGTACACGAGCGCCACGACCACCACCGCGAGGAACCCGAACATCGAGAACAGGCCCAGCCACCCGAGCGTCTTGAACTGGACGGCCCACGGGTAGATGAAGACGCTCTCGATGTCGAAGACGACGAAGAGGATCGCGGTCAGGTAGAACTTGACCGAGAGCTTCAGGTGCCGGCCGCCGGAGCTCTCCGAGCCGCACTCGAACGGCTTCATCTTCTCCGGCGTCTTCTTCAACTTCCCGCCGAGGAACGTTGCCCCCGTGAAGAACAGCGCGGCGAGCGCGAGCGCCACGAAGATCATCAGGAACATCGGCGCGTAGGTCGGGATCATGCGATGGTCCGGCGTCCTTGCCCCCGAACGAAAACGCGACCAACAAAAGGCGCGCATTCTGGGGCGGTTAGGTTCGCTCGTATCTAGTGCCACGCGGGGTGCGAAGTCAACGACCGCCCTCTGCCCCCGCGATCCGGCGCTACACTCACCCGCCCATGGCCATCCGGAAGATCGCGACTCTCGGCCACCCCGTGCTCCGCCAGGTCGCCCGCCCGGTCACCCGCGAGGAGCTCGGGAGCGCGGCCGTGCAGGCGTTCATCGACGACCTGATCGAGACGATGCACGACGCGAACGGGGCCGGCCTCGCCGCGAACCAGGTCTACGAGCCGATCCGCATCTGCGCGATCGAGGTCAAGAACAACCCCCGATATCCCTACAAGCCGAACTGGCCGCTCACCGTCCTCGTGAACCCGGTCGTGACGCCCGCCTCGGACGAGACGTTCCTCGTCTACGAGGGGTGCCTGAGCGTCCCGAACCTCCGCGGCGAGGTCCGCCGGTTCGCGTCGGTCCGCGTCACGGGGTGGGACCGGGACGGGAACGACGTCGCGCTCGAGGTGAAGGGGCTCACCGCCGGCACCTTCCAGCACGAGCTCGATCATCTCGACGGCAAGGTGTTCGTCGATCGCGTGGAAGATACACGCACCCTGACGACCTGGGCCGACTTCGAGCGGCACCACATGGCCGCCTTCGTCGAGCGCGCGAAGGGCATCGTCGCGAAGTACGGCAGCTGACGCCGCCTTGCCGCTCCTCGTGTGGCTACTTGCCGGCGCTCGCGCCCGTCACGAGCATCGCCTGCCACGCGGTGAGCGCCGGGCCGAGCTTCGCCTCGACGTCACGCAGGTCCTCGACGAGCTCCTTCTCCGGCGCGCCCGCTGCGAGCGCGTCCTTGAGACACGCATAGGCCGCGACGTGCCGCCCGCGCTTGCGGAGCGCGCGCGCGAGCGGCGGGAGCACTTCCTGCGGGAGCCCGCCGAAGGCGAGCGCGCGGCGGAGCGGCCCGATCGCCTCGCCGGGGCGGTCGTTCAGGAGCAGCGCCTCGCCGAGCCGACGAAACAGCTCCGCGGCGGCGATGCCTTCCTGCGCGTACTGGATCCCGATCCGGAAGACTTCCTCCGCCTGCTCGATCTCGCCGAGGTGCACGCACGCCGAGCCGAGGAGCCCGAGCCCCTTCGCGATGAGCGCGCGCGCCTCGGGGGCGAGCATCTGCCCCTCCGGCGTGCGGAGGAAGATGGCGAGCGGTGCCGGCCACGTGCCGAGGAGGGCGATGACCTTAGGCCACTCCTTCTTCAGCGCGCACGCCTCGGCCTCCGCGACCTTGGAGAGATCGATCGCCGAGCGGGAGCCGGTCGCGACGCGATCGAGCTCCTCGCGGACGTGCGAGCGGATCCGGAGCCGGAAGGTCTCGAGGTCGTAGGTCTCCTCGACGCCGTCGTGGAGGACGCCGAGCTGCGGCTCGGCCCCTTCGAGCGACAGGGAGACGAGCGAGTAGCCGTAGAGCGGCGCGAGGAGGAGGTACCGGACGCCGATGAAGAGCTGGATCGCTTCGATGTCGGTCTCGCGCTCGGGCGGCGGCGCGTGCTTCTCCTCCTCGACGAGGAGCGCGCCGACGAGCCGACGACGGAAGTCCGCGAGCGTGAGCCTCTGCGGCTCGAGGTCTCCGTCCGCCTCGGCCGAGCCGACCACGAAGTCGACGAGCGTCTGGTCCGGGCTCCGGCGGTCGATCGTGAGCGCCGTGATCCGGGCGCCGACGATGATCGAGAACGCGAAGAAGCGCTCGCCGACGATCTCGCAGAGCGCCTGGAAGCTCCCGATGCCCTCGCCGATGCGCTCGAACCAGCCGTCGGTGCGGAGCGCGTCGAGCGAGAACTGTCTCTTCGTGGAAGCCATCGGGGAGCTCGCGCCGGTGTTCACGGCGCTCTCTGAGGATCACATGGAAGCCGCCGGAAAGTCACGTGCTTCGTGGGCCGGCACGTTTTAACCGGGGCCACGTTTCCTCCAGTGGAGGCACACGGGCTTGACCCCGCAGCCCTCGCATCGCGCCGGGTCGCGCTCGGACGGGCAGCGCTGCAGCATCCCCATGTGACAGAGCGAGAAGTCGTAGCGCGTCGGGTCGGACGCGTCGTACGCCGCCAAGCCGTCCGTGATCTCGACGGCCGTGCGCCAGGACACGTCGTTCCGTCGCGTGAGCCCGATGTTCCGCGCGAGCTTGTGGATGTGCACGTCGACCGGCATGAGCAGCCGGGAGGCGGGAACGTCCCAGAGCCCGAGGTCGATGCCGTCCGCCGGGCGGACCATCCAGCGGAGGAAGAGGAGGAGCCGCTTGGCGCCGCTGCCGGCGCGGGCATCGGCGAGGAGGTGACGCGGGCCACGCCTCCCGCTCGGGTCTTCTTCGCCGGCGCCGGGCAGACCGCCCGCCGCACGGACGAGGTCGCAGAACGCGCCGAGCGCTTCGCGGAGCGCCTCGTGTGGCGCGAGGCCGAGCGCGTCGGCGCCGCGGAGCTCGGCGGCGAACGCGGCGCCCAGCGATCCGTGCTCCTTCTGCACGCGCCGCGCGCCGACGAGCAGGCGCCCGAGGTCCTCGCCCTGGTAGACGCGATGGCGGAACGTCGCGAGCCGCGCGAGGAGCCCGTCCGCGTCGTCCGCGGCGTGCGACGGCGACGGGCCGATGCGGTCGAGCAGCTCGTCGAGCTTCGCGCGGATCGCCTTGACGTTGCCGAACGCGACGGACGACGCGAGGAGCGCGACGAGCTCCTGGTCTTCTCGCGCGCGGAACCGGTGCACGACCGCGACGGGGTCGGCTTCGCGCCGCGCGCGGAGATCGCCGCGCGCGCGGATGTCGTCGAGCAGGCGGCCGAGCACGCGGCGGCGATCGGCTTCCCTCTCCGCGACGGCGGTACGGCGAGCCGGCTTCACAGCTGCACGTCTTCGTCCGCGGCCGACTCGGGGACCGGCTCTTTTCCGCGCCGCTTCTCGGCCCGCGCGCGCTCCGCCTTGATGTCCTTCAGACGCGCGCGCGCGAGGTCGAGCCAGCGATCCTTCTCGCGCGGTTTCTCGGCGCCGGCGGCGATGCTCGTGCGCTCGGCCGCGCGCACGTACGCCTCGAACGACTGCTCGGCCTCCCGCCAGAGCGCGACGGCTTTCGCGGGGCTCGGCTCGACGCGCGCTTCGGCGGATGCGCCGAGGCCCTCGTACCAGTGGATCTCGTAGGCCGGGACGAAGAACACGTTCGTCGAGCGGAGGAGGCTCCGGACGCCGGACGACTTCTCGAGCTCGCGCGCGAAGCGCGCTTCCTTCTCGCCCGAGACGCGATCGCCCGAGCGATCGAGCGCGACGGCCAAGCCCCACACCGCGAGCGGCGCGGTGTCCCGCGAAGGCGTGCGGCCCGCGAGCCGGAGCGCTTCGCGGTAGCCCTCGATCGCTTCGCGCAGGTTGCCGAGGTGCATCTCGGTCTCCGCGAGATTCAGCGTCGGTGTCGCGCGGGACGGCTCCTCGGTGACGAGCCGGAGGACCTCGACGTACGAGCGGCGCTCGCACGCGTGATCGCCGACGTGCCCGCACGCGAACGCGAGCCGGAGCCACGCTTCTTCCGCCGCGGGGTGATCGGGCGCCATCGCGAGCGCTCCCTCGAGCACCTTCGCCGCGCGCTCGTACTCCTGGAGGACGAAGTAGACGAGGCCGAGATCGAAGCGGAGGCGGACGTCCGGGCTCGTCGCCGCGCCGGCGCGTTCGAGCTTCGCCTTCGCGGCGAGCGCCTGCGACTCGCCGACGTCGAATCGGTCGCGCTGCGCGAGGCGGCGCTGCACTTCGACATGGAGCGCGTACGTGTCGGCGGCGGAGCGGTCCTTCGCAGCGTCCCACCGCGTCGGAGGTCCGTCGGCGTGCGCCGCTCCGGCGAGCGAGAGCGAGACGGCGAGCAGTGCCGCGACCGCGCGTTTCATCGCGCCCTCCGCGGCGGCGGCGTCGGCTTCGCTCCCTCGTGGCCGCGTGCGTGCTCGGCCCACGGCCCCTTCCCACCAGGGCCTTCGAGGTACTTCCGCCACGACTCGCGCGCGCCGTTCGCATCGCCGGTCGCCTCGAGCGCCATCGCGACGAGCGCAGGCGCCTCGCCCGGCGCGCCCGCATCGGTCAACGCGGACGTCACGCGCGCGTCCGCGAGCAGCGGCCGGACGTCGGAGCGGACGCGCTCGGTGATCACGGCCTTCGCCTCTTCGCGCTGTCCTCCGCGATCGAGCGCGAGCGCGAGCGCGACGACGGACGCGACCTGCATCGCGTCCTGCGCGTCGCGGCGCGCCTGTCGGAACATCGCGACGGCGTCGTCGACCTGGGCCGGCCCCTGCCCCATCACGGCGAGCCCCGCCTCGAAAGACGCGGCGCTCCGCTCCTGCGCGGAGAGCGCGCTCGTCCGCGGGAGCGCGGCGCGGTACGCGCGCGTCGCGACATCGAGGTGCCCCGTGCGCGCGTTCGCGCGCGCCCACGCGAGCAGCGTGACCGGATCGTCGAGCGCGCGCTCGTCCCGTGTCTTCGCCTGCTCGAGCGCGGCGAGCGCCTCCTTGTCTCGATTCAGGCGGAGCAGCGCGCGACCGCGGAGGACGCTCGGCGCAGCGCGCCCGGGACGGAGCTTCTCCGCCTCGTCCGCCACGTCGAGGACCTCCTTCGCGAGCTTGCCGTCGCCGACGAGCTTCGCGGTGCCCATCGCGACGAGATCGCAGTAGCGCCGGAGCTGCGGCTCCTTCGCGCTCTCCCAGAGGTTGTTCGCGCGGGCGCCGCCCGTGTCACCGCACTCGGCAGGACGCGAGGCGCCGAAGACGCCGGACGGCCCCTGGACCTGGGCGAGCACGAGCGCGAGGACGACGAGCACGCTCGAAAGGTAGCACGCGGAGGCCGTGCTTTCGCCAGCGGCCGGTCACTCGAACGGCGTGCGGAGCGCGATCGTCTCCTCACGACGCGACCCGACGCTGACGAGCACGAGCGGGCACTCCGCTTCGTCCTCGACGAACTTCAGGTAGTCGCGCGCAGCCTGCGGCAGCTGCTCCATCGTGCGGGCGGACGCGAGGTCCTCGCTCCAGCCCTTGAACGCCTTGTAGACGGGCTTCGCCGTCTCGAGCTCGTCGATCGGCAGCTCGCGCGTCCGTCCGTGGGGCGTGTCGTAAGCGACGCAGACCTCGATCGTCTCGAGGCCCGTCAGCACGTCGAGCTTCGTGAGCGCGAGGCCGTCGAGGCCGTTCACGCCGACCGCGTAGCGGAGCGCGGGCAGGTCGAGCCAGCCGGTCCGGCGCGGGCGCCCCGTGACGGAGCCGAACTCGGCGCCGATCTTCCGGATGCGCTCGCCGACGTCGTCGTGGAGCTCGGTCGGGAACGGACCGCCGCCGACGCGCGTCGTGTACGCCTTCACGAGACCGACGACCTCGTCGATCCGCGTCGGACCGACGCCGGCGCCGACGCACGCGCCGCCGGACGTGGGCGACGACGACGTGACGAACGGGTACGTCCCGTGATCGACGTCGAGGAGCGTGCCCTGGGCGCCTTCGAGGACGACCTTCTTGCCCTCGCGGATCGCGCGCTCGACGAGCCCCTGCGACGACACGAGCATCGGGACGATGCGCTTCCGCGACGGCTCGATCGCCTCGAGCGTCTCGGCGACGCTCGGGACCTTGCCGCCGAGCGCCTCGATCACGGGCGTCCAGGCCTCGAGCGCGCGCGCGACCAGCTCGGCGAGCCGCTTCTCGTCACGGAACGCGCCGAGCGGGATCCCGCGACGCGCGACCTTGTCCTCGTAGCAGGGACCGACGCCGCGCTTCGTCGTGCCGATCGCGCCCTTGCCCTGCTCGCGGAGGCCGTCGACGAGCACGTGGTAGGGCAGGATCGCGTGCGAGCGATCGGAGACGAGGAGCCGGCCCTCGGTGCGGAGTTTCCTCCGCGCGAGCTCTTCGAGCTCGGTCACGAGGCTCTTCGGATCGATCACCATCCCCTGCGCGAGGATGCACGTCACCTCGGTGCGGAGGATGCCGCTCGGGACGAGGCGGACGACGAGCTTGTCGTCACCGACGACGAGGGTGTGGCCTGCGTTCGGACCTCCGCCGTAGCGCACGACCATGTCGGCGCGCTCGGTGTAGATGTCGACGATCTTGCCCTTCCCCTCGTCGCCCCACTGAGCGCCCACGATCACGATGGCCGGCATACGGTCAAACTCCTCGGGGAACGGTCTCTAGCACGCGTGCGGCTTCGCGCGCGCCTTCCATTGCGCTCCCGGGCGCGGCAGTGCGGCTCCCGGTCGACACCACCTCGAGCTCGGCGCCGTCCCACACGAGCGCGAAGCCCCACGACCGTGCATGGGCGCGCGCCGTCTCGCCGGACGACATCGCGACCGCAGGGATCCCGAGGTCGCGCAGCGCGAGCACGCGCTGGTCCTCCGCCGGCGCGACCACGACCACGCCCCCCAACGGCACGGGCGCGACGCCCGCCGTCCGCAGCGCGACCGCGAGCGCATCGATGTCGATCCCGAAGCCCGCGGCCGGCATCGCGCGGCCGAAGCGAGAGAGGAGCTCGTCGTAGCGGCCGCCGCCGCCGAACGCGTCGCCCGGCCCGGCCGCGTAGAGGCTGAAGATCGTCCCCGTGTAGTACGCGAGGCCGCGCACTTCGCCGGCATCGGCCGAGAGCCAAGCGCCGAGCCCGCGCGCGGTCGCGGCGTCGAAGAGCGCGAGGAGCCGGTCCACCGCGGGAGCGGCGCGCGTGCCGGCGAGGAGCCCACGCGCCTCCACGAGCGCCTCGCGGCCGCCGTGGATCCGGGCGAGCGCGCGGAGCCGCTCCGCGTCGGCGAGGCCCGCGGCGGCTTCGCCAAGGAGCGTGTCGTCCTTCCTCGCGAGGGCCGTCGTGATCGCCTCTGCCTGCGCGGGCGACGCCGACGCAAGGAGCTCGCGCACGATGCCGGCGTCGGCGAGCTCGATCGTGAAGCGCTCGAGCCCGGTCGCGCGCACCGCGGCGACGGCGAGCGAGAGGAGCTCGAGATCCCCCTCGGCACCGGCCGCGCCGCACAGCTCGACGCCGACCTGGGGTATCTGGCGGTGCTTCTTCGCACGCCCGAGCCGCCGGCGCATGACCGTACCCTCGTACGCGAGACGATGGGGCGGGACGTGGTCGCGAAGGCGCGTCGCGACGATGCGGGCGATCTGCGGGGTCATGTCGGGCCGGAGGACGACGACTTCGCCCGACTCGGGCTCGATGAACCGGAGCACGTCGTTCGCGGTGAGACGCCCGAGGCCGCGCTCGACGACATCGGCGAGCTCGAACGCGGGCGGCGTCACGACGCGGTAGCCGTGGAGCGCGAAGCGATCGAGCACGGCCCGCGCGATGAGACGACGGCTCGCGGCCTCCTCCGGGAGCAGGTCCCGCATGCCCGCAGGCAGCGGATGCTCGAGCGACGCGGGCAGTCCTTCGTCCACGACGCCACGTGAGTCGCACGGGAGGCGGGGGCCGTCAACGTCCCCACGGAAGCGCGGGCGTCAGAAGACGCCGCGCACGCCCGCGTACGTCGCCCCGAGGACCGGCTCGACCGCCCGGCGGCCCACGCGCGGAGACGACGACGACGTGAGGACGAGGTAGAGCCCGCCGACGACGGCCGCGGCTCCGCCGATCATCGTGACGGTGGCGACGAGCCCGTTGCGATCGGCCTCGGCCTTCACCTCGCTCGTGCACGGCGGGTTCTTGCTCGAGCCCGCGCACGGGCTGCGAAACGTCTCGATCCCGAAGTAGCTGCCGACGCCGATCGACGCCACGCCGAGCCCCGCGACCGACCAGCCGATCAGCCTTCGCGTGCTCCCGTCGTCGCTGGAGGCCCCCTCGTCACGAGCGGGGGCCGCGGGCTTCGGCGACGGCGTCTCCGTCACGACGGGAGCGGCGGGGGGAGCCTCGGGCGGCTGGTCCTCCATCGGCGGTACGACGACGTGCTGCACGGTCTTGTCGCTCCGCGCGATCTTGACGAGCTTCTCGACGCTCTTCTTCCCCTTCGCACGGAACGTGACCTTGCGGTCGACGGACGTCGTCGGCTCGGCCATGAAGACGGCGCCGTTCTCCGCCTCCGGCACGCGGCGATCCTCCACGAGCACCTCCGTGAGCGGCTCGTTGCGCGGATTGTCGATCACGACGAGCGCGAGCTTCCCCTTCTTCTCGATCTCGGAGAGCTGCTGCCGGACGAAGTCGCGCCGGTCGAGCCGGTTCTGCGCGATCGCCATGACCTCCGCCTGCCGGAACTCGAGCCACGCGAGCCAGTAGGTCTCCTGCGCCTTGTGACAGAACGCGAGGTTGATCAGCGTCCCGAGCTTCTTGTCGAGCGCGTAGGCGCGTTCGAGCTTCGGACACGCGTTCGCGTAGTCGCGCCCTTCGAGCAGCTGCTGCGCCTCACGGAAGAGACGCTCGGCGTCGGCGGCGCGATCCTGCGCGCGGGCCTCCGCGGTGAGGAACAGCGACGCCGCGAAGGCCGCGCATGCGACGCCGGAGGTGGCGAGCCGTTTCATTCGCGCGTCAACGGTAGCCCAGGCGGGAGCGAAGGTCGCGAAGTCCCGGTCGCGCTCGGTCCCGGCTTCTTCGCGGCGGCCCCCGTCGCCGTGGGCTTCGCGGTCGGAGACGCCGCGGCGGCGCGTTTCGCTGGATCCGGTGGCGGCGCCGGCGACGCCGCGACGAGCCGCGGTGGCGGCAACGCGACCCCGCCCTGCACGGGCGACGACGGAGGCGCTTCGCTCTCGGGGCCGGCGACGTGGACAGGGCCGGTCACGATCCCGGTCGCAGGACCGGCCGGAACGTTCTCTGCCGTCGGGGGCGCCTCGACCGGCGCGGCCGTCGCGCCGCTCACGGCCGCGGGCTCGCGCGCTTCCTCGCGGAGCGCACGCGCGCGGAGGAGCGCGGCGCCGCCGATGACGACGCCGAGCACGGCGGGCATCACGATCGCCGCGAGCATCCACCGCCGACGGCGGTCGCCCGTGAACGCGACGGTGCTCGCGGTGCCGTGCAGCTCGGGCTGCACGGAGTCGCGCCGCTTCCCGGGCGACGTCGGCACGAGCGCCTCGCCGCCCCCGCGAAGGCGGAGGCCGCTGTTCGGCTCCTCCGGCGCGCCGCGCGCGAGCGTGTAGGCGACGCGATCGGCGGACTGGATCCACGTGCCGGAGCCGAACGGCGCGAGCGCACGCGCGAGCTCCCCGACGTCGGCGAAGCGCTGCTCGCGCTTCTTCGCGAGACACCGCATCACGACCTGCTCGAGGCCTTCCGGCACGCCGTGCACGAGGGAGCGGATCGGGATCGGTTCGTGCTCGAGGATGTGCGCGAAGGTCTCCTGCATCTCCTCGCCGCCGAACGGCATCGTGTTCGTGAGCAGCTCGTACATGACGACGCCGAGCGCCCAGATGTCGGTCCGGTGATCGACCGTCTTCGGGCTGCGGACCTGCTCCGGGGACATGTACGGAGGCGAGCCGAGCACGGTCCCACCGCCGGTGAGCGCGCGATGGCGCCCGGTGCCCGCCGCCGGATCGGGGTCCGGCGTCTTCGAGATGCCGAAGTCGAGGATCTTGATGATCTGCGTGCCGTCGGGGCGGTTCGCGAGGAACAGGTTCGACGGCTTCAGGTCGCGATGGACGATGCCGCGCGTGTGCGCGTGCGCGAGCCCTTCGAGCGCCTGCAGCACGTAGTCGACGACGAGCCAGCGCGGGAGGGCGCCGCGCGCGTCCGCGATCGCGCAGAGGTCGGCGCCCTCGAGCAGCTCCATCACGATGAAGGGCAGCCCGTCGGCGCCGGTGTCGACGTCGACGACGCGCGCGACGTGGTCCGACTGGATCTTCGCGGCGGCGCGCGCCTCGAGGAGCAAGCGCGACTGCGCCTCGCGGTCGGCGATGTCCTGGTAGAGGAGCTTCACCGCGACGCGCTGATCGAGCAGCTCGTGGTGCGCGGCGACGACGACGCCCATCCCACCTTCGCCGAGGATGCGCTCGACGCGGTACTTGCCCGCGAGCACGTCACCGACCCGCAGCGTCCGGCCGTTGTTCGACGGCGGCCGCGCGGCGGTACGCTGCGAGCGAGCGTTGCGGGCCGCCATCCCTTCAGCGTAGCGAAGCTGATGGGCTCCCTCCAGCACGACTTTCCCGAGCTTCCGCGACGCGCGCCGTGCCGGCGGAGGCCGCCCAGCGTGGAGCAACGCACCGCAGGGTCCGGCATCGTAACGTTGTCCGGAGGACGGGCAGCTGTCGGAACCCCTTACAAGCCGACCGGCCCAGCTCCGGTGCGGAATGACAGAGGATTTCCGCTTCCTGCCGTCGACGGGACATCGGCACGGTCGTCGCATAGGACCTCGCTCGCAGCGCAAGGAAAGCGAGCACCGATGGCCTTCTCGATCGAACGCGACACTCTCGACCGCGCCGTCAGCGGTGAGCCGGATGCCCTCGACCACGTCCTCCGCGTGATCACGCCGCACGTCGAGCGGCAGCTGCTCCGGTATCCGGTCAGCGACGAGGACCGGCGCGACCTCCTCCAGGCGACCCTCATGCAGATCGTCCGGCGCCTCGGCTCGTTCCGCGCCGAGTCGAGCTTCTCGACCTGGCTCTTCCGCGTCACGGCGAACGAAGCGCTCATGCTGATGCGCTCGCGCCGCCGTCACCGGGCGCGCGTCGTCGAAGGCCTCGAGTGGGAGGAGCTCGCGACGCTCCCCGCGGTCGAGGACGGACCGGCCTTCGATGCCGACATGGGCACGGCGGCGCGCGAGCGCGACGCGCGCGTTCGCGACGCGTTGAAGGAGCTGCCCGAGGACTACCGCGACGTCGTCGTCGCGCACTACCACATGGACCTCGGCCTCCAGGAGATCGCCGATCGCCTCTCGATCACGGAGAGCGCGGTCCGGTCGCGTCTCCACCGCGCACGCTCGCGCCTCCGCTCGCTCCTCGAACGCACCGAGGTCGTCGAGTACACTCGCGCGGCGTGACCCCGAACAAGCCGTCGGCCCTCGTCTTCGATCTCGACGGTACGCTGGTCGACTCGCGCGAGGACATCGCGAACGCCTGCAACGCGGCGCTCACCTCGCTCGGGCACCCTCCTCTCGCCTACGAGGAGGTCCTCGGGTTCGTCGGCGACGGCGCGCGTGCGCTCGTCGAACGCGCGCTCGCGCGGGTGAAGGGCGCATCGCCCTCCCGAGCCGAGGTCGAGGAAGCGCTCGACGTGTTCCGTGCCCGCTACGTGGCGCACCCGTGCGAGCGGACGAAGCTCCTGCCCGGCGCGCGGAGGGCGCTCGCGCTCGGGCTCCCGGTCGGGCTCGTCACGAACAAGCTCCGCGACATCACCGATCTCGTGCTCGCAGGGCTCGGGATCGAAGGCGCGTTCGGCGCCGTCTGCGGCGGCGGAGACGCCCCGCTCAAGCCGGCGCCCGACGGCGTCCTCGGGGTGCTCCGCGTGCTCGGCGTCGCGCCGGCCGACGCCTGGGTCGTCGGCGACGGACCTCAGGACGTCGAAGCCGGAAAGCGTGCAGGATGCACGACCGTCGCGGTGCCCGGGATCGCCGAGCGCGCGCGGGTGATGGCGGCGGGCCCGGACCTCGTCGTGCGCGACCTCGACGAGCTCTGTGATCTGCTCGCCGGCGTCACTTCTCCTCCGGCTTGACCTCGATCTCCTTGAGGCGGGCGCGGATCGCCTGGAGCTTGTCGATCATCGGCTTCAGCATTTCCCGATTGCCCGCGAGATCCTTCAGCTCGCCCGGATCGTTCGCGAGATCGTAGAGCTGGTACATGCCGCCGCCCTGGTGGATGAGCTTCATCCCGGGTGTCGGGCCGGTGATGACGCCGCGGCGGAGGGTGTTGAAGGGCCCCGGCGGCATGTCGATGTAGACGTCACGCTCCTCGTGCTCCTTCCCTTCCGGCAGGAGCACGTCCTCGAGGAGGCTCTGGCCGCGGAGCGCGTGAGCGGGGTCATCGGCGTCGGGGCTCGGGTCGAGCCCCATCAGGTCGAGGATCGTCGGCGCGACGTCGATGTGCGAGCGCTTCACCGGGACCCGGCGCGGCTTCTCGCCCGGCACGTAGACGACGAGCGGGACGCGGACGAGGGACTCGAAGATCTCCTGCCCGTGCCAGCTCATGTTGTGCTCGGCGAAGGCCTCCCCGTGGTCGGCGGTCACGACGATCGCCGTGTCCGCCGCCCACGGCTGCTGCGCGATGTGATCGAGCACGCGGCCGATGTGCTTGTCGGTGAACCAGACCTCCTGGTCGTAGAGGTTCTTCCCCGGGTAAGGCCCGGTGAACGTCGGCGCGCCCTCGTGCGCGACGTACTGCGCGTGCGGATCGAAGTAGTGGAACCACCCGAAGAAGCGCTTCTGACCGTCGCCTCCGGTGACGGTGCCCGCATCGATCGGCTGGAGCGGAGGAGGCGCCCCGCCGTCCTCGTCGAGATCGAGCGTGTCCGGCGGTGGCGCGCCGGGGGTCGTGTTCGCCGGGTCGCCGAGCAGCTGGAGCGCGAGGTCGCTCATGCGATCGCTCGTGATCGAGTTGTCGTTGTCGCCCATCCCCGGCGGGATCGCCGACGTGTTCCACACGTCGAAACCCTGCCTCAAGCCGGTCGGGAACCGGAAGTACCAGTGGCAGTGGCCGGCGAACGTGCGGACGCCGGTGTCGTGGACCCGCTCGGTGACGAACACGTTCGAAGGCGCGTACGTGTTGAAGTGGCTCCAGTCGCGCTGCGTCTCGCTCGGGTAGCGCCCGATCAGCATCGGGCCGACGCTCTTGCCGGTGTACGACGCCATCGAGTACGCGCGCTCGAAGACGGTGCTCTTCTCCGCGAGCGCATCGAGGTTCGGCGACACGGGCTTCGGGTACCCCATGAACCCGAGGTCGACCCGGAGCGTGTCGACCGTGATGAGCAGGACGTTGTAGGAGCGCTTGCGCGTCTTCGGTCCCGCATCGGCGCGGCCCACGTCGTGCTCCGGCTCGATCACAGCGGGCGTGTCGGCGCCCGAGCAGTCCTCGTCGATGCCGTTGCCGGGGACGTCGACCGCCGAGGGGTTCACCCGCGGGTTCAGGTCGTCGCAGTCACCTCCGCCGAAGCGGCCGGAGAACCCGTCCTTGTCCTTGTCCGTCGCCCGACGGAGGAGCGCGAGCGACACCTTGCCGAGCGGCGCGTGCTTCTCGATCGCGGCAGCGGTGCCGGGGTCGTGCTCGAGCGACGACGCCGCGCGCCCGCAGAGCGCGGCGAGGAGGACGAAGACGAGAGCCGAGAGGCCGGCGCCGACGAACGCAGGCGGGCGCGGCGTCCAGCCGGTGGCGGGCGCGCGGGAGAACGCGATCGGCGCGAAGTACGCGCCGGCCGCGAGCAGCGCGGCGTTCGCGACGGGGCGGAGATCGAGCTCCTCGCGCTTGAGGACGCCGAAGATCCCCATCACGCCGCCGCCGCCGCTCGTGTCGCCGGTCGAGATGCTCACGGCGAAGAAGAGGACGACGACGACGAGCGCGACGCCTCCCGTGAGCGCGGGATCGAGCAGCGCCGGCGCCGAGCTCGAGCCGACCGCGATGAGGCGGCGGACGACCGGGAGGAGCGCCGCGGCGGAGGCGAGGACGGCGAGGAGGAGGCCGATCGACGCGACGCCGACCGAGAGGCCGCTCTCCGGCGGACGGCCGACCGCGAGCACGCTCCGCGCGGCGTACGCGGAGCCGAGTGTCCATGCGTAGATCCCGACGACGACGAGCGGCGCGACGGCCGCCTTCCGGAGACGCGCGAGGACGGGGCCTCCGCGGAGCTCCGCGAGGTGATCCCACGGGCTCGTCGGGCCCTCCGGCTCGAGCACGAGCAGCGCGAAGCCGACCGCGCCGCCGACGAGCAGGGCGGCCGGGAGGAGGATGCCGAGCTCCGCCGCGATCAACGCGGGCGTCGCGGCGCGCGACTCAGCGAGCGCGGCCGCGACGGTGCGCGCTTCGATGCCCGCGACGACGAAGGCCGAGAGGCCGGCGCCGAGGATCGAGAGGACGAGGCGCAGGAGAGCGCGGAGCACTGCCCCGCCTTTTACTCGACCGCCTTCTTCTTCGCGAGAGGATGTGCCGCGTCGTAGACCGCGAGCAGGTGCGCGATCGACACGTGCGTGTACCTCTGCGTCGTCGAGAGCGACGCATGGCCGAGCATCTCCTGGATCGCGCGTAGGTCCGCGCCGCCGTCGAGGAGGTGCGTCGCGCACGTGTGCCGCAGCGCGTGCGGGTGGAGATCGGCGCGCCCCGCGCCGGCGAGCCCGTAGCGACGAACGAGCAGCTGAGCCGCGCGCGGCCCGAGGCGCCGCCCGCGCGTCGAGACGAAGACCGCGTGGGGCTCGAGGAACTGCGTCTTCGGATGAGCCAGCTCGGCGCGGACGGCGAGCCACGCGCGCAGCGCGGCCACCGCCTTCCGCCCGAGCGGCACGATCCGCTCCTTGCGGCCCTTGCCGAGGACGCGCGCGCTGGCGTCGGAGAGCGAGAGCTGCCCGACGTCGAGGCCGCACGCTTCGGAGACGCGTAGGCCTGCGCCGTAGAGGAGCTCGAGCAGCGCGCGATCGCGGAGCGCGACCGCGGCCTGCGCGCGCCTCGACATCACGGTGTCCTCGTCGGGCGACTCGACGACCGCGCCCGCGTCGTCGGCGGAGAGGAACGTCGGCAGCTCACGCCGCACCTTCGGGCTCGCGAGGAGCTCGGCCGGGTTCTGCTTCGCGAAGCCCTGTCGCTTCATCCAGCGGCAGAACGAGCGGACGCTCGCGATCTTGCGCGCGACGCTCGAGGGCTCGAGGCTCCGCGCGATCTCACCGAGCCACGCGCGGAGCACGTAGATGTCGAGCGCCGCGCTTCCCTTCCGCGGCCGCGTCCCGTTCGCTTCGCTCCGCGCCGCGACGAACGCGAGCAGCGCATCGAGGTCGCGCCCGTACGCGGCGACCGTGTTGGGCGACGCCCGACGCTCGGCGGCGAGATGGGTGACGAAGCGCTCCTTCAGCTCCGCGAGCTCCACGCGGGTGAGTCTCCCATGCAGGCGTGGCCGGGCCCAAGAGAAAGGACGGTGCTACGCTCGCCGGCAGCGTGCTCCGGAGGCTCTGGGAAAAGCTGAAGCTCCTTTGGAAGCTCGCGAAGTCCGAGCGCGCGTCGCCGCGCGAGATCGGCTGGGCGGTGTTCTGGGGTGTCTTCGCCGGATGCACGCCGGCGGTCGGCTTCCACGGGCCGCTCGCCCTCGGGGTCGCCACCGTGATGCGGAAGAACCGGCTCTGGGCGTGGATCGGGTCGCGGATCAGCAACATGATGATCCTGCCGTTCATCGCGCTCGCCGAAATCCAGCTCGCGCACGTGATCCGCACCGGCGAGACACTGTCGCTCCACTACCGCGACGCGCTCGAGCGCGCGCCGGAGCTCCTCCTCGACTGGCTGCTCGGCACGATCCCGGTCGGCGCCGCGATCGGCGCCGTCTTCGGGTTGATCGCCTACGCGTGGGCCGCGCGGCGCGCGAGCCTCACGCCGCGTACGCCCGCTTCAGATCCGCCACGGTCTTCGGGATCGCCTGCGTGAGGTTGTCGGGCTCGCCCTCGGTCACGACGATGTCGTCCTCGATCCGGACGCCGATCCCGCGCCACTCGGGCGCGACCTTGTCGTACTCCGCGCCGATGTAGATCCCCGGCTCGACGGTGAGCACCATCCCGGGCTCGAGCGCGCGCGGCTTGCCGCTCGCGAGATAGCTGCCGACGTCGTGCACGTCCATGCCGAGCCAGTGACTCGTCTTGTGCATGAAGAACGGCTTGTACGCTTCGTCCTTGATCAGCTGCTCGGGCTCTCCCTGGAGGAGGCCGAGCCGGACGAGCCCGCGCGTGATGACGTCGACGCACGCGCCGTGCACGTCCTCGAGCGTCGAGCCCTTCCGGCTCTTCTGGATCCCCGCCTCCTGCGCGGCGAGGACGAGGTCGTAGATCGCTTCCTGCTCCTTCGAGAAGCTGCCGCCGACGGGGAACGTCCGCGTGACGTCGGACGCGTAGTAGTCGTACTCGCAGCCGGCATCGATGAGCAGGAGCTCGCCGTCGTTCATCCGACGGTTGTTCGCGCGGTAGTGGAGGATCGTCGCGTTCGCGCCGGAGCCGACGATGCTGCCGTAGGCAGGCCGCTCCGAGCCGTGGGCGCGGAACTGCTCGAGGAGGAGCGCCTCGACCTGGTACTCGTGCATGCCCGGCTTCGTGCGCGCCATCGCCGCGATGTGGGCTTCGGCGGTGATCTCGGCGGCCTTCCGCATCGCCTCGAGATCCTCCTTGCCCTTGAAGAGGCGCATCTCGTGCAGGAGCGTGGTCGGGTCGACGATCTCGACCGGCCACGAGAAGCCGAGCCGCGCACGCGAGCGCGTCTTGTCGATCGCCTCGAGGACCTTGTCGTCCATCGGCCGGTTCACGCCGAGCCGGTAGTAGAGACGCTTGCGGTTCTGGAGGAGCTTCGGCAGCTCCTCGCCGAGCTTGTCGATCGTGAACGCCTCGTCCGCGCCGAAGTGCTCCTTCACGCCTTCGACCCCGAAGCGGGGACCGTCCCAGATCTCGCGGTCCTTGTCGCGCGGCCGGACGAAGTAGGTCGCCTTCTTCTCCTTCGCATCGAGGACGACGACGGTGCCGGGCTCGGCGAAGCCGGTCAGATAGTGGAGGTCGGAGTCCTGCCGGTACTCGTGCTCGACGTCGTTGTTGCGCGTGAAGACGGGCGCGGCCGGAAAGATGCAGACTGCATCTTCACCGCTGGCGGCGACGGCCTCGAGGAACGAGCGACGACGCTTGGGGTAGAGGTCGCTGTGGCACGTGCACATGGCCCCCGTTAGATGCCACGGCCGGAGGACGGGCACAACCGAAGCGCGGCCTCATTCCATCAGCGAGAACACGACGAGGATCGCGCCGAGGATCGCGAAGCCGGCGAGCAGGAGCAGGAGCAGTCCGACCCCGCGACCGACGGTCGGCCCCGTCTTCTTCCAGGCCGTCCTCCGCGGCGTGCTCGGCGCCGGCGTCACGTGGCCGGGCGCGGTCTCCATCGCGCTCGGCAGCACGGCGGCCCCCGCGAGCGCCACGGGCGTCACCTGCGCGTGCCCGCCCGCGACGGGCGTCACGCTGACCGGCAGCGGTGTCGGATCCATCAGCGCGCCGCCACGCGACGACGGCGGGCTCGAGCGCGGCGACTTGCTCGCGGGCGACGAGCCCGGCGGAGCCGGCACGCTCCCGTGGCCGGTGCGCGATCGCGGCGGCGGCGTCATCGGCGCGCTCGCCTGCGCGGGCGGCGCGGCGCGTCTCACCTCCTCCGGGAGCTCCAGCGAGAGGACAGTCGCGCCGAGCTTCAGCATGCGCGGTCGCGTCCACTCGACCGTCGAGCCCTGGTAGACCGCGGCGCGGCCGAGCCACGAGCCGCGCGTCGACGACGCATCGTGGAGGAAGATCTTGTAGCCCTTCCGCACGATCTTCACGTGCTCGCGGGAGACCTCGCGATCCTCCAGCACGAGATCGCACTTCGGCGCGCGGCCGATGACGTACGCCTTGTTCTCTTCCGCGAGCACCAGCTCGTCGCCGAAGTTGTGTCCTTCGACGACGCGGACGCGCGGTCCGGTCGGACGACTCCGCCCGAGCGCCGGGCTCTCCTGTGCGTCATCGGGCGCGGCGGGGAGGAGGCTCGGGTCGTCGCCCTCGAGCGCGAGGACGACGCTCCCGATCTGGATCTCGTCGCCCGGCATGACGAGGCGCCGCGCGCCGGCATCGAGCGGCACGTCGCCGATCGCGCAGTCGGGCCCCATCGCGATGAGGGCGACCTCGCTGACCTTCGCGTGCTCGGCGTCGACCCCCGGGACGTCGAGCCGCACGTCGCACGTCTCGGCACGTCCGATGGAGAGAGGACGAGGCCCCAGCTCTATCCGCCGAGGCTCGCGGAATACGCCTCCGGGAGGGACGACGAGGTGCACGGACCCCCAGCATCGCACGAAGCGCGGCGACACCCAAGACGTGTCACGCACATCCGGCGCTCTCGGCCTCGACCCGTGCGAGCGCTCCCCTCGTTATTTGGCCAGCCGCGCTCCGGCACGGGACACTTCGCACATGGAAAACGGAGCTAACGCAGATCGGCGCAGGCGCC
This sequence comes from Polyangiaceae bacterium, assembly GCA_039809485.1. Classification (GTDB taxonomy): domain Bacteria; phylum Myxococcota_A; class Polyangia; order Polyangiales; family Polyangiaceae; genus Labilithrix. The sequence continues at coordinate 5,525 of JBDHVE010000093.1, read as the reverse complement.
GCAGTGACGATCCGCTCGTCGCGCTCCACTACCAGCTGAGCTCGACCCGCGCGCGCGGCGAGCTCGATGCGATCGTCGTCGCCGATTTCTCGGGCGTCGTCGTCGCCGGCGCCGGCTCGTGGCCGGTCTGCGAGGAGCTCGCGGCGTATGCGCCCCTCCTCGCCGACGGCGCGTGGTCGACGATGACGGACGCCGTCTCGTCCCGCGTGGAGCTCCTCCGCCGCGACGCGATTGTCGTCCCCGTCACGGTCGCCGGCCAGGAGGTCCTCCTCTGCGCGCGGCGTCAGAAGCGCAGCCTCGAGCAGGCCGAGGCCGCTGTTCGGGACCTCGATGCGGCGGCCAAGGGCGTCACGCGGATTCTGTCCGCGGCGGCGTGACGCGGCGCGTTGACCTCGAGCCGTCCCGGGGCTACACCGCGGAGAGACCATGAGCGAGCCGCCGCGCGACTCCGACATCCCCCCGGACGATCCGTCCGATCCGGCACCGAAGGACAGCCGTAGGCGACGTCTCGTCGAGAGCGTCATCCCGGAGATCCTGAAGCGCGCCGTCGAGCTCGGTGTCGAGAAGGCGCAGGAGGCGCCCGACAACCTGAAGCAGTTCGTCGGGGACATGCGGCTCCCGAAGGAGATCGCGCATTACCTCCTCCAGCAGATCGACGAGACGAAGAACGGCCTCTTCCGCGTCGTCGCGAAAGAGATCCGCGATTTCCTCGAGCACACGAACTTCGCCGGTGAGGTGCAGAAGCTCCTCACGACCGTGCAGTTCGAAGTGAACACGACGATCCGCTTCACGCCGAACGACGGCCCTTCGCCGAACAAGGGCAAGGGCAAGAACGCGAAGGACGCGAAGGACAAGCGCGAAGAGAAGAAGGCCGACGCGCGCGACGAGCTCGCGACCGACGAGCCCCTCGAGGACGCGTCCGAGAGCGCGGCCGAAGGCGAGGACGAGGAGGACGCGCCCGTCACGTCGCTCCCGCGCCCGGAGCTGAAGACCGCGGTCCACGTGAGGCGTGACGAGCGCGAGCGTGCGACGGGCGCGGGTGCATCCGCGGGCAAGAGACGACGCGGCGCCGGCTGATTGTTCGCCGAGAGCGACGCGCGGCTTGGTATGTTCACGCGTCATGAGCAAGCCGCTTCGCGCGGGGGGTGAGGTCGACAGCTGGTGCACGAAGTGCAAGCTGGTCCTGAATCACCGGATCATCGCGATGGTCGGGGCCACGCCTGCGCGCGTCGAGTGCTCCACGTGCAGTTCGCACCACAATTTTCGGCCCCGTGCGCCGGGTGAGAAGGCCCCGTCGGCCGGCGGTGGACGCACGATCGTGTCCGCCGGCGGCTCCGCGTCGGCCGGCCCGCGTTCCACGCGCGCGTCGGTGACGAAGGCGCAGCAGGCTGCGCTCGATCGCGAGAAGACGTGGGAGCGCGCGATCGCCGGCAAGGGCATGCGCGACTTCCGCCCGTACCGCGTGAGCGAGACGTTCGCGGAAGGCGAGCTCGTGCGGCACTCGAAGTTCGGCGACGGCGTCGTGACGCGCATCCTCGATCCGAAGAAGGTGGAGATCCTCTTCAAGGACGACGCGCGGACGCTCGCGCAGGGCCTCACGGACTGAGCCCCGGACCGTGACGCGCGCCGGCGCGGTCGGGCTCCTTGCGCTGCTCGTCGCCTCGCCCGCCGGCGCCGAGAGCAGCGCGCTCGACCTCCGAGCGCTCGACGACGACGCACGCGCACCGAAGACCGAGGTCCAGATCGCACCGTCACCGCGCGGCGTGCTCGGCGCGTGGCTCGTGGCGGGGCCGCTGCCGGCGAACGGCCGCGGCTTCGCCGGGGCGGGCGTCGACGCCGGGACCCTCGCGCCGAAGCTCGGCGGGCAGGTGGCGGGCACGTCGTTCCAGATCGCCTCGAGCGGCGAAGGGCCGATCGATCTCGTCAGAGCCCTCGGCGCGCGCGGGCAGCAGGACGTCGTCGCCTACGCCGGCGCGGTCGTCCACGTCGAGCGCGGAGGGCGGCACCACCTGCTCCTCGGCGTCGACGACGGCGTGCGCGTGCGCGTCGACGGAAAGATCGTCTACACGCGCGACGAGGCGCGACCCGTACGCGAGGACGACGACGTCGTGCCGCTCGATCTCGCCGCCGGCGACCACTCCCTCGTCCTCGAGCTCCACCAGCGCGACGGCGCGTGGGCATTCCGCGCGCGGCTCGTCGATGACGTGCTCGCCCCCTCTCCCGGCCTCTACGCGCGCCTGCCCGGGACGACGGCGGAGGACGCGCGTGCGCTCGCGACGAAGATGTCGTGGGTCTCCTTCGGCCGCACGTTCGACGCGCTCGCGGAGCCTCCTGCGTACACGCCGCGCCTCGTCGTGCGGTTCCCGGAAGGCGCGCCGCGCGGCGTGCCTCTCGCCGTACGCGCGACGCTCGGAGGCGCGTTCGACGTGCGCGCTGGCGAGGTCCCGGTCACCGCCGAAGGCGTCTCCGAGCTGACGATCGCGCTCCCGCGCGCCGCGGCGACGGCGCAGGAGCGCGTCCTGGAGGTCGAGGTCGCGGGACGCAGCGTTCGTCCACCCCTCCCCTCGCGGATCACGACCGAAGCGGCGCTCGTGCGCGCGAGCCGTGCGCTCGCGAAGACGCCGGACGACGCGCCGTTCCTCGCGCCGGGCTCGCGGACGTCCGTCGCGCACCTCGTCGAGCGCCTCTCGTCGCTCGTCTCGCGGGGCGACACGGACGAGAGCGCGCAGGCGGACGAAGCGCGCGAGCTCGACGAGCTCGCGGCCGCGCTCGAGCAGGGCAAGGACCCGTACGAAGGCCGCGCCGGCGTCATGCGCCGCGCATTGCGGTCACCGCTCGACGGCGCGACGACCGAGCTCGGTCTCTACGTCCCGCCGTCGTACGACGCGCACGCGCCGCGGCCGCTCCCGCTCGTCGTCGCCCTCCACGGGATGAACGGCTACCCGCTCGCGATGATCCGGTGGCTCTTCGGCGGCGATGACCCGAAGCACGATCAGGCGTGGGAGGACCGGCACGTCGGGACGATCCCGAACGTGGACGCGTTCGTCGTCGCGCCGAGCGGCCGCGGGAACACGATGTACCGCGATCTCGGCGAGGAAGACGTCGCGTACGTCGTCGACTGGGTCCGGCGGACGTATCCGATCGACCCGGCGCGCGTCACGATCACGGGGCCTTCGATGGGCGGGATCGGCTCCGGCTCGATCCCGCTCCGCCGCCCGAACGTCTACGCCGCGGCGGCGCCGCTCTGCGGCTACCACAGCTTGTTCGTGCGTCGGGACGTCTGGGGCAGGCCGATCCGCCCGTGGGAGCGCTTCCTCGCCGAGGAGCGGTCCGCTGCGTTCTGGGCGGAGAACGGCGAACGGCTCCCGCTCTACGTCGTCCACGGCACGCGCGACCTCCCCGTCGAGAACAGCGGCGTGCTCATCGATCGGTACGAGAAGCTCGGCTACTCCGTGAAGCACGAGCACCCCGACCTCGGTCACAACGTGTGGCAGCCGTTCTACGAGAACCTCGCCGGGCTGAAGTGGCTGCTCGGCAAGAAGCTCGATCTCGCGCCGGCCCACGTGCGCTTCCGCACCGCGCGCACGCGCTGGGGCAAGAGCGCGTGGGTCCACGTCCGCGAGCTCGCGACCGAGTCGGCGTGGGGCGAGGTCGACGTGCGCGCGAAGAGCAAGACGCGGATCGCCGGCACGACGTCGAACGTCGCGGCGCTCTCGTTCGAGCGCGATCCGAACGTCGTTGACGCCGCCGGCGAGATCACGGTCGATCTCGACGGCCGCTCGCTCGTCTTCGCTTCGGGCGAGCCGCTCGCGGTCCACGTCCCGGACGGCGCGGCGGCGAAGGCATGGGAGAAGGGGGCGCCGTCGCACGAACGCCCGGTCAAGGGAGGGACGATCACCGGGCCGCTCCGCGACGTGCTCTTCGAGCCGTCGCTCGTCGTCTACGCCGACGACGCCGAGCGCCGCGCGAACGAGGAGGTCGCCCGCTCGCTCTCGCGCGTGCGGCCCGGTCTGACCGTCGCCTACCCCGTGATGACGGACACCGAGTTCCTCACCCGCGGCGAGCCGCTCGCGAACGATCGCGCGCTCGTCCTCGTCGGCCGGAACAACCGCGTGCTCGCCGAGCTCGACCGCATCGAGCGGTTCCCGATCCAGGTCACGAGCGGCGAGGTCGTCGTCGGGTCGGAGCGGTTCACGGCCAAGGAGCTCGGCGCCGCGTTCATCCGGCCGAACCCGGCGCGTCGCGATCGCTACGTCGTCGTCGTCGCGGGGGCGGACGTACCCGGGATGCTCCGCGCGACGTCCATCCCCGATCTCGCCCCCGACTTCGTCGTCTGGGACGCCGCGATCGCGCCCTCGCGCGGACAGCTCCTCCTCGGGCCCGGCGCGCTACGTGCGGGTGGCCTCTTCCGCCGGGACTGGTCGCTCCCCGCGTCGATCCGTGATCCCCTCGCCGACACCGCGCGACCGGGCGCCAAGAACGAGCGCGACGCGACACCCTACCTCCCGTGAGCGGCAGACGGCCTCGGGAAGACCTCGACCGTTCGCGAACTTCGGGCTCGCGCGCGGCGCGTCTGGCATTACATTCAGCCCGATGATGCGGCCCGTGATCCGTGCGTTCGCCGCCTTCTTCCTCTTCGCGGCGGCGTTCCTGTTCACGGGGTCGGCGCGTGCGGCCTTCACGCCGCCTCCGCTGAACGGCCACGTGATGGATACGGCGGGCGTCCTGTCTCCGCAGGAGGTCCGCCGGCTCGACGCGAAGCTCGACCATGCGAGGAAGCAGACGGGCTTCGCGATCGTCGTCTACACGCTCGCGTCGCTGCCCGACGGGATGAACATCGAGGACGTCGCCTACGAGACCTTCAACACCTGGAAGGTCGGCTCGGCGAAAGGCGACGACGGCATCCTGCTCGTGAACGCGATCGCCGAGCGGAAGCTCCGGATCGAGACCGGCAAGGGCGTCGGCGGCGCGCTCACCGACATCGGGTCGAGTCACATCAACCGCGACGTCATCGGACCGCTCCTCGCACAGCAGCGCTACTTCGAGGCCTACGACAAGGGCACGACCGCCATCCTCGACGAGCTCACGCACGGAACGCCGGGCGGCACGAGCGAGGCCGGCAAGGGTCCCGCGAAACAAGGACGTGACGTCGGCGCCGCGCCGAGCCCGCTGAAGACGGGCATGGCGGTCGGCGTGGTCATCCTGATCATCCTCCTCGCCATCATCTCGCCGACGTTCCGCGAGATCCTGTTCTGGATGCTGCTCTTCGGCTTCCGCGGGGGCGGTGGCGGTGGCGGAGGAGGAGGCGGTGGCTCGGGCTACGGCGGCGGCGGCGGTCGCTCGGGAGGCGGCGGCTCGAGCGACAGCTACTAGCGCGGACCGCGGCGCCGCGTGTCGGGACGACCGCCGCGCGCATCGGGACGCGCACCACGCGTGTCGGGACGACCGCCGCGCGTATCCGGACGTGCACCCCGCGTATCGGGTCGTCCGCCCCGCGTATCCGGACGTGCACCGCGCTCGGGACG
>JBDHVE010000092.1:0-35425 GCA_039809485.1 Polyangiaceae bacterium | reverse complement strand
GCCACGATCACGAGCAGCACCGGCCAGAGCCGGAGCAGGAGCCACACGGCGAACACGACTCCGAGCGCCGCGAGCATCGTGCGGACGTTCAGCTCGACTCGGATCGTTCGCGCGCGGTGCATCACCTCACGGATGCGCTCGCAACGTTCCTGCCACGCGCGGGCGCGCGGTTTCGCGGGCGGAGCGACGAACGAGCGACGGAGGACCGATGTGGCCGCGTAGCCACGCCGCGCCGGTCCGCCCCAGTGCGGCTCACCGGGGTTGTCGAGCTGCGCGAGGCCGACCGTGGGACCGTGAGGGGCGCTCCTACCTCCACGCTCACGCGTCCTCGGAAAAAAAGTTCAGACTGTGCACGGAATGCGGAGCCGGCTGCGCGCGACTGGCCGAATCGCGCGCGATTCCGTAGCCTGTGCCCTGGCACCGTAGCTGCACCGGAACGCGAGGATCGCCCGCATGAGCCACCCGAAGATCGCCTCGTTCGTGCGCCTGGCCATGATCGTCGCGTCCGTCAGCGCGGCGGCGGCAGGCGTCGCGAACATGAACGGCTGCGGGACCTCGCGTCCGGCGGCGACCGACGGCGAAGGGATGCTGCCCGGCGGCAACGGTGGCCTGAGCGGCCCGTGCACGCAGGAGGGCGCGGTCGCCGAGTGTCACGTCGAGACCGGGCGGATCGGCGACACCGTCAACTGCTTCCACGGCACCCAGATCTGTCACGACGGGCAGTGGGGGCCGTGCGGTGGCGGACCCGGCGGCGGCTCGGTGTCGACCGCGTCGATCTCCGATCTCCTCGCGAGTGGCGGCGCCGGCTTCAAGGGCGTCCTCTCGAGCAACCTCGGCATCCGCGCGGTGACGGCGACCGCTCCATCGCGCGACGCGTCCGGCTGCGCGCAGAACCTCTGCAACCCGGACTGCATGGGCATCGACATCGATGCCGGCAACCTCCAGCCGGAGGGCGGGTTCACCAGCACGAGCACCGGCGTCGTCGGCACCGTCAGCGACCCGACGACGTTCCCCGGCGGCGCGACCGGTCCGAAGTCGGGGGCGATGCAGGGCGTCAGCTCGCCGCCGTCGTTCCTCTGCACGCCGCCTCCGACCGGCACGCTCGCGGACGGCGGCCTCTACAGCCTGCCGCCGCCTGCAGACTACAAGGATTGCTCGTACGACTACTGCTGCGGGCTCGAGGACGCCGGGCCGCGCTGCCTCCCGTGGGCGAAGAACGCGGCGGCCAACAACGCCGCGCTCGCGACGTGCAACACGCCCGTCGGCCCGGATCTCACCGTCGGCCTCGGCTGCGTCGACGGCGCAGGCGAGGTCCACGTCCCGCTGTGCAACCGCGGGCAGGCCCCGGTGCAGAACACCGGGACGCTCACGCTCGGCGTCTACGCCGGTAACCCGAGCTCGTACGGCTCGACCGCGGTGTGCCTCCCGAACGGCGGGCCGAGCGACACCTGCTCGATCGACCTCACCCAGGTGCAGTTCCCCGCCGGCGAGTGCGTCGACATCAACCTCTCGCGCGGCACGGCCGGAACCGCCACCGGGTACACCTGCACGGGCGCGCCGACCGGTAACCGCACGCTCATGATCAACCCGCCGTCGGCGAGGACGGTCACCACCGCGACGCAGGCCGGAGCGACGGTCACGATCACGACGAGCGCCGCGCACGGCTACGCGGTCGGACGTCGCGTGATGGTCGCCGGCGTCGGCGGCGCCGCGCTCAACACCGGCTACAACGGCACGTGGGTCGTGACCGCCGTGCCGACCGCCACGACCTTCACGTACACGCACACGACGACGGGGCTCGCCGCGGCCGCGGGTGGGCAGGTCATCTCCGCACCCGTCAACGACGGCGACTACTGCAACAACTACAGCTTCATCCCGACCGCCGCGCAGGGCAACGTCTGCGTGTCCTACGGCGTCCAGCCGCCGCCGCCGGCCGCCCTCTCGTACACGCACGTCGCGACGTGCCCGGCCGGTACGCGCGTGCACTGGAACCAGATGGCGTACGACACGGCGGTGCCGCTCGACAGCCAGGTCGTGTTCCAGGCGAGCACCGCGCCGATCCTGTCGGATGCCGGCATCGGCCCCTTCAGCACGGCCCAGACGGTCGCGTCGATCCGGACGAACTCGGGCGACCCCGCCTACTGCGCGTTCAGCGGCCTCCCCGACGCGGCGATGTGCCCGAAGAACCTCGCCGCGATCCTCGGCTCGGCCGCGTACGACCCGGTCCTCAAGATCGGCGTGACGCTCACCGCGATCACCGCGATCCCGACGGTGCGCTCGTGGAACGTCTCCTACAACTGCGAGCCGACCGAGTGAAGCTCACGGCATGAGCGAGAGGTCGGCGAGGTCGCGGCCGAGCGCCGAGATGCGCTGGACCTTCGCCCGGTCGCCCGCGACCGAGTAGACGAGGTCGTCGAGGAAGATGCTCCGCTTCACGGCGGAAGCGCCCTTCGTCCACCACGTACCGCAGCTCACGGCCTCGCGCGCGTCGTGGTGGTCGACGCCGCCGAGGCGCGTGAAGCCGCGCTCGGGATCGACGTCGTAGACGAGGAGGCCGCTGAACCCGACGCGGCTGCCGTTGCGTCCGTCGCCGCCGCCTTCGCAGACCGTCATCGGGATCGCGAGGAGTCCCTCCTCGCGGAAGTAGTTGAAGGCGAGGTGGTTCGTCGCGGCCTCCGAGCTCGACCCGCGCGTCCCGATCTTCTCCTTGTGGATCAGCTTCGGCTTCGTCGGATCGACGACGTCGAAGAGCTGGAGGATGACGCCGTCGAAGTAGGCGAAGTCGCCGTGGTCGTTCGCGTCGAAGCCGATCGAGAGGAGGTGGTCGCGATCGATCCGGTGCATGTAGGTCGAGAACCCGGGGATCTTCAGCTCTCCCAGGATGCGCGGGCGCGCCGGGTGCCCGAGGTCCATCACGAAGAGCGGGTCGGTCTTCTTGAAGGTCACGACGTAGCCGCGCTCACCCTCGAACCGCACCGCGCGGATGTCCTCGCCGGGCGCGATCTTGTCGATCGCGCCCACGCGCACGAGGTTGCCCCCTTCGCCCTCGACCAGGATCGAGACGACGCTCGACACCTTCGGGTCCGGGACGCGACCGCGCGTCGTCGCGACGCGGAGGTAGCCGTACCACTCGTCCATCGCGAACTGGTTCAGGACGTGGCCGGGGACGGTGCCGCTGCCGACGTACTTCGTCGTCTCCGCGCGGGCGCCGATCCGGAATTTGTGCAGCTCGGTGACCTCCTTCGTGCTCGTCTGCCACGAGTACCAGCGCGAGCCCGCGCCCTGCTCGTGGGCGACCGCGACGTAGAGCGCGTCGGCCGACGCGAAGACGGCGCCGGGCCGGCTCCGGATCGTCGCGGTGCTGGGGGCGGTCTTGTCGCTCTCGAGGTCGAAGGACACGACGCTCGTGAACGCCTTTCCGTCGGTGATCGCGGTGCGGAGCATGCCGTTGCACAAGGGCTGCTCCGAGCCCCCGTCACGCAGCGTCGGGAACTTCACGACGTCCTTCCGCGCGCGGATCTTCTTCTCGTTCTCCCTCTCGAGCTTCGCGAACTTCGCCCGGACGACCGCCTCGGGCGTGCCGCAGGTCTCGAGATCCGCTGGCCACGTCTCGTACTCGGCGGGCGCAGCAGGATCGTCCCCGTCGGCGACGACGGTGTGGACCGTGCTCCCGATCCGTCGTGCAGCGACGAGGGAGCCGGACAGCTCGAGGCTCCGGACGACCGAAGGCTTCGTCCGGTCCTTCACGTCGAGGACCGTGATCGTCGTGCGCGAGCCGTCGCCGGTGAAGTTGCAGTCGTAGGCGTACGTGCACGGAGGCTTCGCGCCGGGGCTCGACGTGTAGACGACGGCGCGGTCCCCGGCGACGAAGAGGTTCCGCACCTCGCCCGGGACCGGCGTCGACGAGAGCATGTGCGGGCTCATCGCATTCGCGATCCGGAGCGCGCCGTTGGCTGCAAAGTACACGTACCTTCCGTCGGTCTTCACGATGTCGGCTTCGTCGACCGAGGCGACCTGGTTGTTCGTGCCGGAGACCTTCCGCGCGGTCTCCGATTTGTGCTCTCCCCACAAGTGGCCGACCGCCTCGCCACCGCCGCCGCCGGCTCCCGTTCCGGTGAGGCCGAGACCGAAGCCGCTGCCGTGGCCGATCGTGCCGATCGAGCCGAGACCGATCCCCTCGCCGACGCCCATCTCGCGAATGCGGGCCGCCTCGCGGTTCTGCCGCCAGCACTCCGGCTGCTCGGCGTGCCAGGAGAGGAACGACTCGCGGATCTCCTTCTTCATCGCGAGGACCTCGGCCTCGTTCGCCTCCGCCGTCTCCTTCTCGCAGGAGGTGGCGACGAGGCGCGCTTCGGCGAGGCGCGCGGGCGGGGGCTCGCCGGGCATCGCCATCGTGACCCGCGGCGGCGGCGGCGCATCCGGTGGCGGCGGCGCGTGGGGCCGGCGCGGGCGCGGAGTGCTCACTTCTGCCGGCGGCGTGTTCGCGATCGCAGGCTTCGCGGTGCTCGGCGTCGTCGCGCGCGGAGCCACGGGCGGGGCCCCGCAGCTCGCGGCGAAGGCGCCGGCGAAGGTGACGGTGAGGGAGGCGGCCGCGAGCGTCGAGCGTGTCTTCATGGCGGGCTCCGAGGCTGACAACGTGCGCGCCCTGGAGTTCCACGGCTCGACAGACGTGCGCGATTCGGGCACCTTCCCGGGCAATGCCCGAATCGCTGGTGCTCGCCCCCACCTCCGATCCCCGCACCTTCGTCGCGCCGGACGGCCGCCGCCTGTCGCCGCCGGACGGCTGGGTCTGTCTGCCGCCCGGCGATGCGACCTTCACGCGGCGTGTGAAGCAGGCGGGACCCTCGTGGTCCGTGATCGAGAAGAAGGGCCGGAAGGCGTTCTCGAAAGGGCTCTGGGCGCCGCGCCCGAACGTCGAGGCGGTCCGCGCGGCGCTCGAGGCCGAGCGGTCGACCGAGAGCTATGCGAAGAAGCGCGAGAGCGACCTTGCGCGTCGCGAGCGGACGCAGACCGAGTACGTCGCCGCGTTCGAGTCGGAGGTCGAGAGCTTCCTCGCGTTCTCGAAGGAGTGGCGCGAGCTCGGTCGCGCGCTCGCGAAGCTGGTCGCCGCGCACGCGACGCCGGTCGGGAGCGGGACGGTCGCGCGCACGAAGCGGATCGCGATCGACGAGCGCGCGGAGGCCGCCGTCATCGCGTGGATGCGCCACCAGACGACGGCATACGACCGGATGACGATCCCGCGGATCAAGGGCAAGCGTCGCGAAGTGCGTCGCGAGCTCGCCCAGATCTCGCGTGCGGTGCTCGACCTGCACCGGCGCGACGTCCCGCACGGGATCGCGGCGTGTCCGCTCTGCGCCGCGATCGTGGCGAAGGTCTCGAAGGACCGCGCCTCAGCGTGAGGCTTCGCGCGGCGCCTTCGCGAGCGAGCGCACGTGACCGAGCAGCGGGCCGTAGTCGGCATCCGCGATCACGCCCTTGAAGCCGGGCATCCGCGTGCCGGGCTTCTTCGCGGGGGCGTCGTCGATCCAGCCACGGAGCTCGTCGTCGCTCGCGAAGTGCTCGTTCGCGCGGCGGAGGTCGGCGCCGGCGGACCCCGCGCCGGTGTCGCCGTGGCACGCCTGGCAGCCGTACGACACGTAGAGCCGCTTGCCCGCGTCGGCGTCGGCCGGCGCCGGCGCGAAGGCGCGGTCGACCGGGTTGCGGAGCTTCGGGACGGTTCGGAGATAGGTGTAGATTGCACCTACCTCGTCGTCGTCGAGCTCGGCGCGCGGAGTCATCGGGGCGCGGAGGACGCGGCCGTCGGGGCGGAAGCCCTTCCGGACCGCGCGCACGAAGTCGGCCTCCGACCAGCGGCCGATCCCGGTCTCGTCTTCGGGGGTGAGGTTGGCGGTGTGGATCGTGCGCCCGTCCGCGCCGACCATGCCGTTGCCGCCGCCGAAGTAGCCAGCGGATCGCTCCGGGACGAGCGGGTCCTGCTTCTTGAAGTCCGCCGAGTGGCACGCATAGCAGTCGTATGCGATCGCGAGATAGCGGCCGTACGCGACGCGGTCGCTCCTCGCCGGGATCGCGATCGGCGACGACGGGTAGGGAAGCGGCTTCATCACCGTGTTGGTGAGGGCCTTGGCGAGGAAGCTCGGCTTCGACTTGCCGGGCGGGTCGACGTCGCTCGCGGCGAGCCGGGGATCGTCGGAGCGGAGGAAGGCGATGATCGACGCGATGTCCTCGTCCGCCATCAGGGGCAGCTTCGGCATCCACGGCGGCGTGTACTGCCCGTCCGGACGTACGCCGGTGCGGAGGAGGTAGGCGAGCTGCCCGTCCGTCCAGCCGCCGATTCCCTTCGTCGCGTGCTTCGTGATGTTGGGGGAGACGACCTCGCCGAACTCGGGCGGGATCTCGGTGAGGCGCTTGCCGGTGAGCTTCCCGGTCTCGTCGTCGGCGTGGCAGTCGGCGCAGAGGAGGTTCACGAACTTGCGTCCGCGCTCGATCCGCTCGGGCGTGACCGCGACGTGGAGGTCGGGCGATTGCGGCTCGTAGCGAGGGACGCCGCGCGCTTCGACGACGCCGGCGAAGACGGCGACGATGCCGAGGAGACCGGCGACGACGAGCCCGGCGCCCTTCGCGATGCGCTTCACGGCCGGCTTCACGACCCACCGGATGTCTTCGAGGTTCATCGCTGCTCGAGCCGCTTGCCGGCTTCGGGGCCCGGCGTCTGGAGGAAGATGTCGCGCACCTCGAACGTGACGGCGTGCGCGGGCCAGACCGCGAAGCGCTTCGTGAGAGCGCGTGGCAGACCGAGGACGAACAGCTGCTCCATGTATGCCGTCTTGTAGCGCTCGACGGCGAGGCGCTCGTCGTCGTTCGCCGGCCGTACCTCGATGCACGAGCCCTTCACCTGCATCGACGTCGCGTCCATCGCGCGCGAGAAGCCGACCGCGATCTCGGGATGTCGCGCGATGTTCTCGAGCGCACGCGCGGAGACCGCGGTGGGGAGGAAGAGCGTGATCCGGCGGCGGTCGGGCGAGACCTTCGCGCCGGCAGCGCGGGTCGCCTCGGGCTGGAGAGCTTCGTCGCGCGTCCCGACGAGGATGGAGACGCCCGCCTCGAACAGATCGACCAGGTCGCGCGGGATCGTGACGTCGCCCAAGATGCCCCGGATTCTAGTGGAACACGGCCCCGCGCGCGTACCGGAAGACGTGCCGAGACTTCCCGGTGAGTCGCGTCTCCGCGGCACCCCTCGGGTTCAGCTCTCGGATCGCGTCCGACATGACGTACGAGAGGTCATGGCTCGCCTCGACCTCGAGCTGGCCCTGCGGGAACGTCCCGCCGCGCGTGACCTCGAGCGTCCCTTTCGCGTGGAGGCGTGCGCCGTGGAGGTGCTCGACTGCAAGGAGGCCGGAGAGATCGGGCGGCGCCATGGGCAGGCCGGTCTGCTCCGTGACCATCCGGGCGAATCCTTCCTCCGCCGCTGCTCCCGGATCGAACTGCTGATCCGGGGCTTCCTCCACGGCATCGACCTCGACGCGTGCCCCGGCCTCCGTCCAAGCGGCGAGCGTGTACGTGACGTGGCGGTGCGTCTTGAAGTGATCGAGGACCACGTCCTCGTCGACGCTGAAGCGCGCCCCGGGCGCGACGGCCTCCGGCGGTGACGGGACGGAGGCAAGCCGCAGCGCGACGCGGATCGCCACCGGCCACGCGCCCTCGGCGAGGCCGACGAGACCGTCACCCGCTTCGTCACGGTCACCGGTCAGCTCGTCCGGCGTGACGATCACGACCGAGCGCAGCGACCCGTCCGACGACCGCCGGAAGCTGCACCCGGTGCGCGCGAGATCGAACGCGAGCCCGCTGCCTGCGTCCTCCGCGTCGTCGTCGAGGGACCCCGGCAAGTGGGCGATGGTGCCGCCGTCGATGTCGAGCGTCGTGACGCGCGCGAGGCGACAGCCGACGCGATCGGGCTCGGCCGGCGCCTTCACGTCGCCCCAGAACGTCTTCGTCGGCGGCGCCGTCACGATCGTGACGCTCTGGTCGTCGCGCCGAGGCTCGAGCGTCGTCATCGCGATCGTCAGCGTCTCGCCGTCGGCCGGGAGCGTCCGGTCGAGCCTCCGAGCGTCTCCCGCCCCCGGCGCCTCGATCCTCGCGAGGGACGACGGCTTCTTCGGCCAGAACGCGTAGACGCTCGCGCCGAGGATCGCGACGAGGGCGAGCACGCCGACCGCGCCGGCGACGTCGAAGCGGCGGTCGACGGGTCCGCTCATACCGAACCGAGTCTATCAGGAGGAGGCGCGTCATGCGCGTCGCGGCGCCGGTCCGTCCGCGAAGGCCGGCGCGACATCGACATCGCGTCTGCCTCCTCGAACACGCCGAAAGACGCGCGATCGACAGCGGAACGCGGTTCGCAACGGGGAGGGTATGACCAACGCGCTCCACGCTCTGTCCGTCGCTGCCGCCTTCGCCCTCGTCGCGTGTTCGGGGAACGACGGCGACGCGCCGTCCCCGACGTCGCCCTCGAGCCCTCGCGCGAGTGTAGGCGGTGGCAGTGGTGGCGGAGCGGCTGCGGGCGCGAGCTGTGCGCCGGAAGGCACGTGGGTGATGAAGTACACGCTCGATGCCGCCGCCTCGGACAGCTACTGCGAGCCGATTCGCGACGAGACCTATCGCGAGCACGGCGGCGCCGCCCTCTCCTCGCAGACGTGCGACGAGGGCTGCACGTGCACGGACGACTTCAAGGGCTACCCGACGTGCGGCGGCTCGCGGTCGAAGACGTGTCAGGACGCCGACTCGTCGTCGTCGTTCCGCGTCGACCTCGCGCGGAAGGGGACCGATCGCTACGAAGGCCGCGCGGAGATGACGAAGACGCTCGCGCAGGGCGTGTCGGTGCGCTGCGTGTACGGCCTCGCGTATGCGAAGCAGTGATCACCACGGCTCGAAGCAGTCGTAGTTCCGTTGCGCGACGATCTTCCCGCTCCGCACCTCGAAGTGCATCGAGCAGTGTGCGCGCATCGTCGCGCCTGCCTCGAGCTTGCCGAGCGCGACGGCGAGGACGCCGGACCACGCGACCTCGAGGACGGCCCGATCGCCCGCCTCCACCGCAGAGAGGATCTCGTAGCGCTCCTCGCGCATGAGGGCGCGCCCGCGCTCGGCGCCGGCGAGGGCCTCCGCGCGGGTCCTCCGCGACCCGCGTGGGTCGACGCTGTTCGGCTGCACCACGACGACGGCTTCGTCGTCGAGGAAGGCGCCGATCGCAGGGATCGGGGCTCTCGCCTCGAGGGAACGAAGGTAGGCACGCGCGACCTCGACCGGGCTCATGGCCGCGACGGTAGGGGCGTCGCGGCCCGCTGGCCAGCCCGCGGCGCGCGTCAGTCGCGCGTGCAGACGACGTTCTGGCCCGCCGCGTCGTTCGTGAACGAGAACGAGAACGCGCTGAAGGTGCCCTGCACGCAGGACGTCGGTGCCGCGTCCGGCGTCGCACCGAGGCAGACCTTGCGCGTGCTGCAGTCGATCGCGAGGTTCACCGCCTTCTCGGGATCGGGCGTCACGCCCTGCGAGAAGGTCCCCTTGCAGCCCGGCATCTCGTAGGCCATCTGCGCGGTGAAGACCACCGACTGGCCGCCCTGCTGGCCCTTGCACGAGAACGACACGTTCGAGCAGGTCGCGAAGCACGACGACTCGCTGTCGGTGCGACCGTCGTTTCCCGCCGCGCCGGGCGGGACCGGAGGATCGGTGTTCGTCGCCGGCTGCTCGACGGACTTCCGCTCGCTCGTGGGCGCGGTCTCCGCTGCACAAGCGCTCACGGCGAATCCGGCGAACAACATGACAGCGACTGCCTTCATCGACGCTTCCTCCGTGCCCCGATCACCACTGCTGCGACGAAGCCGAGCGCGGAGAGGATTCCCCCCGGCACGACCTCGCCGATCACGCCGCCGGCCGAGCACGCCGCGGCGGTCGATGCGCCGTTCGGCCGACTCCCGTTGGGCGAGGATCCGTCGTCGTCGTCTCCGTCGGCGGCGGGGCTGCTCGAGCCGCTGCTTCCCGTGCCCGTGCCCGTGCCCGTGCCCGTGCCCGATCCGGCCCCGGTGCCACTGCCCGGCGCCGCGCTGTTCCCGCCGGACCCCGCATCCGCCGTGGGCGTCCCGCCCGGCGGGGGTGGCGGCGGCGTCGACGTGCCGGTCCCGGTCGGCGCGGGCGGCGCTCCGCCGACGATGGTGACGTCCTTCGTCGTGTGCGAGGCCCTGTCGCCGCTGTTGCCGCTGCCGTTGCAGGCGAGGCCGACGGCCCACAGCTTGATCGCGCTGCCCGTCGCGGGCGCGGTGACCTTGAAGCGGAACGTCGCCGTTCCGCTCGCGGGCACGCTGTTGCCGTTCGGGACGAGCTCACCGAAGCTGTCGCGCAGGCTGGTCGAGACCGGCGCGATGACGACGCCGTCGGTCGCCGCGATGCTACCGGCGGCACGCGACTGACCCGTCGTCACGACGAGGTCGTAGTCGGCCGACTGCCCCGCGTTCAGCGACGCGGGGCCCATGAGCGTGACGGTCGGCGCCGTCCCACCGCTGTGGCACTGGTTGCAGCTCTGGCCGTTCGGGTAGGCCGCGTACGGCTTGCCCGTATAGCCTGCGAGCCCGCCGGCGTTCGCCGACGCGAAGCCGGCGAACGTCGACACGAACAGTCCTGCGAGAACAGCAGCGAGGAGGCGCCGCTCCGTCATGCGAGCACCGCGTGGGGGTTGGCGCCGAACGGGCTCACGTCGACCTTCGACGCCGCGGCCAGCATCTGCCAGAAGCCGGCGACGCCCGGCACGGCCGGCCCGAGACCGACGTTGCCGTCCGTCTTGCCCGTCGTCGCGTTCTTCAGCGTCTTGCCGATCACGAGCGCGGAGACGTTGCCCTGGTGGTCCGAGCCCGGGAGGCTGCGGTGGAAGTCGCCGAGGATCGCGACGATGACGTTCCGCTCCATCGCGGCGGTCCCGTCGACCATGCGCGTGAGGAACGTGCGGAGGCCCGGTTGGATTCGCTGGGTCATCATGTTGCGCACGTTGTTGCCGGTCGTGTCGCCGTGGGTGTCCCAGACGAAGTCGTCCTGCGCGACGACGACGTTCGCGCCCGAGCGAACCATCAGCTCGGCAGCGGCCATCTTCGCGCGGAAGTTGTTCACCGCCGTCCCGTTGAGGCCGTAGGCCGTGTTGAAGTCCGCCGCGCTGAACGGCTGCACGGGCTTCGACACGGTCGCGTACGCCGCCGTGAGCGCCGGATCGACCGTCTCGAGCGACTTCGGGTGCTTCACGATCGTCGGCTTCGACATCTTCTGCGCAGCGAGGATGCCCTTCGCCGTCGTCGGACGGTCCGCCACGTTCGGGGCCATCGCGGCGCCGGCGACGGCTTCGATCGTCGCCCCCATGTCGGTGATCGGCTGGAGCGAGACGCCGCTGACCGGGTTCGGGCGCACGCCGTTCGGCAGCGTGTTGTTGCCGACCGAGGCGGCCTTGATCGCGCCGTTGCCGCCGATCGCGTTCGCGAGGACGAGCGGCGCACTCTGCGTGCCCGACATGAAGAGGCTCGTCTCGGCGTTGCCGTGGTCGGTCGTGCCGTGACGGATGCCGACGGAGGCGACCTTGGTCCGGATCCCGGTCGGGATCGCCGCGGCGAGCGTCGTGTCGATGATCACGCCGCCCATCGCGGTCACGTTGTTCCCGGTGACGCCGAACGCGGTGTTCGTGAACGCATCGGCGCCGGTGAAGATCGCGTTGATGCCGCCGTTCAGGAAGATGCAAACCACCGTCGTCGGCTCGGGCGTCGCCGCGAAGGCTTCACCGAGCCACGAGGAGCCGGGGAGGCGATGGCCGACCGCGGCGCCAGCCGCGATGCCCGCCATCTTGAGGAAACCACGACGAGAGAAATTCTTCTTCATGGGTCCGTTCCTCGGCTCAGAAGGTGATGAAACCGGTGGCAGTGATCAGCGACGCGCACGCGTGGGCCCACCGACGGCGCGCGACCGTCTCGGTGGTGTTCGTGACGACGAGCTCCGCGCAGGCGAGCCGCTCCTCGTCGGTCGGCGTCCGCTGCCAGAACTTGCGCGCCATCTTCGAGCACTCGGTCTCCGCCGTCGCCTGCGTGGGCGCGGCCTGGTACTCGGCCTGGGTCATCGTGTCGTAACAGGTCGTGAACGCGAGCGTGTACATCGAGTACAGGCTGACCGCGCCCGCGACCGGCTCGGAGTACCACCGCGCGGGGGTGTCCCCGAACGAAGCCGCGGCGGCAGTGAGGCCGGCGGGAGCGGCGCCGAGCGCACGCTGGAACTCGGTGCGCAGCGCCGAGTAGGGCTTGATGCGCCGCCGGTTCTCGCCGAGCTCGCCCGGCTTGCGGTCGGCGACGAAGTCGACGTTGCCGAAGCCGATGTGCGGCTTGCCCTGGCAGAGCGCCGGGTTCTGCGTGCCGTCGGGATTCGTCCCGTCGGGGTTCGTCCCGTCGGGATTCTGCGTGCCGTCCGCGCCCTGCGTACCGTCACCGTTCGGGCCGCCGCCGCGGCCGCCGTTGAGGGCGCTTCCGTCCTCGGCGACGCACGCGACCACCGTGAGCGAGACCAACGTAGCTGCGATGAGACTCTTCATCATGGCTGGCTCCTTCACTCGCAGTACGCGGGGTCCTTGGCGACGGTCGCGATCGCCGTCGTCATCTTCTTGTCGGCCTTGAAGGCAGCGACGCACTTGTCGAAGGCGGGGCCCTCACACGCGTTCTCGTTGCGGCCGTAGAGGTACTTGTAGGCGAGGCGGCAGGCGTTCACGTCGAACGCCTCGTTGCTGACGAGCGCCTGCACGAGCTGCGCATCGCCGTCGACCATCACGCCGCCGAGGATGTTCTGAGGGCCGAGCGTCGAGGGCTGGAAGGTCGTCTGCGCGCCGGTGCCCTGGCGCGTGCCGAGGACGGAGGCGACCTTGTCGAGCGCGAACCACCCGTCGTAGTGGCAACCGGCGCACGTCGCGGCCTTGCGGCCGGCCGCTGACACGTCGACCGTCGGTGCGTTCGTGACGGCCGTGAGCTGGAGGCCGACCGTGTTCTGCATCATGCGGTAGGCCGTCACGATGCGGATGCCGGCGAGCTCGTTGCCCGCGTAGCGGACGGCCCACTGGCGGCTGCGGAAGTAGCCGAGGCCGTTCGGGTCGTCCGTGACGGCCGCTTCCGAGGCCGCGTTCTGCGCGTTCGTCGGCTCGACCTTGTACTTGCCGAGGAACATGTCGGTCCACGGCTTGTCGTTCACGAGGACGTACTTCGAGAGGTAGTACGACGCGTCCTCCGCCGGCGTCGCGCCCGGCGTGCGGTTGAACTGCGAGTTGATGAACCTCGCGAACCGTTCCTGGAAACGCGGGTCCTTCACCAGCGTGTCGACGAACGTCTGAGGCGTCGGCGAGGCGAGGGCCTCGGTCGTCGCGCCCTCACCGACCATCGCGGTGAAGACCCGGGTTGCGCATCGCTCGGCGCGCTCCGCAGCATCGGCAGCGGGCTCGGCGACGGCCTTTCGCGGCGAGCCCGTCAGCGCGACGAGCACGGCGGCCGCGAGAGGAGCGACCGGCAGCAGGGTTCGAATCGATCGCGTCATGTTGCCTCCGTCGCGTGACAAGAGCACTTGCCGTGCCGATGTCTGCTGCCCTCGGTCCTGGAGGCCGAACGTCGGTGCCTACATGTGCATGATCCGCTCGGCGCGGATTCCTATGCACGCAGCGTCCGTCCCTGGATGCTTTCACCCAGGCAGGGGGGCGAGGCGGGCTCGAGAGGATCCGATGGCAGCTGCCATCGGGCGCGGGCCGTAGGCGTCGGATGGATCGGCGACGCGCGGAAGCTGCGGCCTCGAGTGCGAAACGCCGAAAGAACCGCGCGATTCAGGCGCTCGTCAGCTGCTCGAGGAACCAGTCGGCGACGGCCTTCGTCCCGAGCTTCCCGCCGACGTCGGGCGTGCAGTGGCCCGTCTCGATCGCCTTCGCGCAGAGCGCTTCGATCCGCTTCTCTTCTTCGGCCCAGCCGAGATGGCCGAGCATCATCCCGACCGTGAGGAAGCTCGCGATCGGATTCGCGAGGTCCTTCCCCACGAGCGGCGGCGCAGAGCCGTGCACCGGCTCGAACATCGCGACGCGCGACTTGTCTGCATAGTGCACGTTTGCGCTCGCGGCCATCCCGAGGCCGCCCTGGAGGCCGGCGCCGAGGTCGGTGACGATGTCGCCGAAGAGGTTGTTCGTGACGACGACCTCGAACGGGCGCGGGTCCTGGACGAGGTAGAGGCAGAGCGCGTCGACGTAGACGTGCTTCGCCTGGATGTCGGGATACTCCTTCGCGACCTCGAAGAAGCAGCGGTACCAGAGCTCGTGCGCGTGCTTCATCGCGTTCGACTTGTCCGCCATGTGCACGGTCTTCTTCCCGTGCGCCTTCGCGTACTCGAACCCGGCGCGGACGAGGCGCTCGACGCCCTTCCGCGTGTTGACGTCCTCGTTGATCGCGACCTCGTCCGGCGTGCCCTTCTTGAACTGGCCGCCGATGTTCACGTAGATGCCTTCGGTGTTTTCGCGGAAGACGACGAAGTCGACGTCCTTCGCGGTCCACTCCTTGAGCGGCACGAGCCGATCGGAGAGCGCCTTCACCGGGCGCACGTTCGCGTAGAGGTCGAGGCCGAAGCGGAGACCGAAGAGGATGTCACGCGCGTACTCGAGACCGGGCACGCGCGGGTCGCCGAGCGCGCCGAGGAGCACGGCGCTCGCCTCGTTCTTGATCCGGTCCGCGACGTCCTTCGGGAACGTGGTGCCGTCGCGTAGGTAGCGCTCGGCTCCGAGATCGAGCTCCCACAGATCGAGCGGGAGCTTCCGGTCGTTCTTGTAGTGCTCGAGGACGCGGCGCGCGTGCGCCATGACCTCGGGGCCGATGCCGTCACCAGGAAGGATCGCGATGAGCGCCATGAGGGACGCGACGCTACCACGGCGCGAGGTTTGCTAGGGTGTCTCGCATGTTCCTCCGGCTGCTCGTCGGCGCCTCGATCGTCTCTCTCCACGCATGCGGCGGGGGCACGAGTGCGGCACGGACGGACGGGCCCGTCGCCGCGACGCGCGGAACGGATGCGCCGGCTGCCCCCCGCTCGAGCGACGGTGCGCACGGCGAAACCGCGTCCGCGCCGAGCACGCCGGAGCCGAGCACGGCGCCGAGTGCGCTCTCGGCCGCGCCGGCTGAGCCTTCGGCGTCGGGCGCGTGGCCCTTCGCCACCGAGCCGCCCGAGACACATCGCGCGACACTCGATCGGCTCGCGAAGGATCCCGGGCCGCAGAAGTCGAACTGGGTCCCGCCGGGCAAGGCGGAGCGCTACGGCCACGCCGAAGGGATCGTCAACGCCTCGCCGGCAGAGGTGAAGAAGCGGCTCGTCGACTTCGGCCACTACAAGGAGCTCGCGGGCCCGAAGTTCAAGCAGGTGCGGGTCGTCGGCAAGGAGGGCGACGGCACGGAGGTCTACTTCCAGCTGCCGATCATGAAGGGGCTCGTCACGATCTGGTACGTCACGCGCTTCGCGCCGGCGAAGTCCGTCGGCGGCGCCGACGTCGTCGAGGGCACGTTCGTGAAGGGCAACATCAAGGGCATGCACATCGCGCTCAAGGTGCAGCCCGGCCCCGACGCGAAGTCGAGCGTGATGACCTGCGATCTCCTCCTCACGCCGAGCCTTCCCGCTCCGCAGAGCGCGGTCGACGAGGAGCTCCGCGATGCGTGCGGCGACGCGATCGTGTCGGTGCGGAAGCTGACGGGCGGCTAGAGAGAGAGAGAACGGGGAACAGGGAACGGGCAACCGGCAACCGGCAACGGTCGCGCGCTGCCCCGTCGCGGCGCATTTCCTGTTTCCTGTTTCCTGTTTCCTGTTTCCTGTTTCTCCTCTCCATCCGTGACGGTGCGAGGGGCGAGGGAAGGAATCCGACCGCCGCCTCGTAGCACGAGCCCATGAGGAACCTCCTTGCCTGCGCGCTCGCCCTCACCGGCGTGCTCGTCGCCTGCACGACGAAGACGATCTCGACGACGAACGGCGCTGCGCCACCCGACCCCGGCGCGGACGGCGGCGTCGAGCTCGACCCGGAGGACCCGGCGAACCAGCCGCCCCACGCGCTCGGGTCGATCGTCCTCGGCGAGAGCCACGTCGCGGGCGGCGGCGGCAAGACGGTGCCGCTCGTCAGCGCGACGTTCGTGCCCGACGCCGCGGCCGCGCGCGCGTGCTCGACGAAGCTCGAGGGCACCTGCCAGATCGTGCCTGCGCCCAAGTGCACCACGAAGCCCGACTCCGCGACCGGTTGCGACACCGGCGAGTACTGCACGTGGGACACGAGCTGTTCGGCGACGTGCAAGAAGGCCGTCACCTGCGAGAAGACGTGCGACTCCGACGAGACGTGCAAGGCGGGCGCGAACGGCAAGGGCGAGTGCGTGAAGACGCCGACCTTCGACGCGGGGCCGATCGCGTTCAGCGGCACGACGACCGCCGTGACGCTCTACCCGCCGTACCGTTACGAAGGCAAGGCCGACGGCGCGCCGTTCCTCTCCGGCGCCGAGCTCCGTGTCCAGGCGCAGGGCGCGACCGAAGCGGGCTTCGAGGCCTTCGACGAGAGCTTCACCGCGACGACGTTCGTGCAGACGACGCCCGCCTTGAACAAGCTGTCCACCGAGAAGGTCTTCGGCACCGGGCCGCTCACGCTCGGGTGGGTGCCGGGCAACGACGCGATCGTGATCACGATCGCCGGCGCCGGCGGCGCCGTGACGTGCAAGGCGATCGACGCGAGCGGCACGTTCGACGTCCCTCGCGCGGCGATCGCGGCCGCGGTGGGGTCGAGCAAGCCCTCTTCGGGCAGCACCACGAGCTCGCTCTCGATCTCCGTCGCGCGCCAGAAGAAGGACGTCAAGAAGGACAAGAAGACGAAGGGCTCGCTGCCCGACGTCGAGATCCAGCCGGAGGCCTGGGTCGAGCTGGTCACGACGTCGATCGAGTCGGCGACGTTCCAGGGATGCGCGCCCGGCCTCACGTCGTGCAACGCGAGCTGCGTCGACTTGAAGACCGACTCCGACAACTGCGGAAAGTGCGGGACGGCGTGCACCGGCGGCGAGGTGTGCGGCGCGGGCACGTGCCTCTCGCAGGAGGTCGCCTGCGACGCCTGCTTCAAGGACAGCGAGACCGGCGCGTGCAAGGCGCAGTGGGACGCGTGCAAGGCGAACGCCTCGTGCAAGGCCTACCTCGACTGCGCCAGCGCGTGCACGACGGATAGCTGCATCTCGCAGTGCCAGACCAAGAACGCGGGCGCGGCGTCGTTCCTCCCGGCGATCAACACTTGCGTCACGCAGGCGTGCGGGAGCGTCTGCAACTGAATCAGCGGGCGCGCGCCAGCGCGCGAGCCACCTCGACTGCGCCCGGAACCCGCGGCAGGTCGAGGTGGCGACCTTCGTAGTGGCCGTAGGGATCGATCAGCGCGTGGCGGATCCCCGCTGCGCGCGCACCGAGGACGTCGGTCGCGAAGACGTCGCCGAGGTGGAGCGCACGCGAAGCGGGCACGCCGAAGCGATCGAGCGCGACCTGGAAGATGCGCGGATCGGGCTTCTCGATCCCGACTTTCCCGCTGTCGACGACGAGGTCGAAGTGCCCGAGGATGCCGAGGTCGGCGAAGAGCCGGTCGAGCATGCCCTCGGAGTTCGAGATGATCGCGACCCTCACGCCGCGCGCTCGCGCCGCGTCGAGCGCTTCGCCGAGCCCCTCCGGCACGCGGCACCACAGGTTCTTCATCTCGTGCACGGGCCAGGCGTGATCGAGGAGCGCGGACGCGCGCGCGAGCGGGAAGCCCGCCCGGACGACGATCGTCGCGACCATCTTGCCCCACGCGACGGCACCTGGCTTGTGGCGGAAGGCCCACTCCACGTCCGCGAGCTCGCCCGTCTCGGCGAGGCGCTTCGCTTCCCCCTCCGCGCGGACGAGGGCTTCGGCGGAGAGGTCGTGACCGAGCTCGGACGCGAGCGCGGCGAGACGCGCATGGTCGAGGAAGATGACCGTGTTGCCGGCGTCGAGGCAGAGGAGGTCGACGTCTTCGGTGAGGGCGGGATCGATGTTCACGGAGGGCGGAGCATCATGCCGGATCCCGAGGTCGCCGACCACGGCAGCGTCGGTGTTATCCTCGGAGGCGATGCATCGCCTCCTTGCGATCGCCGCTCTCGTCGCCGGCGTGCTCGGCTTGGCCGCCGTGGCATGCAGCGCGTTCGAGACGGCGGCTTCCACTGCCGCGGACGGTGGCACGCTCGACGCGGAGTCCGCCGCCGGCGTCGCCGCGATCGCGTGCTTCGACTGCGCCGGGGAGTCGGACTGCGTCGCCTACGGGCCGGCTGCGTTCTGCGCCGCGGACGGCGGCATCTTCGACCTCTCCCTCGAGGAGGGCAATCCGCCGCCGACGTGTGACGGCGACGCCTACGTGCTCGAGTCGCCGAGCACCCTCGACGCGAAGCTGTCGGCGCGCTTCGAGGTCGACCAGATCCCGTCGGTACGGATCGGGCTCCGCCTCGCGGCGCGCGGGCGAGGCGTGATCGCGACGGTGGGACCGCTCTCGCTGGAGCTCCGCGACGGCGCAGCGAGCACCACGGACCTCACCGGGTGCCGTGGCGACTCGTGCGAGACGCTGCTCTCGATGCCGGACGGAGATCTGACGTTCCACGACATCGTGTTCACCGCCCGCTTCCTCACCGGCCCGGACGGTGGAGCTGCGACGCGCTGGACGACCCAGGTCGATTGCGTCGAGGTGTCCGACATCGGGATCGTCGATCGCCCGTCGACGATCGAAGTCGCCTTCGGTCCGATCAACACGGGCGACGCGACCACCGTGAAGGTCGCCGCGCTCCGCGTCGTGCGCCCGCGATCGCGCTGAGCCGAAATGCGAAGAGCCGGCATCCCGCGCGGGACACCGGCTCTCGCTTCACGTCGTGACTCGTCGCGCTCGGCTCAGCCGAGCACCTTCGCCGTCGGCACGTACTCCATGTTGTGCGCGACCGCGACCGCCTCGTAGGTCACGTGACCGCCGAAGACGTTGATGCCCTTCATGAGCGCGCGGTCGGCCTTCGCCGCCGCGACGATGCCCATGTCGGCGATCTTGAGCGCGTACGCCATCGTCGTGTTGGTGAGCGCCCACGTGCTGGTCTGCGGGACGGCGCCCGGCATGTTCGCGACGCAGTAGTGGACGACGCCGTCGACCTCGTAGGTCGGGTTGTCGTGCGTCGTCGGACGGCACGTCTCGATGCAGCCGCCCTGGTCGACCGCGACGTCGACGACGACGGAGCCCTTCTCCATCTTGCCGATGAGCTCCTTCGTCACGAGCTTCGGCGCACGCGCGCCGGCGACGAGGACGCCGCCGACGACGAGGTCGGCGCGCATCACGGCCTGCTCGATGTTCGTCGGGTTCGAGTAGAGCGTCTCGACCGCGCCGCCGAAGATGTCCTCGAGGTACGCCATCGTCGTCGCCGAGACGTCGAGGACGGTGACCTGCGCGCCCATGCCGATCGCGATCGTCGCCGCGTTCCGGCCGACGACGCCGCCGCCGAGGATGACGACGCGGCCGCGACGCGTGCCGGGCACGCCGCCGAGGAGCACGCCCTTGCCGCCGTGCTCCTTCTCGAGGCTCGACGCGCCGACCTGGACGGCCATGCGGCCGGCCACTTCGCTCATCGGGCGGAGGAGGGGGAGCGAGCCGTCGTCGAGCTCGATCGTCTCGTAGGCGACCGCGGCGACCTTCATCGAAGCGAGCGCCTTCGTGAGCTCGGGCTCCGGGGCGAGGTGGAGATAGGTGTAGAGCACCAGGTTCTCGCGGAAGAAGCCGTACTCGGCGGGGAGCGGCTCCTTGACCTTCACGACCATCTCGGCGCCCCAGGCATCGGCGGCGGAGCCGACGATCTGCGCACCGGCCGCGACGTAGTCGGCGTCCTTGATGCCCGCGCCTTCACCGGCGCTCTTCTCGACGAGGACCTTGTGGCCGCGGGACGTGAGGCTGCGGACACCAGCGGGGGTCATGCCGACGCGGTACTCGCGGGTCTTGATCTCCTTCGGGACTCCGATGATCACGGCGAACGCTCCTTGTGGGGACAGTTACGAAATCGACGGTGGGGGACGAGAGGCGGCGGACCATAGTCGAGGGATCGGGGCTCGTCGAGGAGACGACCCGAGGATCCGAGAAGACGCGATGCGTCAGCGCCGACGCGACGTATCGTGGGGCGATGCGTGCTCGCTCCCCTCGTGTGCTCGCGACCGCGTTCGTCCTCCTCGCCGGCTGCGGCCAGGGCTCCGCCCCGAAGGCCCCGACCCCTTCGAGCGCCGCCGCGGCCGTCACGGCCGGAACCCTGCCGGCGTCGACGGCCGCGCCTGCCGTCTCGTGCCGGCCGGCATCGGAGGACACCCGCCGGTTCCTCGCCCACCTCCAGGATGGCTCTGCCCGTCAGCCCCTCGACGTGGGCGCGACGAGCACCCTCCACCAGCAGCTCTTTCGCGTGCTCCCGTCGCTCCACACCACCGGGTACGTCCGCACGATCGTGCCGACACAGTCGAAGGGCGCGCACGGCCCGGTGTTCGCCCTGACGATCGTGCCGAGGCGATCGGACGGCACGACGGAGGGCGCCGCGCTCGCCTTCGCGACGGCGAGGTGCCCAGGCGGAGAGCCCGAGCTCCTCGGCGCGCCGGTTCCGCTCGGCGCGCCGGACGCGGCGATCGTCTACGCGAACCGCGTGCTGGTCGGCGAGGGCGCGCCCCTCACGGAGCTCGTCGTCGACGTCGCCGACCACCCGATGGAGATGCTCGGCGCCATGCCCCCGAAGCTCGTCCACCAGAGCATCCTCGTCGGCGATGCGCGCGGGGGGCTCACCGTGACGGCGCCGAAGGGAGCCGCGTTCGGTGTCGTCGGCATCGTCCCGAGCCTCGACACCGACGAGCTCGACCCGGCGACGAAGACCCCCCGTGCGCGCGACGAGCACATGCTCGGCACGGGCTGGTATCCGCTCGGGAAGGGGGCCGCGCTCCTGCTCGTTCACCAGGTGATGCCCACGCGCGAGACGATCTGCAGGACGCGAGCGATGCCCCACGCGCCGGCGGCGCTGCGGGTGATCGCGAAGGTCGACACGGTGAAGGGCTTCGTGCTCGAGCCGGGGGCGGCGTGGGTCGTCGGCTTCGCGAAGTCGCCACCGCAGGCCGTCGTCGACGACGCGCGGGTCCTCCTCCGTGGAGGACCGCTCGAGAGCGGTCGCGGCTACACGAAGTCGACCGTCCAGTGGCTCTGGGGCCTCTTTCCGAGCGCGGAAGAAGCGCGCGCCGAGGCGCAGCGCAGCGGGGCGAAGGACGCGATGGTCCTCGCGACGGAGCCGCCCGCAGGTGCGCCGAAGCCGAAGGAGCCGTTCGTGCTGCCGTCGTCGAAGCCCGCGGGCCTCTCCAGCTTCGATTGCGATCTCCTCTGAAGGCCTCGGATAGGATCCCACGATGCTGCGCCGACTCGTGCCCTTCGTCGCATTCGCGCTCCTCGCTGCGTGCCGCAAGCCGGCGACGATCGCGGTCGACCCCACCACGAAGGACGCGGCGGCGCCCGGCATCGTCGCGAAGCCAGCCGAGATGGCGGACGCCGGCACGGCTTCGCCGTTCTCGGTCGTGACCAAGGACGTGACGTGGAGGCTCGTCCGCGTCGAGAACGGGCCGGTCCTCGGCGTCGACACGTTCAGTCGCGTCGTGCTCGATCTCTCGGCGGAAGGCGGCCCGCGCTTCCTCTCCCCGGTGCAGGAAGTGATCGGCGAGCGCTTCTCGACCGGCATGCAGATCGGGCGCATCGCGGGGCGCTGGCCCGACATCCTCGTCGTCGAGGGCGCGACCTTCGCCGGGCGCGGCGGAACGGTCCTCCAGGAGGCGACGTTCGACCTCGCGAAGGGGACGTCCGTCGTGAAGGGCGCGTCCGGCTACACCGCGAGCGCGTGGACCTGGAAGAACGGCACGGTGCTCGCGTTCCACGCCGACGACGCGAGCATCATCGGCCCGTTCGTGATGGGCAGGAGGGGCACGTTCCTCGCGCTCGCCGGGCCGAAGCCGGCCGTGCTCCCGAAGCGCCCGGCGAAGCTCGTCTCGCCCGACGGGACGTTCATCGCCTATCCGTCGGGCCGGATGTTCGTGCTCGCCGGTGTCGCGGCCGAGAAGAGCAACGAGGACATGCCCGACATGGAGCACGTCTGGAGCTCCGACGGCGCCGCGTGGAAGGCGGAGAAGATGCCTTCCGAGCCCACCGTCCTCGCGCGCGGGCGCGACGAGCGCGAGACGCTCGTCGCCGGGCGCACCTGGCTCCGTCGCTGGGACGGGAGCACGTTCGTCGACGTCACGCTCCCGCCGAAGGCGAACGTCTCGTCGTTGTCGATCGGCGACGACGGGTCGGTGTGGCTCGCGACCGGCGAAGCGCTCTTCCGCGCATCGTTCCCCGAGCTGGCTTTCGCGGCGGTGCCGCTGCCGAACGGTAGCGAGCCGAGAGAGGTCGTCGCCCGCGACGAGAGCGACGTGTGGCTTCTCTCCGGCGTCATGGACGAGCGGGGTGGGGGACCCTGGACCGTCCTCCACACGCAGCCGCCGCGCGCCCTCTACACGCCGCCCTCCGACGACGAGTCCTTCTACCCCGCGGTGTTCGCGCAGAAGTCCCCGTCGCCGTACACGAAGGGCTGCCGCATCCCGTTCGTCGTCTTCGGCGCACCGAGCGAGGTGACCGACGACGACGCGCGCACGATCGCGAAGGCCGTCGAAGGGACGGTCAACGGCAAGACGGTCCGTGGCGCGACGAAGGACGGCCCTGTCGTGGGGCTCGCGGTCGATCGGACGAGCGGCTACAGCGACGCGTCCGACGAGCAGCAGCTCCAGCAGGCGCTCGCGCGCGTCCGGAAGAAGCGTCCGTCCGCGAAGGTGCTGTGCACGAGGCCGGTGGTGGAGCAGGAGATCGAGGCGCGCTAGGCTCGGGCCGTGGAGATCGAGCTCTCGATCGAGATCCCCTCCCTCGAGGTGGTCGCCGGCTACGACGGCCCGTTCGGCGGCAAGCCGGAGCCGGCGCTGTGCGTCGGTGCGTATGCCGTCGGGCGCGGCCGCGCGATCCTGCTCGATCGCGCGCTCGCGCGGTTTCGCCCGCAGCGACCCTACCCGTCGAAGGTCGAGCCGCTCGCGGCCGCGAAGCTCGGCGCGCGACTCGTCTCCCAGGCCGACGACCTGCGGTTCGTCGTGCTCGTGTGCGCCCTCGAAGAGGACTTCGGGAACGACGTGCGCCACGTCTATGGTGCGCTCGAGCATCCGGACGACCTCGCCGTCTTCGTGAGCGCCCACCGCGAGGTCTCGCCGGTCGCGCTCGCGGAAGTGGCGTCGGCGGCGTACGCGCTCGACCAGGCCACCAGCGTCGACGTCCTCGAGAGCGGCGTCGCGATGTCGTCGCGCTGCACCGACGACACGTGGGTCGGCGCGAACCTCCTCCAGCTCTCGTCACGCGCAGTGTCGTCGAGCTCGCTCTACCGGCTGCCGTTCCGTACGGCTGACCGGAAGAACGACTGGACCGCGTTCGCGCGCATCACGCACTGACGCGGTTCGGGTCAGTCGGCGATCGTCGCGGGACGCAGCACGGCGAGGACGCCGAGGCACATCTCGTCGAGCGTGCTCTCGCCGAGGGTGATGTCGACCGGCGCGGGAAGGCGCTGCTCGGCGAGCGCGCGCTTCACGTTCGGGTTGTCCGTCGTGTTGTCGTACGTGCAGGTGAAACGCAGCTTGTCGCCGGCTTGGATCGTCGGCAGCTCCGGCATCGGAGCATCGATCGAGTAGCCGCGCTGCCAGTTGAAGTCGTACTTCGGCGTGCCGAGGAGGCATTCCTTCGCGGGACCGGACGACGCCGCGCCGCGCTCGACCTCGATCCGCATGTCGACCCCGGCCCAGTGCATGTGCGCGCCGATCGTCGCGACCGACATGACGGGGAGCGGGAAGCCGCCGAGCGTGTCGGGCAGGACGAGCTCCATCGACTCGGTGTGGTTCTTCGCGTTCGCCGGGATCCGGAACTCGGGACCGGTCGCCGGGTCGTTCGGCCCCGGCAAGAGCTTGATGATGCCCTTCTCGCCGCGCGCGTTGCCGAGGAGGAGGAGCTGCGCGACGTTCGTCGGCTTCGTCGGGAGGACCTCCACCTCGAAGCCGGTCTGGTCCTTCTGCGTCTCCGGCGTCGGGTGGTAGTGGACCTGCATCACGAGCTTCGAGCTCGCCTTCACCTTGATCCCCGCGTCCGCGTAGCGGATGGGGCGCGCGCCGGGGGCCCAGGCCATGAGGAGCGAGGTGTCGGCGACGCCAGGGCCGCCGAAGCACTTGTAGCTGCCCTCGGTCCCGGCCTTCGTCGCGCCCTCGCCGTTCGGGTCCGTGTAGACGATGACGTGGTGGACGATCTTCGGGTTCCCGGGGACGACGTTCACGCCGCCGATCCAGGTGTCGGTCGCGAAACCGGGATCGATCGGGAAGCACCGGATGTCGTCGGGACCGCCGCCCTGGAGCTCGAACGGCGCGTTCATCTGGAGCGTCGCCGTCTTCGTCGCGAGGCCGTCGCCCTGGAAGACGGGGGGCGGGTTCTGGATCGAAGCGTCGCCGAGCGGCATCCCGGCGTCGACCCAGCGCCCGAAGAGCGCGATCTGCGCGTCGGTGAGGCGGAGGTCGTCCTTGAACGCATGCTGCATCTTGCATGCTTCGGAGTCGAACGCGCCCCACGGCGGCATCGTCCGCGACTCGATCTTCTTCCGCGCGAGCTCGGCCATGCTCTTCGCCTCGTCGTAGGAGACGAGCGTGAAGGGGGCGATCCCGCCCTCGCGATGGCAGCTCTGGCACTTCTGCTGGAGAAGCGGCTCGACGTCCTTCTTGAACGTCGGCGCCTCGCCCTGCGCGGTGGGGCCGGGGCTCGGGGCTCCGGACGAGGAGCTCGCTTCCTCCGAGCTCGCGCCGCACGCGACGGCGACGAGCACGAGCGTGGCAGCAGCGAGGGTGAACGAGAGGGGCGAGGTTCGCATCGTCTCCGGCTCCTTGGAGCGTGACACGGTAGCCCTCGCCGCGCCCGTCGGCCTAGAGGTTCGTACGCGATGATCCGTGCTAGAGACGCGCTCGTGTACGGCGCCCTGAAGCCGCTCCTCTTCGCGATGGACCCGCAGACCGCGCATGCGCTCGCGATGGGCGCGCTCGGGACGGTCGAGCACGTGGGAATCGTTCGCTCGCTCGTGAGTTCCCTCTTCGTGCCGCACGACCCGCGGCTCGAGGTGCGGAAGATGGGGCTCGTGTTCCCGACGCCGATCGGGATCGCGGGCGGCTTCGACAAGAACGCGGAGCGTGCGCGTGCGCTCGCGGCGCTCGGTTTCGGATTCCTCGAGCTCGGGACGGTGACGGCCGAAGCGCAGGAGGCGAACCCAGCCCCGAACCTGTTCCGCCTCCCCGACGATCGCGCGCTCGTGAACCGGTTGGGCTTCCCGAACCAGGGCGCCGAGCGCGTCGCGGCGCGGCTCCGCGATGCGCGTCCCTCGATCCGCGTGCCGGTCGGGATGTCGATCGGCAAGTCGCGGAGCGTACCGCTCGAGCCGGTGTCCGCCGTGCTCGAGGACTATCGGAAGAGCCTCGCGGCGGTGAAGGACGTGTCCGACTTCGTCGTCGTGAACATCTCCTCGCCGAACACGAAGGATCTCCGCGCGCTCCAGGCGGCGGAGTCGGCGCGCCGCCTCTTCGAGACCGTGCTCGGCGGGGCGGGCGCGGTGCCGGTCCTCGTGAAGATCGCGCCGGACCTACCCGACGAGTCGATCGACGCGATCTGCGACGAGGCGATGCGCGCCGGGCTCGCCGGCGTCGTCGCGACGAACACGACGATCTCGCGCGAAGGTCTCCGGACGCCGAAGGACGTCGTGGAAGGCATCGGTGCGGGCGGTCTCTCCGGCAAGCCGCTCCACGCGCGTGCGCTCGACGTCGTCCGGCGCGTGCGCGCGCGGATCGGCCGCGAGCCGTGCGTGATCGGCGTCGGCGGGATCGACTCGGCCGAGACGGTGCTCGCGATGATGCGCGCCGGCGCCGACCTCGTGCAGCTCTACACGGCGTTCGTCTACGAGGGCCCGTCGCTCCCGCGCCGGCTGGCGAAGGAGCTCTCCGCGCGGATGGACCGCGAGGGGAAGGACCTCGTCGCGCTCGTGTCGCGCTGAGCGATCAGGGCAGGAGCCGCGCGAGCACCATCTCGACGACGTGCTCCTTCCGCTCCTCGCGGAACTCGGAGGAGCGCACCGGCGTCGGCCACACCGCGGCGACGAGCGGCTCCTCCTGGAACGGGAACGCGACCATCGCGACGCAGGAGAGGACGAGGTGGCGGGGCGAGACGTCCTTCCGGACCTCGCCGCGCTTCCGCATCTCCTCGAGCCGCGCGACGACGGCTTCGAAGACGGGGCCGACGACTTCGGCGACGAGCTTCGAGACCGTCCGCGCGTCGCGCCGGGCCTCGTGGCGGAGGATCGCGAGGAACGCGCCGTTCTCGGCGAAGAAGCGGACGAGCAGGTCGACGAACGCGGCGGCGAGGGCCGGGAGGTCCGTCTTCCCTGCGTTCTTGCTCTTCTTCGCGGGCTTCGCAGGCTCGCTTCCGTCCATCTTCGAGAGCAGGTCCCACGCGCCTTCCGTCATCGCGGCGAGGCCGGCGCGGACGACTTCGGCGTGGAGACCTTCCTTGTCGCCGAAGTAGTGGTGGATCAGCGCCTGCTGCACCTCGGCGGCGCGCGCGATCGTGCCGAGGCGTGCGCCGTCGAAGCCTTTCGCCGCGAACTCGGCCTGCGCGGCCTCGAGGATGCGTCGCTTCGTCTCGACGGAGCTCCGCTCGCGCTTCCTACGTGCTTCGGGATCGGCGGTCCGCATCCGCCTCCCAACCTACTACGCGCTCGGCTCCCAGGTCTCGTACTCGAGCACGTCGAGCTCTTCGAAGCCGCGCCGCACCCGCGGCGTGAGGAGCCCGAGGCGCTTCACGTTCGGCACGATCTTCGAGAAGAGGAGGCGCCGGAACATCTTCATCATGATCGAGGAGGCGGCGGCCTCTTCGCACTCCGCCTTCGGGAGGCCGACCGTCTCCCAGACCTCCTGGGCGAGGAAGCGGTCCCAGAGGAGGTGCGAGCTCTCGAGGACGAAGTCCTCCCGATCGCGGAGCTCGGCGCCCGTCATCGTCTCGTAGTGGCCGCGGAGGGAGAGGACGCCGAAGGCGACATGGCGCGCCTCGTCCTGCATCACGCGCTTCGTGAGGTCCTTGATCAGCGGCTCCTGCGCCGTCTCGTGGATGACGCCGAAGGCGCCGAGCGCGACGCCTTCGACGAGGATCTGCATGCCGAGGAACTTGAAGTCCCAGCGCGAGTCGGTGAGGACCGTGTCGAGCAGCTTCACGAGGTGCGGGCTCGGCGGGTAGACGAGCTCGATCTTCTCCGTCAGGTAGCGGTGGTAGGCCTCGACATGGCGCGCTTCGTCGAAGACCTGCGCGGCGGCGTAGAGCTTCGCGTCCATCGTCGGCGCGCACTCGAGGATCTGCGACGTCGCGAGGAGCGCGCCCTGCTCGCCGTGGAGGAAGTTCGAGAGCATGTAGCTCGCGAGGTGCCGGCGGAGGAGCGGGATCTCCTTCTTCGGATCGAGCTTCTTCCAGACCTCGGTGCCGAAGATCGGGTTGAACGCGTCGTTGACGAGCTGGCTCTCGGGATCGACGTTCGTGCGCCACGCGAGGTCCTTCGCGTTCCAGTTCAGCTCCTTCGACTTCTCGTACAGCGCGCGGAGCTCGGGCCGGAGGTGGCCGTAGTCCCAAGCGTAGGCGACGCCGTGCTGCGCCTGGAGGAGCGTCGGCCGTGCGGCGACGCTGATTCCACTCTCCACGGGAGCCGGGACGCGAGCGACTTCGGACCGGAGCATGGGCGACCTCCTCGGTGACGCGACGTATTTACTTTTTAGTAAATTCTCAACTCGGTCAAGCACGGCCGTATCCGAAGCGGAATTTCCCGCTCCGAACGGGCTCAGTGCCGCGTGATCCGGAGGTTCCGCGCCGCGCTCGTGAGGACGCCCTGGCCGCCGCGGAGCCCGAGCGCGACGCGCGGATTTCCTTCCGGGAGCAGCGTCGGACAGTCGCGGAGCTCGCCGTCGTCCGCGCCGTAGCGCACCGTCCTGCCGCGACGACGCACCACGAGCTTCCTCCGCGCGAGCTGCGCGCCGGCGCAGTCGGCGCCGCCGACCTCGAGCTCACGATCCGCTTCGGGACGGAGGACGACGACCGGCGCGTCGGCCGTCACGTCGAGCTCGGCGTCGAAGTCCGCGAAGGTGAGGTCCGCGACGAACGCGCTCGCGCCGGGCAGGAGCTCGAGCCCGCGCTCGGCGGTCCACGCGATCGCGCTCGCGGTCCCGCCGACGACGCGATCGGGCGCGAGCCCGAGAGGTCCCTGGACGAGGAGCGCGGGCTGCTTCGGCACGAGGTCGAACGGCGTTCGCGTCGCGAAGCGGAACCCGGTCACGAAGAGGCCCGCGCCACCGCGGTTCGCGAGCCACAGCGCGAGCCCGCTGTCCCCGGAGGCGATCGCGTCGAAGGCCGGGTCCTCGTTCGTCGGCCCGACCTGCGGTGCGTCGGCCATCGGTTGGAACGCGCTGAACCACGGCTGCCAGCGGAGCCAGCGCTTGCCGGTCCAGAGGAGCGGCGCGCCCTCGGCGCCTGGGAAGAGGCGCACGGTGCCGAGCTCGGCCGGGTCGATCGGGAGCGCCTGCTCCGGGACGCCCGCCGACGAGATGACCCACACCGTCGGAAAGCGCGGATCCGGCTGCTCGGGCACGACGACGGCGAGCGCGCCGCCGCCTTCGAGCGGGACGAAGGCGCGCTCGCGGCCCGCGACGAGCGGCTGCGAGCGCTTGTTCGACTTGCTGCCGTCGGGCGCGAGCCACTCGAGGAACGGCACCGCCTTGCCCTGCGCGTCGGAGCCGCCGGCGACGAGGATCTCGCCGGAGGCGAGGCGGAGGACGGTGGGACGCTCGCGCGCGAACTCGAGGTCGGCGAGCCGCTCCGTTCGCGCGACGCGCTTGATCGGGTCGACGAGCTCGGTCGAGCGGAGCACGCCCGTCTCGTTGCGGCCGCCGACGAGGAGCGTCTCGCCGGTCGCGAGCACGACCGCGCCGTGGCGTGTCCGCGACTTCGAGAGCGGGATGACGAAGCGATCGAAGTCGCCGAGCGCGCCGCGCGCCTCGGAGTCGGGCATGTAGATCTCGGCGGTCGCGAGCGCGCGTCCGCCTTCCGGGTCCTCGCCGCCCGCGACGAGCGCCGGCGCAGGATCCTCGTCGACCTTCGTGCGGAACGCGGTGACGCTCGGCTCGGAGCGGCGCGCGGCCATCCCGAGCGCGAGGCGCTCGACGATCCCGGTCGTCAGGTCGCCGACGTAGGTCGCCGGCGAGAGCGTTCCGTCCGGAGAAACGCCGCCGACCACCATGAAGTGCCGTCCGAAGACGCCGAGCGTGCTGCCCTTGCGGAGGTCGACGTTGCGCGAGAGCCAGCATGCCTCCGACGTGCCCCAGACGAGGACGTTCACGGGGCCGGAGGGCGGCACGCGCGCGACGCCGCGCCAGTTCTGCGCCTGACCCTGCTGCGAGACGTCGACGAGGACCGAGCGCGTCTGGGGCGGAAGGCCGGGGAGCAGCGTGCCGACGTCTCGCCAGTAGACCTGGGCGACGGGCGGCGCGTCCGCGGGCGGGTCGAAGTCACCGCCGCCGTAGACGTAACTGAACGCGGTGTCCTCGAAGACGGGGCAGGACTTCGGCGCGTAGACGAAGATCGGGCGGTCCTCGTAACGGGGATCCTTCGAGCAGCCGGAGCCCGCGAGGACGGAGGCGCCGAGCACCGCCGTCGCGAGGAGCCATCCGTGTCGCGGAAACCGCCGCATCTGGGCGCAGTGTACGGCAAGGCGGTGCGAGGCACCCCATTCACGCCTCCCACCTTGTGCGCTCGACCCACGCGGGTGGCCCGAGGCGCGGCCACCCTGATACGCTTCTCGGGGCTTCTCTCGTGTATCCGCAGGTCTTCGGCAAGTACGTCCTCGAGCGCGAGCTGTCGCGCGGGGGAATGGCGCGCGTCGTGCTCGCGACGTTGCGTGGCGCCGGCGGGTTCGAGAAGCGCCTCGTCGTGAAGCAGATCCGCGACGAGCTCGCGTTCGACCAGCAGTTCGTCCGACGCTTCGTGGAGGAAGCGAAGACGACGGTCGCGCTGAGCCATCCGAACATCGTCCCCGTCTACGAGCTGGGGGTCGAGCAGGGCACCTACTTCCTCGCGATGGAGCTCGTGGAGGGAGTCAGCATCGCGGAGCTCGTCCGCGAGCGCGACGCGGACGGCAAGCGCCGCGTCCTCACGCCGGAGGAGGGCGCGTACGTCGGGATGGAAGTGTGCCGCGCCCTCGACTACGCGCACCGCCGGATGAAGGTGGTCCATCGCGACATCACGCCGAGGAACGTGATGCTCGACGAAGAGGGCCAGGTGAAGCTCATCGACTTCGGGATCGCCGCGCCGGCACGCGTCGCCGGTCACGAGATCCTCGGCTCGCCGGGCCACATGCCTCCCGAGCAGGTCGACGGCAAGGAGCTCGGCCCGCCGACCGACATCTTCGCCGTCGCCGTCCTCCTGATGGAGGCGTGGACGGGCGTGGCTCCGTTCCGGCGGGCGACGCCGGAGGAGTGCGACGCCGCGATGCGAGAGCCGCATCCGAAGCCGAGCGACACGGACCCGCGCCTCCTCCCGCTCGACGACGCGATCGTTCGGGCGATGGAGCTCGATCCGAAGGACCGACAGCAGCAGGCGAGCGAGCTCGGTCGTGCGCTCCGCAAGTTCCTCTCCGGCGTCGACGTCTCGGACGTCGCGCGCTCGCTCGGCGATCGCGTCCGCACGCTGCGCGAGAAGCTCGAGGACGTCGCGCCTCCGTCGGGGGTCTCGATGCGGCCGATCGCGCCGAGCCAGGTCGAGATCGGCACGCGCACGTTCGCTGCGCGCGACGACGCGAGCGCGTGGACGCCGCCCACGACCGACGCGCCGATCACCGGCGATCAGGAACCGAGCAGCGCCTCCGTCGAGCGTTCGCCGTCCGCGCCTCGGACCCGCAAGCTCGCCGACAGCATCCCGCCGCCGTCCGTGACGCCGAACCGCGCGAAGGCGCCGGCAAGGGATGCGGCGCTGAACGTTCCGACGCCGCTCATGATCCAGACCGGCGTGACGATGGATGCGGTCCAGGCGGCGGCGCGCGAAGCGTCGCGCCGCGCCGCTGCGCAGAAGGAAGAGGAGGCGGCGCCCTCGAGCGATCGCCCGATCGAGACGATCGCGACACGCCCGCTCGAGACGCCGGTCCGCCGCGAGCTGCAGACGAGCCCGGAAGGTCCTTCGTCGAAGCGCCCGACCTCGCGCCCGGCGTGGCTCCTGCCGCTCGTGGGGCTCGTCGCGATCGGCGGCGCCGCCTTCGCGTGGCGCGCGCGCTCCACCCCGCCGCAGGCCGAAGGCGTCCGCGCCGCGCCGACGACGACACTCGCTCCGACGACCCCGCCGACGACGACGCAGCCGGCGCCGCCGACCTCGGTCACGCCCGAGCCCACCGCTTCGACGATCGCCGTCGCGACGACGGTCCCGCGCGGAGCGCCGTCGACGGTCCAGACTGCGCCCGCGCCGACGACGAGCACCGTCTCCGCCGGACGCGCGCAGGTCACGTTCCTCGGCGACCCGGGGACGCGCGTGTCGATCGACGGCGCGACGAAGGGCGCGTGCCCCGTGCGCGTCGCGCTCGAACCGGGGCCGCACGACGTTCGCTTCGTCTTCGACCCCACCGGTGAGAGCCGCGGCGAGCGCCTCACGATCAAGGCCGGCGAGCGCGTGACGGTGCGCGCCGACTTCACCGGCGCGACGCCGACCGTGCGCGTCCAGCGCTGAAGCGCGTCAGCGCTTCTTGATCCGCGAAGGCCCGACGAACTCGTCCCACTCCGGCCCGTAGCCGTCGTAGTGGACGCGGTACTTGCCGTTGCCGAGCGCGATCACCTTCGCGGGATACCAGCTGCCGCGCCACTCGACCTGGACGGCGTCGCCGACCTTCCACGCTGCCCCGGCGCCCGCATCGGTCTTCGCCGCGGCGGCCCCCGGCTTCGCGCCGCCGACGCACACCATCGTGCGCGCTCCCGGCAGCGCGTTCATCACGAGCTTCTGCTCGTCGAACGTGAAGGCGCCCTGGCACTCGCCGCCGCCGCACTCCTTGTCGTCGCTGCACGGCTTGGAGCAGGTCGGGGTCGCGTTCTCGTCGGAGCCCGCGAGCACGGTCCCGCCGGTGCACTTGATCGGCTTCTTCGTCTTCGCGGCGGCCGGCGCGGTGGCCTCGACGAAGGCGAGCTTGTCGACCCAGCCGGTCAGCCGATCGGCGGGCGCCTTCGGATCGGCGAAGGTGATCCGGTAGAAGCCGCCCCTCTCCGCGACCTGCTTCACGGCGGTCCCGGCCGCGAGCGTAGCGACCTCCGTGCCGGTCGGGATGGCCGTCGTGACCCTGACGCCGGCGCGCTTGATCGTCGCGGCCGTGTCGAGCGCGTTCTCGTTGCCGAAGCGCGCGACGCCCGCCGCGTTCTTCGGCGCGGGCTCCGCGGCGGCGACGGCGCCTCCGTCGGCCGCGGCGGCGGCCGCCGCCGTGCTCGCGTCGGCCTCGGCGGTCGCGACGGCGCCGCCGTCGGCACCGGCTCCCTTTCCGAGCTTCTTCTTCAGCTGGTCGCAGCCGGAAGCCGTCGTGAGGAGGACGAGGGCGAGGAGGAGCGGGTGTCTCGAGCGCACAGCGCGAGGCTAGGAGCGCGGAGGTCGCGTGGACAACTTCTTCCGCGGACGTCACGGGCCCCCTCTGGCCGTGCCCACGGCCCCGTGCTAGGTCGCGGCTCCGAGGTCCCCGAGATGATGGATTTTCTCGACACAACCCGTCATTTTTCTGCCGAAGAGCGCGCGATCCAGGGCGCCGTCCGCAGGTTCGTGGACGCCCGCGTGCTCCCCGTCATCGGTGACCACTTCGAGAAGGGATCGTTCCCCACCGAGCTGATCCCCGAGATCGCCGAGATGGGGCTCCTCGGGTGTAATCTGCACGGATACGGCTGCGCCGGTCTCTCCGAGGTGGGCTACGGCCTCGCGATGCAGGAGCTCGAGCGCGGCGACTCCGGGATCCGCTCGTTCGCGAGCGTGCAGGGCAGCCTCGTCATGTACCCGATCCACGCGTTCGGTTCGGAGGCGCAGAAGGAGCGCTACCTGCCGAAGATGGCGAAGGGCGAGATCATCGGCTGCTTCGGTCTGACCGAGCCCGATCACGGCTCGAACCCGTCGGGGATGCGGACGACGGCGGTCGACGACGGCGACTCCTGGGTGATCAACGGCACGAAGCGCTGGATCACGAACGGCAACCTCGCCCAGGTCGCGATCGTCTGGGCGAAGGTCGGCGGCCAGGACGGCGAGGTCCGCGGCTTCCTCGTCCCCACCGACAAGAAGGGGTTCGAGGCGCGCCTCATCCACAAGAAGATGAGCCTCCGCGCGAGCGTCACGAGCGAGCTGATCCTCGAGGACGTCCGCGTCCCGAAGGACGCGATGCTCCCGAACGTGCGCGGGATGAAGGGACCGCTCTCGTGTCTGACCGCGGCGCGCTTCGGCATCGCGTGGGGCGTGATCGGCGCCGCGCACGCGTGCTTCGACAGCGCGCTCGACTACGCGAAGAACCGGGTCCAGTTCGGCGGCAAGCCGATCGCGGCGCACCAGCTCGTGCAGGCGAAGTTCGCCGAGATGCTGACGCAGATCACGAGCGCGCAGCTCCTCGCGCTCGAAGTCGCGCGCCTCAAGACGGAGAAGGCGCTCCGCCCGCAGCACGTGAGCCTCATCAAGCGGAACAACGTCCGGATGGCCCTCGAGGTCGCGCGTACCTGCCGAGACATCCTCGGCGGCAACGGCATCACGCTCGAGTACCCGATCATGCGTCACATGTGCAATCTCGAAACGGTCTACACGTACGAGGGCACGCACGACATCCACACGCTCATCCTCGGCCAGGACGTCACCGGCATCCCCGCCTTCGAGTGAGCGCGGCCTTCGTCGCGGCGACGGGCATCTTGCCCGTACCTGCTACGGGAGCGGGATAATCGAAGGCTGATGAACCGGGATCTGCTCGGCGCCTTCGTCCGCGCGTGCCGTTCGAACGGCGCGCACCTGTTCGAGGTGACCGCCGACGGCGTGACCACGAAGGTCACCGTCGCGGGAGGGCACGTGACCTCCGTCGAGGAGTCCGGCGCCGGCGAGCCGCTCGGTCGCGTGCTCGTGCGGAAGCAGCTGCTCACGCAGGAGCAGTACATCGACGTCCTCGAGCGCATGACCGAGGCGCTCGCGACCGGCGAGCCGCTCCGCTTCGGCGAGGTGGCCGTCGGCCTCGGCTACGTGACGGAGGAGCAGACCCGCCGCGCGCTCACGGAGCAGATCCGAGGACGCGCGATGCGCATGCTCGCGCGGCGCGCTCCGACGTGGACGTCGCGCGAGCTCGACGCGAGCCGCGATGCGTCGCGCGACGTGGTGCTCTCGTTCGAGGCGCTCGTCTTCGATGCGCTCCGCCTGACGGATGACGACGTGAAGCGCGACGTCGTGCTCGCCGATCTCGACGGGCGCGCGCTCGCCGCGTCGTGGTCGATCGAGGAGATCGACGCGCGCTTCGAGCTCACGCCGGAAGAGTCCCTCGCGGCTCGCAAGGCGCTCTCCGGGACGCGTCTCGTCCGCGAGCTGCTCGACGACCGCGCCGAGGAGGTCGACGCGCATGCGCTCGTCGCGGCGCTCGTGCTCACGGGCGCGGCGGTGCCGCGGGACCGAGCGTCCGAGCCATTGCCCATGGACGCCGCGAGCGCGCCACGGAAGACGCGCGCCGTCCCGCCGCCTCTCCCTGCCTGGGCGACCATCGACGCGGAGCGCGCGAAGGACGCGATGGCGCGGACGGTCTCGCGCGGGACGATGACCGCCGTGGCGGTGGCCGACGTCGAGCGCCGGTTGCGCGCCGAGCAGTCGTTCCAGCGAGGGAAGGGCCTCCTCCGGCAGGGTCGCTCCCGCGAGGCGCTCGTCGAGCTCGCCCGCGCGGCGTCGCTCGAACCGGCGTCGGCGGAGTTCCGGCTCTACGCTCGCTGGACGGAGCGCGCCGAGAGCGGCGAAGCGCTGACGCCGGAAGACGCGGTGCAGCTCGAAGAGCTCGCAGCGGAGGCGATCGCCGTGAGCCCGTCGCTCGCGTTCGGGCATTTCGTGCGTGGAGAGCTCGCGCGAGCGAGGAGGGACGAGGAGGGGGCGCGGCGACATCTGCGGCATGCGCTGCGGCTCGAGCCGGGCCTGTTCGCGAGCGAGCGAGCGATCCGC
>JBDHVE010000091.1:0-35762 GCA_039809485.1 Polyangiaceae bacterium | reverse complement strand
CGCTTCCGCGGATCAGCTCGGGCCGAGACCGGGACGGAGCCGGTAGACGATCGCGACGACGACCGCGCCCCAGACGACCAGGTTCAGGACGAACGGGACGTCGCGGAGCATCTCTTGGGTCGGGCTCTCGGCCTTGAGGCCGCGGCCCGCGCGCCCGGAGACGAGGAAGAGGAAGCGGACGATCCCGAACACGGTGAACGGCGCAGTCAGCCAGAGGTGCTTGCTCTGGAAGAACGCCTGCGTGTCGGCGTCGAGCGTGTAGGCGAAGTACGTCGCGGCGGTCGCGAGGCCCGTCACGAGCATCGTCGCGTCGAGCCCCTTCTTCGTGTACGCCTCGAGCGCGGCGCGCTGCTTGCCCGCGTGCTCGAGCTGGAGCTCGTGACGACGCTTCCCGAATCCGAGGAAGAGCGCGAGGAGCGCGGTGCAGGCGAGCATGTACCAGCTCACCTTCGTGTCGGTCGCGAGACCGCCGGCGACGACACGGAGGACGAAGCCGAACGCGATGAGGCCGACGTCGAGGAACGCGACCTTCTTCAGCTTGAAGCTGTAGGCGATGTTCTCGAGGAAGTAGAGGAGGGAGACGCCGGCGAAGGCGAGCCCGAGCTGGAGACCGCCGATCGCGAGCGCGATGAGGACGAGGGCGCCGGCGAAAGGCCGCGCGAATGC
Source organism: Polyangiaceae bacterium (assembly GCA_039809485.1). GTDB lineage: Bacteria > Myxococcota_A > Polyangia > Polyangiales > Polyangiaceae > Labilithrix. The sequence goes on along the minus strand of JBDHVE010000091.1, from coordinate 35,096 downwards.
CTCGGGGACCATGCCGCTCGCGATCGGGCGCTCGCGCTTCACCGGGTGGATCCGGTCGGCTTCGACGTCCACGAGATCGTTGATGGTGTAGACGGCGCCGGCGAGGAGGCAGAAGCAGAGCGTCCCGAGCATCGCCTGCCCGGTCACGCGGAGATTGAGGGTCGGATCGCCGTTCGCCGTCGTGGAGAACAGGTCCTTGTGGAAGAACATCGGCGCCGCCACGAACAGGTTCTTCACCCATTGGTGCGGGCGGACCGTCTTGACGAGCCCGCGCACGACCGACCGTCGCTTGGTACGAAGCGAGGCGGGCGGTTGCGACTCGGCGCTCATCTCCACGTTGGTCTTGATACACGAAAGGGCGCCGCGGTGCAGCACCGCGGCGGGTGTCTGCCCAGCTTGACGCGCGCGCGCCTGCGGCGGAGAACCTCCGGCCTCATGCCTCGAAGGGTGCTCCGGTGTGTCGTGGCCGCGCTCGCCGTCCTCGCCGTCGTCGTCCCCGGCCTCACGTTCCAGGAGGTCCGTGCCGACGTCGGGGAACGGCTCCCGCGGCTCTCCGAGCTCGCGAGCGAGGTTGCGCGTGGCGGCATGCCCCTCGGGTACGTCCCGCTGAGGCAGCTCTGGGCCGAGTGGGACCAAGGAGATCCCGCGGAGGTCGAGGCGCTTCTCCATGCGAGCGCGAGAGATGCGAGCGTCGCGCCACCCGTCCGGGCGTACGCGGGGATGCTCGAAGCGTACGCGCGCCGGCGCCGCGGTGACCTCTCCGGCGCCAGGACGGCCATCCGGGAGCTCGGATTCGTGGGCCGCTGGATCGTGGCCGGTCCCTTCGACAACGAGGGGAAGGCCGGGCTCGATCGGGCGTTCGGCCCCGAGGAGGACATCCAGGACGCGCTCTCGATGACGAAGACGTACGAGGGCAAGGAGCGCCAGGTGGCGCATCGCCTCGCCCCCGACGCCTTCCCGTACGGGTGGGTCGATCTCGGCGCCCTCGTCCGGCCCTCCGAGAAGGTCTGTGCGTACGCCACGACGTTCGTCCGTGATCGGCGAGGCGCCGGCGCGACGCCGCGCCCGTTCTCGGTGTGGCTCGGGAGCGCAGGTGCCTCGAAGCTGTTCTTCGACGGCGTGCCCGTGGCGAGCGACGCGAAGTACCGCGACCTCGATGCCGATCGCCTCGGCGTGACGCTGACGATGCGCGAGGGCTGGCACCGCCTCACGGTGAAGGTCTGCGGCGACGACGACGCGCCGATGTTCTCCCTCCGCCTCGCCGACAAGAGCGGCGCACCCGACGGAAACCTCGAGGCCGACCCCGATCCGGCGCACGCGAAGGAAGCCGCGGCAGTGCGCTTCCGGAAGGGCGAGCGTTCGGCGCCGCCCGTGCTCGGGGGTCCCCTCCCCGCCTTCGAGGCGCTCGCGGCGAAGAACGACCCGCGCTCGCTCGAAGCGTACGCGCGCTGGCTCGTGCTCACGCAGTCGGACGATCCGGCCGAGAACCTCGCGCGCTCGCTCGCGCGCAAGGCGGCGGAGAAGGCGCCGACGATCCCGCGGTGCCTCCTCGCCGGCGAGCTGGCGGAGAACCGCAACCAGCGCGCGTCGTGGATCGAGCGCGCGGAGGACATCGCCAAGAAGCCCGGCGTGTCGCTGACGGATCGGATCGACGTGCTCCGTGCACGCGCGGCGCATGCGCGAGGCGGCGCGAACTGGCGCGACGCGATCCCGACCTACGAGAAAATTCTCGCCCTCGACCCGGACAACGTCCCCGCGAACCTCGCGCGCGTGGAGCTCTACTCCGAAGCCGGGCTCCGCGAGACCGCGCTCGCGTCGCTCGCCGGTGCCCTCGCGCGCCGCCCGCGCAGCGTGGCGCTCCTGCGAGCCAACGCCGCCGCGTTGCGCGAGCTCGATCGCACGACCGAAGCGGAGGAGATGTCCGCGCGCTACGCGGCGCTCCGATTCGACGACACCTCCGTCGTCGCGAGCAGGATCGAGCTCGCGATCGCGCGTCGCGACGCGGCGGAAGCGACGCGCTGGGTCGAGCGCATGCTCGAGACGAACCCGGACAGCGCGCGTGCGCTCGCGGCGGCGGCGAAGGCCTACGTCGCGCTCGGCCAGAGGCCGAAGGCGATCGCGCTCTACCGCCGCGGGCTCGACCTCGCGCCGGAGGACGTCGGCACGATGCGCGCGCTCGCGGACGTCTACGCGTTCGGAGGTCAGACCGACGAGCAGGTGCGCCTCCTCCGCCGCGTCCTCGAGCTGCGCCCGCAGGCGAAGGACGTGCGCGAGTACGTCGCACACCTCGAGCCGAGCAAGCCGCGCGCGGACGAGGCGTATTCGCGGCCGTCGACCGAGTTCCTCGCCCTCCGCGACAAGCCGGCGGCCGGCAAGACGCGGCGCACGCTCGTCGACCTCCAGGTCACGACCGTGTTCCCGAACGGCCTCGCGAGCCGCTTCCACCAGGTGGTCTTCCAGCCGCTCACCGATGCGGCGGCGACCGAAGCACGCGACTACGGCTTCTCGTTCGAGGCCGACACCGAGACGGTGCAGCTCCGCGGCGCGCGCGTGTTCCGGAAGAACGGACAGATCGACGAAGCGATCGAGAGCGGCGAGGGCCCCGCCGACAACCCGGCGCTCGCGATGTACACGAGCGCACGCGCGTTCTACGTCCGCTTCCCGCGGCTGAACGCCGGCGACGTCGTCGAGCTCACCTACCGGGTCGAGGACATCACGGCGCGGAATGCGTTCGCCGACTACTTCGGCGAGGTCGCGTATCTCCAGTCGACGGAGCCGATCGCGCGGGCCGAGTACGTCCTCATCACGCCGAAGTCGCGCACGTTCACGTTCGGCAAGCCCACGCTCGCCGGCATCGCCCATACGACGGAGGACAAGGGAGACTCGCGGATCCACCGCTTCGTCGCGACCGACGTTCCGGCGCTCGAGCCCGAGCCGGGCCAGCCGCCGCTCTCCGAGGTGCTCGGGCACGTTCACGTCTCGACGTACCGGAGCTGGGACGACATGGGCCGCTGGTACTGGGGCCTCGTCAAGGACCAGTTCACCGCCGACGACGAAGTGCGCCGGCGCGTCGCCGAGATCACGAAGGGCCTCACCGACGACCGCGCCAAGGTGCGGGCGGTCTACGACTACGTCGTCCAGCGCACGCGCTACGTCGCGCTCGAGTTCGGGATCCACGGCTTCAAGCCGTATCGATGCGCGCAGATCTTCGCGAGAGGGTTCGGAGACTGCAAGGACAAGGCGACCCTGATCGTGACGATGCTGAAGGAGCTCGGCATCCCGGCGACGATCGTGATCCTCCGCACCGGCCTGCGCGGCGACTTCCCGACCGAGCCCGCCAGCCTCGCGCCGTTCGATCACGCGATCGCGTACGTGCCGTCGATGGACCTCTATCTCGACGGGACCGCCGAGTTCACCGGCTCGACCGAGCTCCCCGCGATGGACCGCGGCGCGCTCGCGGTGCAGATCAACGAGGGGAAGCCGAAGCTCGTCCACCTCCCGCATCCGCCGGCTTCGGCGAGCGTCACGAGCAAGCGGCTCGAAGCGACGCTCGCCCCCGACGGGTCCGCGCAGCTCGACTGGCAGATCGACGTCGCCGGAGTGAACGCGTCGAGCTTCCGCCAGCGCTTCCACGCGAAGGCGACCCAGAAGCAGCGGATCCAGGAGGACATCGCGAGCGAGCTGCCGGGCGCGGAGATCGCGTCCGTCACCGTGAACGACCTCGAGGACATCGAGCAGCCCGTCGCCCTGAAGGCGAAGGGCCGCGCCGCGACCTTCGCGCGGAAGGACGACGGGACCTGGACCGTGCCGGTCGGCGCGAAGGCGCATCTCGTCTCCGCCTACGCGCCGCTCTCGACGCGGCGGACCGACGTGCGGATCAGCGCGCTCGAGACGCGCGAGCACGAGACGGTGCTGAAGCTCCCGCAGGGCGCGAAGATCCTGACCGCGCCGCACGCCGCGAAGGGCTCTTCGCCGTTCGGGTCGTTCGAGGTCGCGGTCGACACGTCCGTGCCCGGTCTCGTGAAGGTGAAGACGACGGTGGCGCTGACGTCACCGCGCGTGAAGGTGTCGGAGTATCCCGCGTTCCGCGCGTTCTGCGAGCAAGCGGATCGCGAGCTCGGTCAGACGCTGACGTTCTCGGTGGGTCGATGAAGACGACGATCGTTCTCCTTCTCTCGCTCGCCGCGGCGGCGCTCCCGGGCTGCGGCGGCGGAACGCCGAGCACGGCGTCCCCGGTCGATCTGAAGGCGCTCCGCGACGACGCGAAGGGCTCCACCGACGGCGAGGCGGTCGGTCGCTGGCTGCTCGAGGAGATGCTCGCGCCCGGCGGCACCGCGAAGGGGGGGGCCGAAGCGCGCGCGCAGCTCGGGAAGGCGAGGCGGATCGGCCTCTACGCGAGCCTCGCGCAGGGCATGTACGACGAAGCGCATGCTTCGCCGAAGACCGCGGCCGAAGGCTACGTCGCGACGCTCCTCTTCGCGCGGAAGAGCGAAGACCCGATCGCGCCGCTCGCCGGCTGGTACGCGGCGCATCACCTCGCCTCGCTCCGCGGATCCGTCTCCGGGCTCTGGACGAAGTACCAGCGCGCGCTCACGTCCACGATGAACGAGCCCGGGACGCTCGGCTTCCGGGCGCTCGCCGAGCTCCAGGAGTGGGCGAACAGCGAGGAGGCCGACAAGGCCGCCGTCGTGAACGACGCGTACGACACGCGGGTCGCCGCGCGGCTCGGGTGCGCGCGGAACGTGCGCATCGCGGGCCCGTTCGGCCGCAACACCGCGCCGGAGCGGCGCCGCAGCTTCGCGGCGGAGCAGTCTCCCTGGCCCGCGACCTGGCCCGAAGAGCCTTCGCGCGGGACCGTGCCGCGCGTGCTCCGCACCGAGCGGCACCGCTGTCTCGTCGCGAGCACGGACAAGACGGAGGACGGCGTCTTCTACGTCGAGACGTTCTTCGAGACCCCGGCCGAGCGCGACCTCCTCGTGGCAGTGCAGGGCGCGGTCGGCGTGTGGGTCGACGACGTGATGGTCACCTCTCGCGACCTCCGGAAGTGGGGAGACTGGCAACGCTTCGGCGGCGCGGTCCACGTCGCGCAGGGACGCCACCGCGTCGTCGCGCGCGTGCTCACCGACGCCGCCACGGTGCGCCTCCTCGAGCTCGACGGCCGCTCGGCGAACCTCGAGACGGACACCGACGACAGGAAGCCCTACGGCCTCGTCCGCCCGACGGTGCTCGCCGATCCGAATCCGATCGCGAAGCCGGTCGCGCTCGCGTTCGCCGGCAAGCCCGCCGGTGCGTCCGCGCTCGCGACCGCGCTCGCGGCCCACGCGGCACGCGTCGACGGCATGAACGACGTCGCCAGCACGATGATGCTGCCGCTCGTGACGCCGAAGGACGCGGCGCCGTTCGCGCTCTCGCTCGCGGCGGGGTACGCGCGCTCCGACGTCGCCTTCCCCGAGCAGGTGCGGCGGATCAACGAACGCGAGCTCCACCAGCGCGCGGTCAAGGGAGACCCGAAGCTGTGGTTCTCCCGCGCGTGGATGGTGCTCGACGACGCGGACAGCCGCGGCCTCGTCGAGGCGGTGGAGCCGCTGAAGTCGCTCGCGGCCGAGAACCCCGACGTGCCCGACGTCACCGAGCAGCTCGTCCGCGTCTACGGTCGCCTCGGCTGGCGGGCCGAGCGGCTGCGGAGCCTCGAAGCGCTCGTGCAGCGCTTCCCGGACGACAAGGACGCGCTCGCGCTCTACGCGGGCGCGCTCGAGGAGGACGGCGCCGTCGCCGAGGCGGACAAGATCGCCGACAAGCTGAAGGCGCTCGATCCCGACTCCGAGATCGACCTCGATCGCGCGCTCGCGCGGCGCGACTGGACGGCCGCGATCGCGGAGCTCCGCCGGATCGAGAAGCGCCGGCCGGACCGGAAGGACATCGCCGCGCGCATCGCGGACGTGCTCGCGCGCGCGGGAGACCCGAACGCCGCCGCGACCCAGCTCGCAAAGGCCCTCGCGAAGACGCCGGACGACGCCGGCGTGCGGCTCCGACTCGCCGATCACGTGTATGCTGCAGGCGATACGACGGCGCTCCGCCGCGCCCTCGCCGAAGCGCTCTCCGCCGGGTCGAAGGGGCTCGAAATCCGCGAGGCCGTGGAGCTGATCGAAGGCGCGAGCCTCCTCGAGCCGTACCGCCGTGACGGCCGGAAGGTGATCAAGGAGTTCGAGGCCTGGGAGAAGACCGGCAAGCGGATGGAAGGGACGTCCGCGCGCATTCTCGACTACGCCGCGACCTGGGTGCACGGTGACGGATCGAGCGAGATGCTCGAGCACGAGATCCTCCGGATGCAGTCGCAGGAGGCGGTGCAGCAGGAGGCGGAGCAGAAGCCGCCGGACGGCCTCGTCCTCCGCCTCCGCGTCATCAAGCCGGACGGAACGGTGCTCGAGCCCGAGCCCGTCGCCGGCAAGCCGACCCTGACGATGCCCCACCTCGAAGTGGGCGACTACCTCGAGATCGAGCACATCACCGCGAGCCCGAGCGAGGGCGGCAAGGGGAAGCGCTATCGCGGACCACACTGGTTCTTCCGCGAGGCCGACAAGGGCTACTGGCGGAGCGAGTTCGTCGTGCTCACGCCGAAGGACCGCGAGGTCGAGATCGAGGCGGTGGGCAAGGTCCCGCAGCCGGTCGTGACCGAGAAGGCGACCTTCGTCGAGCGCCGCTTCCGCGTCGACGAGAGCCCGCCCGCGCCCGAGGAGCCCGACGCGCCGAACCCGCGCGAGTTCCTCCCGAGCGTGCGCGTCGGCTGGGGGATCACGCTCGACGACATGCTCCGCCGCTACGTGGACGCCGCGAGCGAGGAGACGCCGCTCGACCCGCGCGTCCGGACGATGGCAGCCGAGATCGTCGCCGGGATCCCGGCGGCGAAGAGCGATGCGCGCGCGCGTGCACTCTACAAGTTCGTCGGAGAGAACATCCAGGACGGACAGGACACGGACGGGCGGCGTGTCCTCACCGGCCGCTCCGGCTCGAGGCAGTCGGCGTTCCTCTACCTGTGCCGCCTCCTCGGGATCCCGGTCGAGATGGCGGTCGTGAAGAGCCGCATCGCGATGCCCCCGGCCGGCAAGATGAGCGAGGTCGAGATCTACGACAACGTCGCCCTCCGCCTCGAGACCGACGCGGGCCCGCGCTGGCTGACGGTACGCGACAAGTTCGCGCCCTACGGCTACATCCCGGCCGAGCTCCGCGGGCAGCCGGCGTTTCGCCTCGTCGCGGGGACGCCGAAGGACACGACACCCGCGCAGGGTGACGCCGACGGGATCAAGATCGAAGCGCGCGCGATCCTGCACGCGGACGGGTCGGCGAGCGTCGACGTCGTGCACTCGTTCCTCGGTCGGATGGGGATCGGCCTCCGGAGCGTGTTCGATCGCGTCGCGGAGTCGAAGCGGTCGGAGCTCGTCGAGACGAAGCTGCTCGCGCAGAACCTGCCCGGTGCGCGGCTCGTGAAGCTCGCCGTCGACAACAAGGACGACCTCGCTTCGCCGCTCGTGCTCCGGATGCACGCCGAGGTCCCGCAGCTCGCGCGACCCGCGGGCGCAAACCTCGTCCTCCGCTCGGTCTTCCCGCTCGGGATCGGACAGGTCGCGACGCTCCCCGAGCGCCAGACGCCGCTCCTCCTCGGGAGCGCGTCGCACGTGGAGCTGCACTTCGAGGTGCTCGTCCCCGAGGAGCTCCGGATCCCGGCGAGCCTCCCGGCCGGCGAAGCGCGCGACGGCGACCGCTCCGTCGTCGTCGCCGACAAGGTGGAAGGGCGTTCGCTCGTCCTCTCGCGCGTCGTCGACGTGCCGGCGGGACGCGTGATGCCGGGGCCCGAGTACGCGCGCTTCGTCGCGTTCACGCGCAAAGCGGACCAGCTGCTCGAGCGCGAGATCGCGATCGGGCGCTAGTCGCGCACGCGCGCGCAACGCGGGTGCGCGAGTCGCGCATCCGGGTCAGGGCATTTCGCGAGCTTGGCGTGCGGCGCCGCGCTTGCAGCTCGCTCCTCCGGTGCGAAGCTGCCGCGCACGAGGCGCCAATCTCGTCGAGTACCTGATCCTGCTCGGCGCGATCGCGCTCTTCTCCCTCGTTGCCGTCGTCGCGTTCTCGAAGGCGCTCGCGAAGAAGCTCGACGAGGAGGGCAAGTGCGTCGCGAGCTTCGACTGCGGAGGAGGCGGAGGAGGAGGCGCGCTCCCCGGCGTCGGCTCGGACGCATCCGGCTCGCAGGTTCCTCCGGCGGCGCCGCCCCCACCGGCAGCGTCGCCTTCCGATCCCGGCCGCCGGACGTGGGAGGCTACCGCGGCGCAGAGCAAGGACGGCGACCAGAAGTTCTTCACGGTGAAGAGCGAGGTGACGGGGACCCGCGCCGAGGTCACCGCCTCGGCCGCGGACATGACCTACAAGGGCAAGGCGGGCGAGCTGAACGCGAAGCTCTTCACCGGGAAAGTATCCGGCGACTGGGGTGGCGCGAAGGTCGAGGGCGCGATGATCGAGGCGACCGCGAAGACGACGGTGCTCGGCGCGAGCGTCGAAGCGAAGGGCGCGCACATGGCCGGCGAGGCGGGGTTCCAGCTGACGAAGGGCCCCGACGGGTTCGGCCCGAAGGCGGGCATCGCCGGGTGGGTCTTCCGCGGCGAGGCGTCCGCGGGCGAGATGGATCCAAAGTCCTCCGGCAACGTGAAGGTCACCGGGACGGGCGCGATCTTCGGGGCCGGCGCCGAGAGCGGCCTCACGTTCAACGACTCCGACGGCGACGGGCATCCGGAGGTCGAAGCGACGCTGAAGCTCGGCTTCATCGCGGGCGCCGGCCTCCAGGTCCGCGTCGAGTCGCCGGAGTGGCTCTCGTGGGCGATGGGCTGGGGGAACGGCCCCGGCAACGGGCCGCCGAAGAAGTGACCGGCTACTTCTTCGCGGGCGGCTTCGCCGGGGCGCCTGCGTCCGCCGGTTCCTTCTCGGCGGCGATGCGCGCGCGGACCTCGGCGTACTGCGCCTCGAGCTTGAGGACCGCCTCGACCGCTTCGAACCGGCTCTGCCCGCTGTGCGGGAACGCTCCTGCGTCGGCGAACTTCGCCGCGTGCTCGTTGTAGCTCTGCCAAGCGGCCTTCGCCTGGGGCCACTTCTTCTGCCGCTCGTAGACGTCGGCGACGACGAAGAGCACGCGCGAGCGGAGCGCGGGGTTCTTCGCGTCGGAGAGCTCCTCGGCCTGCTTGAACGCGGCCTCGGCCTCCGCCACGTTGCCCGCCGCGAGGTGACCTTCTCCGAGGAGGTACGGGCCGAGCGGGCTCCGCGGGTTCAGCTGGATGCCCTTGCGATAGAGATCGATCGCGCCCGCGTAGTCCTTCGCCGCGTAACGCTGGTTGCCCTTCACGAGCGTCTCCATCGACTGGCTGATGCCGGTGACGTTGTCGGGGTCGTACCGCGTCTCGCCCCCCGCATCGCGCGCTGCGGCAGGGCGCTTCGGCGCCTCTCCGCTCGCCGGGCTCGACGTCGCGGCCGTGACGAGCAGCCCGCAGACCGTTCCCATCACCGCGACCGACAGCACCGCACGCGCGCGCATGGCGCGAGCATACTACCGGCTACCCGCGGTCGGCTACGGCCACTATGCTCACCGGTCTTCCGTCATGTCCTCGCGTCCCCTCGCCGCCACCGGCCTCAGCCGCGTCCTCGAGCCCGAGGTGATGGACACCGCGGAGGAGGCGCAGGACTACGACGCGATGGACCACGCCGAGGTCAACGCGCGTTTCTGCGAGGACCTCCTCGCCTTCGCGCACGACGGCGGAGTCGACCTCCGGGCGGGGAAGATGCTCGACGTCGGCACCGGAACGGCGCTCATCCCGCTCGAGATCCTCGCGCGCGAGCCCGGCGTCCCGATCGTCGCCGTCGACATGGCCGATCAGATGCTCGCCCTCGCGCGCCGCAACGTGGCACAGACGGGACGCGCGGCGGACGTCGAGATCCTGCGAGCCGACGCGAAGGCGCTCCCGTTCGCGGCGAGCACGTTCCTCGCGGTGGTGTCGAACTCGCTCGTCCATCACATCCCGGAGCCCGGTGCGGCGCTCGCCGAGATGTGGCGCGTCACGGCGCCGGGGGGCCTCTTGTTCGTGCGCGACCTGCACCGACCCGAGAGCGAGGCCGACGTGGATGCGCTCGTCGCGCGCTACGCAGGCGAGGCGCCGACCGAATCCGCCGCGCTCGCGCGGTACACGCGGCAGCGGGATCTCCTCCGTGCCTCGCTCTTCGCGTCGCTCACGACCGACGAGCTCGCGGACCTCGTCGCGCCGCTCGGGATCGCGCCCGCCGCGATCGGCGTCACGAGCGATCGGCACTGGACGCTCGCCGCGAGGAAGCTGTGAGCGTCGCTCCGTTCCCGTGGGCGTCGCTCGCGGCGGTGTCGCGGGCCGAGGTCGAAGCGTTCCGGCGGCTCCGGCGTGGAGCGCGCATCGTCCGCGTCGCGCGCGTGGCCGGAGCGCTCGCCGAGCTCGTGAAGGCGCCCGTCGAGATCCTCGTCCGGCGCGCGCGTCGAGCCGAGCCGCCGGCCGGTGCCGACGACTTCGTCGCGTTCGTCCTCGGGATCGCGGGCGAGAAGGCGCCCGGCGCGCGCGTGCTCGTCGAGGTCGAGGCGGCGCTCGCTTCCGTGCTCGCGGCGCGCGCGCTCGAGCGGAACGCCCCGCGGATCGTCGACGGATCACGACCGGTTCCGCCCGCGATCGCGGGCGCGGTCGCCGCCGTCGTCCATGCTGCGCTGAGGCGCGCGCACCGCGAGGAGTCGCTCCGCGTCCTCAGCGCGGGGCCTGCCTTCGCGCTCGCGAGGGATGTCCTCGCGTCGTCGCCCGCGGCGGTGACGGCGTGGCTCACCGTCCTCGTCGGCGAAGGCGCCTACGCCGCGCGCGTGACGGTGCCGGAGGCGCTCGGGCTCGTCGCGCGCGAGGAGGCGTTCGAGCTCGGAGCTCTCGGCGAGCTGCCGCTCTCGCTCTCCGTCGTTGCCGCGCGGACGAAGCTCACGCCGCTCGAGCTCGCGTCGCTCGCGCGGGGCGATGTGCTCGTACCCGGCGCGCTCGCGGTCGGCGCTGCCGGAGATCTCACCGGGAAGGGCACGCTCGTCGCGGCGCGTTCGGAGCGCGGGCTCGTCTGCGATCTCGCGAGCCCCGACCGGCTCGTGGTACGAGGGGACGTCGAGACGATCGCCTGGACGGAGGAGAAGCCCATGAGCGAGACGACGAACCCCACCGTCACATCGATGGCCCTCGAGGACGCGTCCGTCGTCGTCCGGGTGGAGGTCGGGAGCGTCGAGATGTCCGCGCGCGCGTGGAGCGAGCTCGGTCCCGGGGACGTCGTGACGCTCGGCCGGCGACTCGGTGATGCCGTCGTGCTGCGCGCCGGCGGCGTCGAAGTCGCTCGCGGAGAGCTCGTCCAGGTGGACGGAGAGGTCGGCGTCCGGATCCTCTCGCGGATGGGAGCAGAGGCATGAAGGTGTTCGCGTGTTTGCTGACCCTCGCGGTCTTCGTGATCGCGTGCTCGAAGGACGACAAGGCCCAGGGCGGCGCGACCGCGTCGCCGGCCGAGGCGGGTGTCGTGAGCACGGCCGCGAGCGCGCAGGCCGACGCCGCCGCGGCGAAGGACGCGGCGAAGACGGGTGAGGCAGCCTCGTTCAAGGGCAGCTACACGGCGAAGCCCGCGACGCTCTACATCCCCGAGCACAAGGACTACGGGTCGGTGAAGCAGGCGAAGAGCGACGACACGAAGCTCGTCGGCGAGGGCACGCTGACGATCGACGTCGCGCCCGACGGCAAGGTGACGGGCACGATCGACTCCGGGCCTGCGTCGCCGGCGGTCATCGATGCGACGAAGGACGGCGACGAGATCCGTGGCACCGTCCGCCGGAAGGATCCCGCCGATCAGGGGCTCACGGGCGTCGTCCTCGCGAAGGTCGAGGGTGGCAAGCTCACCGGCACGCTCACGCTCGCGGAAGCGAACGCGGCGGTCCTCCGCGACGCGACGTTCACGGCCGAGAAGAAGTGACGTGTTCGCGAGCACGCGTTACCTCGCGTGGGCGCACCGCCTCTTCGGCAACGTCGAGCTCGATCTCGCGTCGAGCGGGATCCCGCTCGTGCGCGGGGACGAGCTCGCGCCGATCGCCGAAGAGGGGGCCTCGCGCGCAGGCGATCCGGCCTGCTTCGACGAGCTGCTCCGCTCGATTGCACGCTACAACGATGTGAGCGAGGCGGAGGTCGTGCCGGCGCTCGGCGCGTCGCACGCGATCTTCCTCGCCTATGCCGCGCTGCTCTCGCCCGGCGACGACATCCTCGTCGAGTCCCCGGGCTACGAGCCTCTCGTGCGGGCCGCCGAGGGCCTCGGCGCGCGCGTCCGGACGTATCCACGGGCAGCCGAGGACGGCTTCCACGTACGCCCCGAGCGGGTCGCCGCCGCGATGACGCCGCGGACCCGGGCGATCGTCGTCACGAACCTCCACAACCCGACCGGCGTCCGCGAGGACGACGCGACGCTCCGTGAGCTCGCCGCGATCGCGGCGGCGCAGGACGCCGTCCTGATCGTCGACGAGGTCTACGCGCCGTTCGACGCGCTCGCCGATGACGGCGTCTTTCGCGGGAGCGCGCGCAAGCTCGGGCCGAACGTCGTCGCGCTCGGGAGCCTCACGAAGGCCTACGGGCTCGGGATGATGCGGATCGGCTGGGTGCTCGGTCCGGAGGGCGTCGTCGCGCGCGCGAAGGACGCGGCGACCGCGACGGTCGGGCATCTGCCGCTCCCGCATGCGTCGCTCGCGCTCGCGGCCTTCGGTCGCGTCGGCGCGCTCTCCGCGCGGGCCCGCGCGATCTGCGCCGGGAAACGCGAGCTCGCCGAGGCGTGGACGAAGAGACTCGGCCTCGGCTGGAGCGCCCCGCGGGAGGGGCTCTTCGGCCTCGTCACCGTTCCGGCCGCTCGCGGGCGGGATCTCCTGCCCGATCTCGAAGCGCTCGCGACCGCGCGCGGCGTGCTCGTCTCGGCCGGGACGTTCTTCGGAATAGCGGACGGCTTCCGATTGTCGTGGGCCTCGTGTGATCCGTCGCGGTTCGCGGAAGGGCTCGCGCGCCTCGAGGTCATCGCTTCCGCGTCGCCACGACCGTGAGCCCCGAGAGGATGAGCAGGGCGGAGAGGCCTGCGCGCGACGACACGGTCTGCCCGAGCTGGAGACGCGCGAGGACTGCCGCGATCAAGGGCTGCAGATAGATGTACATCGTCACCAGCGTCGCGCTGGAGCGGCCGAGCGCCCACGCGTTCAACGAATAGGCCACGATCGTGGGTACGAGGACGATGTATGCGACATACATCCATCCGCGCGAGGTCAGCTCGGCGACCTGCTGCACCATCGGCCAGAGCCCGACCGGCGCGAACAGGAGCGCGCCGTACGTGAAGATCCACGCGACGACGCGGACGGCGCCCAGCCGGAGCACCGTTTCGCGCGACAGGACGACGTACGCGGCATAACTGAGGCTGTTCAGCGCGACGAGGACGGCGCCGAGGTCGAGCGCGCCGGCGCCCGAGAGCCAGACGACGCCGCCGAGCGCAAGGCCGATTCCCGCCGCGGTCTGCCACGCGAACGACTCCTTGCGGAACGCGATCGCGAGCCCCGCCGCGAAGACCGGGATCGTCGCGCCGAGGAGCGACACCGCGAACGGGGTCGTCCAGCGGAGCCCGATCAGGAACAGCGTCTGGTTGAGCGCGATGCCCAGCAGGGAGAGGCCCGCGAGCCGCAGATGGTCGGCGCGGGAGAGATCACTGGGCGTGCCCAGGCTCGGGGCGAGGACCCCCGCGCTGCGGGGGCCGCTCCCCCTCTTCGCCCAGAGCAGGAGCTGGAAGAAGAGCGCGCCGCCGAGCATGCGCATCATCGCGAGCGCCTCCGGAAGGATGGCTTCTCCACCCGTCGCGCGCGGGCTCATCGCGACCTTCGCTTCGACGGCCTGCGACGCGAACGCGAATTGCACGACCACGAGCGCAGCGTGGGTGGCCCACGCTCCGTGGGTCGGGCTAGACTTCCCCCGCCTTCCGGCCTCCGCGGACGCGGCGTGTCTCATCGACTCACGCCTCCGCTGACCCTAGGTACCGGTGCCTCGTCATGTGGAACACGTTCCCGCTCTTCGGCAGCACGCTGCTCCTCGCGATCATGGTCGTCGCGAGCTACACGTTCGCCGTCTCGCTCTCCGCCGGCTCGAGCGGCCGGATGAAGACGCTCGAGGCGGCACGGCTCGGCGCCTACGGGACGGTCGCGCTCATCGGCGTCTCCGTGCTCTCCCTCGCGTACGCGTTCGTCAGCCATGATTTCCGGCTCCGGTACGTCGCGCACTACTCCGACCGGAGCATGTCGACGGCGTACCTGCTGACGGCGCTCTGGGGAGGACAGGACGGCTCGCTCCTGTGGTGGCTCTTCCTGCTGAGCTTGTACATCGGCGCCTGCGTCTGGTTCCTCGGGAAGAAGCACCTCGACCTCCAGCCGTACGTCCTCGCGACGCTGATGGGGATCGTCATCTTCTTCTGCGTTCTGATGGCGTTCTCGGCGAATCCGTTCGCGACCGGCGTTGCCGGCGCGCGCGCCGACGGCGAGGGCCTGAACCCGCTCCTCCAGAACTTCTACATGATCATCCACCCGCCGAGCCTCTACACGGGGTTCGTCGGGTGCTCGATCCCGTTCGCCTTCGGCGTGGCCGCGCTCGCGACGGGCCGTCTCGACGCCGAGTGGTTCCAGGCGTGCCGCAAGTTCACGCTGCTCGCGCTCCTCTTCCTCGCGATCGGCAACACCCTCGGCATGCTCTGGGCGTACGAGGAGCTCGGGTGGGGCGGCTACTGGGCGTGGGACCCGGTCGAGAACGCGGCGTTCATGCCGATGCTCTCCCTCGCCGCCTTCGTGCACTCCGTGATGATCCAGGAGCGGCGCGGGATGCTGAAGGTGTGGAACGTCTTCCTCATCTGCCTGACGTTCTTCATGACGATCTTCGGCACGTTCCTGACGCGCTCGGGCGCGATCGCGAGCGTCCACTCGTTCGCGCAGTCGTCGATCGGCGAGTACTTCGTCTGGTTCCTCGGCCTCGTCGCCGCGTTCTGCGCGACGCTCATCATGTACCGCTGGCCGGAGCTGCGGAACCTCCAGCCCGAGTCGCGCGAGAACGCGGACCTCGCCGGCTCGCAGCGCTTCGCCGGGAACGCGCTCGCGCTCGTCGCCTCGCTCGGCCTCGCGCTCTTCGTAACGATCGTCGCGAATGCGATGTTCCAGAAGACCGGCAACCGCACCGTGATCTACGGGCCGTCGCCGCTCGCGTTCCTCGCCGCGTTCCTCCTCCTCCGCCGGCCGTTCCTCCGCTTCGCGTCGACGCCGACGAACATCCTCCGCGCCGCGGCGATCTCGTCCGGCTGGCTCGTCATCTACGCCCTCGGTCCGGGGCTCTGGGCGCTGTCCGGCAAGAGCGTCGACAACCCGACCGCGCGCATCGCGATCTTCGCGATCACGGTCGGGGTCGCCTCCTACGCGGCGATCGAGCTCGTGTTCCGTCGCATGACGACCGGCCTCCGCCTGAAGGTCGCGCGTCCTCAGATGGAGTCGATCTTCTCCCGCGAGTTCACCTTCCTCCTCAACAACTTCGGCCTGCTCGCGATCATGGGCTTCATCCTCGTCGCGACCACGTTCCCGATGGTGAGCGAGGCGCTCTGGAACGAGAAGGTCACCGTCGGGCCGCCCTACTACAACGCGTGGATGCAGCCGCTCGGGCTCTCCGTGTTCTTCCTGATGGGGATGGGCACGCTCTTCGGCTGGAAGAAGACGAGCACCGAAGCGCTGAAGAGCGCGTTCGTCGTCCCCGTCGGCGCGATGTTCGTGACGGCGACGCTCCACTTCGTGATCGGGAGCCGGATCGGCTACCCGGCCGTCGTCTGGAGCGAGCCGATCTACGGCGGCGTGATGGGCAAGATGCTCCAGGCGTTCAACGCGTACACGCCGGTGCTCGGCATCTCGCTGTGCGTCTTCAACGCCGCCGTCATCGGGCAGGAGTTCTTCTGGCTCTACCGCTCGCGGTTCAAGACCGGAGCGGAGAAGACGCCGAGCATCCTCTGGTACGCCGGGCTCCTCCCCGGGTTCGTCTTCTCGCTCGTGTCGCTCCCGCCGGCGAGCCGGCGCCGCTACGGCGGCTACCTCGTCCACCTCGGCATCGTCCTGATGTTCTTCGGGTTCACCGGGAAGGCGTGGACGATCGACAAGGAGATCACGCTCTCGCCCGGCCAGACGGTGCAGGTCGATCGCCTCGTCGTCGAGTACGCCGGCCCGCGGATGGAAGTCGACAACACGAAGCGGATGGTCTTCGCCGACGTCCGCGTCTGGAAGGAAGGCGCGCGCAGCACGCAGAAGGTCATCGACGGCAAGACGGTGAACGTCGTCGAGGGCCAGCAGCTCGCGCAGCTCCAGCCCGCGAAGTTCATCTACAAGAAGATGCCCGAGTCGCCGACCACCGAGGTCGCGATGATGCACACGGTGCGTGACGACCTCTACGTCGTCGTCGGCAGCATCAACCCGCAGACGAAGACGGCGTCGTTCCAGATCCACTTGAACGCGCTCGTCGGATGGATCTGGTTCGGCGCGCTCGTCATCATCTTCGGCAGCTTCGTCTGCATGTGGCCGGAGCTCGAGCCCGAGGAGTCGCGCGTCTGGCAGGTCGCACGCGGCGCCTCTGCGGCCGCCGCGAGCACGACGATCGCCGTCGTGCTCGCGCTCCTACCGGTGCCTGCCTTCGCGCAGGCCTCGGCCTCCCAGCACGCCGGCAGCGTCGAGATCACCGACTCGAAGGAGAAGGGGCTCTTCCAACAGCTCCGCTGCATGTGCGGGACCTGCCCGCGCGAGCTCCTCTCGACGTGCGCGTGCTCGACGGCGGATCAGACGCGCGAGCGCCTCCGCCTCCGCCTCGCGCGTGGCGAGTCCCCCGAACAGATCATCGACGACTACACGAAGGAGTACGGAACGGAGTCGCTCGCGATCCCGCCGAACTCGGGCGGGATGCGTGCGATCTACGCCGTTCCGCTCGTCCTCATCCTCGGCACCGGCGTCGGGCTCGGCGCCGTGCTGAAGAAGTGGCGCGCGAACGCGGACGACGCGGAGAAGGACGCGGAAAAGCTTGCGAAGTCGGGGGATGCGGAGAAGATGGCGGCCGGCGAGAAGCGCGACGCCTACGACGACCGCATCGACGCCGAGCTGAGGGATCTGGATGGCTGAAATCGACGAAGCGACGGCGGCAGACGCCGGCCGCGGAGGAGCGACGGACGACGCGAGCGAGGCGGAGCGGAAGCTCGCGCGCACGGTCGCCGTCGCGCTTCCGATCGTGACGGTGCTCGTCTTCGTCGTCGTGTCGGCGATGTACGGGCTCGCGCCCGGCATCCTCGTCCTCGTCGGCGGCACGATGCTCGGCGTCATCGCGCTCTTCTGGGCGAGCCTACGGGTCCTCTCCGGCGACGCGCCGCTGTCCCCCGAGCTCGAGGCGCTCGACGCGAGCGCGCACGAGGTCGATCAGCTCGCCGTGCGGAAGCGCATGCTGCTCCGCGCGCTGAAGGACCTCGACAACGAGCGCGCCCTCGGCAAGCTCGACGCCGAGGACCACGAAGCGCTCGCCTCGACCTATCGCGCGGAGCTGAAGGACGTGCTCCGCCGCATGGACGAGTCGCTCGCGCCGTACCGCAAGAAGGCCGAGGAGCTCGCCGCTTCGTATCTCGCCGGGCAAGGCGCTCCGGCACCGGCCGCAAAGGTGGAAGCGCCGCGCGAAGCCGAGGCCCCGGCGAGGCAGGCGTGCTCCGCTTGTGGGACGTCGAACGAGCCCGATGCCCGGTTCTGCAAGAAGTGCGGAAAGGGCCTGCCCGCCGGCGACGCGGCCGAGGCGGCCGACGAGGAGAAGACGAATGAGGCGTGAGGTACGGGCTGCCGCGAGCGCAGCCCTGCTCGCGACGCTGCTCGGCGCGACGGTTCCTGCGGCGGCGCAGGAGGAGCCCGAAGCCGATCCGCACGCGGCCAACGCGGATCCGCACGGCGGCCAGGGCGGCATGCAGGGTCCGCCCCCGGACGGCGCGGTCGAGGACGCGAAGATCCCGCACGGGTCGATCGCGGTGCAGCTCCTCGACGGCAACGGCACCCCCGTCCCCCGCACCGAGGTCGCCGTCGGTGTGCTCGTGAGCTCCGTCGCGTCCGGCGATCGTAGGAGCCGCGTGACGGCGACCACCGATGCGCAAGGGCTGGCCCGTTTCGACAACCTCGAGACCGGGCTCGGCGTCGCGTACCGCGTGTCGGTCGTCAAGGACGGAGCGACGTTCGCCGCGCCGCCCTTCAACATGCCCCCGACGTCGGGCATGCGCGCGCAGCTCCACGTCTATCCCGTCGTCACCGACGTCGAGCAGGCGATGATCGTCTCGCAGGGGATGCTGTTCGCCGAGGTGAAGGACGATCGCGTCCAGGTCCAGCAGGCGTTCCGCATCTACAACTTCGGCAAGTCGGCGTGGGTCGCGAACGATCTGCTCCTCCCCTTGCCCGCCGATTTCACGGGGTTCGCCGCGCAGCAGGGGATGAGCGACATCTCCGCGACGGCGATCCCGAAGAAGGGCGTCGCGATCCGCGGGACGTTCCCGCCCGGGCAGCACGTCGTCGAGTACCGTTGGCAGCTGCCGTATGCGGGCGACGCCGAAGTGCACATCGAGGCCGGGATGCCTCCGCACCTCGCCGCGATGCAGGTGGTCGCGCCAGCGTCCCGCCAGATGGTGCTCGAGGCCGCGGACTTCCCGGCGCCCCAATCCCAGACGGACGGCCAGGGCCAGCGCGTCCTCGTCACCGGCAAGCAACTCCGCCGCGAGGACCCGCCGCTCGACCGCGTGAAGGTCACGCTCCGTGGGCTCCCGACGGAAGGCCCCGGCAAGCTCGTCGCCACGCTGATGGCCGCCTGCACGGTCGCAGCGGGCCTCGTGCTCGGGACGCGGAAGCCGGAGCGTCGGACGCACGAAGCCGAGCGACAGCGCATCCTGGCGGCCCTGGCGGACCTCGAGAAGGCGCACCAGGACGGCGTCGTCGGCCCGAAGACGTACGAGCGCGGCCGACGCGAGCTCCTCGACGAGCTCGCGCGAACGTTCGCCGGAGAAAGCGAGTCGGCGCCTCCGAAGCCCGCAACCGCTCGGAAGAAGAAGCGTTCCGCCTGATCCGACGCTCCCGGGGAATGCGCAAGAACGGGGGCGCCGCCCCTGGGGACAACGTGCCGCTTTCCCATGGGGAGTGACCTGGGAACGGAGCTGGGGGCGGGAGTCGGACAAAGTCGCCCCCGGTCACACCGGAGCTTTCCCCGTCCTCGCTCCCCAGGCGAGCGCTCGCCAACGTGTCAACTTTTCTGCGAAAGCGGCGTTCTCCCCTCCATCCCCAGGGCCTAGTATCACTGTCTGTATATTAATTTCCTTTCCATACATGATCAGACCCGGGCCTCATGGGCATGGCCTGCTCGCGCAGCGCGGGACCCAGCCCTGATCGCCTTCGCCCGAGAAGCCGAAAACACACGCTGGAAGCAGGCTCGCGTCTCTTGACGCCCCCTGCGATCCCAGGCACTCCCCGGAAACGTCATGGAGCTCACCGTCGCGAAGAAGGACCTGCTCAAAATCGTCGCGCGCATGCAGGGCGTCGTCGAGCGCAAGAGCACGATGCCGGTGCTCGCGAACGTCCTTCTCGCCGCCGAAGGCGCGAACGGACTGCGTCTCGCGGCCACGGACCTGTACCTTTCGCTCCTCGGCCGCATCAACGCGGACGTGTCGAAGCCGGGCAGCGTCGCCGTGTCGGCGAAGGATCTGTTCGAGCGCGTGAAGATGATGCCCGACGGACCGGTCGTCATCTCGTCGCAGGACAACGCCACGACGACGCTGAAGGCGGCCGGCAGCGCGCGCCGCTACACGCTCCGCGGCATGCCCGGCGAGGACTTCCCGCCGTTGCCGCAGCCGGCCGAGGGCTCGCCGACGCTGGCCCTCTCGGTCGACGTGCTCTCCGAGCTCATCGCGAAGACGCACTTCTCTATCTCGACGGACGAGACTCGTGCACACCTCAACTCGGCGCTGTTCGAGTGGGACGGTGACGTCGTCCGCATGGTCACGACCGACGGGCACCGCCTGTCGAAGGTCGACGTGAAGGTCTCGGGGCGTCAGGCGTCGGCGACGATGCTGATCCCGCTGAAGGCCGTCCAGGAGCTCCGCCGCATCTGCGACGAGATGCTCGCCGACGGCACCGGTGAGGGCGGCAAGGCTCCGGAGCTGCTCATCACGCAGAGCGGCTCCTCGGCGTTCTTCCAGGGCGCCGGCATGACGTTCAGCGTGAAGCTCGTCGACGCGCAGTTCCCGCCCTACGCGCAGGTGATCCCGCAGGCGACCGACAAGGTCGTGCGCGCGCCGAAGATAGCGTTCGCCGATGCCCTCAAGGCCATGAGCGTCGCTGCGAGCGAGCGCACGGGCGGCGTGAAGCTCTCGCTGACGAAGGGCTCGATGCGCATCACCAGCGAGTCGCCCGAGAGCGGAGACGGCTTCGACGAGCTTCCGGTCGAGTACGCGGGGCCGAACATGAGCATCGGGTTCAACGCGAAGTACTTCCTCGACGTGCTCGCGTCCGTGACGGACGACGAAGTCTCGATCGGCGTCTCCGGCGAGCTCGATCCGGCGGTCATCCGCCCGGCGGGCGGCACGACGAGCGCGGACCGTCAGTTCCTCGCCGTCATCATGCCGATGCGCATCTGAAGGACTCCCGTCCCGGGGAGCTCGCAAGCGTGCGCCCGCTCGTCCTAGAGAGCATCCAGACGCGCGCGTTCCGCAATCTCGCGCGCGTCGACGCGACGTTCGGAGAGCGGTTCAACGTCGTCTCCGGCGACAACGGGCAGGGCAAGACGAACCTGCTCGAAGCGATCTACGTCGTCGCGACGTCGAAGAGCTTCCGTGGCGGCAAACCCGGTGACCTCGTCGGCTTCGGCGCGGAGCTCGCGAGCGTGCGCGCGACGCTCGTGGAGGACGGCGAGCGGCGCGTGCAGTCCGTCGGGCTGAAGCCCGGACAGCGCCTCGTGCGGATCGACGACAAGCGGCCGCCGTCTCTCGCGGCCTACGCGGTGCGAACGCCGGTCGTCGTGTTCCATCCCGGGGAGATCGCGCTCTCGATGGGCGGGAGCTCGGAGCGGCGCCGGCTCCTCGACCGTACGGCGCTCTACGTGGCGCCGGCGTCGATGGCGGCGCTCGACAGCTACATGCGGGCGATGAAGGCGCGGCAGCGGACCCTCGAGCTGCGCGGCGTGACGGCGCCGGAGCTCGCCGACTTCGAGGAGCTGTGCGTGCGGCACGGGCTCGAGGTGATGGACCACCGCGCGCGTGCCGCCGAGAAGCTCGCGACGAGCGCGCTCGAGGCCTTCGCACGGATCGCCGCTCCGAGCCTCGTCCTCCGTGTGGCCTATGCCCCGTCGGCGCCGACGACGGAGGGCGCGTACCGCGAGGCGCTCGAGCGCGGTCGTCCGTTGGACGCGCGGCGCGGGAGCGCGGGAGTCGGCCCGCATCGCGACGATCTCGCGCTCGCGATCGACGGCCACGGCGTGCGTGGCGTCGCCTCGCAAGGGCAGCATCGGGCTGTGACGCTCTCGCTCAAGTCGGCCGAGATCGAGGTCGTCGGCGCCGCGCGCGGGGTGCGTCCGATCCTGCTCCTCGACGACGTCTCGAGCGAGCTCGATCGATCCCGGACGGCGGCCCTCTTCTCGTTCCTCCGCGAGCAGCGCGGACAAGTGTTCCTGACGACGACGCGCCCAGAGCTCATCGACACCGGCGAAGAGGCGGGGGCGCGCGTGGACTTCACGGTGTCGTCCGGGGTCCTTTCCGCGGTTTGAGGAAGCGGTACGGACCGGCGGTGCGGAGGCCGTCCGGAAGTGCTCGGGACCGCGCACCCGGGCGCTCCGCCGCGGTGCATCGTCGACGGGGTGGAGGCGCTCTCGGAAAGCGTCGTTTCGTAGGTCCTAAGTATGCGGAACCCGGACGAAAAGCACGGGCTTTCGGCTTGCTCCGACAGGGGGGCTGCACTAGACTCCCGGTTCCCCCGGAAGGGGCCAGTTGGCCCCCTCGGCTCAATCGCGGTTCTCAATCGCGAAACGTGGCGCCGAGCTTCAACCCGGGAAGGTCTCGAATCCCCATGACGACCGACGTGACCGACAGCGTTAACCGCGAGTCCCAGGCGCCCGCGCCCTCCACCTACGGCAGCGAGAGCATCCAAGTCCTCGAAGGTCTCGAGGCCGTCCGTAAGCGGCCGGGCATGTACATCGGCGACGTGAACAGCGGCGAAGGCCTGCATCACCTCGTCTGGGAGGTCGTGGACAACGCGGTCGACGAGCACCTCGGCGGGCACTGCTCGCGGATGGATGTGACCGTCCACTTCGACGGCTCCGTCACGGTCGAGGACAACGGACGCGGCATCCCGGTCGGTCGTCACGCCGAGATGAGCAAGAAGCTCGGCAAGGACATCGACGTCGCGGAGGTCGTCATGACCGTCCTCCACGCGGGCGGGAAGTTCGACCACTCGAGCTACAAGGTCTCCGCCGGTCTCCACGGCGTCGGCGTCAGCGCCGTCAACGCGGTCAGCGAGTGGCTGAAGCTCGAGATCAAGCGCGAAGGTCACGTCCACTTCCAGGAGTACCGTCGCGGCGCGCCGGCGGGCCCGATCCAGGTGATCGGCGACACCGACCGCACCGGGACGAAGATCACGTTCAAGCCCGATCACGAGATCTTCGCGAACACGGACTTCAGCTACGACATCCTCGCGAGCCGTCTCCGCGAGCTCTCGTTCCTCAACGCCGGCTTCGTCATCTCGCTCACCGACGAGCGCGGCGAGGGGCGCAAGGAGACGTTCGAGTACCAGGGCGGCATCCGCGAGTTCGTCGAGCACCTGAACAAGGCGAAGGAGCCGGTGCACGAGAAGGTCGTGCACATCGTCGCCGAGACGCCTTCGGAGGCTGGCTCGCCGATCATCGTGGAGGTCGCGCTCCAGTGGAACTCGACGTACGCGGAGCAGATCTTCCCGTACACGAACAACATCCACAACAAGGACGGCGGCACGCACCTCACGGGCTTCAAGACCGCCCTCACGCGTGTGTTCAACACGTACGGGACGAACGCGAACCTCTTCAAGGAGGTCAAGAACGGCCTCTCCGGCGAGGACATCCGCGAGGGCCTCACCGCCGTCATCAGCGTGAAGCTCGGAGACCCGTCCTTCTCGTCCCAGACGAAGGACAAGCTCGTCACGTCGGAGGCGAAGACGGCGGTCGAGACCGTGGTGGTCGACAAGCTCGGTCAGTTCTTCGAGGAGAACCCGGCGACCGCCCGCAAGATCGTCGAGAAGAGCATCCTCGCCGCGAAGGCGCGCGAGGCCGCGCGCAAGGCCCGCGAGGTCGTGCGCAAGGGCTCGATGGATTACACCTCGCTCTCCGGCAAGCTCGCCGACTGCCAGTCGCGCGATCCCGAGACGAGCGAGATCTACATCGTCGAGGGTGACTCGGCAGGCGGCTCCGCGAAGCAGGGCCGCGACCGCAAGTTCCAGGCGATCCTCCCGCTCCGCGGCAAGATCCTGAACGTCGAACGCGCGCGTCTCGACAAGATGCTGTCGTCGGCCGAGATCGGGACGCTGATCACGGCGCTCGGTTGCGGCATCGGCAGCCCCGAGCAGGGCGGCACGTTCGACATCGCGAAGCTCCGCTACCACCACATCGTGCTGATGACGGACGCCGACGTCGACGGCAGCCACATCCGGACGCTCCTCCTGACCTTCTTCTACCGGCAGATGCCGGAGATCCTCGAGAAGGGCTACCTCTACATCGCGCAGCCGCCGCTCTATCGCGTGTGGAAGGGCAAGAAGGGCCTCTACATGAAGGACCAGCCGGCGCTCGATCGGTTCTTCCTCGAGCAGGGCGTCGACGGTCTCGCGGTGCGCGCTTCGAAGGGCCCGACGATCACCGGCCAGCCGCTCATGCACCTCGCGGAGCGCCTCCGCATGTTCCGCAAGGCGCTCTCGAAGATCGAGCGCCGCGCCGACGCGCGCATCGTGTCATCGGTGCTCCGCGCGAGCGGCATCGGTAAGAACGAGCTCCGCGACAAGAAGAAGGTCGAGGCGGCGGTGCCCCTCATCAAGGCGCGCCTCGAGAAGCGCTATCCGGACATCTTCCCGCTCACGATCGACGTGGGCTGGGAGCAGGAGCACGGTGTCTGCACGATCGCGATCAAGCCGCGTCCCGGCTCGGCCGCGCGTGACACCGTGATCGACTGGTCGCTCGTCGAGTCGGCCGAGTACGAGGAGCTCTACGCGATCGAGCAGGACGTGCGCTCGATCGGCCCGGCCCCCTACTTCGCGAAGAACGCGAAGAAGGAAGAAGCGGGCGATGCCGCGGCCGCGCAGGAGCAGGAGCTCGAGGACCCCGACGCGCTCTGGGACCACATCGAAGCGCGTGGTCGCAAGGGCTGGAACCTCCAGCGCTACAAGGGGCTCGGCGAGATGAACCCGGAGCAGCTCTGGGAGACGACGCTCGACCCGAACGCGCGCGTGATGCTCCAGGTCCGCCTCGACGACGCGGTGCAGACCGACCAGGTCTTCACGATCCTGATGGGCGATCAGGTCGAGCCGCGGCGCGACTTCATCGAGCAGAACGCGCTCAACGTCCGCAACCTCGACATCTGAGCGCGAGACGACGTCGGTGAAGCCGACGCGAATCCTTCCTGTCCTGGGGGTGGCCCTCCTCGCGACCGGCTGTCGCGGGTGGGGCCGCGTCCAGGCCGGTGGCGCCTACGATTTGAAGGGGCGTGACCAGACGTCCGGGCAGG
Source organism: Polyangiaceae bacterium (assembly GCA_039809485.1). GTDB lineage: Bacteria > Myxococcota_A > Polyangia > Polyangiales > Polyangiaceae > Labilithrix. The sequence continues at coordinate 10,214 of JBDHVE010000091.1, read as the reverse complement.
TCGTCGCCGCTGATCTCGCCATCGGCTCGAAGCAGGTGAAGTGGGGGACCGAAGGCCGCCCCTTCCCGTTCGTGCTCCACACGTCGGCCGACGTACTGCTCGCGCCGGAGCGAAAGTCGTTCGGGTGGGGCACCGGGATCGGCGTCTACCGCGAGCCCCGGCCCGTCGCGCCGTACGCGCTCCTCGGCACCTCGTTCCACCTCGACGAGGTACGCGGGCGGTTCAGCGTCGGCGGCGTGAGCCCGTACGGAGAGGTCGGCATCCTCACGTCCGTCCCGTCGCGCTACGAGGACGGGGGTGATGGCGTCTTTCTCTCGCTCGGCGTGACGGGCGCGACGTACGTGAACTATCTCGTCGGCGGCAACGATACGTTCGAGGGCTACTTTCTCCTCAAGCTCGGCATCGGTTGGGAGAAGAACTGATCGCGCGCCGTCACTTCCCGGTGCACTGCGAGCTCACGCACGCGAGCTCGGCGGAGCATGTCGCGCTCGCCGCGCATGCGTCGCGCGTATACGCGTAGCAGGCCGAGCCCGCTGTCTTCACGTTCGCGTCGAGGCACGCGACGCACGGCGCGTCGGGGATGCCACGGACCTTCGCGCAGAGCGTCGCTCCGCAGGCCGACGTGCACGGGCCGGTGCCGGCGTCGTCGGTGTCCGAGACCGTGCCCGCGTCGGTGCCAGCGCCGTGACACGCGCATGCGACGGTCGCTTCGAGGACGACCTGGTTCTTGTTCGCGTCGGCGCAGCACTTCGTGCAGGCGGACCGCGTCGGCTCGTCCTTGCAGGACGTCTTCGGCTTCGCGGTGGACGCCGCGTCCCATTCGGCGACGGGAGGAGAGGAGCCGTCTTGCTCATCGTCGACGGCGGCTCCTCCGGCGTCGGACGCGGAGGACGTCTTCAGGTCATCGGAGCAGGCGGCGAGGGCGGCGAGGACGAGGGCTGTCGGGACGAGCGAGCAGACGAGGGCACGACGCAAGGGGATCTCCTGAGGCTGTTCTCCCGAGCTCGAGCAAGCGCCTCGCCAGCGGCGCGGGATGCGGATCGGTCCGGAATTCTCGGGCTTCCGTTCGAAGCGCGGGCTTTCGAGAACGACTCTCCGTGCAGACGTTGACGGCCGGGCGTCCCGACTCGGCACGGCGGAACAGCTCACCGATCTCCGCCACTTACGGCAATTCTCGGACCGGCTGTTGCATGCGATGTGCCCATGCTTAGGATGCCGAGTGCGACGAAGGACGGGCCCCGGGCAACGAGGGAGCCCCGGTTTCGTCGCACGCGCGGGTCGCTTCACACGGCCCGACGAGAAGGGAGAGATCTGCAATGCGACCCGACCGGATGACCACGAAGAGCCAGGAGGCGTTCCGCGATGCGCTCGACCTCGCCAGTCGGCGAGGCAACCCCGAGCTCGTCCCGGAGCACCTCGTGCTCGCGATCCTCGCGCAGGACGGGGGCATCGGCCTTCCGCTGTTCCAGAAGGCGGGAGGAGATCCGGCCGCGCTCCAGCGCGAGATGGAAGGCTACGTCGAGAAGCTCCCGCGCGTCACAGGCGGCGCGGAGCCCGGCCTGTCGCGGCGCACGCTCGAGGTCGTCCGGAAGGCCGAGGACGAAGCGAAGAACCTGAAGGACGACTTCGTATCGGTCGAGCACTTCGTGCTCGCGCTCGCGAAGCACGATCGCGAGGTGCAGGGCCGCTTCGAGCTCGCCGGCGGCGTCACCTACGACAAGCTCCTGAAGGCGCTCGCGTCCGTCCGCGGCGCGCAGCGCGTCACCGATCGCGACCCGGAGGGGAAGTTCCAGTCGCTCGAGAAGTACACGCGCGACCTCACCGATGCCGCGCGGAAGGGCAAGATCGATCCCGTCGTCGGACGCGACGAGGAGATCCGCCGCGTGATGCAGGTCCTCTCGCGGCGCACGAAGAACAACCCCGTCCTCATCGGCGAGCCCGGCGTCGGCAAGACGGCGATCGTCGAAGGCATCGCGCAGCGCATCGTGCGCGGCGACGTCCCCGAGTCGCTCAAGAACAAGCGTCTCTGCTCGCTCGACATGGGCGCGCTCGTCGCCGGCGCGAAGTTCCGTGGCGAGTTCGAGGACCGCCTCAAGGCGGTGCTGAAGGAGGTCGAGGCCGCGGCGGGCTCGATCATCCTCTTCATCGACGAGATCCACACGATCGTCGGCGCGGGTGCGGCCGAAGGCTCGATGGACGCGGCGAACCTGCTCAAGCCGGCGCTCGCGCGCGGTGAGCTCCGCTGCATCGGCGCGACCACGCTGGACGAGTACAAGAAGCGCATCGAGAAGGACCCTGCCCTCGAGCGCCGGTTCCAGCCGGTGTTCGTCTCGCAGCCCACGGTGGAGGACACGATCGCGATCCTCCGCGGTCTGAAGGAGCGCTACGAGATCCACCATGGCATCCGGATCCAGGACGCGGCGCTCGTCGCGGCGGCCACGCTCTCGGATCGCTACGTCTCCGACCGCTTCCTCCCCGACAAGGCGATCGACCTCGTCGACGAGGCGGCGGCGAAGATCAAGATGGAGGTCGACAGCATGCCGGCGGAGATCGACTCCGTGCAGCGCAAGCTTACGCAGCTCCAGATCGAGCAAGAGGCGCTCAAGAAGGAGCGCGACGCCGCGAGCAAGATCCGCCTCGGCGACATCCATCGCGAGATCGCCGAGCTCGAAGAGCAGATCGGCGGGATGAAGGCGCAGTGGCTCCGCGAGAAGGAAGTGATCGACGAGATCCGCAAGTCGACGCCCGCGCTCGAGACCCTGCGTCTCGAAGCAGAGACGGCGCAGCGCAAGGGTGACCTCGGCAAGGCGGCAGAGATCCGCTACGGCAAGATTCCCGAGCTCGAACGGAAGATCGAGGAGAAGCGCCGCGAGCTCGCGAAGGTCCAGGAGAAGACCTCGTACCTGAAGGAGGAGGTCACCGATCAGGACATCGCCGGCATCATCGCGAAGTGGACGGGCATCCCCGTCAGCAAGATGCTCGAGGGCGAGATGCAGAAGCTGCTCCGGATGGAGCAGGGCCTCCGCATGCGCGTCGTCGGGCAGGAAGAAGCGCTCACGGCGGTCGCGAACGCGGTCCGTCGTTCGCGCGCCGGGCTCGGCGACGAGAAGCGGCCGATCGGCAGCTTCCTCTTCCTCGGCCCCACCGGCGTCGGCAAGACCGAGCTCGCGCGAGCGCTCGCCGAGTTCCTCTTCGACGACGAGCGCGCGATGCTGCGGCTCGACATGAGCGAGTTCCACGACAAGTACACGGTGAGCCGCCTCATCGGCGCCCCGCCAGGCTACGTGGGCTACGAAGAAGGTGGTCAGCTGACGGAGCCGGTTCGGCGCCGCCCGTACTCGGTCATCCTCTTCGACGAGGTCGAGAAGGCACATCCGGACGTCTACAACGTGCTGCTCCAGGTGCTCGACGACGGCCGCCTCACCGACGGCCAGGGCCGGACCGTGGACTTCAAGAACACGGTCATCATCCTGACGAGCAACATCGGCTCGCAGCACATCCAGGCGATCGAGGAGCGCGATCTGCCGAGCGAGGACAAGAAGGAGCTCATCGAGCGCGCCGTGCTCGAGGACGTCCGGAAGGCGTTCCGGCCGGAGTTCCTGAACCGGCTCGACGAGACGGTGGTCTTCCACCGGCTCGAGCGCGAGCAGATGCACGCGATCATCGACATCCAGCTGCGTCGCTTCGAGCAGCGGCTCGCCAAGCGCGAGATCGGCGTGAACCTGACGCCCGCGGCGAAGGACTACCTCGCCGAGGTCGGCTGGGATCCGCAGTACGGCGCGCGCCCGCTGAAGCGCGCGATCCAACGCTACCTCGAGGACCCGCTCGCGAAGCACGTGCTCGCCGGCGACTACCCGCCGGGGACGCACCTCGAAGTCGATCGCGGGCCCGAGGGGCTGAAGTTCACGCCCCGCATGACGAACTGAGCTCGCTCTCCGAGTGAGCGGTCACACGCCGGAGGAGGCGGTCGCATTCGCGGTCGACTCCTCCGGTGCTTTGTAGGCCCGGATCGCGCGGACCTTCTCCTCGAACGAGCGCTTGCTCGCGTCGTCGATCTTGGTGCCGCCGAAGCGCGCTTCGAGATACGTCGTCGTCAGCTCGAGGACCTCGTCGCCGAGCGGATGGGATTTTTCGACGAGCTGCTCGGCGTAGCGGAGCGGAGGGAGCGCGGGTGGACGGCCGAGGCCCTGGAGCGCGAGCGCCGACTCGAGGCTCCGGTAGAGCGCGGTCGCCGCCTCTTGTTGCGCGTCGATCTTCGGGAGCTGGGTGGGCTCCGTCGTCTTCTTCGCCGGCGCGCGGCGTTTCCGCCAGAGCGCGTAGGCCGCTGCGGTGAGGACGAGCGCCGTTCCGGCGAGGACCGGTGCGCGCGTGACGCGTTCGAGCGCGCCGTGGTCGGTGCCGGTCGACCTGCGGATCCGGTCGTAGCGGCGGCTCAGGTCCTCGAACAGACGGACCTGCGTTTTCAGGTCGTAGCCGACGACGTAGCGATTCCATCGCTGCGACATCGCCTCGACGAGATCGCGGACGTAGACCCACGCGCCGCCGGTCTCCTGGAGCGGCCGCGCGCCCGACGTCGGCGTCGGATCGAACGTCACCCACCCGCGGACCGGCTCCTCGACGTAGGCCTCGACCCACGAGTGGGAGTCGCCCTGGCGCACGGCGTAGTAGCGGCCGAAGCGATTGTAGGTTCCGCCGACGAAGCCCGTGACGTTCCGCGACGGGATCCCGATCTCGCGGAGCATCAGTGCCATCGCGGTCGAGAAGAACTCGCAGTGCCCGCGCTTCGACTCGAAGAGGAAGTGGTCGACCGGTTGGGGCTTGCCGCCGGACGGCGAGCCGAGGTCGTACTTGAAGTCGTGCTTCAAGTGCTCCTCGATCGCCTTCGCCTTCGCGTACGGCGTCGGCTGCGCGTCGGCCCACTCGTGCGCGAGCTCGCCGATGCGCTTCGGGAGATCGGCCGGGATGTCGAGGTAGCGGCCCCGGTCTTGCGCGTGGAGCAGATCGAGGATCGGCTCCTTGTCGCTGGCGACGAACGCGTCGTAGCGGAGACCGTGCGCGTCGCTGCCGACGTAACGCACCTCCCCTTCCGGGCCTCGCGCGAGCGCAACGGTCTCGCCGTTCACCGCCTGCTGCTGCGAGCGGATCTGCACCGCGACCGTGCGCGGCGGGAGGAAGACGACGGCAGGATCGATCGGCTCGAGGTCGATCGTGACGCGACGGTCGCGCGTCGGATCCGGACGCCGCGCGAGGACGAGCGTGTCGGGCGCCTCGCCTCCGTGAGGTCGATCGCGGAGCGTGCGCGACCACGCGCGACCGTCGTAGCGATCGAACGCGGTGCCGCGCAGGCGGAGCGTGAGCGTGGGAGGCGGCGGCTCCGGGAGGTCCTGCACGTCGAAGCGGAGCGCGAGGGACGGGTCGGTGCGGATCTGACCGACCTCGCCGAGGTCGACGTGATCGGAGAAGCCGACCATGCGCACGTTGCGCGGATGGCTGAGGAGCAGGAGCGAGAGGCCGACGCGCGGGAAGAGGACGAAGAGCGCCGCCGTGAAGAGGAAGATCGGGACGCTGAGGAGGCACGTCGTCGCGAGGAAGCCGCGACCGACGACGCGACGGCTCCGGAGGATGCGCGGCACGTCGACGGGGAGGCCCGTGCGGTCGCGCGCGCCCTGGCGATAGTTGCCTTCGACCTCGCGACGAAGATGGCTGAGGACGAGCGCACCCGGCGCGACGACGAGGAAGCCGAAGAAGCAGAGCGCGTACGAGAGCCCGCCGCCGAGGACGGTGCCGGCGACGAAGTGGAGCAGCGCGAGGACGATGATCTGCTGGTCGTGCGCGGCGCCGCGCCGGGTCGCGAGGCGGATCACCTGGAGGAGCGCGGCGAACTCGACGGCGACGTCGAGCGCCGACCGGCCCGACAAGAGGCGTACACCCTGGACCGCGAAGAGCGTGAGCGGGCCGATCGTCGCGAGGTGACGGAGCGCCGGCTTGTGCTGCCACGACTCCGGAACGGCGAGCGCGAGGGCGAGGCCGACGAGGACGATCGCCGTCGTCCACGGGCTCATCGACGCCGTGTTCACGACCGCGATGACGCCGAGCGCGGCGAGCGCATCGGTCATGATGCGGTGGACGAGACCGAACCTCATTCGGCGGCCTTCTCCCCTACCCCCGACGGCGGCGGCGAGCTCGGCGTGCCCGGCGAGCTGGGGGTCGGGCTGCTCGTCGGTCCGGCCGACACGGTCGCGTCGGGCGCCGAGGTCGGCGGCGGCGCGAACGCCGTCGCGGACGGCGGCGGATCGGGAATGCGCTCGACCTTGCGAGGCGCGCTCGTCGCCGCGTCGCCGGCGGGCTTCTCCTCGAGGAGCGCGAGGAAGCGGAGGAGCGGATCGGCGCCGGTCGTGCGATCGCCGCGGACCGCTTCGCCGGCCGTCGTCCGGATCGCGACCGCGTCGCCGCGCTTGATGTGCGCGACCGAGCGCGACGCGACCTCGCGGATGCGTCGCTCGAAGCTGGTCGACCACTCCTCGCCGGCGCCTTCGGGACGCACGACGTCGACCGTGAGCTGCACGTCGGGACGTGCATCGCGCGCGCGCTCGCGCATGACGAGCTGGCCGACCGCGGCGCTCTTGCGCCAGTGGACGTCGCGGCGATCTTCTCCGTCGCGGAGAAGGCGCATGCCGATGTAGTCGTCGCCGTTGCCCCGCCCGAACGAGGCGTCGCCTCCGGCCGTTCGTCCCGGACCGTGCGCGGGGAGGTTCACGGGGTCGACGGCCGGGTAGATGACGAGCTCGCCCTCGGCGGGGACCTCGCGGGACTTCTCGAAGAGCCCGAACGGGAACCTCGTCGCGATCCGGAAGGCCACGTGCGTGTCCCGCCCTCGCCTCGCCGGCGTCCTCCGGTACGCCGCGACCTGCGCGCTCTTCGGACTGATCTTGAGGAAGAAGCAGCGCTTGTCGGCGGGCTGTCCGGAACGGAGGTCCTCCACCTCGATCGCGTACGAGGGCACGCGCCGCTTGTGATTGAAGACCTCGATCTCGACGAGATGAGGACGACCGACCTGGGCGCGCGTCGGCAGCCTTCGCACGACGGTGAGGTCACGGAGGCTGAGCTCGCTCATCAAGCCGCTCACGATGATGAGCGCGAGGAGCATCCCGAGCAGCAGGTAGAGGAGGTTGTTGCCGGTGTTGATCGCGGCGAAGCCCACGCCGAGCGTGATGCCGACGAAGAACTTTCCCTCGCGGGTGAACTTCAGCCGCCGCGGCGGCCGGATCCGCGACCAAGGCCAGCGGAAGCGCGGCCGACGTGCGCTCTGGGGGGGCGACGCCGTCGAGCTCATGCGGAATGCTGGTCGTCACAGGGGAACGGGAACACGCGCGACGATGTCGCGAACCGCGCTCTCGCACTCGTCGCGCGAGGGGACGAAGCCGTCGGCATGGGTCGCGAGACGGACGCGGTGCGCGAGGACGGGCACCGCGAGGTCGTGGATGTCGTCGGCGATGCAGTAGCTACGTCCGCGCAGCATCGCGCGCGCACGCGCCGCCTTCGCGAGGGCCATCGCTCCGCGGGTCGACGCGCCGAGCGAGAGGACCGGCGAGTTGCGGGTCGCCTGCACGAGGGCATGCAGATAACTGAGGAGGGAGTTGTCGACGACGATGCGGTCGACCTGACGCTGGAGCGCGACGAGCCGCGCGGGGTCGAGGACGACCGGGACGTCGCGCGCGGTGTCCGCGTTGCCCTCGAGGAGGAGACGCATTTCCACCTGCGGAGGCGGATAGCCGATGCGGAGGCGCAGGAGGAAGCGGTCGAGCTGCGACTCGGGGAGCGGGAAGGTGCCGGCGAAGTCCTGCGGGTTCTGCGTCGCGATGACGAAGAACGGGTCGGGCAGCGGGATCGTCTGGCCGTCGACCGAGACCTGCGCCTCGTTCATCGCTTCGAGCAGCGCCGACTGGGTGCGCGGGCTCGCGCGGTTGATCTCGTCGGCGAGGAGGACGTTCGCGAAGATCGGCCCCTGGCGGAGGACGAACTCCGATGTGCGCTGGTCGTAGACCGAGACGCCGACGACGTCGCTCGGGAGGAGATCGCTTGTAAACTGCACGCGTCGGAGATCGCCGCCGACCGCACGCGCGAGCGCACGCGCGAGCGTCGTCTTGCCGACACCCGGCACGTCTTCGATGAGGAGGTGCCCGCGCGCGAGAAGAGCGACCAGCGAGAGCTCGACTGCTTCCTGCTTGCCCTCGAGAGCGCCTTCCACTGCCTGCCGCAGCTTCTGGATGAGCGGGAGCTCCTCTCCTAGGAGGGCTGCAGCAGCGGTCATGGCGCTCAGAATAGCATGGCGTCACCAAGACCAATCTTTTCGGTGAGGGGGCTCGGGGGGGACCCGGGGGGCGGGCGATCCGAGGCGCCGCGGTCGCGGTTGCCGCGTCTCCGGCGCGGTGGTTTCGCGGAGATCGCGGACGAGGCGGACGGCCGCGCACGTCGCCCTACTGGACGTCTGCGCGGCATGCGTCCCGACGAACGCTTGCCGTCTACATGGAGTTGCGTGCAGGCTGCCGTCGCCGTGACCGAAGGACGTGTCGAGCTCCAGTCCGTGACGAAGACGTACGGACCGGTACGCGCGCTCGTCGGCGTGTCCGCGACGTTCGAGGCCGGCAAGGTGACGATGGTGCTCGGCGCGAACGGTTCGGGGAAGTCGACGCTCCTCGCGATCCTCGGCACGCTCACCGCGCCGACCTCGGGGCGCGTCTCGCACGGCGCGCTCGGCCGCTCCCGCTCCGAGGTCCGCGGCGCCCTCGGATGGGTCGGCCACGATTCGCTCTGCTACGCCGACCTCAGCGGACGAGAGAACATCGAGCTCGCTGCCCGCCTCCACGGTCTGGACCCGCGCGCCGCCTTCGAATCGGCGCGCGGCCGCTTCGACCTCGGTGCTTTCGCCGAGCGACCCTTCCGGACGTATTCGCGCGGCCAGCGCCAGCGCATCGCGCTCGCTCGCGCGCTCGTGCACGCACCGCGCCTCCTCTTGCTCGACGAGCCCACGACGGGGCTCGACGCGGCAGGCGTCGAGCGCCTGCGCGAGGTCATCCGTGCCGAGGCAGACGGCGGCGCCGTCGTCGTCGTCGTGACGCACGACGAGACGTTCGCGGCCGCGGGCGACGCCCGGATTCTGCTCGAACGTGGCAGGCGGAAAAGCGACTGAGCAGTCGACGCGCGTCCAGGTATCGGGGGGGCGCGCCGACTACTTCGAAGCGTCGCGCGGGGTTGGGGCTCTCGGCAGCGGTGTCATCGTGTTGACGCGCGTCCAGCGCTGGACGCGTGTCGGGTCCGCCGTGGCTCTCGCGGGCGGGACGAGTTCGGGACCGCTTCCCGCGGATGAAGGCCGCATGCTGGAGGATGAGGCTCCGCGGTCGGCGACGGCGCGCGCTGCTCGGCGCTCGGGTTCGAGTTCGGGTTCGCGTTTCGGTCTGGCTCGGTTCCGGTTCCGGTTCCGGTTCCGGTTCCGGTTCGGAGGCGCGGTCACGTCGAGCCCTGCGCCCGGCGAGGGGCGCGGCTCGTCATCGGTCTCCGTTGCGGCGGCCGTTACCGCGCGCGCGTGCCGATCAGAGAAGCGGCGCCGCGCGCGAAGGCGTCGTGGGCGAGCCGATCGCCGAAGGCTCGTGAGCGCGGCGGACGTCGGACGGGCCCGGGGGCCGTTTCACGTGAAACACCTCGGGGTCGCGAGCGCGGTGGTTCGCGATGGGCGTGCAGGGTGAGACCTTCGCAGTCGACGCCTTGCTCGAGGCCGGAGGCTGCGTGACGTTCACCGACCTCCCGTCCCTGCTCTCCGAAGGCGTGCGGACGGCCGAGCGTCTCGTGCTGCCCGCCTCGTGACCCCGAGGGGCACCTTCGTCGGCGTGCCGCGCATGCCGCGCGTCGGCGGCCTCGAGCGCGCCCTCCGCGCGGCGGCATCTTCTTACGACGGACTCTCGCCGGGACACTTCGTTCGGTTCGGCGGGTGCCGGTCGTCTTTCGGCGTTCGCCGTGCCGACGTGGCGCTCTCGTGTCGGTCGTACGGCCGGACTCGGGAGCACGCCGCTCGCGCGCCGCGCGCAGAGCCGGTCCGTTGCGCAGCGCCCGCGTCGGAAGCGACGAGGAACCGAGGAAGCTGCGCCGTCGTCGTCGGCTCGCGAGACCCGTTCACACGGAGCGGCGTCACGGAAACGGTGCGCGCTGTGTCGGTGGGA
>JBDHVE010000090.1:0-36138 GCA_039809485.1 Polyangiaceae bacterium | reverse complement strand
GCCGAGCCCCACGACGGGGACCGCGACACCACGTGGACCGAAGCGCCTCTCGTGCACGATCCCAGGGTAGCATCGGCCCATGCTGGACTGGTCCGATGGTGAGTACGAGCACACGGCCGCGGAGCTCGCGCCCGCTGCCGAGCGCGTGATGCAGGCCGCCGGGCTCCTCGGCGGCAAGCAGGTCCTCGATCTCGGCTGCGGGACCGGGAACGCAGCGCTCGCGGCCGCGCGTCGCGGCGCGGACGTCCTCGCGGTCGATCCGGCCGCGCGCCTCGTCGAGGTCGCGGCGCAACGGGCGGCAGCGGAAGGACTGGCGGTGACGGCGAAGGTCGGCGATGCCGCCGCAGTGCCTGCTGCCGACGCGTCCTTCGACGTCGTGCTGTCGGTGTTCGCCGTCATCTTCGCGCCGGACGCGGAGGCCGCGACGAAGGAGATGCTGCGTGTCGTCCGCGACGGCGGCCGCATCGTGCTGACGACGTGGACGAACGACGGCGCGATCGCGAAGGCAGGCTCGCTGCTGCGGAGCGCGATGGCGCCGCCTGCGCCCAGCGGTGCTCCGCGGCCGGTCCCCGCGTGGGGTGACGCGGCGTGGGTGCAGGATCTCTTCTCGCGCCACGGAGGGCACGCGGAAGTCGCCTTCGACACGCTTCGCTTCGAGGCGCCCTCGGCGGCTGCGTGGCTCGATCGTCAGGTCGAGCTCCACCCCGTCTGGCGGATGGTCCGGCGCGCGCACGAAGGCCGTGACGCGGTCTGGCACGGGCTCTACGCCCGCATGCTCGAGCGTCTCGAGCGGGGGAACGAAGCGACCGAGGGCTGGCGCGTCACGAGCCGCTACCTCATCGTCACGGGCCAGAGAGGCTGAAGCCCACCTCGGCGCCGATCGGCTGTCCGAAGAACGCGCTCCGCGACGACGACGCGACGATCGCGACGACGGGATAGCCGCCCGTCGTCGGGTGATCGGGACCGAGCACGATGAAGCCGTGCGGCGTCCGCTCGATCGCGCCGAGCACCATCGGGGTCGACGCGCGGCGGGCCGAGCCCGCGAGCTCGGGGAGGGGAGAAGGCGCCTCGAGCCGCGTGCCCGTCCGATCGGAGGCGACCGAGATCCGGAACCGCTGCGAGCGGAGCGCCTCGAGCGAAGCGGCGTCCGCATCGGGGCCGACGAGGAGCTCGACGTCTCCTTCGACTGGCGACGTCTGCGCCTCCGAGCGGCCTTCGGCGCGTGCCCTCGCGACGACGCCGAGCCGATCGCCGCGCCGGAGCGCGCGGCCGTGGAAGCCGCCCATCGCCGCGACGAGGAGCGTGCCGCGGCCGCCGAGCACCTCCGGCACGTCGAGCCCGCCGGCGACGGCGAGGTAGACCGCGCGCGCGCGTCTCGCCGTCGAGACCGCGATCGGATCGCCGGCACGCAGCTCGCTCACGAGGCCTTCGTCCCCGGCGACGACGACGTCACGGAGCGCGCGGAGCTCGAGGGAGCCGTAGATCTCGAGCGCCGCCGCGCCCTCCTCGTTTCCGACCGCCGCGTTCGCGCGCCGGAACGCGTCCGGCACGAGCGGGCCGCCGGGCGGGACGCCCTCGTGCATGCGCCCGGGACGTCCGCGGTCGATGACGAGCACCGGGCCCGCGACGCGGACGACCTCGAACGCGGGCGCGTGGGCCTCGGGCGCCGCGGTCGTGTCGTTCCGGACGGCGTCGCCGCTGTCCTTCGGGACGAAGCTCACCCGGTCGCCGAGCGCGAGGCGCGCCCCCTCGCTCGCTTCGAACGGCCGAAACCCGGCGGCTCGCCCGAGGAGGTGCCAGCCACCGGACGACGCGAACGGGTAGATGCCGGTGTACTCTGCAGCGATCGCGAGGGAGCCCGCCGGCACGCGCGGACGCGGCGAAGCGCGCCGCGGCAGCACGAGCCTCGGATCGAGCCCGCGCAGGTAGGCGAACCCCGGGAGGAACCCGAGCATCGCGACCTCGTAGGCGCCCGACGCGTGCGCCTCGATCACGCCAGCTCGCGTGAGACCGGTCGAGCGTGCGACCTCCTCGAGGTCCTCCCCGTCGTACACGACGTCGATCGCGTGCGTGCGAGCGACGACGCGGTGCGCGCGTCCGCGCGCCTTCACCGCACGGCGGATCGCGTCCTCCGCGGACGCGCGGTCGGAAGGCGACCGGAACGTCACGAGACCGACCTGCTCGGCGAGCACGGCATCGAGGACGCATGCCTCGGCGCGGAGGGCGGCGAGGAGGTCGGGGCGCGAAACACCTCCGGGGATCGCGAACCGGACCGCGAGGTCGCCGAACTCGACGAGGTCGTTCACGGACGGGGACCGAGCGCATCGCGGACGGCACGCGCGATCGCCAGCGCGCCGGGTGTGTCGCCGTGGAGGCAGATCGTGTCGACGTCGCTCGCGTGCGCGAGCTCGCGTGCGCGAGCGGCCGCCTGCGCGGGATCCTCGACGAGCGCGCCCGGCATCCCGCGCGGCACGAGCGAGCCGTCCGGCATCACGCCGCGATCCGCGAACGCCTCACGGAGGTAGGGGAGGCCCACGGCTGTCGCGGCGTCGTGGAGCGCGCCGCGCGGCGGCCCGACGACGGAGACGGCGCCGAGGACGCGCTTCGTCGCGGAGGCGCACGCTTCGGCGAGCGCGCGGTCGCCGTTCGCCGCGTGATAGAGCGCGCCGTGGGGCTTCATCGAGACGACCGGCACGCCGAGCCGGTCCGCGACGGCGCGGAGGGCGGCGAGCTGCTCCTCGACCTGATGCGCGAGCTCCGGCGCGCCGACGTCGAGGCGCACACGGCCGAAGCGCGCGCGATCGACATAGGACGGATGCGCGCCGACACGCGTTCCCGCCGCGTGGCAGAGCGCGACGACGCGCTCCATCGACTGCGCGTCACCCGCGTGTCCCCCGCACGCGACGTGGACGAGGTCGGCGAGGCCATAGAGCTCCTCCGGCTCGCTCTCGAGCTCTCCGGCGTCCACGTTGAGGAGCGGCGTCGTCACGGGGCCGAGGATAGCGCGGTCCCGCAGCGTTCGAGCGGACGTCAGAAGAACGTCGAGTCGAGCAGGCGCGTGTGCACGACGCGGCGCGCCTGCGCGCCCGCGTTCGCCGGATCGAAGCTCCCGCCGAGGATGCCGACCTGCGCGACCGGAATCTGGATCTTCACCCCGGGAGCGAGCTCGATCGTCTCGAGCTTCGGGACGAGCGGGAGGACGTTCACCTGGCTCGACTGCGGGCCTTCGCCCTTCGTGATCGGGATCCCGGCCACCGTGACGGTCGTGCCTGGATCGTGACCGCTCGGGTTCTTCCACGCGGACGTCAGCTCGATCCGGAGCTCCGCGCCCTTCGCGGTCGACGGCAGGCGCAGCGTGATCCCGCCGAGCGACGCCATGGCGATCCGCGCCGCATCGGTCCACCCCGCGCGCCCGCCGTCGGTGTCCGCGACGTCGAGCCGTGTGACGCGCCCCGCTGCGTCGACGCGCGCGGTGAGCACGGCGCGCCCGCGCACGGGCGCCGTGCTCTGCGAGACCGCGTCCCCGAGGGCCATCAGGACGGGGCCCTGCGGACCGATCCCGAGCTCGCGGTCCTGCGCCTCGAGCGGCGCCTTCAACGCCGCGAGCGCGCGTCGCTTCGCGTCGGCTTGCGCGCGTGCTTCGTCGCTCACGTCGCTCTCGCCGCTGCCTCCCGCGCCGCGAAGGAGCGGGTTGCGACGACCGAGCCCGATCGCTTCGCTGTCGGGACGAACGAGCTGAACCGTCGGCGCGCCTTCTCCGGGAGCGAAAGGCTCCGCGACGCCGCCGGGCTCCTCCGCCGTCTCGACGACGGTCGTCCCGCGCTCTCGCGGTGCGCTCCTGCCGTTCGTCCTCGGCTCCGCGGTCGCGAGCGGACCCGACGCCTCGCCGGCGCCGGCCGCCGCGGCGGTCCCGATCGTTGCATTCTCCAACGGCACGACGTCGAGCTCGACGGAGGAGTCCTCTCCGCCGACCAGCGGTGATCCGTACGTCTCGACCGCGCGCACGGGTCGCAGCAGGAAGGCCGCCGCGATCGCACCGTGGAGGAGCAACGCGAAGGCGAGCGCTCGCCCGAGCCGTCGATCCGTCGCAGGTTCGGGGAGGAGCATCCTGTTCGGTCTCGCGCGCGCGGGCTAGCTCGACAGCAAACGCGTGAGGTGCGTCGTTCGTTCCCGGCGTTCACGCGGGCTCTCGTCGCGGCCGAGGTGCCCTTGCATCGACGTCGCATCCTCCTTATGTGTAGCCGCCATGATGCTCCGTTCCGCGGGCCTTCCCCGCTTCCTGTCGCTGGTGCTCCTCGTCGTCGCCGCGGTGTTCGCGTTGCCGGCCTGCGCGAAATACGACGAGCTCATCGAGAAGGATCAGATCTGCCTCCAGAAGTGGGCGGACCTCGAGGCCGACCTCCAGCGCCGGGCGGACCTCGTGCCGAACCTCGTCAACACCGTGAAGGCCGCGGCGAACTACGAGCAGTCGACCCTCACGAAGATCACCGAGGCGCGCGCTTCGGCGACGAGCGTGAAGCTGTCGGCCGACGATCTCAGCGACCCAGCGAAGGTGAAGGCGTTCGAGGAGGCGCAGGCGAAGATCAGCTCGGGCGCGCTCTCGCGGCTCCTCGTCCAGAACGAGAACTATCCGAAGCTCCAGGCGAGCGGGCAGTTCACCGATCTGATGAAGCAGCTCGAAGGGACCGAGAACCGGATCCTCCGCTCCCGCCAGCAGTACAACGACGCGGTCCGCCAGTACAACGCGGAGCTCGGCAAGATCCGCGGCACCGTCGTGAACAAGGCGACCGGCCAGCCGTTCAAGCCGCGCGTCTACTTCGCGGCGCAGGCCGACTCGACGGCGGCGCCCAAGGTCTCGTTCTGATCGAGCGGCGAGCCCAGATCGTCGAGATCGACGACGGCGGCGGGACGATGTCCCTCCGCCGTCGTCGCATTCACGAGCCGCATCCCCTCGTGCTGCCAGCACCCCGGGTCCTGGTGGATGTGCCCGAAGACGTGCACCCGCGGGCGCACGATCTCGATCCGCCGCCGTAGGTCGACGCAGCCGACGTGCACCTCGCGATCGGGCGAGCCGCCGAGGTGACGCGCGCCGAGCCGCCCGAGACGGACGCGGTCGCCGAACCCCGCCGGCGGACCGTGCGTCACGAGGACGTCGAGGCCCTCCGGGATCCGGGCCCACTTCGCCGCGAGCTCGGGGCCGCGCCGTGCGCCGAACGCCCAGACGCGGAACATCGGCTGCCACGGGCTGCCGTAGAAGCGTACGCCGTCGATCGTGACGCTCTCGTCTTCGAGATAGAGGAGCCCGTACCGGGCGAGGAGCGCACGCGCGTCGTGAGGGTGCTTCTGGAGGCACACCTCGTGGTTGCCCGCGATGACGATCTTGGTCCGGTGGGGGAGCGCGCCGAAGAACGCGGCGGCTTCCTCGAGCTCCTCGAGCGTCCCGCGCTGGCAGAGGTCGCCGGCGTGCACGAGGACGTCGTGCTCGTCGCGGCACGGGATCTCCAATGGCGCGGACGGCGGGCCGGGGGCCCGATGGCAGAGGTGCGTATCGGCGACGGCGACGATGCGCACGCGAGAAGGCTAGCAGACGAAAACCGGCGCCTGGTACGTTGGGGGCAGCATGCCGCGGCAGCGAAGCTTCTGGGCGTGGGGCTACGAGGATCGGTTTCCGAGCGTCGAGACGCGCGAGGCGCTCGCGAAGCGCATCGGCGCCGTCTTCGGCAAGACGCCGGAGCTGCGCGCGCTGCCGGAGGAGGACGCACTCGAGCTGCCGAAGCCGCGGTTCCACCCGCCCGTCGAGCTGCGGTCGCTCGGGAGCACCGACCCCCGCGATCGCGCCCTCCATACCCGCGGGCGCGGCTATCCCGATCTCGTGCGCGGCTTCGCCGGCGACTTCACGACGGCCCCGGACTGGGTCTTCTACCCCACGAACGAAGAGCAGCTCCTCGGCCTCTTCCGCTTCTGCGAGACCGAGTCCATCGCGGTCGTGCCGTTCGGTGGAGGCACGAGCGTCGTCGGCGGTGTCGAGCACGCCGCGCGCGGGCGCTTCCGCGGTACGGCGTCGATCGATCTCACCCGGATGGACCGCGTCCTCGAGCTCGACGCGACGTCGCGGCTCGCGCGCATCCAGGGCGGCGCGAGCGGTCCGCGCATCGCCGAGCAGCTCGCGCCGGCGGGGCTCTCGCTCCGCCACTATCCGCAGAGCTACGAGCTCTCGACGCTCGGCGGCTGGATCGCGACGCGCGCGGGCGGTCACTTCGCGACGCTCCACACGCACATCGACGATCTCGTCGCGTCGGTCCGCATGCTCACGCCCGCGGGTGTGCTCGAGACGCGGAAGCTGCCCGCGTCCGGAGCGGGGCCTGCACCCGAACGCCTCGTCCTCGGCTCCGAAGGCGCCTTCGGGGTCATCACCGAGGCGTGGGTGCGCGTGCAGCCGCGCCCGCGCTGGCGTGCTTCGGCGAGCGTCCGCTTCGCGCGATTCGCGGACGGCGCATCGGCGACGCGCGTGCTCGCGCAGTCCGGCCTCCACCCGTCGAACTGCCGTCTGCTCGACGCGGCCGAGGCGATGCTCCATCGCGTCGGCTCCGGCGCCGAGTCCGTGCTGCTCCTCGCGTTCGAGTCGGCCGATCACCCGCTCGAGCCGTGGATGGAGCGCGCCCTCTCGATCGCGACCGACCTCGGTGGGACGTGCGAGGAGGAGCCCCACTACACGACCGAGGTCGTCTACTCGATGCGCCCGCCGGGCGCCGCGAGCGAGCATCCCCCGTCCGACCCGTCCACGCACGTGCGGGACGCGGAGGACGCGGCGACCTGGAAGCAGTCCTTCCTCGACGCGCCGTACCTCCAGAGCGCGCTCGTGAGCATGGGCGTCGTCTGCGACACGTTCGAGACCGCGTGCACGTGGGATCGCTTCGAGAAGCTCCACGCCGCGGTGACACGCGCCACCCAGGACGCGCTCGTCGCGGCGTGCGGGGCGGGCGTCGTCACGTGCCGCTTCACGCACGTCTATCCCGACGGCCCCGCCGTGTACTTCACGTTCCTCGGCCCGGGGCGGGCGGGCGAGGAGATCGCGCAGTGGACGGCGGTGAAGACCGCGGCGACGGAGGCCGTCCTCGCGAGCGGCGGCACCGTCACCCATCATCACGCGGTCGGGCGCGTGCACCGACCGTTCTGGGAAAAGGAGTGCTCGCCGCTCGTCGAGCAGGTGCTCGTCGCCGCGAAGGCCCAGCTGGACCCTCGCGGCGTGCTCAATCCCGGCTGTCTGCTGCCGTCGAAGGACTGACGCTCAGTAGCAAGCGGTCGGGCCGTAGCCCGGATTCACCTGCGGCGCAGGCAGCGGGAGCTGCGAGACGTTCGCGGCGACGTTGCGGGAGTCGCGGACGACGACGCCGGCGTACGAGACGCTGTAGACGAAGTCCTCGAGGAAGACACCGCGGCGGACGGACGGCTGGTAGTAGCCGCCACACCAGCCCTGCGGGTTCTTCTGCATCAGCGCGGAGTGGTCGATGCTGCCGACCTTCGCGAACCCGGTGCCGAGGTCGACGCGGAACAGCTCGAGCGAGCTCCGCATCCCGTTCGTGTTGTACGCGTAGTACGGGAAGGCGAGCAGCTGCTTGTCTTCGAAGTACGTGAACGCCTTGTGGTCGTACTCGGCCTCGCTCTGACCGTACTCCGAGCCGTCGTAGGTGAACTTGTGCTGGAGCACGGGGCTCGCGCCGTTCGTCACGTCGAAGATCTGGAGCTGGAGGCCGCGCGTGCGGCCGCTCGTGTCGGCGTCACGGCCGATCGTGAGGAGGTGGTTCTCGTCGAGCGGGTGCATGTACTCGCTGAAACCGGGGATCTTCAGCGCGGCGAGGAGCTTCGGCTCGGCGGGCGTCGCGAGGTCGATCACGAAGAGCGGGTCGACGCGACGGAACGTGACGACGTAGGCGCGGTTGCCGACGTAGCGGACGCTGTAGATCTGCTCGTTCGGCGCGAGCTCGCCGACGTCGCCGACGATGTCGAGCCACGGGCCGGTGTGACCGAGCACGTAGACGTGATTCACGTCGCTCGGGCGGGTCGAGACCACGCCCGTCGTCGGGTCGTTCGGAAGCGGCGCGACGTACTGGTCCTTCTCGTCGAGGTAGAGGCGGTTCTCCGTCGTCGCGATCCGGATCGAGCCGTTCGCCTCGTCGATCGAGAACTGGTTCTTCACCGAGCCGAGGACGGTGCCGGACGCGACGTAGTTCGGGAACGTCGGGTCGCTCGCGAACTCGAGCTCGTGCACGTGCGTCTGGTTCGTCGCGAAGACGCGCGGCGGCGTGGTCAGGTTCGTGCCGTCGAGCGGGCGGAGGTTCTTCGTCCCGAGGTTGCTCGCGCCCGGCGTCGGGGCGGGCTGCGGCTCGGTCGCGGGGGCCGGGGCGGGGGCGGGCTCGGCGACGCCGACGCTCGAAGACCCACCGCCGCTGCTCGCGACGGGGCCTCCCCATGCCATCACCGGCGGCTCGATCCAGGCGTGCGCCGCGAGCACCATCTTCGACGCGTTCGCGTAGACGGTGTCGGCGCGACCGAGGATGGCGGTCTCACGCGGATCGGCGGCCGGGTTCGCGAGGTCGATCGCCGCGACCTCGGTGAGGCCGCTCTCGGTCGAGCCGGTCGTGGGGACGTAGAAGTCCTCGCACGCGACGGTCTTCGCCGTCGTCCCGCCGCCGTTCTTCACGAACGTGTAGGGGAGCCAGTCGGCGAGCTGCGAGGCGTCGATCTTCGCGCGGTTGTAGGTCCGGAGCTGATCGAGCTCCGCGATCGCCTGCGAGCCCGTCTTCTGCGACGGGTTGTTGTAGACCGTGTTCGGGTCGGCGCCGTTCGCGATCGCGAGATCGTAGGTCGAGTAGAGGAGCTTCGGCCCGTACGCGTAGCTCGAGAGCACGGTGCGGACGTGCGTGCCCACGCGGCGCGAGGTCAGATAGCTGCCCTCGAAGTAGACCTCGCGCGAGACCGTCGGCGTTCCGCTCGTGAGATCGAGGACGGTGATCTTCGTGAGCGGGGTGTACTTCTCGCCGGTGCCGCCGGGGTAGTCGGGCGCGGTCGGCGCGGCGTCGACGGCCGGGCGCGCGACGCCTCCGCCACCGGGCGCGTAGTAGTTGAAGTCCTGGTAGCTCTCCTTCGGCGTCACGCCGGCGGCCTGGAAGACCGCCGTGCCGTTCACGGTCGAGTAGACGACGGCGCGGCCACCGTCGACGAACATCTCGGAGGGCGTGCCCTCGATGTCGATCGAGGCGGCGTCGGCGAGCTCGGTCGCCGGCCACGCCTTCAGGATCTTGAACGCGCGGCCGTGCAGGACGTAGAGGTTCTTGCCGTCGTTCTTCACGAAGTCGGCTTCGTCGACCCCCTTGACCTGGGTGTTCGTCTCCGAGAACGAGCTCGCCTCGTTGCTCTGTGCGCCGCCGGTCGTCGCGCCGTCGGCGGCCGGTGCCGGAGCGCCCGAGGCCTCGGCGCGCGTGCCGCCGCCGCCGGTCGCGTAGCCGTAGCCGTAGTATCCGCACTGCGCGTCGCCGTACTGCGCCTGGCAGCGCTGGATGTCCTCCACCGCGCGATCGAGCGCGCGATCGAGCTTCCACTTCGCGTCCGCCTTCAGGTCGGCGAGGAGATCGCCGCATCCCTTCGCGCGATGGAGCGATGCGCGCTGGCGGCCGACGGGGCCGTCCGATGCGCTGGAGGAGCTGCAGCCCGCCGCGACGGCCGAGCCGAGAGCGACGAGAAGGACCAGGGCCGTCTGGGTACGCATGGCACGGTCATGCACAGCAAGGCATGTGCCCGGGGGTGTGAATGTGCCGTCACGGGTGCGGGCTGCTGTCTGCACCGAGAAAGTGTGGTCTGGCTCGCAGCATCCTGGTTGCTCGGTTGGCCCAACTCTGACGCCGGCACCATGCGATGGCACGGAGTGGCACAGTCGCCGGCAGGCCTCTCGTTCGCACGCGGAAGCTGCGCGACAAGGCCCGGCTTGCTATCCCTCCCCCGGTGCGGTCTCCCATCCGCCCCACCCCCGAGCAGCTCGCTCCGCTCTCGCGCATGGAGCGCGTCGCGTTCCGCGTCGCCGACGTCCTCGCGCGTCCCGAGCTCTCCGCCTTGTCCGGCGCCTACAACACGGTGTCGATGGGCGCGCTGATCTGGAGCTGCGGTGGCCGGCGCTTCCACGTGAAGGGGCTCGAGCACGTCGCGGCGCTCGGTCCGAAGGACAGCGTCCTCCTCGTCGCGAACCACCGCTCGTTCTTCGACTTCTTCAGCATCACGGCGATCCTCTACTGGCGGACGCGCCTCACCCGGCGGATCTTCTTCCCCGTCCGCGGGACGTTCTTCTACGACCACCCGCTCGGGCCTGCGGTGAACCTCGCGATGAGCGGGATGCGGATGTTCCCGCCGGTGATGCGTGACGCGTCGAAGAAGATCTTCAACCAGTACTCGGTCGAGCGCTGCATCGACGAGCTGAACCGCGACGACATCGGCACGGTGATGGGGATCCATCCCGAGGGTACGCGCAACAAGGGCCCGGACCCGTACGCTCTCCTGCCGGCGCAGCTCGGTGTCGGTCGCATCGCGCTCGGCGCACGCCGTGCGAAGGTGATCCCCGTCTTCGTCCTCGGGATGGGGCAGAGCATCGCCTCCGAGATGCGGAAGAACGCGTTCGCCCCCGGAGACCACCGCATCGACATGTACTTCGGCGAGCCCGTCGACTTCGAGGACCTACGCCCCTCCGCCCACCAGCGCGCGACGCAGAAGCGCGCCGCCGTCCGCTGCCTCGACGCGATCAAGGCGCTCGCCGAGGAGCAGCGGAAGGCTTCCGGCGGATGGGTCCCGCTCTCGCCCGAAGAAGCGGCACCCGCCTCCCACGAGCGCGCGCGCGAAGGCGACCGTGCGGAGTCGCTCGCACACGCGAGCGGCGAGAGCTGACGCGTGGCCGAGTCCGGTCGTCACGAAGCACCCCGCGGGCGCGCGCGCGCCTACGGCACCATCGCGATCTTCGTCGGGCTCGCCCTCGGCGTCGTCGCCGGCGGCTTCCTCCCGCAGGACCAGCATCCGACCGCGTTCGCGTTCTTCCAGTTCCTCTCGAAGGCGTTCATCTCGCTCATCAAGAGCATCATCGTCCCGATCCTCGTCGCGACGATCATCACCGGGATCGCGCAGACGGGGGACCTCAAGGCCGTCGGCAGGATGGGCGCCAAGTCGCTCGTCTACTTCGAGGTCGTCACGACGATCGCGCTCTTCCTCGGGCTCGGGATCGCGAACGTGCTCCGTCCCGGCGACGGCCTGCCCCTCAAGGCCGACGCGCACATGCAGCTCGCGACGCCGAAGTCGGGCTGGGACATCGCCCTCCACGCGTTCCCGTCGAACCTGATCAAGCACGCGGCCGAAGGCGACATCCTCCCCGTCGTCGTCTTCGCGACGCTGTTCGGGATCGCCCTCACGCGAACGGGCGAGCGCGGCGCGATCGTGCTGCGCTTCTTCGACGGCGTCGCGCAGGTGATGTTCCAGTACACGAAGTTCGTCATGGCGCTCACGCCGCTCGGCGTGTTCGGCGCGATGGCCTACAACGTGAGCCACATGGCGGCGGGGCACGGCGAAGGCGGCCTCCGCGGCTGGGCCGCCGTCTTCCACCTCCTCAAGCACTACTCGCTGCTCGTCGGCAGCTTGTACCTCGCGCTCGCGATCCTCGTCGTCGCCGTCTTCATCCCGGTGATGCTCCTCGCGCGGATCCCGGTGCGCGGCTTCTTCCGTGCCGTGCGCGAGCCGGCGCTCACCGCGTTCTCGACCGCGTCGAGCGAAGCGGCGCTCCCGCGTCTGCTCGAGGAGATGGAGCGCTTCGGCGTCCCGCGTCGCGTCGCGAGCTTCGTCATCCCGACCGGGTACTCGTTCAACCTCGACGGCTCGACGCTCTACCTCGTCCTCGCGTCGCTCACGATCGCGCAGGCGGCGAAGATCGAGATGCCGCTCTCTACGCAGATCGTGATGGTCCTCACGTTCATGCTGACGTCGAAGGGGGTCGCCGGCGTGCCACGCGCCACGCTCGTCATCATCGCAGCCACGTGTCAGGGCTTCGGTCTTCCCGGCGAGGCAGGCGTCGCGATGATCCTCGCGGTCGACGAGGTGATGGACATGGCGCGCTCCGCCCTGAACCTCACCGGGAACGGCCTCGCGGCGTGCGTGATCGCGCGCTGGGAGGGCGTCTTCGGCGAGCAGCCGGCCGAGGTGCCGGCGCCCGCCGGTTCGGAGACGCAGCTCTCGCCGCCCGAGCGCGCCGCCTAGAACGCGTAGGCGAGCCCGCCTCCGAAGCTCGGTCCGCCCTGGTCGAAGGCGCGCGCCTGGTAGCCGCCGCGAACGTCGACCCGGAAGCCGGCGCCGAGCTCGACCGCCGCTTCCCCGACGAGGCGGACGCCGGCGCGGTCGGCGTGCGGCATGTTCGTGACCTCGACGATCGGCGAGAACGTGAGCCGCTTCGAGGCGACGAGATCGAGCCGCGTGAAGGCACGCGAGCCGAACACCTGGATCCCTTCGACCCCGAACACGATCTTCGAACCGTACGGATCGCCGAGGAGGACGGCCCCGCCGCCGCCGACGGAGAAGCCGATCTCGGTGACGCTCGTGAGGAGCTCTCCTTCGAAGTGCACGTACTCGGAGGCGCGGAGGCGGAGGCGAGGCGCGCCGTAGTTCAGGCCGACGTCGTACTTGTTCGCATCGGCCTCGCCGGGGACGAGCGAGGTCCCGCGGATCGCGCCGGCGCGGATCCCGAACTCGGACACGACGCCGAGGAGGCGATACGTGTAGCTGCCCTCGACGCGGTAGTAGCGGTCGTGGACGGACCGCGGCTCGAGCGCCCCCGCCGGCGTCCGCACGGTCGCGTTCGTGTCGCCGAAGCTCACGAACTCGGACGAGAGCTGGGCGACCGATCGCCGGCCGTCGAGCCGCCGGAGGTACGCCGTCTCGCGTGCGTCCGCGACGCCGTCGAGCACGGTCACCGGATGCGGGGCGGCGCGCGAGGCGAACGCGGGGACGCGTGCGCCGTCGAGCGTCTCGACCTCGATCGCGTACGCGATGCGCTGGCCGCGGACGTAGGACCCGGGGATCACCGCGACGTAGGGCAGCGCGGCATCCGACGAGCGCTGGAACTGGGCTTCGCCCTCGCCGCCTTCGCCGCGCCAGACGAGGAGCGCACGTTTCACGTTCTCGGGATGATCGACGACGGCGCCGAGCACGACGTCGCCGCCTTCGAGCGCCGTCACGATCGGAGCGTGGTGCACGGCGGGCGCGGGGGGAGGCGGCGCCTCCTCGGCGCGTGCGGCCGGGGCGAGGAAGAGGATCGCGCAGAGAGTCGTCGCCGCGAGGGCGGCGTTCCGGACGATGCGATTCACCATTGGTAGCTCACGGCGAGGCCGGCCCCGGGACCGGCGTGGTTGATGGTCCTGCCCTGGTACGAGCCGCGAGCAGCGACCGTGAGGTCCTTCACGAACTGGTAGCCGACCTGCACGATCGCCCGCGCACCGACGTCCGATCCCTCACCGGCGGGCTGGTTCGTCACCTCCGTCCGGAAGGTGATCGGCACGCGCGGGAGCGTCTTCCACTCGAGCTGCACGATCCCGCGGAGCCCGACGCCGCCGAGCACTTCGCCGCCGACGACGAGATTCGTGCGGAGGTCGTTGCCGACGCGGAAGAAGCCCTGCGCGCCTCCGGCGACGCCACGCTCACGCAGGCCGAGGATCGGCCGGCCGATGAGCGCGAACGTCGAGGTCGGTGCGATCTCCGCCTCGAGATAGCCGTAGGTGAGACCCACGTTCGAAGGATCGCGACCGAGCTCGTCGAGGTCGCGGAGCGAGCCACCCTTACCGCGGAGGACGCCGAAGCCGGAGCGGACCGCGCGGACACCTTCGTCGCGGAGGCGCCACGCGAAGCTGCCTTCGGTCTGGAAGAGCCAGTCGTTCGCCTTCTTCGTGTTGAATGACGCGTACTCGCTCTGGAGCGCCACCTGCGCGAGCGTGTCGGGGTTCTTCCCGGTGACGGGCCGCGGATCGACGACGACGTCGCGCGGCTGGGTCGCCGAGCCGATGATCTCGACCGCGCGGCCCTCGGCGGTCACGCCTTCCGCGAAGTACTCCATCCCGGGCTCGCCGATCGCGTCGCCCGGCAGGGTGGCGGCCCAGTAGCGCGCGCCGATCGATTTCATCGGGATCGAGCGATACGCGGTGGCGCCGCGACGGCGGACGTGGACGACGGCGCCCGTGAAACGCGCATCGAGCTCCACGGCGTACTCCTGCGCGGTGCCGGGCTTCAGGCGGGAGAGCGCCGGCTCGGAGCGCTCGAACGGGGCGACCTGCTTCGCGAGCCGGCGGAGCGCTTCGATCTCCTCGCGGAGCGCAGCCGCGAAGCGGCTGTTCGGATGGGTCTCGAGGAACTTGGCGTAGGCGTCGGCGCGCGCGGCGGGGCCCTGGCCGTGCAGCGACGCGACGAGGTCGGCGAGCGCGCGTCCTTCCGGATCCTCGATCACGACCTGCGTCTCCTTCGTCGGCGCGTCGTACGGCGTGGCCTTCTGCCCGGCGGGGGCGGGGAGCTGGGCGGACGTGGTCGTCGTGGCCGCCGGGGCAGGGGCAACCGGCTTCGGCGCCTCGGGGACGAGAATCGTGTCGCCGACGGCGGGCGCGCGCGCGAGCTCGCCTTCGATCCGTCCGAGGGAGAGGTGCGCCTGGACCTGCACGAGCCGCACGGTGCCGATCCGGAACCGATCGGCGAGGACCTGCCCGGTCACGGGATGTTTCAGCTTGAGCGGTCGCCACAGCTCGACGCGCTGACCCTCCTTCACCCCGCGCGCCGCGCCGATGTCGAGCACGAGCTCCCCCGCGTCGAGCGCGAGCACGGTCGCATCGGGTGTCCGCAGCGAAGGTGGCGCGCTCTCCGCCCGTGCCGGCTGCGCGAGGGCGAGCAGCGCGGCGACGATCACGAACCTTCTCTTCCTCACGTTCGAGCCTCCAGCATGGAGAATGATTGAGTGGTTCAACCAGTCAACAACCTAGCGTGAGCTCGTCCGTAGTGCAAGGAGCCGCCCGCAGCCGGCGGACGGAGGCCTGGAAAAAACTGTGTTACGGACCCGGTCGGGCCGCGTCACCGAGGCATGAACCTCACGAGCCTCCTCGCTGCGTCCTCCATTCTGACCGCCCTCGCCCTCGTCGCTTGCAGCGGCAGCGACACCAACCAGCCCTCGACCGACAAGTCCTCGACCACGCCCTCGAAGAGCTCGAAGAACGGCGACGACTCGCGGAGCTCGGACGACTCGCGGAGCTCGGACGACTCGCGGAGCTCGGACGATTCGAAGTCGTCCGAGCAGACGTGCTCGTCGGCGAGCTTGAACGGCCGTTGCACCGAGGGGCCGAACAAGGGCAAGTCGTGCTGCTACCCGCCGGAGAGCGAGGACGACCCGCCGTGCTCCTCGTCCAACGAGTGCGACAAGGTTTGCGAATACTGCAAGTGAGCGCCCGGCTTGCGCCGACCTCCGCTCTGCCGTAGAGGCATGCCCTCGGAGGTTCGTCTTGACAAACCGCGCGTCGCTCGTCGCAGTCGGAGTCTCCGTCGCCGTCTCGGCGGCGTGCAGCAGCTCGGGCGACGCCGCCGTGGCCGAGCAGACCGACGGGGGAACGAGCGCGACGAGCTCGTCGGGCAACGAAGACACCGGCGCGGCGTCCACGTCGAGCAGCACGTCGAGCTCGTCGTCGAGCAGCTCCGGCGGCAACGACGCCGCCACGACGTCGGCCGACGATCCGAGGAAGGAGGGGCCGTACACGGCGGCGGAAGCGAGCGCGTCGGTCCCGTCCGGCGCGAACAACGACGCCCTCACCCTCCGCGTGATCTACCCCGCAGCCGGCCCGGCCGCCGGGCCGTACCCGGTCGTGTTCTTCGCTCCCGGCTACCAGGTCGACGTCTCCGCGTACGCGCCCTACGGGACGCGCCTCGCGACCCACGGCATCGTCACCGTGCTCGTGTCGTTCTCGCAGGCGGCGACAAACCAGGCGCGCGACGGGAAGAACCTGGAAGCGGCGCTCGCCTGGGCCGCTTCGCCCGGCGCGATGCTCGCGGGGAAGATCGACGCGGCGCGGGCGGGCGTCTCGGGTCACTCCCGCGGTGGGAAGGCGGCGGTTCTCGCGGCCGCGGCGAACACGGGCTTCAAGGCGCTCCTCGCGCTGGACCCCGTGGACTCGAAGCCGCCGTTGCCGTGCAGCGCGACGAACTGCCCGGACGGCAGCGACGCGAGCGCGCAGTTCAAGGTGCCGAGCGCGTACCTCGGCGAGACGCTCGACGGCACGGCCGGCTTCGGGGGGCAGGCCTGCGCACCGGCCGCCGACAACTACACGACGTTCTACGCGAGCTCGCCTGCGCCTTCGCTCGAGGTCACGGTCAACGGCGCCGGCCACATGAGCTTCGTGGCCGACGTCGACCAGTGCGGATTCGCGTGCAACTTCTGCAAGGACGGGACGCGACCGGGTGACGAGGTCGTCGCGATCGCGTCCGCCTACCTCACGTCGTTCTTCCGGCGGCACCTGAAGAACGAGACGGCCTACGACGCGTACCTCACCGGGACCGAGGCGCAGGCGCGGTGGGGCACGCCCGGAGCGATCGCGCTCCGCTCGAAGTGAAGCGTCACCCTCGCGCGATCATGCCGAGGAGCGTCGCGGCGTTCGTCACGCCGACGTGACGGCCGCGCTCCTCGCCGCCGACGACGGCGATCACGGTCGGGAACCCGCGGACGCGAAAGCGCGTCGCGATGTCCGGGTTCGCGTCGGCATCGACGCGCACGACCTTCACCTTGTCGCCGTGCTCGCGCGCAATGCTCTCGAGCACGGGCTCGAGCACGCGGCAGGGCTGGCACCAAGGCGTCGCGAAGTCGACGAGCACGGGGGCGGTGGACCGGGTGACCTCGGCGTCGAAGCGGCTTTCGTCGACCTCGAGGACGGCGTGGGAGCGATGTTGGGTCATGCGGGGGAAGGTCCTCGCGACGCGCGATCTTACGGGCGTAAGATTCGGCGAGGACGACACCTGTCCGTCCGGAGCCTCTCTCTTCGCATGGAACCGCTCGACATCGTCGCTGGTCTCGCGCGCACCGAGCGCGCCGTGCTCGTCCGCATCGCGCGGAGCGAGGGAGCCACGCCCGAGGACGCCGTCGACTGCGCCCAGGAGGCGCTCTGCACGATGCTGCGGCTTGCGCAGAAGGGAGAGCTCCCGGCCGAGCCGGCCGAATGGCCTGCGTTCCTCAGCGGGGTCGTCCGGAACGCCGCGCGGAATCTCCGGCGCCGGCACCACCGCGCGCGGCCGCACGCGAGCCTCGACGTCCTCGGCCCCGAGGACCCGAAAGCGGCCGACCAGGCGACGGGGGATGCGCTCCTCGTCGCCGCCGAGGAGCACATCCGGCTCCGTGCGTGCGTCGACCGGCTCTGCGACACCCAGCGCTCGGTCGTGACGATGCGGATGCTCGAGGAAAAAGCCGGCGAGGACGTGGCCTCGGAGCTCGGGATCTCCCGCGGGCACGTCGACGTCCTCCTCCATCGCGCGAAGAAAGCGCTCCGCGCCTGCATGCTCGAAGGTTCTTGAGCGCGATTCGCGCGAGGACCCAAGGATCGCGCGCCGAGAGGAATGAACCTCTCGAGCCGCGCGTAGCCTGTTGGTGAGCGCGAACGCCTCGATGAGCGCCGCTGTCGCACCCTCGCCGATCACCGTCGATCCCCACGAAGCCGGACGGGTCGTCGCCACGATGCTCGTCGCCGCCGGCCCCCCGCCGTTGCCGCTGATCGAGCACGCGAACCGCGCCCTCGCGCGGCTCGTCCTCCCGCCGCTCGGCGATCGCGATTTCGTGCCGTCGACGCCGGAGGAGCTGGCACCGCTCGTCCCGGTCTCGCTCCGGCCGGCGCTCGTGGAGCTGCTCTTCGAGGTCGCCGGGACCGAGCCGCTCCGCCTCCGTGTCGCGGAGGCGTTCCGCGGCCTGTGGAGAATCGGGATGCGTCCCTCGGCCGAGCCGCCGCCGCCGATCCAGGGCGGTGTCACAGAGCGCGCCTTCCGCGCGATTGTCGGCGAGCTTCCTCGTCACCAGAGCGGGGCCGTGGTCCAGCAGGAGCAAGGCGTGGTCCAGCAGGAGATCTACAGGTCGCGGGATGCACAGGCGCACCGGGCACCGCCAGCGGTCGATCCGCTCCGCGCCCGCGTCGCACGCGTGCAGGCCGAGATGGTCGAGGTCATCCGGGCCGTCGACCGTGTCGTCATCGGCAAGAACGACGTCGTCACGCGCGTGCTCGTCGCGATGGCAGCGCGCGGCCACGTCCTCCTCGTCGACGCGCCCGGCGTCGGCAAGACGCTGCTCTGCAAGACGATCGCCGCCGCGCTCGGCACGAAGTTCGGTCGCGTGCAGCTCACCCCCGACCTCATGCCGATGGATGTCACAGGCGCGACGATCTACGACCAGCACGCAGGCCGCTTCGTCTTCCGCCCCGGTCCGGTCTTCACGAACATCCTCCTCGCCGACGAGATCAACCGCGCGACCCCGAAGACGCAGTCCGCGCTCCTCGAGGTGATGGAAGAGCGCACCGTCACCGTCGACGGCACGTCGCACCGGATGGCCGATCCGTTCCAGGTCCTCGCGACGATGAACCCGATCGATCACGACGGCACGTACCCGCTCCCGGCCGCGCAGATCGATCGCTTCATGATGATGATCGAGGTCGGCTACCCGAGCCTCGAGGACGAGGTCCGCGTCCTCGACACCCATCTCGCGGAGTCGCATCCGCAGGAAGCCGTCCTCGCGCCCGTCGTCACCGCCGAGGCGTTCGTCGAGTGGCAGAGGACGGTCCCGATGATCCACGCGTCGCAGGACGTGAAGCGTGCGGCCGTCGCGTACGTCGACGCGCTCCGCCGGAGCTCGCTCGCGGGGCACACCGTCAGCACGCGCGCGACGCTGGCGTGGGTGCGCGCCGCGCAGGCGCGCGCGATCCTCGCCGGGCGCGAGTTCGTGGTCGTCGACGACCTCCTCGACGTCGCGCCGGACATCCTCCGCCATCGCCTCGGCGTCTCGGCGCCGGAGGTGAGGGATCGCCTCCGGATGGTCGCGGCGCAGCGCGGAGCGCCGCGGTGAGCTTCGGCGCTCGCGCCCAGCGCGTCTTCCGCCTCGCGACCCTGTGGGTCCCGTCGTGGGGCGCCTGGTACGTCGTGTTCACCGCGAAGCACCCGCACGAGCTCGTGCGCACGGTCGGCCTCGCCCTCGGTCCGCTCTGGGGCGTGCTCGCCGTCGTGCTCGCGTTCCGGGCAGCCGCGCTCACGTTCGACCGGAAGGGCACGCCCGACCGCCTCGGACAGATCGACGTCCTCACCGGTGCGGGCGCCGCGCTCGCGTGGACGTCGGCGCTCGCGATCGTGGGGGCCACGACGATCGGCTACGCGAGCCTCGCCGTCGTCGGCCTCCTCGGCACCGCCGTCTTCCACATCGCGGTCGTCCGCACGCTCCTCGTCGTCCGCGGCGTCGACCCTTCTCGTGCCGCGACCACGATCACGCGGCGCTTCTCGCCGGACGTCGTCGCCTCCGGCGACAACGTCGTCGAGGAGGTCCGCTTCGACGGGACGCACGTGCCGCTCGGGTTCCGCCTCTTCGCGACAGGCCGGATCGGTCCGCGCTTCGCGACGTCGCGTCACGTGCTCGAGCCGTCGGAGTCGGGAGGCGAGGTCGTGCTCGAGGCCGACGTCGGACCGGCCGTCCGCGGCGAGCACGAGGCCGAGCACCTCCGCGTCTGGCTCGAGGACACGTTCGGTCTCACGCGGTCGATGCCGGTCGCGGTCGCCGCCGCGAAGCTCACCGTCCTCCCGCGCGTCCGTGACGTCGAGCAAGCGGTCCCGCTCCTCGAGCGCGGTGAGGGCCCGCGCGCGCCGCGCACGGCATCGCGTCTCCCGACGGAAGGGCACTTCCACCTGCGCGAGTACCAGCAGGGGGACGACGTGCGGCGGATCCACTGGGTCCGCTCGCTCGCCGCGGGAGAGCTCGTCGTCCGTCTCCCCGACGAGCTCCCGCCCGACAAGCCGCACGTGCGCCTCGTGCTCGACACGTACTTCCCCGAAGCGTTCGCGCTCGACTGCGACGCGCCCGCTGAGATGCTCGACGCGCTCGTCGCGGTGTGGCTCGGCGTCGGCCGTGCCCTCGCGGCGAAGGGCGTGCGCGTCAGCATGGTCACCGCCGTCCCGCAGGGCGAAAGCGTGATCGCGAAGCGGATCGATCTCGGCCGTCGCGATTCGTCCGCCGCCCAGCGCCTCGGAGCCACGATCGGATGGCAGGGTCGCATGCCCGTCGAGGATCTCCTCACCGACGAAGCCACCTTCGTCGTCTCGCGCGGCGTCCTCGCCACGCCTCCTGCATCCGACGCGATTCGCTGGATCATCGTCGTGCCCGACCTCGCCGAGGTGCCGTGGACGGCGCCCGCCGCCGTCGTCTTCCCGCACCCGAACGGCTCGCGCGACAACCGCTGGTCGTATCGCAACCGCTTCACGTCCGAGCTGGCGAAGAAGCGCTGGCACCACCGGCGCGCGCTCCTCGCGATGCGGACGAACATCGCGAGCCCGCCGGTCGGCAGCCTGGCGGCGCTCCCGCGCCCGAACGGCACGATCCACCTCGAGAGGATCCGATGAAGGCAGAGGCGAGACCGACCTCGACGGCGGCGCTCCTCTACTGGCTCGCGATCGTCGCGGGGCTCGTCGGCATCTCCGTCCTCCGCGCGGTCTCGCCGGTGTACGAGTGGTACCGCCTGCCGGAGGTCCTCGGCCCGCTCTGGATCGGGACGCTCGCGGGCGTCGCGTTCGGTCAGCTCCTGTCCGCCCTCCGCGTCCGCGCATGGGTGCCTCTCGCCGTGCTCGGGATCGCGGCGATGGGACCGGGGCTCTGGCTCGCTTCGCTCTTCTACGACCTCTTCGAGACGGCCGATCGCGCGCTCGTCGAGAACGCGCTCGTCGCGTTCGCGCCGGCGGCGGTCGGTGGATACCTCGCGCTCTCGGAGCGCGGTTCGCTCGTCGCGTTCTGGTATCCCGCGGTGCTGTGGATGGTCGTCATCCTCGACGGGCAGGGGACGGCGGAGGCCTTCGACGGGCGCGCCGCGATCCCGTTCGTCGTCGGCCTCGGCGCGTTGTTCGTCGCCTTCCTCCGTGCGCGCGAGACGCGGCGCGCGGCGCTGTGGCGTACGCACGCGCTCGGGACGAACGTGGCGACGACGCGGTCGCGCACCGTGCTGCGCACGTCGCCCTCTCGCGCGTTCGCGGAGCAGGCATCGACGATGCTGGTCGCGGCCTGCGCCCTCGTGCTGACGGCATGGGTCGCGCCGAAGCTGTGGCAGGAGGAGAAGATCGGCGAGAGCTTCTCGCACGTCGCGAGCACGACGACGTCGTCGCGCGCGAACGTGCGCACCCGCTTCGGCGCGCACGACGGCCCGCCGTGCTGCGGGACCGAGGAGCACGTGCAGCGGAGGAAGGCGCGCGTCAGCGAGTACCTGCCCCTCCTTCCCGCGCTCGCAGGCGACGAGGCGAGCTCGTGGGAAGGCGAGAGCTGCGTCCCGTGCACCGACGGGATGCGCGAGGCGGCGGCGATGCCGGGCGTGCCGGGCGCCGCCGAGGGCGAGTGGGATCCCGGTCGCGAGAGGGGGACCGCATCGAGCACGGCGTCGACGTACGGCTCGGGCGGCTATGGCACGGGCGCCGCGTACGGCACCGGCGCCGCGTACGGCAGCGGAGACTTCTACGAGCCGACGGGGAGCGACACGACGCCGACCGGGACAGTCTACGGCCCGGGGCACACGAAGACGTTCCCCGTCGCGGCGGAGAAGCCGAAGGCGGTGGAGGCGACGCCGAGCATCGCGGCGACTGCGACGACGGCGACGCCGACGGGCAACGTCAGCAGCACGAGCTCTTCGGGCACGGGCACGGGCACGGGCACGGGGGAGAAGGCGGACACGAGCACCCCCCGCGAGACGCCGACGCCCTGGCGCGGAACGCTCGTCGCGACCGCGATCGTGATCGCGGCGCTCGTGGTCGGACGCATCACGCGGAGGGCGCTCGTGGTCCGCCACCTCGCGCGCCCGTTCTGGCGCGAGACGATCGATCAGCGGATCTCGAACCACTGGCATCGCATGCTCGTCGGCCTCCGCGACGCGGGCATCGCGCCGGTGAGGGACGAACAGCCGATGGCGTTCGCGAAGCGCGTCGGGATCGAAGGCATGGACACCTGCGCGAAGATCCTCGAGCGCGTGCGCCACGGCGTCGGGCTCGAGGCGCTCGATCTGCAGACGATGGGCGCCGCCTCGCAGGCGGTCTACGCGACGGCACGGAAGAAGGCGGGCGTCCTCGCCCGCACGCTCGCGTGGCTCCGCTCGCCGCTCGCCTGACGTAGAGCCGCGAGATCGTGGAGCGAGTCGAGCCCGTCCGAGGGGACGGGTACGACATGTGTGCGTTTGTGGTTGCGCACCGGGCGGAAGCCGCTACACCGCGCGCATGCTCGTTCGTCCGCATGCGCTCCGCTTCGTCGCTCTCGCACTCGCTGTCTCGCTCGGCGGCTGCGCCGCCGATGCGGACGAGGCGGACGTCGACGCCCAGGAGGACGCGCTCACGACCGCGCAGCTCGCCGGTGCGTACCAGCACTGGCATCCCGACACCGCGAAGGGTGAGATCTCACAGCTGCTCCTCCGCCCCGACAAGACGTTCCACATGCTGCTCGAAGGCGAGTACGGCTGCGACGTCTACGCGGGCTACTCGTGCCCTGCGAGCTGGAGCGACGGACGCACCGGCGACACGCACGTCGAAGGAACGTGGAAGGCGACGTCGAAGGGCCTCGTCCTCCAGCCGACCGGCGAAGGCCGTCCGTCCGCGCCGATCGCGATGACACTGACGACGACGGGAACCAAGGCGAAGGTCGAAGGCACGATCGTCCCGAACCGTCGCATCTTCGGCACGCTCGACGTCGTCGGTCTCTTCGCGAAGCCGCACACGGTGAAGGAGAGCGATCTCGACGGCGAGTGGACCGTCACCACGCGCGCCGACAAGGAAGGCTTCCACCCGCGCCTCGACGGCACGAACCTCTACGTCGGCACCGAGTACGTGCACATGCTCACGTTCCGCGGAGCGGCGAAGAGCTACGTCGAGGATCGCGTCGAGCCCGGGAAGAAGTCGCGGCGCAAGAAGGACGACGGCAGGTACTTCGTCGCCGGCGCCCCGGACGGAGCCGGCGGCCACGGTCTGGTCGTGCTCGACCGTGGTCACATGTTCGACCACGTGCGGATCACGCGTTTCGATGGTGCGAAGGTGACGTTCGAAGTCGACCCGGGTGAGAGCAGCCGCACCTTGTCCGCCGAGAAGAAGTAACGGGCGTTTCACGAAGCGCGCGCGGACCAGGTAGAGTGGTCCGCGCATGACGTCCTTCCGTCATTTCGGAACCGCCGCCGTGGCCGCGCTCGCCGTGGCTTGCGGCGGTGGTGGTCTCAAGCTCACGCCGATCAAGAACGCGCAGACGCGCCCGAGCAACGTCGCGGCGTACTTCAAGGTTCAGACGAGCGGTGGGGAGCCCGTCGGTGGCCTCGCCGCCGAGCAGTTCAAGATCTACGAGGACGGCCAGCTCGTCTCGCAGTTCGAGAGCAAGCAGGTCATCCTGAACCCCGAGGTCGCCGCCTCGCACTACACGATGCTGCTCGTCGACATGAGCGGCAGCGTCGCGGAGTCGGGCGCCGTGGACTCGGTCGTCGACGCGGCGTCCGCGTTCGCGAGCCGGGTCGAGAAGACCCAGCGGGTCGGCGTCTACGCGTTCGACGGGTGCGGGAAGCTCCACCCGATCGCGCCGTTCACGTCGCCGGGCGGAGCTGCCGGTGCGGTTCGATCGCTCAAGGGGTACAAGCCGGACGACCCCAGCACCGACCTGAACGGCGCCGTCGTGAAGGGGATTGCCGAGCTCGATCAGGCGCTCGCGCACGCCGAGCACCCGACGCGCTTCGGCACGCTCGTCGTGTTCACCGACGGAAGCGATCGCGCCGCCCGCGTCTCGAAGGACGATCTCGAGAAGGCGATCGACGAGACGAAGTACGAGGTCTTCGCGATCGGGCTCGGCGCGGAGATGAAGGAGTCCGAGCTGAAGCGCGTCGGCAAGAGCGGCACCGCGAAGGCGGAGGACAAGGACGCCATGCTCAAGGCGTTCGACGACATCGCGCAGAAGATCGAAGCGTCGACGAAGAGCTACTACCTCCTCAGCTACTGCTCGCCGTCGCGCGCCGGCAAGCACAAGCTCCGGATCGAGGCCGAGGCGAAGTCCGACGGCAAGACGAGTAAGACCGGCAGCTTCGAGACCGAGTTCGACGCGACCGGCTTCGGCCAGGGCTGTGACCCCAAGACGCCGCCCAACTTCGACGTGTCGAAGGGCGACGCGCTCGCTCCGAATCCCGAGAAGAAGAAGGAGGAGGAGGCGAAGGCCGAGAGGAAGCGCGAAGAGGCCGAGAAGAAGAAGGAAGAGGCGGAGCGGGACGCGCGGAAGCGCGAACGCGAGCGCCGCGAGCGCGAGGAGAAGCGGAGCGACAAGCCGCGCCCGAAGCCCGCGGAGCCGAAGGCCGCCGAGTCGAAGCCGGCAGCCCCGGCGTCGACCACGCCGCCTCCTGCCGGCGGCGAAGAGTTCACGCCGTGAAGCTCGCGACGGAGACGCCGCGCGCCCCGTGCGAGCTCGGGTGCGGCTTCCCGTTGCCGCGTCGCTATCGTGAGGAGTGGAGCGAAAAAGCTGCGACGAACGCGCCGTCGAAGGCACCATGGCGAGCGCGAAGCGCGAACGCGCACTGACCTGGGCCGTCTCGGTGGCGCTCGCCGTCCTGGCGGGCGTCGCGAGCGTCGCCCAGCCGTGGTCGGGGCTCGCGCGGTTCGATTCGACGCACCTCGTCCCGCTCGTCGCCGGCCTCTCGCTCGTGCGGATGGTGGGCGCGCACGCCGCGTCGGTCGTCGCGTGCCTGCACGTCACGACGTGGTTGCGTGCAGGCATGGCGCGATCGCGCGGTCTCGTGGCGCGGGCGGCCGTCTTCCCGCTGCTCGCGGCCGTGCCCGTCACGCTCGTCGCCATCGCGAGCGCGAGCGTGGTCACGCTCCTCCTCGGCGGGCTCGGTCCGCGCGCGTTCGTCGAGCGTCTGCTCCTCGCCGATCCCGTCCACGGCCTCGTCCGTGCGGCCGTGCTCGGCGTCGTGCCTGCGGCCTGGGTGCTCGTCGCGCCGCGTATTCTCGCGCGGGTGCGGGGAACCGGCGCGGCGCTCGCGACCACGTGGCTCGTGGGCCTGATCGCGTCGGCCGTCGTGGGCGGCATCGTGACCGCCGCCCAGGGCCTCGCGGGAAGCTAGCGCGGGCGAGCCTCGACGCTTGCGCTCTCGGCCCGAAATGGCGTCTGATCGGCGCCCCCATCCCCACCGGGCAGGCCGCACCAGCGACCTGCTCGCGGAAGAGAGCATCGGAAAGAACGCCATGAAGAAGCCGATCCGTCGCACCGCCGTCATCGGAGCCGGAGTCATGGGCAGCGGTATCGCCGCCCACTTCGCCAACGCCGGGCTCGAGGTCCTCCTCCTCGACATCGTCCCGCCGAACCTGTCGGATGCGGACAAGAAGGATCCCGCGAAGCGGAGCGCGTTCGCGACGGGCGGTCTCGAGAAGGCGCTCAAGGCGCGCCCCGCCGCCTTCTTCCACCCGTCGAACGCGCGGCTCGTGAAGACGGGCAACGTCGAGGACGACCTCGAGAAGCTGAAGGACGTCGACCTCGTCGTCGAGGCCGTCATCGAGAAGCTCGAGCCGAAGCAGGCGCTCTTCGAGAAGCTCGAGAAGGTCGTGCCCGCGCACTGCATCGTGGCCTCGAACACGTCCGGCCTCCGCATCTCGGAGATGATGAAGGGCAGGAGCGAGCAGTTCCGGAAGAACTTCCTCGTCCTCCACTTCTTCAACCCCGTTCGCTACATGAAGCTGCTCGAGATCGTGGTCGGTCCGGAGACGGACAAGGGCACGCTCGACCGTTGCGTCTCCTTCGCGCAGGACGTGCTCGGCAAGGGCGTCGTCATGGGCAAGGACACGCCCAACTTCGTCGGTAACCGCATCGGCGCCCACGCGATGATGGCGACGATCCACCAGATGCTCGAAGACGGCCTTTCGCCCGAGGACGTCGACAACATCACGGGCACGCCGATGGCGCACCCGAAGAGCGCGAGCTTCCGCACCGCGGACCTCGTCGGCCTCGACACCTTCGCGCACGTCGCGGAGAACTGTTTCAACTCGCTCACGAACGACGAGGACCGCGACGTCTTCAAGGTGCCGGACTACATCCGGTCGATGCTCGAGAAGAAGCTGCTCGGCGACAAGACGAAGCAGGGCTTCTACAAGAAGGGCGCGAGCAAGAAGGACATCCTCACGCTCGATCCGAAGACGCTCGAGTACCGGCCGAAGGGCGGCGACGAGGGGATCAAGAACACGACGAAGGGCCTCGCGAAGGTCGAGGACCCGCGCGAGCGCGTGAAGAAGCTCGTCGCCGATCAGGGCAAGGCCGGCGACTTCGCCCGCAAGGTCCTCTACCGGAGCCTCGCGTACTCGGCGCGTCGGATCCCGGAGATCGCCGACTCGGTCGTCGCGATCGATGACGCGATGAAGTGGGGCTACAACTGGGAGCTCGGTCCCTTCGAGGCCTGGGACGCGCTCGGCTTCGCCGAGACGGCGGACGCGATCGAGAAGGCCGGCTACAAGCTGCCCGACGCGATCAAGAAGATGAAGGCGAGCGGCGCGAAGTCGTTCTACGACGGCGACCGCGTCTTCGACCTCGTGAAGGGCGAGTACGTCACGCGCGCGAAGGACGCGCGCTACGCGACGCTCGGCGAGCTCCGCGCGAAGAACGGCAAGGCGCCCGTCCTCAAGAACGCGGGAGCGGAGGCGTGGGACCTCGGCGACGGCGTCCTCGGCCTCACCTTCAAGACCAAGGCGAACAGCATCGACCCCGACGTCATCTCGATGATCCACGAGGCGACGGCGAAGGCGGAGACCGATTTCCGCGCGATGGTCGTCGCGAACGAAGGCGAGCACTTCTGCGTCGGCGCGAACCTGTTCGGCGTCGTCATGGCGGCGGGCGCGGGTCAGTGGGACCAGCTCCGCGAGATGATCAAGGGCTACCAGTACGCGACGCAGCGGATGAAGTACGCGTCGGTGCCGGTCGTCGTCTGCCCCTACGGCATGACCCTCGGCGGCGGCCTCGAGCTGTGCTTCGGCGGCGACGCGGTGCAGGCGGCGGCCGAGACGTACTCCGGCCTCGTCGAGGTCGCGGTCGGCCTCATCCCGGGCGGCGCCGGCACGCTGAACATGCTCTGGCGCGCGCTCGAGACGATTCCGGAGGGCGTCGCCGCGGACACCTACGCGTACGTCACGCAGGTGTTCAAGAACATCGCCCTCGCGAAGGTCGCGACCAGCGCGGAGGAGGCGAAGGCGCTCGGCTACTTCCGCCGGACGGACGGCATCTCGTTCGACAAGGCGCGCCAGATCGTCGACGCGAAGAACCGCGCGATCGGCATGGCCGAGGCAGGCTACCACGCGCCCACGCCGCGCGCGTTCAAGCTCCCGGGCGAGAGCGGGATCGCCACGCTCGGAATGATGGTCGACACGCTCGTCGCCGGCGGCTACGCGAGCGAGCACGACGCGAAGATCGCGCGCAAGCTCGCGAACGTGCTCTGCGGCGGCATCGCGGGCGCCTCGCGCGACGTGACCGAGGACGACATCCTCGACCTCGAGCGCGAAGCGTTCCTCTCGCTCTGCGGCGAGCCGAAGAGCCAGGAGCGCATGCAGTACATGCTGATGAACAACAAGCCGCTCCGGAACTAGTCGCGCTCGGCGCGAACCGAACGCCCGCCTCCGCCTTGCGCGGACGGCGGGCGTCGTCGTGTCAGAACGCGCCCGGCACCCATGGCGACGGTGCGGTCGTGAAGTTCACGAGCATGCCGTCGTGGCCGTTCGTGACGGCGTCCTTCGCCGTCGTCGTCGTGCCCGTCTCGTCGAGCTTCCAGTAGCCCTGGAGGCCGGCGGTGTCGGCGGGCACGGTCG
This sequence comes from Polyangiaceae bacterium, assembly GCA_039809485.1. Classification (GTDB taxonomy): domain Bacteria; phylum Myxococcota_A; class Polyangia; order Polyangiales; family Polyangiaceae; genus Labilithrix. The sequence continues at coordinate 8,031 of JBDHVE010000090.1, read as the reverse complement.
ACGGCGAGCTCGCGACGATCTCCGCTTCCGTGCGCTCCACGCTCCAGAGGCGCACTTCGTCGATCTTGCCGCCGAAGTAGACGAGCGCCGAGTTGAAGTCGGTGTGCCCGTAGCCGAGACGGAAATTCGAGTCGGTCGTGAAGTTCGACGAGGTCGGGGTCGCGGCCGACGCGACGTTCGCACCGTCGACGTAGAGCTTCATCCCGCTCACGGCGCCGAGCGTGCCCGCCACGTGATGCCACTTGCCGTCGTCGTAGCCGGCGTTCGGCGTGCAGATGCGTCGGACCGGAGAGCCGTAGACGTACCAGCAGACCTTCCCGGCATCGATCGTGAGAAAGCGATCGGCCGAGCCTCCAGCGTAGACCTCGAACATCGTTCCCGTCGGCTTCGTCGTCGCGAACCAGAGCTCGACGCTCATCGCCGTCTCGCTCGCGCCGCCGGCGGCGGCGGGGAGCTCGACGACGTCGTCGGTGCCGTCGAACTGCAGCGCGCCCGAGGACGGGCCCGCCTCCTTCGCATCCGGCGTCGCCGCGTCGGCGAGCGGCTGGGCGGCGTCCTCCCGCGCCGGCGCGGCGTCTCCGGTCGGCGTCGGCGACGCATCGAACGACGTCGGGGACGAAGCGTCGAAGGTCGCGGTGCCGCCGTCGGTCTCCCCGTCGCACGCCGCGAGCGGTGCGAGGGACGCGAGAGCGAAGAGCGAGCCGTGGAAGAGTGAACGCATGCGCATGCCGTGTTGGTACCAGAGGAGCCGCCCTTCCGTCTCTCGGAGCGGAACACCATGAGCACGGCGCGGGCGCGGTCGTTCGTCCGGCGCGCTACACGTCGGAAAGGCTCGCGTCACGCGGCCACCACGTCTGCCACGTCGGCGCTTCGCGACGGAGCTCGTCGCGGAGCTCCTCGAGGAAACGCGCGACCGCCGGGCGGAGCTCGGCGTACGGGAACCGCACGTCCTGCCATCCGGGGTCGGGCTCCGTGCCGTCCGCGGTGGACAGGATCGAGAAGGCGACCTCGTCGCCGATGCGCGCGAACCGGAACGGCGGATCCGCCTGCTCGCCTTCGCCGAACGCATACGCGACGCCCTCCGCGGAGAGCGCGCGCACGACGTTGCACAGCTCGACGACCCACGTGTTCAAGCAGACGTCGTCGGGGCCCTCGTAGCCGAGATGCGGAACGGTCCGTCCGCCGATCTCGATCCGGAGCGCGCCGTGGACGTGGCCGCTGTTCTTCTCCCGTCCGAGTCGCGCGAGCGGCTCGCGCTCGGCGCCGCCTCCGTCGACGATGCGGTACGTCCAGAGGTCGGTCGCGTGGATGCGCAGTGCGGGCTTCACACGAGGAAGAGGAGCATCGCGGCACCGAACGCGTAGACGGCGAGCGCGCCGTAGAGCGAGACCGCGGCGATCGTGCTGGCCGACTCGAGCCTTCGCGTCGCCGTCGTCCGGTCTCCGCGCCGACGCGCGGCGAGGGCGAGCACGGCGTGCCAGAGACCCAGGATGCCGACCGGCGGGAGGACGAGGAGCACGAGGACGTTCGCGAGGGTCGTGGAGAGGAACGTCGAGCTCTCCGGAGCGGTCGTTCGCGCGATGAAGCTTGCGGTCGCGGCCATGCTCAACCTGTACGCACTCCGTGTGCCTGTGTGAGCTTCGCTTCGAAGCTCCGGGATCATTGAACTTCTTGGCGTCGCGATGTCCCTCCCGGTGGGTTGGTGGATCACGCTCGCGATCCAGGACACCGGTGATGCCGGGGGTCGTGTCGTCCGTTCGTCGGCCTCGCCCGGGGACGGGCCCAGCCGTAGTCTTCGAAGCCATGCTCCGTGCCTTGCGTGTCTTCGGCGTCGCGTCCCTCGCCCTCGTGTCGTGGGCAGCGTGCTCGCCCGGGTCCGACGTCGACGTCGGTGCCGGGGAAGCCGATGGCGGGACGTCGACGACCGGCAGCTCCTCGGGCGGCTCGAGCTCCTCGTCGAGCGGCTCGACGCCCGGCGTGGACGGCAGCGTCCCCGAGCCCGAGCGCTGCGCGAGCCCGCCGTGCGCGAACGGCGAGCTGTGCAAGGACGGCGTCGACTGCGAGTCGGGGCTCTGCATCGATCGCAAGTGCTTCCCTGGCAGCGCCGCCGACGGCGTGAGGAACGGCGGCGAGACGGACGTGGACTGCGGAGGTCCCCCCGACGCCGCGCCGCGGTGCGCCGACGGGAAGGCCTGCGCGGCCGGTGCAGACTGCAAGAGTCTCTCGTGCGGCGGCGGCACCTGCCAGCCGGCGACGAGCACCGACGCGATCAAGAACGGGACCGAGAGCGACGTCGACTGCGGCGGCGGCGAGCCGACGAACGCGCCACGCTGCGCCGACGGGAAGAAGTGCGGGGCCGGCGGAGACTGCGAGAGCCTCTCGTGTCAGGGCGGCACGTGCGCCGCGCCGAGCGGCGCCGACGGCGTGAAGAACGGGACCGAGACCGACGTGGACTGCGGAGGCGGCGCGCCGACCAACGCACGCCGCTGCAACACGGGCGAGTCGTGCGGCGACGCGACCGACTGCAACAACGTGCTCTGCACGAACAACAAGTGCGCGGCCGCGACGAGCAGTGACGGCCTCAAGAACGGCACCGAGAGCGACGTCGACTGTGGTGGCGGCGCGCCGACGAACGCGCCGGCGTGCGGAAACGATCTGACCTGCACCACCCATGGCGACTGCGCGTCGGGCGCGTGCGCGATCTCGGGGCCGAAGGCGGGCAAGTGCGTCCCGTTCAAGAGCTGCGTGAAGAACGAGGGCGGCTACACGTGCGGCCGTGACGATCGCGATTTCGGCGGCGCCGACGTCGCCCTCGAGAGCTGCTGCGACGTCGCTCCGATCGACGGCAGCGCCGCCAAGATGAACCGTTTCGCGATCACGGCCGGCCGCATGCGCGCGTTCATCGACCGCCTCGGCGGCAACGTGCGCGGCTGGGTCCAGAACGCGGCGACCAAGCCGCCGGGCTGGAGCTCGTCGTGGGACGTGCTCGTCCCGAGCAACGTCGCGGAAGCGGAGATCATGCTCGGGCCGTACTGGAACGGCGCGCCGAACGATCCGAACATCACGGCGGAGAGCCCGCACTCGAAGCGCTCGTGCGGCTACGACAACTTCAACGGGCACACCTACTGGGTGTCGACGAACCAGGCCGAGCAGCTGTACTCGCAGGCGGTCCTCGACACGAAGGTCCTCAACTGCGTCGGCTGGCACCTCGTCACCGCGTTCTGCGCGTGGGATGGCGGACGACTCGCGACGGTGGCCGAGCTGCGGAACGTCTTCACGAACGGCAACACGACGACGTACCCGTGGCTCTACCCCGGCAGCCCGTACACGGGCGCGTACGTCGCGACGGCGCAGGACGAGCGCTTGAACCACGTCTACAACTACGGCTTCCCGGGCAACGGACCGCCGGCCGTGGGCGTCGCGAAGAACCGCATCACGTGGTGGCTCTCGCCGCCCGGCCGCTTCTGGAGGGGCTGGAACAAGAACGGGATCGAGATCGCCGGCAACGTCCTCTATTGGACGAGCGACAAGGAGTACAACTTCGCCTGGAACTACTCCTTCGAGAACCACCAGGGCACGATGAACAACGGCGGCGACTGGCGGACGCCGAACGACCGGAGCGACGTTCCGAACGGCTACTACGCGCTCGGCGCGCGCTGCGTGTACCCGTGAGGGCGCTCGTCGTCGTCGCGCTCTGCGTCGTGGGGTGTGGCGGCGCGTCGACACCGGCGCCGCCGTCGGCTCCGTCCGCTCCGACCGCGGGCTCGCCCGCCGAGCGCTGCCTCGCCGTCGCGGGCGCGAAGCGCGAGCGTAGGCAAGGGGAGCCGGCGAAGATCTCCGTCAAGCACGTCCTCGTGAAGTACGCGGGCGCGAAGAAGGCCGCGGCCTCCGTCACGCGCACGCGGGAGGAAGCGTGCCTCCGCGCCGAGGAAGCGCGGACGAAGCTGGAAGCGGGGACGAGCTTCGCCGAAGTCGTGAGCGCGTACAGCGAGGAGCCGGGGGCGGCGTCGCGCGAAGGGTCGATCGGCTCGATCGCCCGCAGCGACGTCGTTCCGCCGTTCGCAGATGCCGCGTTCGAGCTCGGGCCCGGCGAGACGAGCCACGTCGTCGAGACCGACTTCGGCTTCCACGTGATCCAGCGGACGGAGTAGCGCGCTACGCTTCGGGCGTGTCGGACGCATCCTCGAGCGACAGCGTACGTGCGTACCCGCGGGACCTCGCGAAGCGCGTTCGCGCGCTCTGGCCGCAGGACTGCTCGCCGCTCCCCGCGGCGCTCGAAGCGATCCTCGACACCGCGTACCACGCGTCGTTCCTCCGCGACGAGGAGCGCCCGGTCACGTTCCGTCTCGTCGTAGCGCCGCCTTCGGCGTTCTCGACGAGCGCAGGTCCTCCTGCCGAGCTGCTCGCGCTGCCATTCGAGGAGCGACGCGGCTTCGACGAGCACGAGCTGCGGAGGCTCTCGCCGGCGGCCAAGTACCACCGCGCGCTCGTGGCGATCGACGAGACGAGCGGCACGCTCTCGACCTGGGGGATCGTGCAGAGCGGCCCGCGCTGGCTCCAGACCGCCTACGGTGGACGCGCGAAGGAGCCTCCGATGCCTGCCGCGCTCGTCGTCCGCGTCGCGCGCCCGGGACACGTCGCCGTGAGCTGCGGCTCGCAGCCGGTCGCGGAGCTCCGCGGCGGCGCGCTCACCGACTTCACGCTCGACGTCTTCACGTCGCGATGGATGCCGCGCGTCTTCGCCGCCGAGCGCGCGGAGGTCGCGAGCGCGCATCGTGACGGCGGCGGCACGCTCGAAGCGCCTGCCGCGGCGGAGCTGACGGGGCTCACGGCGCAGCAGATGCTGAAACGGATCGTCTCCGCGATCCGCGCCGTGCACCACGGCGGCACCGTCCTCATCCTGCCTCCGAGGTGCACGGCCGAGCGTTTCCTCCACACGAAGTACGCGCTCGCGGATGGCGACGGCCGCCGCCACTTCCGCCGCCTCGTCCTCGCCCTGCTCGCGGCGAAGCAGGAGGGTCGCCGCGACGGCAGCTCCGAGCTCGAGGAGGCGCTCTTCGAGCTCGGTCATCTCATCGCGGCGCTCGCAGACGTCGACGGCGCGGTCGTCCTCACGAAGCGCTTCGAGATCCTCGGCTTCGGCGCGGAGATCGCGGGCGACCTCCCGAACGTGCGTGAAGTGCGTCGCGCGCTCGACGTCGAGGGGGAGGCGTACGAGGTCGAGCGCGTCGATCGGGTCGGCACGCGCCATCGTTCGGCCTTCCGGCTCTGCGCCGCGGTCCCGGGCGCGCTCGCCGTCGTCGTCTCGCAGGACATGAGCGTGCGGTTCGTCACGGCGCGGGACGGCGCCGTCGTCTACTGGGACCACGGCGCGGCGGACCTCTAGCTGCGTCGAGCTCCGCCGGCACGTGGCGCGAGTCGTGAATGACGGACACACCATGTCCTCCCGTCTCTTCCCCTCGCCGGTGGTGCTCCTCGCGGTCGCGCTCGCAGGGTGCAAGGAATCGACGGGGATGATCGGCTACGCCTTCGCGCTCGCCGCCATCCTCGCCGTCGCGGTCTTCCTCATGCGCCTCGCCGTGAACGCTTCCTCGCGCGGACGCACGCGCTGACGCGTGAGTCGCTGCGCCACGGAGCGCAGAGTCTCCTCATGTCGTGCGCAGCATGCGCTCGAGCTCCGCTTTGCTCGAGACGCCGAGCTTCTCGTAGATGTTCGCGAGGTGCCTCCGGACCGTGTTCGGCGCGACCTCGAAGCGGGCCGCGAGCTCCTTGTGCGTCTCGCCGAGCGCGAAGGCCTCGGCGATCTCGCGCTCGCGTGACGTGAGCGCGTCAGCGGCGAGCATCCGCCGCGCGTGGACGAGGAACGTCCCGTTGACCGGCTCGGCGCGGACGACGAGGTTCGACGTCTTCACACGCACTGGTGCGCGCGCTCCGAGCTCGGTCGCCACCTCGGGCGGCAGCATCGGCCCGGTCCAGCTCGGGAACCCGAGGCGGAGCAGCTCGGCAAAGCCGGGCTCTGCTTCGAGCACGAGGCCGACCTCGTTCGCGATCGCCTGCGGGCCGTCCGCCGCCTCGATCTTGGCGCGGGTACGGAGCTGCATGAGCCGCGCCCTTCGCGACGCGGAGAAGATGTGGGGGACGAGCATCTCGGTCGCCGCGCGTTCCTCTTCACGAAACGGCTTCGCAGGGTCGGAACGATAGACCGACATGACCCAGTAGAGCCCGGTGTCCGGCGCAATCATGCAGGTGCAGAGCACGTGCGCGAGGCGGAACCGGCGGCAGTGGTCGAGGATCCGTTCGCAGCCCTCGAAGATCCCGCCTTCGACGGCGAAGTTGCCGGTCTTCCCGGGTTGGGTGAACGCCCAGAGCGCGACGCGGTCCTCGTCCTTCACCGCGTCCCAGCTCGCCATCAGCTCCATCGAGCAGTCGTGGACGACGACGTCGTGGCCGAATGGGACGCCGTTCTGGATCGTCCCCATCGCGAGGAGACCCGAGTCGAACGGGATGATCTCGGAGAAGCGCCGGAGCGCGAGCTGCTGCAGCTCGTGATGGGTCAGCTCGTTCGAGCGCTCGTGGAGCTCGAGGAGGAACGTGGAGACCTCGGCGGTCGTCGGATGCGCTTCGGTCGTCATGACACGCGGAGCATGCGTTCGAGCTCCACCTTGCTGGAGATCCCGAGCTTCTCGTAGATGTTCGCGAGGTGGCGCCGGACCGTGTTCGGCGACACCCCGAAGCGCGAAGCGAGCTCGCGGAACGTGTCGCCGGACGTGAAAGCCTCGGCGATCTCGCGTTCGCGCGACGTGAGCTGATCGGCCGCGACGGCGCGTCGGACGTGGAGGAGGAAGAGCCCGTCCGCCGGATGGGCGCGGACGACGACTCTTCCGCGGACGACGCGCGACTCGGCCGCGCCGAGCTCGGAGACGACTTCCGCCGGAAGCAGTGGGCCTTGCCAACCCGCCCAGCCCTGCGCGACGAGATCGGCGAACGCGGGCTCCGCCTCGAGGACGATCCCTTCCGGGTTCACGATCGCCGCGGCTTCGCCGTGCCCGTCCGAGACGTGGGTGCGCGCGCGGAGCTGACCGATCCGCGCGCGTCGCGCCGCCGCGAAGAGATGCGGGACGACGAGCTGCATCGCCGTGCGCTCCGTCTCCGAGAACGGCTTATCGGGATCCGAGCGGTACACGGAAACGACCCAGTAGAGACCGGCGTGCGTCGAGATCATCGACGTGCACATGACGTGGGCGATCCCCCATGCCTTGCAGTGTGCACGCGCCTTTTCGCAGCCGTCGAAGATGGGCCCTTCGACGTCGAAGTTGCCTGTCTCGCCGGGATGGGTGAACGCCCAGAGGGCGACCCGGTCCTCGTGCTTCACCGCCTCCCAGCTCTCCATGAAGTCCCAGCCGCGCTCGTGGAGCACGACGTCGTGACCGTGCGGCGTCCCCTCGCGAATCGTGCCGATCGCGAGGAGGCCCGAGTCGAAGGGGACCAGCTCGCTGAGCCGCTTCAGCGCGAACTGCTGCAGCTCGCGGTACCCGAGCTCGTTCGAGCGCTCGTGGAGGTCGAGGAGGAAGGAGGAGATGTCGGCGGCCGAGGGGCCGGCGACCGAGAGCGCCACTGCTACGGCCATGCGCGGCGGGGATTCTAACGAAATGCATCCTCGGCATGGTGCAGATGCGTCATGGCGATCGAGACGCGGGGACCATACGGAAGAGATGCTCGGGCAGATCGTCTGCCGAGCCTCTTGGGGGGAACCGGGAGGACACTGTCATGACCGCTCGCTTCTCGACTGCTTTCATCGTCGGCCTCGGTGCTACGGCCGCGCTTGCCATCGCCTGCGAGGTGACGACCACCAACGGCCCGACGCCGCCGAGCGGGACCGGAGACGCGGGGACGACCTCCCCCGACGCGGCGACCTCGGGGACGTGCCCCGCGAAGGACCCGAGCGCGAAGACCACGGGGCCGACCATCCACGAGGAGGGGGACATCGCGGGAGCCGAGACGTGGACGGCCGAGGCGAGCCCGCACGTCGTG
>JBDHVE010000089.1:0-36738 GCA_039809485.1 Polyangiaceae bacterium | reverse complement strand
ATGGCTGGTCCCAAGAAGACGATCCTCATCATCGAAGACGAGCCCCACATCGTGATGGGGCTCCGCGATGCGCTCGAGTTCGAGGGGTTCTCCGTCCTCGCGTCGGGGAAGGGGAAGGACGGCGTCCAGCTCGCGCGGAACGAGAACCCCGACGCGGTGATCCTCGACCTGATGCTGCCCGACGTGAACGGCTATGCCGTCTGCGAGGAGCTCCGGCGGTGGAGCCCGTTCGTGCCGATCATCATGCTGACGGCGCGCTCGCAGGAGACCGACAAGATCCGCGGCCTCGATGCGGGCGCCGACGACTACGTCACGAAGCCCTTCAGCGTGAACGAGCTCATCGCGCGCATGCGCGCCATCTTGCGGCGTGCGGCGCGTCCGGCCGGAGCGCCGGAGGTCGTCGAGATCGGCGACGCGAAGGTGAACTTCTCGGCCCACACCCTGAAGGCGCTCGGCACCGAGCACGCGCTCTCGTTCTACGAGGTCGAGCTCCTCCGGCTCCTCGTCGAGCGCATCGGCCAGCCGGTGAGCCGCGAGGAGATCCTCCAGAAGATCTGGGGCCTCGAGGCCGGCCCGACGAACCGCACCGTCGACAACTTCATCGTGAAGCTGCGGAAGAAGATCGAGAAGAGCCCGGACAAGCCGGTGCACATCCTCACGGTGTACGGCTACGGCTACAAGCTGGCCGCCCCCGAGGGCTCCGCCTAGCTCACGGCGTGACGAACACCACCTCGAGCCGCGCGTTCTGCTCGCGCCGCTTCGCGTCGGCCGGATCGACCAGCGGCGCCCGCGCGCCCGCGTGCAGCGTCGTCACCTTCGCCGCCGCCGCGCCCGCCTTCGTCAGTGCAGCGCACGCGGCGGCGAGGCGCTTCTTGTCCGCGGCCGCTTCGGCGGCGCTCGGCGTCTGCGCGTCATGGAGGACGAGCTGCACGCCGAACGTCGGGTGCGCGGCCGCGACGCGGCCGAGCGCCTCGAGCGACGCCGCCGCATCGGGCGTGAGGTCCTCGCCCTTCCACGCGCCCCGCAGCGTCACGACCACGCCGCGCTCGTCGCGCGCCGTCGCCGGCGGCTCGCGCTTCGCCGCGCTCGTCGCCGTCGCGCCCGCCGCCGGCGGCGCCGAGAAGCTCTGCGAGAGCTCGGCGAGCAGCGCATCGGTCGCGTCCGCGCCGGTGCTCGTCGCCCGTCGCGCCTTCGTCAGCGCCGTCAGGCACGCCGCCCGCGCGCGCGCGACCGCGTCGATCGGCACCGGGCCTCGCGGCTTGTCGCCTTCGAGCCGCTTCTCGAGATCGCTCACCGTCGCCTCCGACTCGGCGAGCCCGGGCGCGTCGGTCGACACGAGCCGCGCCGCGCTGCAGAGGAGGCGCGCCTGCGTGACGAGCGTCTGCGCCGCGACGAACCGCGCCCGCTCGCGCTCCGGCTCGGCCGGTCCGCTCGCGGCCGGGAGCTGGGCCTCACGCGCGATCTTGAGCTGCTTGTCGAGGTCCTCCGCCTCGCGGTCCATCGCGCGCCGCTGCGTCGCGTAGCGCGCGAGCTGCTCGGAGGCTTTCGCGAGCGCTTCGCGCGCCGACGCTTCTTCTTCCGTCGCGCGCGCGAGCCGCGCGAGCACGATCGCGTGGTTGTACGACGCGATCGCGCGCTCGGCATGGAGCTCGGCGCCGAGGGCATCGCCCTGCGCGTTCGCTTCCTTCGCGAGCCGGAGCTCGGCCTCCGCCGTCGCGAACGCCTGGCCCTTGCCGACGTCCTTGCCCGCGAGGCTCTTCTGCATGCGCTCGGCGTCCGCGACGCGCGCCGAGCCGGTCGCGGCCGCCCCTCCGCATCCGACGGCGAGCGCCGCCGCGAGCACGATGGCGTGCCTCATCGCGCACCTCCGTCCTTCGCCGCCGCACGAGGCGCCGGCCGCGGCGCCCCGGCGTCGCTCCCCGACTTCGGGCTCGTCCGCGTCGGCTGCTCCTTGCCCTCGCGCGACACGGCTTCGATCTGCGCGCGGAGCCTCCCCGTCTGCGCGACGCCTTCCTCGAGCAGCGCCCGCTCGCGTTCGGCGGTCGTGCCTGCGTCGTTCGCGGCGCGCCGCTCGGCGTTCGCACGCTCTTCGAGCTCCACCGCGCGGAGCGTGTCGCGCGCGGCCTCCGCCCACGTTCGTGCGAGGCCGTCGGCGAGACGCGCATGGGCCTCGTCCCCCGACGCGCGGAGTTTCGCGGAACGGTCCAGCGCCGCGCGGGAGCGCGCGACCATCTCGGTCACGACGGCGCGCCGCTCGGGCGTCGCGCCGTCGACCTCACGGAGCACAGCCTCGGCCGTCGTGCGATCGTCGGCACCTGCGGCCATCGCACCCCACGCCCCCGCGGAGACAGAAGCGACCACGAGAACCGTCGCCACCGCACGCCGTCGATTCATTCGCCGCTGATTATTCGAGCCGCGGAGAGGGCGCAACAACGCTGCGCGGAGGCTCTCCCACATGTCCGTGCAGAGTCTCCGCTGTAATCGGCACCAATGCGTCTCTTCAGCCGAACACGCTCGCGGTAGGGGGTCCTCCCGTCGTACGACGCCGGCTCGGTTTTGGTGACGTTCGCGTGAAGGGGACGCGCACGCCATCACGGAGGGTTCCTCATGCATCTTCGTCTCGCTGCCGTGGGTGTCTCGTTCGTGCTCGCCGCGACCGTCGTCGCGTGCTCCTCGAGCGCACGTCGTAGCGGCTTCGACGCCGAGCAGTCGTCGGCCTCGACCGACCCGAAGGACCAGCAGGGCTTCGGCGGCGGCAACGACGGCGGGATGCAGGGCTGCAGCCTCAACGACGACGTCGACCACGACGGCGACGGCCTCTCGGCCGCGAAGGGCGACTGCAACGACTGCGATCCCCGCGTCCACCCCGCGTTCTACGACTTCCCCGGCAACGGCGTGGACGAGGACTGCAGCGGCACGGCCGACGACGGCGAGGACGAGTGCGACGGCGCGCTCGCGCTCGACTCGTCGGACGCGTTCGACGCGGCCAAGGCGATGGGCCTCTGCAAGAAGGCCGATCCGGCGACCGGCGCGTGGGGCGTCGTCGAGGCGAAGTTCGTCCGCCCCGACGGCAAGAGCGCCAGCGTCAACCTCGACGTCGGCATCCTCAAGTCGTTCGGCGTCAACGCTCCGCAGGCGGGGCAGTCGATGCTCTCCCTTTCGTCCGGGTACGCGCGCGCGCCGGGCGACCCCGGCTACAAGGCGGGCCCGAGCCGCGCGAAGGGCGTCCGGCACGGCGCGCCCGCGGGCTACCCGAAGGAGTTCGCCGGCTGCCCCGACGCCGAGACGGGCTCGCCGCAGGACGGCATCGCCCTCGAGGTGAAGATCCTCGTGCCGAAGAACGCCCAGTCGTTCTCCTACGACCAGAACTTCTTCACGTACGAGTTCCCGAACTTCATCTGCAGCTCGTACAACGACTTCTACGTCACGCTGATGGAGCCGAAGCTCCCGAACCTGCCCGACGCGAACATCGCGTTCGACTCGCAGAACAACCCGATCAGCGTCAACAACGCCTTCCTCCAGGCCTGCAAGGGCCAGAACGCGGGCGGCAAGACGTTCACGTGCCCGCTCGGCCAGACCCCGCTCAAGAACACGGGCTTCGACAACGCCCTCACCGGCCCGCACGCGGCGACCGGCTGGCTCACGACGAGCGCGCCCGTCACCGGCGGCACGGAGATCACGCTCCGCTTCGCGATCTGGGACTCGGGCGACGGCAACCTCGACTCGACGGTCCTCCTCGACAACTTCAAGTGGTCGGTCGACCCCACGAGCGGCGCGGTCACGGCTCCCGTCCCGAAGTGACCCCGAAAACCGGCGCATGACGCCGCGGGACAGGCGAGCGACGCGACGCGGGTGCGGGTTTTCCGCGCCAAACCGTCGCGGAGCTCGCCTGTCGCATTTTGTACGCGCCTTGACCGTGCGTTTTCAGCCAGATAGTCCATCTTTGTAAGATGAACGCGGCTGGCCCGGAGAACCGAGGCGCCGCCGTGGACGGGCAGATCGAGGGCACGGCTACGACGGCGTTCGGGAAATACCAGCTCTTCGCGAGCTTGGGCCGCGGTGGCATGGCCGATGTGTTCCTGTCCGTCGCCCGCGGGCAGATGGGGTTCAACAAGCTCGCGGTGATCAAGCGCTTGCGCCAGGCGCTCGCCGAAGAAGCCGCGTTCCGGAACATGTTCCTCGACGAGGCGCGGCTCGCCGCGCGCCTCAATCACCCGAACATCGTCCACACCTACGAGGTCGGGGAACAGAACGGCGTCTACTTCATCGCGATGGAGTACCTGGAAGGCCACGCGCTCAACAAGGTCGTGAAGGAGGCGCTCCGCCGGAAGGAGTCGATCGAGCCGGAGATCGCCGTGCGCATCGTCGCCGACGCGCTGGCCGGTCTCGGTCACGCCCACGAGCTCCGTGACTACGACGGGCGCCCGCTCCAGATCATCCATCGCGACATCAGCCCCCACAACATCTTCGTCACGTACGACGGGCACACGAAGCTCGTCGACTTCGGCATCGCGAAGGCGGCGCTCAGCTCGACCGAGACCGAGGTCGGCGTCCTCAAGGGCAAGGTCGCGTACATGTCGCCGGAGCAGGCGATGGGGGCGCGGATCGACGCGCGGAGCGATCTGTTCGCGATGGGCATCGTCCTCTGGGAGCTGCTCGCGCACCAGCGGCTGATGACGGGCGAGAACGCCGCGAACACGCTCCACAAGCTGATGAACGAGCCGATCCCGCGGCTCTCGCAGGTGCTCCCCGGCGTCGACCCGATGCTGGATGCGATCGTCACCCGCTCGCTCGAGAAGGACCCGAACGTCCGCTTCTCGTCGGCCGCGGAGATGCGCGAGGCGCTCGAGGGCTGGCTCGCCGCGCGTCCGCGCCCGGCGCGTCAGGAGGACGTCGCGCGCAAGATGGTCCATCTCTTCGGCGCGGTCCGCGAAGAGGTACAGCGGCAGATCAACCGCCACATGAGCGCCTTCAGCGCCGCGACGAGCACCCAGGAGCTCCAGGCCCTCACGGCCGAAGCGCTCCGGCGAATGGAGCAGTCGGGCGCCAACGTGAGCGGCCAGCTCCTCCGCCTCGGGGGGAGCGGCAGCGGGAGCGGCGTCATCGCGAGCTACGGCGGGCTGCCGTCGCAGCCGTCGGCGATGTCGAGCTCCGGCTATCCCGCTCCGCCCGGGTCGCACTCGCACGCGATGCCGTACCCGGGCCACACGGGCCAGGTCGCGGCGCCGCCGGCGAAGAGCAACTCGCTCGCGATCGTCATCGCGATCGGCTTCTTCGTGCTCGCGACCGTGGGGCTCCTCGTCTTCGGGATGCGCCGCCCCGCCGAGCCGGCGCACGGAACGACGACCGCCACGCCGCCGGGCGCCGAATCGTCCGCGCCGCCCTCGGGGAGCCCTTCCGCCGCCACGAGCCAGGCGCCGAGCGCGCAGACGTCGAGCACGACGCCTCCGCCCGCCGACACGTCGCGGACTTCGTCGACCGAGCCGACGGCGACGACGCACGCCGGTGGAAAGAACGGGACGAAGGCGGGCGGCAGGACCACGCCGGTCGCGACGGTCGTGAAGACGTCCGCGCCCGCACCCCCGCCGCCTCCGCCGCCGGCCGAGGACCCCGGATTCCTCACGATCAGCTCGTATCCGTGGGCGAAGGTCTACGAGGGCGGGCGCCTCCTCTGCACGACCCCTTGCGCGAAGGTCTCGCTCCCGGCGGGCTCGCACAATCTCGTCCTCGAGAACCCCGATCAGGGCCTGAAACAGAGCCTCTCCGTGTCGATCAAGAGCGGTGAGACGACGACCCGCCAGGTCGGCTTCAAGTGAGCCGATCGCAGTAACGTTCCGTCCGGCGCTCCGGGATGGCACAATGTGCGTGCGCTCGCTGCCGCGCGCGCATCTTGCTCCGGAGGATCGATGGGTCGCACTCTCGCCGTCGGGTGTCTCGCAGCGTCGCTCGGCGTCGCCGCGTCCGCCTTGATCGGCGCGTCTTCCGGGTGCGCCGAGAAGGCGCCGCTTCCGTCGGCCCCGCCGCCGGTGACGATCGGGGTCTCGCTCGGCCTGACCGGCAACTTCAAGGACTTCGCCGCGCCGCTCCGCAATGCGGTCGTCGTCGCGGAGAACCAGATCAATGCGCAGGGCGGCCTCCTCGGTCGGCCGGTGCGGTTCGACATCCTCGACGACCGGAGCAGTGAGGAAGCCGACATCGAGGAGATCGCGCGCGGTTTCGTGAAGCAGAACGTGGCCGCGGTCATCGGCCCGCTCGGGAGCCAGCAGGTCGTCCGGACGCAGGGGATCCTCTCGAGCCCGGACGGCGCGCAGATCCTCCAGCTCGTCCCCGCCGCGACGTCGACGGAGCTCTCGACGATCCAGCCGCAGAACGACCGCTTCCTCTTCAGGACGACGCCCGCCGACGACTTCCAGGGCGCCGCGGTGATGCTCCTCGCCGAGAAGACGCCGCGCGGTCTCGTCGACGGCGGTGCGCCCCCGCCGCCGGCGGACGGCGGAGCGCCGACGATCCCGCTCTCGTGCAACAAGCTGGCGATCGTCAACATCGACAACTCGTACGGCAACCCGATGGCCGATCTCATCCAGCAGTTCTGGCCGAAGCGGCCGAACCACGAGATCGTGAAGCGGATCAAGATCCCGAAGGAGCTCCAGCCGGACTACAAGGCCGTGGCCGCCGAGATCGCCGCGCTCACCCCGCAGTGCCTCGCGATCATCTCGTACGACGACGTCGCCGCGCAGTTCTTCCGCGACTTCCGCGCGACGCCGGAGTGGGCCTCGCTCGAGCAGGGCGGCTTCTTCTTCATCGGGACGGACGGCATCTACACCGACGGCCTCATCAAGAACGGGGCCGTCGACCAGGCCGACCTCACCTCGAAGAACTCGTCGGACGGCGTCTACGGGACGAACCCCGACACGCAGACGGGCCTGCGCCCGTACAACGACTTCCGCACGCTCTACGCCTCGAACTTCCGCCTCGGCGCGACCGAGGACGCGCCGTCGTTCGCAGCGAACACGTACGACGCGGCGATCCTCGTCGCGCTCGCGATCCAGAAGGCGGGGAGCGCCACCGACCGCGTCGCGATCCGCGATGCGATGCTCGACGTCGCGCGCCCGCCCGGCAAGGTGATCGGCCCCGCCTCGGTCGGGGAAGCGCTCCGCTCCATCCAGGCCGGCGAGGACATCGACTACAAGGGCGCCTCGGGCGATCTCGACTTCGACCCGTTCGGCAACGTGACCGGCGGCTTCATCGTCTGGCGCATCGAGCGCGACCCGACGAACAAGCCGGTCTACAAGACCGTCGGCCGCTTCACGGCCGAGCAGCTCTCGGAGCAGATCAAGTGAAGACCGCGCTGCGAAACGCGCTCGCGGTGGGCATCGTCGCCCTCGGCGCCGGTGCCTGCGCGAGCAAGGCCGACCCGAGCGCCGTCAACTACACGTTGCGGTTCCCGTCCGTCGAGGCGGCGATCGCGTCCGAGCAGGTGCAGGTCCTCGTGTTCGACGCGCCAGCCGACCCGGCCGCACGCGCTTCGGCATGCGTCGACAAGATCGCGAAGCGGCTCCGGCGCGACGCGCTCGACCCGCAGCAGGCGAGCGACCCCGTCAGCATGTGCGAGATGTTCCTGAAGAAGCCTCGCTTCGAGGTCCCCTACGGCGAGAAGGTCGTCTTCGCGATCGCGCAGAAGAAGGGGCAGGACTTCTTGCTCGGCTGCACGGTGCAGACGCTCGGCGACGGAGATGCGCCGGTGCCGATCTCACTCGCGCTCGCCGACATCGCGAACCCGGTCCCCGCCACGCAGTGCGCGACGGTGGGCGATTTCTGCGCCGGCCGCTGCAAGTAGCTACTGGCAGCGATTGGTGCCGCAGAACAGGATCGGGCCGAGGTCCGCGCGGTCCGGCGGGTCCTGCGGACGGAACGCGAAGAACGCGGCGGTCCCGCCGCCGACGACGACGGCGCCGGTGACGAGCCAGAAGACCGGGCTCGAGAGGATGCCGCCGCTCGACTCCTCCTTGCGCGGCGGCGCGACGGTCGGGGCCGCCTCGATGAACGCGCTCTTCGGGACCGACGGATTGCCCGCCTCGAGGACGGCGTTGTCGTTCGCGTCGAGCGCCTGCGCGTAGAAGTCGAGCCGCGTCCGGCCCGTCGGCGCGACCGCGACCTCGACGACCGCGTCGCCGGCCTGGACCTGCTGGGTCTTGTACTCGCCGGAAGACGTCCAGCGGTAGCCGACGACGACCTTCTTCACGACCCGCGTGGGGTCGCGCGTCGTCACGCGGAGGGTGCCGCCGTCGCTCCGCACGTTCGCGGCGACCTCGATCCCCGGCTTCGACGCGAGCGAGCGATAGACGCCGCGCGCTTCGACGAACGGCGTGTTCACCTTCGGCCCGAGGTTGGGGTCGACCTGGTACTCGGGGTCGTAGACGAGGAGCTGCACGAACGCGTCGCGCGACTGCTCTTCCTTGTCGAGGATCGCGTAGGTGACCGCGAGGACCCGGTAGGTGCGGACGAGCTGGTCGTGGGAGAGGCCCTTCTGCTTGAGGACGCGCTCCGCGACGAGCGTCGCGTTCTCGTAGTCGAGCTTCGCGTAGAGCGACTCGACCGTCTCGACGTCGGCCGGCATCGTCGCGCCGGCGGGCTGCTTGTCGCGAGGCGCCGCCGTCGCGAAGCTCGGCGCGATCAGCGCGCCCGACAAGACGAACGCGAGGACCCTGAGAACCCGAGCACCGGAGCGGCGCGGCATGCGCATGCCGTGGAGGATACCGGAGCCGTGGCCCGCCCGGCCAGGAAAGGCCAGCGCCGCCCGTTGCGCCCGGCGGGGCCGCCACGTAGATCGGAGGGCGATGGCGACCGAGAAGACGGCCTCGAGGCCGCGTGCGTCCTGGGACGAGTACTTCATGAACATCGCCCGCGAGGTGGCGACGCGCTCCACGTGTGACCGGAAGCACGTCGGCAGCGTCATCGTGCGGGACCGCTCGATCCTGGCGACCGGCTACAACGGCTCGATCCGGGGCCTCTCGCACTGCGACGACGACGGGCACCTGATGGAGGAAGGCCACTGCGTGCGCACCGTGCACGCGGAGGCGAACGCGATCGTCCAGGCCGCGCGGCACGGGATGCGGATCGACGGCGCCGACATCTACGTGACGGCGTCGCCGTGCTGGGGCTGCTTCCGCCTCATCGCGAACGCCGGGATCATGCGGATCGTCTTCGGCGAGTTCTACCGTGACCAGCGGATCTTCGAGTTCTCGCAGAAGCTCGGGATCGAGCTCGTCGACTTCTCGAAGGCGGTCAGCCAGTGACGACGCGGCCCCGTCGCTCGGTCGCCGTCGTCCAGGGGGGGCCGTCGTCGGAGGCCGAGGTCAGCCGCAAGTCGGCTTCGAGCGTCGCGAAGGCGCTCGCGGAGGCGGGGCACCAGGTCGTCCGCCACGAGCTCGACGCGCACCTCGCCGAAGCGCTCCGGACCGGCGGCTACGAAGTGGTCTTCCCGATCGTGCACGGCGCGGTCGGTGAGGACGGCTCGCTCCAGGGCCTGCTCGAGGTCCTCGACCTGCCGTACGTCGGCTCGGGCGTGCTCGCGAGCGCGCTCGCGATGCACAAGCGGACGGCGAAGGTGCTGTTCGCCGCGGCCGGTCTCCCGGTCGCGAAGAGCGTCGCGCTCGTCCGCGGACGGGACGCGGCGCTCGCCGGGGCCGAGCGCGCGCTCGCGGAGCTCGGCGAGCGGGTCGTCGTGAAGCCCTGCTCGAACGGCTCGGCGATCGGCGTCTCGCGCTTCGACGCGGGGACGACCGCGACCGAGCTCGCGAAGGCGGTCGAGGCCGCGTTCGCGGTCGACGAGACCGTGCTCGTCGAGCGCTTCGCGCCCGGCCGCGAAGTGACGTGCGGCGTCCTCGAGGTCGCGGAGGAGATCACGAACGGGCTCGCGCTGCCGCCGACCGAGATCCGCGCGCCTTCGGATGCATTCTACACGTACCAGGCGCGCTACGCGCCGGGACGGAGCGAGCACCTCTGCCCCGCGCCGCTCGGCGATGCGCTGGTTCGTCGCGTGCAGTCGGTCGCGGTCGCGGCGCACGAGGCGCTCGGCTGCCGGGATCTGTCGCGGGTCGACTTCGTCGTGCGGACGCCGGAGGACGGCGCCGGAGGGGAAGGGGAGGTCACCCTCCTCGAAGTGAACACGCTCCCCGGCTTCACGGACACGAGCCTCTTCCCGGAGGCCGCGCAGATCGCCGGGGTGCCGATGCCCGAGCTCTGCCATCGCCTGGTGGAATCCGCGCTCCGCCGCGGCGCCGCCCGGCGGAACGCCGCCGTTCCGCTGCCGCGGTAACGACTCGGCACATCCTCCGACCGGATTTCGCGGATGCCGGGATGATCTCGGGGGCCACCCATGGACAGGTCGGGGGACCGCGCGCAAGCTGACCCGAGGTGGTGCCCGTGCGGGACTCCCTCTACGACGAACAGATCGTGTGGACCGGCGGCCCGAAGGTGGTGACCGTCCCCGTGATCTACAAGGTCGCCGCCGCTGCCTGCGCGACGGTGTCCGTCGTGGCGCTTGCGTTCGCGGTCGTCGTCGCGCGCGGCCTCGAGCACTCCGTGGGAAGCCTCGTCGCGTTCTCGGCGTGGTGCGCGCTGCTCGCCGCCGCCGCGTGGCGGCTGCCGCTCTGGTTCCGGGCGTCCGCGAAGTACATCGTGACGGAGCGCCACGTCATCTGGCAGCGAGGACGCCTCCGCCGGTCGATCGACCGCGCCGGGATCAGCTACGCGGTCATCCGCTGGAGCAAGACGCCAGGGGTCGGCGATCTCGTCCTCGAGCGCGCGGTGCCGACCGGAGCCCTCCGTCGGACGCTCAGCCTGACGCTCCCCGACGTCGAGGCTCCCGACCGCCTCTGGGCGCTCGTCCGCGGCTTGACGCCGAGCGCCCCGCAGGGCGACAGCACACGGTCCCCCGGGCAGCGTCTCGACGACGGCGAGCGCGTCCTCTGGACCGCGTTCCCCCGCGCGTCGCGGTGGTCTCGCCGGCGGATCGCGGCAGCGATCGGCGCCGCGTTCGTCGCGTGCGTCGCCGTATTCGTCTTCGAGCGATCGACGCCGAGCGTCGTCCGCGTCCTCCGCGCGCACGCGCTCTCGCCGTTCACGTCGGGCGCGCTCGTCACCGGCGTCGCTCTCGGCGTGCTCCTCCTCGTCGCCGTCGCCGCCACGATCGGCTACGTCGCCGTCGTCCGCCCCGTGCGCCTCGCGCGCGAGACGCGGTACTTCGTCACGGACCGCCGCGTGCTGATCCGTCGCGGGCCCGAGGAGCTGCACCTCGATCGCGATCGCATCGCCTACGTGATCACGACGCCCTCCGGCGACGGCGACTCGCGGCGCGACCTCTTCCTCGTGCTCGACGGTCCGCAGGCGCGCGCGTTCTCCCCGAGCGGCGCGTTCGGGGATGCGGACGAGGAGCGGCTCCGCCCCGTCTTCACGGCGATCGAGGACGCGGACACCGCGACCGAGCTCCTCCACGTGAGCCGGATCTCGCTGACCGGGACGCAGCAGGCGGCCTGAGCGCCGCAGCGAGAGCGCGACGAGAGCGCGAGAGAACGATTGCGCCCCTGGTGCGTCCAACGGGGCATGGTGGCGGCGTCACTCCGCTCGAGCGGCGACTATGGTAAGACCGGCACGGTGGTCGAGGTCGGGCAGGTCATCAGCGGCAAGTACAAGCTCCTGCGCCTGCTCGGCGACGGGGGCATGGGGAGCGTCTACGAGGCGCTCCACGAGATGCTCGGGACGCACGTCGCGATCAAGGTGCTCCACGTCGAGCTCTCCCGGCGAGCGGGGCTGATCGATCGTTTCCTCCAGGAAGCGCGCGTCTCGGCGCAGATCAAGAGCCCCCACGTCGTCCAGGTCACGGACGTGGATCGCACGCCCGAGGGCGTCGCGTACCTCGTCATGGAGCTCCTCCAGGGCGAGCCGCTCTCGAACGTGGTGAAGCGCGAGGGCAAGCTCGCGGTCGGCACCGCCTGCGAGTACACGCTGCAGATCCTGAGCGCCCTCGAGGCCGCGCACGCGATCGGGGTCGTGCACCGCGACCTCAAGCCGGACAACGTGTTCGTCACGTTCGCGGGCGGCAAGCCCGTCCTCAAGCTGATCGACTTCGGGATCGCCAAGCTGAAGCGCGCGGAGGGCGCGCAGGCGAAGAACCTCACCGTCGCCGGGATGCTGATGGGCACGCCCGAGTACATGGCGCCGGAGCAGGCGTACGCAGCCGACAAGGTCGACGTCCGCGCCGACCTCTACTCGGTCGGCGCGATGATGTACGAGATGCTGTCGGGCAAGACGCCCGTCTCCGGTGACGACCCGCGCGTCGTCGTCCTGAAGGTGGAGCGCGGCGAGGTCACGCCGCTCGTCCACGCCGCGCCGGGCATTCCGCCCGAGGTCGCCGGCTTCGTCCACCGCGCGATGGCGCCTCGCCCCGAGATGCGCTTCTCGAACGCGACCGAGATGCGCCTCGCGCTCGAAGCGATCGTGAGCGGGAAGCGCCAGCAGACCGCGCCGCTCCCGCAGGCGGGGCACTCGGCTCACCCTGCCGCGCTCGCCGACACGGCCGACGCCCGTGACGCGCAGCGCCCGGGCGATCTCGGCACCGGCACCGTCCTCGGCGCGCCCGCGGCGGCGGTCCTCGCCGGCAGCGGGATGGATGCGCGTCCGGGGACGAGCACCGTCCGTGCGGCGCCGATCGACCCGAGCGTCACGCGCGCGCAGCCGTCCCCGATGGGGGCTCCGCCGGTCCAGGCCGTCGCGCCCGGGCCGATGGCGTCGTCGTATCCGGGGCCGCCGGAGATGACGCGACCGCCGCCGCAGCGGCGCGGCAACGGGCTCGTCATCGTGCTCGCCGTCATCGCGCTCCTCCTCGGCGCGGGCGCGGTCGTCGCGTACGTCGCGAGCACGAGCACGAGCTCGAACGACGTGCCGCCGCCGCCGTTCCCCACCGAGACGGTCGCGACGACGCCGACCACCCCGACGACGGCGACGCCGCCCGCGACGACGCCGCCGGCGACGCCGCAGACGGTGGCCCCGCTCACGCCCGGGCCGCAGGTCCCGCAGGCGCCGGCGACGACCACGCCCCGGCCGCAGACGCCGCAGACGGCCCACGACGCGGGTGCGTCGCCGCCGGCCTCGCAGACGCCGCCCGCCTCGTCGATCCCGACGATCCCGCCGTTCACGCTCCCTTCGGGCTTCCCGAGCACGCTGCCTCCGATCGTGATCCCGAGCGGCTTCCCGCCGATCCCGAGCGGCTTCCCGCAGTGGCCGCCGCCGCCGCCCCCCGCCCAGTGAGCCCGGCGAGCTTCGGCCGGCGGCGGGGCGCGCGCCTTTGCTAGGCTTCCGCGGTCGAGAATGCGCGTCCCCGAGGCACTGACGAACCTGGCGGCGGCCTGGCGCGCCGCCGTCGAGCGACCGCGGAGGCGCGCGCTCGTGCTCGCCGGGACGTTCCTCGTCACCGTCGCGCTCCTCGTCGCTCGGATCGGGACGACCCCCGCGCGGCTCTCGGCGCTCGCGATGATGCTCGCGTACGCGGCCGCCGTCGTCGTCGTCGTCCTGCGCGAGCGCGCCGTGTTCCGCGACCCGGTCCGGACGATCGAGCGCGTCGCGGGAGGCGTCGAGCCCGAGCTCGCTGCGCGCGCCGTGCGTGCGCTCTCGCTCCTCGCGCCCGCCGCGGAGAAGGGCACGTCGCGCGAGCTCGCCGAGCTCCACGTCGACCGCGCGATCGCGCGGCTCCCGCTCGAGAGCGTGCGCAAGAAGGCGGCGCGGCTCGGCACCGTGCTGCTCATGCTGACCGGCGGCTTCGCGTGCGCGAACATCGCCGCGTGCGCGTCGAACCCGTGGGGCGTCGTCGAAGGCGCCGACGTGCTCGTCGCGCAGAAGGGCATCGCGCCCCTCGGGATGGCCTGGCTCGGCGACGCGCAGATCCGCGCCCGCCCTCCGGAGTATCTCCACCTCGAGGAGCGGCGCCTCCTCGCCTACGACGAGACGGCGCTGCCGCGCGGCACCCTCCTCACGATCACGGGCACGCCGATCCACAACGGTCGGAAGCTCCTCCTCACCGACGGGACGAGCGAGGTCCCCTTCGTCGACGACGGCACCGGCAAGGTCGTCGCGCGCTGGCCACTCGCCGATACGGTGAAGCTCCGCGTCATCGCGCGTTTCGGCGAGGTCGTGATCCCGGAGAGCGACGACACGCCGGTCGAGTCGGTGCCGGACCAGGCGCCGGTCGTCACGCTCGAAGGCGCGCCGAAGCGGATCGTGCTCGCCGCCGACGAGCAGACGTCCGACATCCCGATCCACTACGACGTCACCGACGATCACGGCCTCCGCGAAGTGCACCTCGTCCTCCGCGCCGGAGCGCGCGAGGAGCGGCGCGTGCTCGCGCGGCTCGACGGCGAGACGAAGACCGATCGCGGCGGCTACAACCTGCGGGCGACCGACTCGTTCGTGAAGAAGAGCCACGCGCCGATCGAGGTCCGCGTCGAGGCGAAGGACAACGACCCGATCACGGGACCGAAGTGGGGCGCGAGCGAGGCAATCATCCTCGTGCCGCCCGACGTCGGCGAGCCCGAGGCGAGACGGCTCGCGGCGCTCGTGAAGGTGCGCGACGCGCTCGTCGACGCGCTCGCGATTCGCATCTCCCGCCCGATGCCCACCGATCCGAAGGCGCGGCGCGAGCTCCTCGATGCGGACGCGAAGCTCTCCGACGAGACGTCGGACCTCCTCGAGCAGACGCTCACGAGCTCGTACGCCGGCGCCCGCATCCCGAGCCGCGTCGGGGCGATGCTCCGCGGCCGGATGCGGAAGCTGAAGGAGGCGGTCGGCAACCAGGGACGGTCGCCCGGCACTGCCTCGCGCGCCGCCGTCGTGAAGGCGACCGAGCGCATGACGCTCGTCGTCGACGCCGTCATCCGCGGGCAGGGACTGAAGGACACGCGCGACGTCGCGAAAGAGCTCGCCGACGTCGCCGACGACCTCGCCCTCGCCGCGCAGGTCGCGCAGAAGCCGCCGGAGAAGGCGCGCGGTGAGCAGCGGATGGACGCGGCCGTGATGGTGCTCGGCGGCGGCGGTCGCTCGATGAAGCGGCTCGGCTCCCTCGGTCGCGATCTCGGCGAGATCGTCGAGATGGACCTCCGGCGCATCGACCGCGCGCGGAAGGGGACGGATCTCCCGCACACCGCGCTCGCGGCGCAGGATCTTGCTGCCCGCCTCCGGCAGCCCGATCCGTCGTTCGGCGCGCGTGGTGGCCGCCCTTCGCACGCCGGCGGTGAGTCGGGGGGCGGTCGCGGCGCGTCCGGGAGCGACGACGGCGAGGAGAACGACGTCCAGCAAGCGTTCAACGAGGCGGCGCAGGACCTCGAGCGCCTCGCGGCCGAGCACGCCGGCAACATCGGTCGCGTCGAGCAGTCGCTCGCCGGCGGATCGTCGGAAGAGGACCAGAAGCAGATGTCGGAAGAGGCCAAGCGGCACGCCGACAAGATCCGCGAGGCCGCCAAGGGCCTGCCCTCCGTGGGCGGCGGCAGCGACTCGTGGACGAGCAAGGGCGCGGCCGCGCGCGAGCACGCCGAGCAGATGGCGCGCTCACTCGAGCAGGGCAACGCGTCCGACGCGGTCCAGAGCGGCCGCAGCGCGATGGGCGCGCTCGACGAAGCGCGCCGCGCTGCTGCCCGCGAGCGCTTCAGCCGCTTCGGCGACACGCAGGCCGAGCGCACCGTCGAGGACGCCCGCAGGAACCTCGATCAGGAGCTGAAGTGGGCCGAGGACAAGCTCGAGGAGCTCCGGAAGAAAGCGGCCCAGCGCGCGGGCCCCGAGCTCCGCGAGCACGGCGAGACGGAAGGGAAGCTCTCCGAGAAGGCACGCGACCTCGCGAAGAAGGGGCGCGACCAGGAAGCGCTCCCGCCCGCAGCGCTCGAAGCGCTCCAGGCCGCCGAGCAGGCTGCACGTGAAGCGGCGCGCTCGCTCCGCGAGGGCAACGCCGACAAGGGCCTCGCGCAGCAGCGCGAAGCCCAGCAGAAGCTCGACATGGCGCGCGACGCGCTCGGCGACGGCGCGGAGGAGGGCAAGGACTCGGAGGGCGATCGCGGGTCGATGTCGCGCGAGCACACCGAGATCCCGAAGGCCGACGCGCACAAGGGGCCGGAGGAGTTCCGGAAGCGCGTCATCAAGGGGCTCGGGCAGCCCTCGGGCGGTCGCTACAAGGACGCAGTGAAGCGCTACGCGGAGGGCCTCCTTCGATGACGCGACAGAGGCAGATGACGTTCGGGATCGTGCTCGCGACGGCGCTCTGCGCGAGCGTCCTCGGGCCGCGTCCCGTCCGCGCGCAGGGCGAGCCGGCTCGGGACGACCTGCTCGGCCACGCGACGCGCGCGAGCGAGCTCACGATCGCGATGGAGTACGACAAGGCCCGCGCCGAGCTCGCGAAGGCCGACCCCGACAAGACCGCCGTCGTCCTCGCGAAGGCGCGCCTCGCGATCTACGAGGAGGAGTGCGACCTCGCCGTCGCGCTCCTCGGGCGCGGCGACGCCGCGCAGACCGAGGAGGGACGCGCGCTCGCGGACATCGCGCGCGGCTGTGCGCGCGTCACCGCCGCCACCGTCGTCGAGAAAGACGATGCGAACGGCGTCGTCCTCCGCTTCCACGACGACGCCGACCGCGCGCTCGCGCCGATGCTCACCGAGACCGTCACGAAGGCGCGCGCCGCGCTCGCGCGCGACCTCGGCGTCGAGTTCCGCGCGCCGATCCGCATCACCGTCGTCCGCGACCTGCTCTCGCTGAGCGCGATGACGGGCCTCCCCTACAAGGCGGCGCAGACGACCGGCACCGTCGCGGTCGCGAAGTGGGGGCGCGTCACGTTGCTCTCGCCACGCGCGAGCACACACGGCTACCCGTTCCGCGACACGCTCACGCACGAGCTGACGCACCTCGCCATCTCGATGCAGTCCCGCGAGAAGGCGCCGCTCTGGCTGCACGAAGGCGTCGCCCGCCGGCAGGAGTCGCGCTGGCGCGAGCCAGGGCCGTTCGACGACCGGCCGCCGGCGGAAAGCGTCGTCCTCCGCGGGATGGAGCTCAAGCTGGACCTCCCGCTCGACCGCCTCGGTCCTTCGATCGCGATGCTGCCGAGCGCGGACGCCGCGATGGTCGCCTTCGCCGAGGTGACGAGCTTCGTGAAGTACTTCGTGGAGTCGTCCGGCAACGAGGCGCTCCCGAAGCTGCTCGTCGCGCTCCGGACCGCGAAGTCGGTCGACGAGGCGCTCGAGTCGGTGAGCGGGGAGAAGCTCGCGGGCTGGGACGTGAAGTGGCGCGCGCAGCTGCAGAAGCGCGCAAAAGAGCCGCTCTCCGCGCTCTACGGGCTCGGCGCGTCCCCGCCGGGAATGGGAGACTCGCGCGAGCGCGCTCGCCTCGCGGAGCTCCTCCTCGGCCGCTCGCATCCGGCCGAGGCGGCGGTCGAGCTCGACAAGATCCCGGAGACCCTCCTCGCCGACCCGAGCCTCCGTTACCTGCGCGCCCGCGTCCTCGAGGCCGACGGCAAGCCGAAGGACGCCGAGGGCGTCGTCGAGGACCCGAAGGCCTGGGTGACCAGCTACGGCCCGTGCTGGGCGGTCCGTGGCCGTCTCGCGCGCCTGCGCGGGGACGCGGCGACGGCGGACGCTTCTTTCGCCGAGGCTCGAGCGCACGATCCGCTGGCGGTGGAGAGCGCGTGCGAATCGCTCACGCCGAGCGAGGGCGAGAAGGTCTCCCCGCTCTGCGAGGCGGCGAGGACGCGGGGCGAGCCCGACCTCGGGCGCGATTGACGCGGCGAGGCGAGAGCCGACGACCGACACGGCCGCCGAGGGCACCACACGGGCGCGCGCCCTGTACCGGAGCCCGACCGTGAGCGGTGATTGACCGGCAGCCTTGCGGGCCGGCATAATCCCTAACGTCGGAAAGTGCCGAGAGAAAGAGGTCGACGCACGGCCTCCCCTTCCTGCCCCACGTAGCTGTGGGCGTCCTTCAAGCCGCGCGAGTCGATGGAGCCGACGTGAACGCGATCTCGTACGCCACCGCCCAGATCCTGCGCGTCCTGCCGCGGGCAACGATCACGCGGGCGATGGGCAAGCTGGCCGACATCGCCTGGCCCGATCGCGTGGGCGAGGCCGTCGTCAACCTCTACTGTCGCGCGTACAACGTCACGCTCGACGAGTGCCAGAAGGCATCCGGTTTCCAGAGCTTCGACGAGTTCTTCACGCGCGAGCTGCGTGAAGGCGCGCGGCCGATGCCGGCCGATCGCGACGTCGTCGTCAGCCCCGCCGACGGACGGATCGACTCGATCGGTCCCGTCGACGGTCGCGCGTTCGTCGTGAAGGGCCGGCCCTATCAGGTCGACGAGCTCGTCGGCGATCCGGTCGAGGGCCGCCGCTACGAGGGCGGCGCCGGCTGCATCGTCTACCTCTCGCCGCGCGACTACCACCGCGTGCATGCGCCCGTGGACGGGAGGATCGTGTCGGTCCGCTCGATGCCGGGCGACTACTACCCGGTGAACGAGCTCGGGGTGAACTACGTCCCGAACCTGTTCATCCGCAATCGGCGCGTCGCGATCGTGATCGACACGAAGGACCTCGGGCGCGTGACGATCGTGATGGTCTCGGCGATGGTCGTCGGGCGCATCACGGTCACGGGGATCGACGCCCGCGACGTCCCGTTCGGTGTGCACACGTTCGAGCCGGGCCTCGAGGTGGCGCGCGGCGACGAGATCGGGATCTTCCGGCTGGGCTCCACCGCCGTCGTCTTCTTCGAGCCCGGCGTCGTCGGGAAGTGGCTTGCAGCCGAAGGACCGGTACGCTTCGGGGAGCCGCTCGCTCAGGGCGCACGTCGCGAGGGTGGGGAGGATCGTGGATGAGTGACGGGCCCCAGAAGATGGTCCCGAAGGCGGCGCTGCCGCTCGACGAGATCATCTTGGGAGAGGACGAGGCGCCGGCGGCTCCGCCGGCTGCCGCTCTCCCGGCGCCCTCCGTCACCGCCGACGGTCGCAGCTCGGTTCGTCCGAAGGCGCCCGAGAAGGACCGCGCCTCGGTACGTCCGCGCGACGAAGCGCGCGCGAAGTCCACCCCCGAGGCGCGTGAGGTGCGGGACAACGGTGACGGCGGCCCGACGGCGACGACCGGCGGCAGCATCGCGCCGGGCGCGAAGGACGAGCGCGATTCGAGCTCGCGCGAGCGCAAGCGCGCGAAGATGACGCTGCGGATCCCGGACGACGAGGTCTCGCGACCGACGCTGCCGTCGGTGGAGACGCCGGCGGCCGGCATCGCCGCGCTCGTCGGTACGCCGCCGCCCGGGACGGCGGTGCCGCGCGCCGGCTCGGTGCGCCCGATCGCGCCCACGCCCGTCTCGCCGGACGACACGATCGAGCTCCCGCCCGAGGAGCTCCGCCGTCGCCTCGACGGCGCGCTCGCGGAGCCTCCGCGTGCGCTCGGGGTCGATCCCTCGCACGAGCCGGGCTGGACGCCGTACCAGCCGCCGGTGGCGGAAGGGATGCGCGACCCGGCCAAGACGATCGCCGACGACGTCGTGTCGCCGGTCCAGCGGGTGGCGGCGCCCGTGCTCGATCTCGTCGCCGACGTCGTCGAGGAGGCGCCCGCGTCGGAGGACATCCCGGTCGACACCGACGAGCCGATCGACGAGCCGTCGAACGAGGTCGACGACCTCGCCGTCACGCATCCGCGTCTCCCGACCGTGCTCGACTCGGAGGAGATCCGCCTCGACGACGGGGATCGCGTCACGGATCCGGGCGCAGAGGAGGTCTCCGCCGAGGACCTCGTCAGCGTGGAGTCGCTGCCGAAGCCCGGGCGTCCGCCGCCGCCGAAGCCGAAGCCCGCCGCGCAGCCTGCCGTGACGGCGACCGCGCTGATGGCTGGCGCGTCGCAGCCGCAGCCGACGCCGACCCCGAACGTCGTGACCCCCGCGCCGTCCCCCGCGCCGGTCGTGACGGCCCCTGCACCCGCAGCGGCTCCTGCCGCGACGGCGGTGGCGCCGGCTCCGTCGGCGTACACGCCGTCGGGAGGCGTCGCCGCGATCAACGCGCAGTCCGGCGGCATGGCCCAGCGTCGTCCGCAGTCGACGCCGCAGGTGATCGTCCCACCCGTCGGCGCGCTTGCGCCGCCGCCGATGAACGAGGCGGCGGCGAACCGGAAGAAGACGCGCCCCTGGTGGGAAGACCTCTTCAACGACGACTTCATCCGCACGATGGCGAAGCTGACCGACGGTCAGATCGCGCGCGAGGTGGACTTCATCGAGGAGAGCCTCGGCTGCGAGGCCGGTGCGATGATCCTCGACCTCGCCTGCGGGACGGGGCGTCACGCGGTGGAGCTCGCGACGCGTGGCTACCAGGTCGTCGGCTTCGACCTCTCGCTCTCGATGCTCGCGCGTGCGTCGGACGAGGCGCAGGACCGCAAGCAGAAGATCAACTTCGTCCAGGGCGACATGCGCGAGATGACGTTCGAAGAGACCTTCGACGGCATCTACTCGTGGAACACGAGCTTCGGTTTCTTCGACGAGGAGAAGAACGCCGCCTGCGTCGCGAAAGTGCATCGTGCGCTCAAGAAGGGCGGCCAGTTCCTCCTCGACGTCGTGAACCGCGACTACATCATCCGGCAGTCGCCGTCGCTCGCCTGGTACGAGGGCGACGGGTGCATCTGCATGGACGAAATGCAGATCGACTGGATCACGAGCCGCATGAAGGTGAAGCGCACCCTCATGATGGACGACGGGCGGACGAAGGAGATCGAATACTCGATCCGCGTCTACTCGCTGCACGAGCTCGGCAAGCTGCTCCACGACAACGGCTTCCGCGTCGCCGAAGTGAGCGGCCGCACGGGCACCCCGGGCGTGTTCTTCGGCTGCGAGGCGCCGCGCACGCTCATCCTCGCCGAGAAGCGCTGAGCGGAGTGGTCGCGTGAAGGCGCTGGTGCTCGACGGCGATGTCGTCACCACCGTTCGTGACTACGCCGAGCTCGCCGCGGCGCATCGCGCCGGCAAGACGTTCTGGGTCGAGCTCGACGAGCGTTCGCCAGAGGCGGAGAAGTTCCTCGAGAAGGACCTCCACATCCATCCGCTCGCGATCGAGGACGTCTGGAACGACGTCAGCCTCCCGAAGGTGGAGGACTTCGCCGACTACGTGCAGATCATCCTCCACGGCGTGCGCGAATCGGACCGCGCGTCGAACGACGTGCCGCTCACGCTCGCCGAGATCGACATCCTCATCGGCAAGAACTTCCTCGTCACGCACGCGCACGACGAGAAGGTGTGCGCCGTGACGCCGGTGCAGGTGGAGGTCGAGCGGAACGCGAAGCTCCTGAAGCGCGGACCGGCGTGGATCGCGCACGCCGTGATGGACCGGATGGTCGACGAGTACCTCCCGCTGATCGACCGCTTCGACGACCAGATCGGCGCCGTCGAGGACCAGATCCTCGACGACGAGGCGCGGCACATCCGCAACGACGCCGACCTCATCCCGCGCATCCTTCGCGTGAAGCGGAGCCTCCAGGTGCTCCGCCGCACGACGATCTACCAGCGCGAGATCCTGCTTCGCCTCGCGCGCGCCGAGTTCGACGAGATCCCGCGCGAGCTCGTGCCGTTCTTCCGCGACGTGTACGACCACTTCGCGCGCGTCACGGAGCTCGTCGACAGCTACCGGGAGCTCGTGGCGAGCCTCCTCGAAGCCCACCTGAGCATGCAGTCGAATCGCCTCAACGAGGTGATGAAGCGGCTCACGATCATGTCGACGATCATGCTGCCGCTCAGCGTGATCGCGGGCGTCTACGGCATGAACTTCAAGTACATGCCCGAGCTCGACTGGATCCACGGCTACCCGTTCGCGCTCTCGCTGATGGCGCTGGTCGCGCTCTCGATCGTGGTGTGGTTCCGGGTGAAGAAGTGGTTCTAGGCGCCTCGCGCCTGTCTTCCGTCTTCCGTCTTCCGTCGGTCTCCTCGGCGAGCGAGTGAAGCAGGACGTACGGAAGACGGAAGACGCGCGTCAGCGCGCTTCCGCACAGCACCGCGTCCCCGTCTCCGCGCCTTCGTACACGTCGTTGTGGCCGACCTGGAACTGGCGGCAGGCGTGCCGGCTGGGGATCCACCACGAGCCCTTCAGCACTTCCTTCCAGCCCATCTTGTTGCCCTGGCCGGGGCCGTCCGCCTGCGTCCACTCCTCGACGTTGCCGGCGAGATCCTGGACGCCGAAGGGGCTCGCGCACTTCGCGTTCGAGCCGACCGGCGCGCGGTGGTCGACGAGCCGGCCCACCCGGCCGATGTTCTCGGACCGATCGACGTTGCACGCGGCGCTGTCACGCTCCCAGCCGTAGGGGTAGGGGCGCATCTCCTCGCCTTCACAGGCGAAGACCCACTCGCTCTCGCGACAGAGGCGCGCGCCCACGGAGTTGCAGAGTGCACGCGACGACGTCCACGACATGTGGTGGCGCGGCAGGTCCGACGCTTCCTCGCGCCGCTCCGTCGCGTCGATGCAGTACCGCATGTGGACGCGCGCGGTCTTGCACGTCGCCTTCGTGTCGTACTTCTTGCACCGGAAGTGGTGGTAGCGGCTCGACGGAGGATCCATCCACTCGAGGCACGTGTGCTCGACCTCGGGGCAGTACTCGCCGTCGACGAGCACCATGCCCTCCGGGCACGCGCTCGGCGCCGGAGGAGAGGTGACGGGCTCCGCCGGCGGCGCAGCGACGGGCACCACGGCGAGCTGCATGCTCGCGGAGCCGACCGTCACGGTCTCCTTCTCGCTCGCTGCTGCGCGGGAGCATGCGGGGAGCAGCGCGAGTCCCGCGAGCGGGACGAGGACCATGACCAGCGTCCTGTACATCGCCGACGGACGTACCGCAGCTCATGCGCGCGGGAAACCCAGAAACGACCGCGCCTGATTGGATGCGCAGTGCAGATTCCAGCGCAATCGTCGGTGTTCCAACGATGCTGTCGTCTCAGTCGTCGCCGAACGCGATCCCGTCGGGGTACACGCCGACGGTCCAGCGTCGCTTCTCCGCGAGCGTGTCGCGATCGAGCTCGACGACCGAGCCCGGCGCCTGGTGGTCGCCTTCGCAGACGAGGTACACGCGACCGTCCTTCGCGACGCGGACGACGTGAGGCAGCGTGCAGCGGTCCTTCGCGAACGAGATCCGATCCTTCACGCGGCCGGCCGCGAGGTCCACGCGCGCGAGCCCGTCGGGCGCCTGGAGCGGCACGAGCAGCGTGTGCGCGTCGGTGAAAGCGGGCATGAACGCCTTCGCGGCGAGCGGGATCGTCGCCGTCTCGAAGCGCTTCTCCTTGCGATCGAAGATGCGGAGATCCTGGCCTTCGAGATCGGCGAGGACCACCTTCGACTCGTCGGGGGTGAGCGTCGCGGAGTAGGGGCCGTAGCGGGGGACGCCGGGCACGCCGGGCGCAGCGCCGAGCGGGTGCCGCGCGACGGGGAGTGTCGGCGCTCCGAGGTCGACGACGGCGAGCTCGTCGGAGCCGTAGCACGCGATGAACGCGGTGAGGCCGTCGCGCGTCGTGACGACACCGTGGGGCGCGACGCAGATCGGGCGCTTGCCGATCTGCTTCATCGTCGCCGCCTCGAGCACGACGAGCGATGCGAACATCGTCGCCGGGCTCGCGCCGCCGCGTGCGGCGACGTCCATCGCGCGCTTCATGTCGAAGTGCGTGACGAGGACGCGCTTCTTGTCCTCGGTGAGGACGACGTCGCCGGGGTTCTCGTCGACGAGGCGCGCGGCGCGCCCGGCGAGCCCCTTCGCGAGGTCGAGGCGGACGAGCTTCCCGAGATCGGCGGCGTTGCCGTGGGACGCGTGCGGGTCTTTCTTCTTCTTGGTGTTCGAGGGCTCGGGCGGGAACGCGAGCGCGACGAACACGCTCGAGGACACCGCGTCGATCGCGAGGTGGTGCGGCGCCTCGTGCGCGTCCGGATCGAGATCGAGCTTCACCGTCTCGACGCGGTCACCGTCACGGTCGAGGACGCTGATCGTGTCCGACCCGTTGTTCGTGACGTACGCGGCGCGTCCGGGCGGCGTCGTGAGCGGCGTCGGCGCGAGCGCCAGCGGCTCGACGTCCCCGGTGCTCGCGTTCGCGTCCGCGCTGCCCTTCCGCGAGCAGCCGTCGCACCCCGCCGCGCCGAGGAGAAGCATCGCGACGACGCCTGAGCGCCGGCCGTTGTACAAGGGGAGCGTGCACCCGCGACGCGTTCTCTCCACCATGATCGTCGCCGCTCTCTCTTGTATCACCGCGGCCTCTCGCGCGAACGGTCGTTTCCCGAAGGCGCAGGTGATCGCGACCGTACCCGGCTCGGACGGTGCGACCGTGTTCCTCCGCACGACGTTCGGAATCCTCGTCTCGCGCGCCGCCGGGAAGAGCTTCCGGTGGGTCTGTGAGCGGACCCTCGGCTACGGCGGGCAGTGGGATCCGCCGATCGCCGTCACCCGTGACGGGCAGCTGTGGGTGGGCCTCGAGAACGGTCTCGTCTCGACGAAGGACGGCTGCGCGGTGACGGCAGCGAGCGAGCTCGCCGGCGAGACGATCCGCGACCTCACCACCGATCCACGCGGCGAGACGGTCTGGGCGATCTCCGGGTCGCCGGGGAAGCCGAGTCACGTGTGGCGCAAGAAGGAGAGCGGCGCGTGGGAGCGTCTCGGCGGCAAGGGGCTCGAGGACGTGAACGTGATGACGATCGAAGTCGCGCCCTCGAAGCCTTCGCGTCTCTACGTGAGCGGCCAGCCCTACGACACGATCCGGGGACGCCTCTACCGGTCCGACGACGGCGGGCAGACCTTCACCGGTGCGGCGAACGAGCTGAAGGCGGAGGGGCCGTTCTTCATCGCTGCGGTCGACCCTCGCGACGAGGGCCGCGTCCTCGCCCGGCACCTCCACACGACCGGGAGCGACGTGCTCCTCACGACCGACGGCGGCAAGACGTTCCGCCCGACGCTCACGATGGCGAGCGCGATGTTCGGCTTCGCGAAGTCGCCGGACGGCAAGACGCTCTGGGCCGGGTCGGGGCTGGCGGAGCACGGCATCCTCCGCTCGACCGATCGCGGCGAGCACTGGGAGAAGGTCGCGTCCCACGGCGTCCTCTGCCTCCACGCGCCGGCCGCTCCGAAGGACGTCCTCCTCGCGTGCGAGAACCCGCTCGCGCTCGGCGCGTCGGCCGTCGCGCGCTCGGCGGATCGCGGTGCGACGTGGACGTCGCTCGGGACCTTCGGCGACGTCCTCGGACCGGTCGCATGCGGGGGCGCCGCCGCGAGCGCGGCGCCCGACGGAGGGGCCGCGCTCTGCGGCGACGCGGCGTGGGACGAGATCCGCTCCTTCGTGATGCCACGCGCAGACGCCGACGCCGGCGCAGGCGACGCCGGCGCGGGCCCCGTCGATGCCGGCGCGGAGCCGTCACGTGAAGCCCCGCCGAGGCCGCGCGCGTGCGCGTGCGACGTCGTCGGCGGTCACGCGAGCGGTGTGGATCCCCTGCTCCCCATCGTGGGGGCACTCACCCTCGCGCTGAGGGCGCGGGCCTCGCGGAGCCGTGGATCCCAGAGTGTCCAGGCACGACGACGTGCGCGCGGGTCCACCGCAAGTTTCCGTTGAACGACGTCGTTTCTGCGGGGAATCGGCATCTGTCGCACCTCCGGCACCTCATTCTCGAGCGCGGTTGGAGCGACGCGCGCGCATGTCTCGGTGCGGAGACACGTTGGCGCCTCGATTGCTAGTCAGTACGCCCATGCGGAACGCTCTCGTCCTCGGCCTCGCCTGCTCGGCTCTCGTCCTGTCGTCGATCGCGTGTGGAGATGCGGGGTCTTCGACCGGCTCGAGCCGTCGCGGGGGCTACGTACCGGTCGCGGGCGAGCCGACGGACCACGACCCGAACGACGTCGACACCGGCGGGACGGACCCGGGGAACCCGAACGCGACCACCCCGCCCGCCGCGCCGGCCGATCCGGCAGGGCAGACCGACAAGTTCGGCGTCACCCTGAGCTCGACGACGCCTTCGGTCGACCTCGGCGGAGAGGTCTCGATCGACGTGTCGATCGCGCCGAAGGGCGGCTTCACCGGCGACGTCGATCTGAGCGCGACGGGCCTCCCCGCCGGCGTGACGGCGACCTTCACGCCGGCGAAGGTGACGCTCGGCGCCGCCGCGGTGACGTCGAAGCTCGTGCTCGCGAGCGCGTTCACGGCGATTCCCTCCGCCGCCGGCGCGAGCACCGCCATCCAGATCGTCGCGAAGAACGCGGCTGCGCAGGCGACCGCGAACGCGAACATGAAGGTCGCGCCGAAGATGACGCTGACGATCCCGATGAACGTCGACGCGCTCCGCGCCGCGAACGTCGGCACCCAGTTCAAGAACGAGTGGGGTACCGCGTTCGGCACGACCCCGGCCACGCTGAAGACCCAGGAAGGCAACGGCATCGTCGTCGTCGTGAAGAACGCCGATTCGACCGCGCACATCGTCCACTCCGGCGGCGCCTTCCCGCACGGCGACACGGCCCGCCCGATCGCGCCGAACGACTTCGAGAAGCTCGCTGACGGCACCGTGCGCACCCGCACGCTCTCGCCCACGGCCGCGACGCCGATCGCCGTGAGCGGCTACCCGCACGAAGGCGCGAACGGCCCGAGCGTCAGCTTCCAGATCAAGGTCAACGTCGCGCCCTGAGCGGCGTCACGCCCAGCGCACGGCGGCGACGGTGAGCTCCACTTCGCCGCTCGGGCGGCGGAAGGTCACCGTGTCGCCGGCGCGTCGCTTGAGCAGCGTTCGTCCGAGCGGCGACTTGTAGCTGATGCGGCCCTTGGCGAGGTCGATCTCGTCCTCGCCGACGATCTGGTACGTCGCCGTGTTGCCGTCCTCGTCCTCGACCTCGACCGTCGCGCCAAAGAAGACGCGATCGCGCTCGCCTTCGGGACGATCCGACGGATCGACGACCGTGGCGAGCTCGAGCCGCTTCGTCAGGTAGTGGATGCGCCGGTCGATCTCGCGCAGCTTCTTCTTGCCGTAGATGTACTCGGCGTTCTCGCTCCGATCGCCCTGCGCCGCTGCGTCGGCGACCTCCTGGACGATCTTCGGACGCTGCTTCGTGCGGAGCTCGAGGAGCTCCTCCTGCATCCGTCGTGCGCCCGCACGCGTGATGTAGCTCGGCTCGCCTTTCGACACGGCCTAGTCGTGGCACGACGCGATGAGCACGTCGAGCGCAAAGGGCTTCGAGGCGCCGTCCGCCAGATCGAGCACCGCACGCGCGATCGCGCGACGTGACGCGTTCCGCGGCACGGAGAGCACCGCCCACCGCGCCCCTTCGCCTTCACCCCACGCGCGCCCCGAGTCGAGCCGGACCGTGCGCGCGCCGTCGCAGATCGCGACCGTCGTCTTCGGCGGACGCACGAGCGCGACGGCGCGGTGCGCGTATTCGATGCGATCGAAGCTCTCGGACGACACCTGCGAGAGGTCTTCCGAGACCTCGATTCGCTCCATCTCGATCCGCGGCATCTCGATGAGTGTAGCGCGGCACGGGAACGGTGGG
This sequence comes from Polyangiaceae bacterium, assembly GCA_039809485.1. Taxonomy (GTDB): domain Bacteria; phylum Myxococcota_A; class Polyangia; order Polyangiales; family Polyangiaceae; genus Labilithrix. The sequence goes on along the minus strand of JBDHVE010000089.1, from coordinate 9,193 downwards.
GGTCAGCGCGCGGCCTGGGATCGGGCTTCGAGCTCCAGATACGTGCTGACGAGGTCGCGCTCGCGATGGCCGTTCGCGATCAGGCGCGCGACCCGGCCGAAGGGCCAAACGCGCGCGTCCGGCGGCACGATCAGCGCCCAGTAGCCGAGCTCCGCCGGCGTGACGTCCACCCACTCCGCGCCGAGGCGGCGGATCAGGATCTCGGCGAGGAGCGCGCCGTGCCGATTCACCTCGAGCGCGTCCTCGGCGGTCCGGATCGCGTGGTCCGGGAAGGTACCCCGCAGGTGGGCCTGCATCGCTTCGATCCCACCGACGTCCGCGCGCAGGACGACGCCCCGCTTCAGGCGGTAGTCGAGCCCGAGCTCGCGCGCGAGGAGCGTCATCTGCACGCGTGCTTCGAGCACGTTCTTCGCTCGACCGACGACGGGGACCGCATCTTCCGGAACGCCGGGCGGGAGCGAGAGGTGCTCGGCGAGCTCGTCCCCGATCGGGCTGCGCGGAAGGGCGGATGCGCGCGCGAGGACCGGCGGGGGGACCTCGATCTTGTACGTCGGGAGGGAGGCGCCGTGGAGGAGGTCCGTTCCGAGCTCCGCCCTTGCCTCCGGCGGGGCGAGCGGCTCCGGCATGTGGCGGGCGACCGGTGTCCCCCTGAACGGCGTCGGCGCCGCGGCGAGGAGCGCCGAGTCGATGCGCGGTGCGCGCGGCGCCGGCATCGCGGGCACGACGGAAGGCGGATCGTCCGGCTCCGCGCGCGGGTCGGCCGAGCTCGGCGCGACGGTCTCGATGCGCGCGCCCGTCATGCGACGCCGCGACGGCCGGCTCGGCGGTGCGCTCCCCGTTCCGGCCTCCGGCGGCGCCGATCCGGGCAGATCGACCGTGAACGACGTGGCGGGCGGGGCGAGGTCGAGGTCGAGACCCGGCGGTCGTGACCCGACGACGGCCTGCGCGCTGCCGGGGCGCTGCGAGGTGCGCAGCGGGACCGCGTGCGGCGGAGCGGGACGGCTCTCCTCGGCGCGCGTCGGGACGACCGGCGGCTCGCTCCGCGGCGGAGGAGCCGGGGGCTCGAACCGTGCGGTGCCGGAAGGGGGCGTCCCACGCACGGTCGGCACGCGGCTCGGCGCCGGTTCGTAGGTGCGTGCCTCGTTGGGATCGGGCGGCGACACGGGGATCGACGCGCGCTTGTTCGTCGGCGGTGTCGGCGCGTTGCTCGGAGGCATCGGCGCCGGGATGCTGTCCGCCAGCGTCTTCGCCCGACCGCGGGCAGGGGCCGCCCCGACGACACGCGCGAGCACACGCTGCGCGCGCATGAGGAGGCCTTCGTCGATGCCGGGGGCGTCGACGAGGTCGCGCGCGTAGGGCATCGCGCGACGCGGGTCGCCCGCCTCGAGCCACGCCTCTGCGGCGAGCAGCGAGAGCTCCTGGAACGACGTCATCGACAACGCGAGGGCGGAGACGCGCTCCGCGACGAGCTTCGGCGGCTCGAGATGGAGGAGGAGCGACGCGCGGCCACGGAGGTAGGTCGTGCCGGGGGTCCGGCCGATCTCGCGCTCGAGCGCCTCGATCGACTCGACGACGGAGGCGACCTGCCCGGCATCCAGCCGCTGCTCGATCGCCCAGAGCGCGGGATCGGCGAGCGGGCCCTTCTCGGGCTGCTCGCGCGCCGTGATCGCGGTCTGGAGCGACACGTAGAGTGCGCGCTCGTCTTCGTCCGTCGCCGCATCCGCGCGCGTGCGGAGGAGGGCGAGGACGTCCTGCCTCGGCAACGCGTCCTCGATCCGAGGCTCCGGCGCGGTGTCCGCGTGCGCCGAGAGCGCATCACGGAGACCTGCGACGGCGGCGAGCGGAGGACGGCGGTAGGTCCGCTCACCCGGCCGGCGCGTCTTCGTCCACGCGTCGGTGGTGAGGACGACCTTCGCGTCCTCGTGCGCGCTCTCGAGCACGAGGGCGAGGTGGAGCGCTCGGAGCTCCGTGCTCGCGTGCGCTCGCCCGAGGTCCGTCGCGAGCGTCGCGAGGTCGAGGTACACGCCGCGATACGCGTGCACCGAGGCGTCGTAGGTCTCGGAGGCGAGGAGCTCGACGGCCGTGAGGTAGCGCGCGATCCGTCGGACCGCAGACCCGCGTGCGTACGCCGCGGCGAGCCCGGGCTGGAGCGCGCTCGCGGCATCACGCGCACGCTGGGGTGTCGCCCCGAGCGCTTCGAGCCGCTCTCGTGCGAGCGCGACGGTCGTCTGGTACCCGTGCTCGCGGACGCGTCCGGGCTCGCTCGAGCGGAGCTCGATCTCCGAGCTGTCGAAGAGCGCGTATTCCGCCTCCGGTGGCGCGCTCGCGCGGAGCACGACGCGGTCCTCGACGAGGAGGATGCACGACGGCGACCGCGGAGGAGCACCCGGCGCCTCGGAGGACGCGCCGCGCGGAGGAAACGCCGAAGAGCCGCTCACGCCCCGATTTGTAGCGCCGAACACCGTGCGAGTACCACTCCGGAGGCCCAATTTTGTGGACCCTCCGCGACGCACCGCCCTATACAGGGCCAGGCAACGAGGTCTCCTCCGTTCCGAGGTCTTCCATGCGTATCCGTCTGCTCGTCATGTCGTCGCTCGTCGCGCTCGGACTGCTCGCCTTCGCGTGCAGCGGGAAGCGGCCGCCTCCGAAGGAGCCGATGGTGACCGAGACGGTGACGGACGCCGGGAACGCGGACGCGGATGCCGAGCCGCCGCCGCCGAAGACGCTCTACGAGCGCATCGGGGGCAAGGAGGCGGTCGAGAAGATCGTCGATGCCTGGGTCAAGAACATGGCCGGCAACGACGTGACGAAGAAGCGCTTCGCGAAGCTCTCGAAGGAGAAGCTCGAAGCGATGAAGAAGAAGATGGTCGACCAGCTCTGCAAGGAGACGGGCGGCGACTGCGAGTACACCGGCAAGTCGATGAAGGATGCCCACAAGGGCATGAAGATCACGACGGCGGAGTGGAGCGCGATGGTGAAGGCTCTCCACGCCGCGCTCGAAGAGCACGGCGTCGGTGAGACCGAGCAGGCGGACGTGCTCGCGATCCTCGCGCCGATGAGCGACGACATCGTCGAGCTGAAGGCGCCCGTGAAGAAGTGAAGGCGAAGGGCGACCGCATCCTCCGGCCCGAGCAGGCCGCGTACCTCGAGGCGCTCGAGCCCGCGCGCGACGCCCTCCTCGCCGAGATCGAAGTGTTCGCCCGCGCGCACGGCAACCAGCCGATCAGCGACCCGGAGGTGGCGAGCTTCCTCGCCGTCACGGCGCGGGCTGCGCGCCCGCGCGCCGTCCTCGAGGTCGGGACGAACCTCGGCTACGGCGCGATCGTGCTCGCCCGCGCTGCGGCGGACGCGCGCGTCGTGACGCTCGAGAAGAGCCCGGAGCTGTGCAAGACCGCACGCGACTTCGTCGCGCGGGCGGGGTTGTCGGATCGGGTGGAGGTTCGTGAGGCCGACGCGCTCGAAGCGCTCGCGGCCGACGCGTCCCCGGTCGACTTCGTGTACGTCGACTGCGTGAAGGAGGACTACCCGCGGTACTTCGACCTCCTCGTCCCGCGCCTCACGCCGGGTGGCGTGCTCGTCGCGGACAACGTCCTCTGGCGTGGCCTCGTCGCCGCCGCGGACACCGACGTGCCGGAGCACGAGCGCGTTCGTGTCGACGCGCTCCGCGCGTTCAACCGCAGGGTCGTCACCGACGCGCGCCTCCGCGGTGTGGTGCTTCCCCTCGGCGACGGCGTCGCGTTCGCGACGCGTCTCTGAGCAGCGCCCACCGCCGAGCGGCAGGCGCCAGCGTCAGGCCGGCGCCGCCGCTCCGGCGCCGTCCTCGTGCGCGTGGCCGCCTTCGGCCGCCGCCTCGGCTCCAGGCGCGGGCGCGTCCGCGGAGCGCTTGTAGCCGCACTCCTTGTCCGCACACGCGATCATCGGCTTCGCCTTCGTTCCGCCGAGGACGAGGAACTTCGCGCCACAGGCCGGGCAGGGCTCGGGGATCGGCTTCTGCCAGAGCTTGAAGTCGCACTTCACGGTCTCGTCGTTGTAGCGACTGCAGCCGTAGAAGGTCTTGCCGCCCTTCTTCTTCGGACGGACCTCGATGATGTCGCCACCGCACTTGGGGCAGGGCACACCGAGCGGCACGGGACGCGCGTTCTTGCAGCCCGGATACCCGGTGCAGGAGAGGAACTCGCCGTAGCGACCGCTGCGGATGACCATCGGCTTCCCGCACTTGTCGCACTCGATCCCGGTCTCGCGCGGTGGCGCCGCGCCGGTGCCGTCGGGACCGAGGTCACGCGTGTTCTTGCACTTCGGATAGTTCGCGCAGCCGAGGAACCAGCCGTTCTTCGACCAGCGCTTCATCAGCTCGCCCTTCGGAAGGTCGCGGAGCTTCTCGTCCGAGCCGTCCGGCCCGCAGACGTCGCAGAACTCGCCCGTCGGCTCGGGCTCGGGGTTCCAGCGCTTGCCCTTCTTGCCGGCATCGAGCTGCTGGCGGAACTTCTTGTAGAAGCGCGTGAGGAGCTCGGTGCGCTCCTCCTTGCCCGCCTCGACCTCGTCGAGCTCCTGCTCCATGCTCGACGTGAACGTCGGGTCCATGAAGTCGAGCTGGCTGTTCACGAGGCCGTCGACGACCATCTTGCCGAGGAGGGTCGGGCGGAAGCTGCGGCCGTCGACCTTCTCGACGTAGTCGCGCGCCTGCACCTTGCTGATGATCTCGGCGTAGGTCGAGGGCCGGCCGATGCCGCGCTCTTCGAGCTCGCGCACGAGCGAGCCTTCGTTGTAGCGCGCAGGCGGCTGGGTGAACTTCTGCTCGGCGAGCACGCCCGGCGGCGTGACGAGCTCGAGGACCTCGCCTTCCTTCAGCTCGGGGAGGAGGCCTTCGGTCTCGGCCTCTTCCGCCTTCGCGTCGCCCTCTTCCTTGTTCGCTTCCTCGCCGGCGGCCGGCGTCGTGAGCTCCTGGCCGTAGGCCTCGAGCCAGCCCGCGAACTTGAGGACGCGGCCGCTCGCACGAAGCGTGTAGGTTCCACCCTTCGCGGCCTTCGCCTCGATGTCGACGCCGGTCTGGTCGTAGATCGCGTCCTTCATCTGGCTCGCGACGAAGCGGTCCCAGATCAGCTTGTAGAGCTTGTACTGCTCGTCCTTCAGGTGCTTCCTCACCTGGTCGGGCGTGTGGTCGAGGGACGTCGGCCGGATCGCCTCGTGGGCCTCCTGCGCGTCCTTCTTCGACTTGTACTGGTTCGGATCCTTCGGGAGGGCATCCTTGCCGAACTTGCCCTCGATGTACTCGCGCACCGCGGCGAGCGCATCGTTCGACACGCGCGTCGAGTCGGTACGCATGTACGTGATGAGACCGACGGGGCCGCCGTCCTTGCCAAGGTCCACACCCTCGTAGAGGCCCTGCGCGATCTGCATCGTGCGCTTGGCGGTGAAGCCGAGACGGTTGACCGAGTCCTGTTGCAGCTTGCTCGTCGTGTACGGAGCCGAGGGCTTGCGCTTCCGCTCGCTCGTCGTGATCTTCGCGATCCGGAAGGTAGCGGACTCGAGGTCGCCCTTGATCCGCGCCGCCGTCGTACCGTCGGTGACTTCGACCTTCTTGCCGTTCTCCTGCGAGAGGCGCGTCGCGAACGGCTGCCTTTTCCCGCCGTTCTTGACGACCTTCGCGAGCGTCGCGCCGAGGTTCCAGTACTCCTCGGGGACGAACGCTTCGATCTCGCGCTCCTTGTCCACGATCAGGCGGAGCGCGACGCTCTGCACGCGGCCGGCGCTGAGGCCGAAGGCGAGCTTCGACCAGACGAGCGCGGAGACGTCGTAGCCGACGATCCGATCGAGCACGCGGCGGCAGCGCTGGGCGTCGTAGAGCGCCTTGTTCAACTTGCGCGGGGAGCTGACGCCCTTCTGGACGCCGTTCTTCGTGATCTCGTGGAACTCGACCCGCTTCGCCTTGTCCGGCTTGCCGGTCAGCTCCTCGGCGAGGTGCCACGCGATCGCTTCGCCTTCGCGATCGGGGTCGGTTGCGAGGAGGATGTCGTTCGCTTCCTTCGCCGCGGCCTTCAGCTCGGCGAGGACCTTCTCCTTGCCCGGGACGATCTCGTAGGTCTCCTGGAAGCCCTTCTCGATGTCGATGCCCATCTTCTTGGGCAGATCCTTGACGTGGCCCTTCGAGGCGAGGACCTCGTAGCCCGAGCCCAGGTACTTCTTGATCGTCTTGGCCTTGGCCGGTGACTCGACGACTACGAGTGTCTTGCCCATTCGTTCTGCCTCGAACCCGCTCTCACCCCGGCTCGGCTCCTTCTCCCGAGCGCGGGAGAAGAGGAGGGGCGAGCCGTGATCCCCACCCCGAGAGCCGCCCATCATCGGGAGGAAACGCGGAGGGTCACCTGATAAGTCAATGTTCCTGACGACTTATCCCGCGATTTGAAGGCGGAAGAACCCGTCTGGGCCCTCTACTACTACGTCCTCCAAGGCGAGCGTCAAGAGTGCCGTAACGGTCGAGCTCACGGGAAGGCGCGCGCGGAACGCGATCGCGTCGAGGTGGATGGGGTCTCCCGAAAGTGCTGCAATCACTGCATTTTCGTCCGTGGAGCGGAAGCCCGGCAAGCGCCGCGGAGAGGGCTTCCGGCTTTTCTTTCCGGGCCGCTTCGTAACCTGTCGGATGGGACGCTCTGCCGCGTGTCCGAGAGCTCGGCCTTCGGCAGCGGCGCCGAGCTCATCGGTGCCGATGACGGGCGTGTCCCGGTAGTCGAGCTCCGTCGGCCACGGGACCTTCCGGCCGACGATCTGTTCGAGCAGGGCCGTGGCCGACCACACCGGCGTCGCGAGCCCCGACGCGATCCACGCGTTCGACGCGCAGAACGACGTCATCCACGGTGCGGCAGGCACCATCCAGATCCGTCGCCCGAGGCTGCGCGCCCAGCCAGCGGCATTGAGCGAGCCGGACTTGAAGTGCGCCTGCACGACGACGACGTCGTCGGCGAGCGCGGTGAGGACCCCGTTCCGGTAGCGAAAGGTCTTCTTCTCGGCGCCGCGGTCGTCCGGCAGCGGCCAGACGAGGCGTCCTCCCGGCGAGAGCGCGATCGCCTGGAAGAGACGCTTGTTCTCGGGCGGCGCGCACGCATTCCGCCCGCACGGGAGCACGGCCCACGTCGCGCCGCCGGCCGCGAGCGCACCGCGATGCGCGGCGGCGTCGACGCCGAGCGCGCCGCCGGAGACGACGACGAGCCCCTCGGCTGCGAGCGCGTACGCGAGCGCGTAGGCGAAGGCGGCGCTGCCGGGGAGCGCGCCGCGCGAGCCGACGATGGCGACGACACGACGCGACCTGACGAGAGGTCCCGTCGTCGTGAGAACGCGCGGCGGATCGGGCAGGGCGCGGAGGGCGGGCGGATACTGGTCGTCGGCGCGGTCGAAACGCATCCCTGCGCTTCGGCCGCTGCCGCCGGGAGTTGCGCTGTCCTCAGAGACGGGTCGGCAAGCGCGGGTCGCGCTCGCGCTCGCGCCGGCGGGCCTCGGCCGCGGCCGCCGCGGCGCGTACTGTGCCGGCGCGCGTCGCCGAGCTCGGATGGAGCGTGAGATACGTCGGCGTGAACCTGCCGACGCTGACGAGGCGCTCGCGTTCGAGCTGCTCGAAGAAGCGCAGCACCGCGAGCGCGCCGGCGCTGCCGCGTCCCGTGTCGACGACGCGCGTGATCGCCTCGTCGTCGCGCGACGACTGCGTCGCCCCGCGCGCGTAGGCGCGCTCGGCGGCCTCGAGCGCCCGCCGCTCCTCGTCGCGCGTCCAGACGTCGTCGCCGCTCTCGCGGGTCGCGGTGGGACGCGGGCACTGGAGGTCGCCGGCGCGGAGGCGCGCGAGCTCGTGACCGACCACGAACGCGAGCGCCTCGCGGAGGCGTTCGTCGGCGGTGACGCCGCTCTTCTCGCCGGCGTAGAACCCGGCGGGCGGCGGAAGGAGCTTCCGTCCCTGCACCTGGGAGCGCGCGACGAACGCGGCGTAGTCCTCGATCTTGCGTGAGCCGTTCGACTCGTCGGCCGCCTGCGCCCGTGCGATCTCCGCGAGCAGGCGGAGCATCGCGTCCGAGAGGACGACGACGTGATCGCCGTCGTCGTCACACGCGGCGAACGCGAGCGGATCGGCGGCGTCGGGCTCGAACGCGACGTAAGTGCCGACGAGCTTCTTCTGGTCCGCCGGCTCGAGCACGGCGAGCTGGCGACGAAGCTCGGTCCGCGTCGCCTCCCGGAGCTCCTCGCTCGCGAGCTCGGGCGTCAGATCGCTCGCGTGTGCGCGGCGCGCGAAGAGCGCGAGCGCGGTCACGAGGAGGATCGCGAGGACGGAGCGCATGTCAGGGCCTTAGCACTCCGTCGGCCAACCGCCGCCCGCGGTTGCGCGGAAACGCGAGCGAACTGCGTCGCAGCTACTGGCGGACGAACACGAACGGCACGTTGACGGTGGTGCTGCTGCCGGTCGCAGGGAACTGCCAGTTCCGGACCTGGTTCTCGATGCACTTCGTGATGACGGGGTCGTCACCCGAGGCGCTCGCGTTGTCCACGTGCCCGTTCGGGCCGACCGTGATCGCGACCGTGACCTTCGCGCTCGACTTCTGATCGCCGCCGCGGTCCCAGCAAGCGCGCTTCACCGCCGGCGAGCGCTCGCGCACGATGCGCTGCACCGTCGCCGCGTCGATCGTGCCGCCGGCCGGGCCCGACCCGCCGCCACCCGGACCCGCGCTCGGACCCCCGGCGCCGCCGAGGAGGCCGCTCAGGTCGGCGGTCTTCGAGCTCGCGGTCGGCGCGGGCGTCGTCGTCTTCGTTCCGTTCGAGGCGACCTTCGTGCCCGTCGCGGTCGTCGCGGGGGCCGACGTGGTCGGCGTCGGCTCGGCGGTCGACGGGGGCGGGATGTCGTCGGTCTTCGCGGCCGTCGGCGCCGTCGGCGTCGGCACCTGGATGACGACGGGCGCGGGCGGCGGCTGCTGCTTGAAGACGTACATCGCGGCGACGCCGCCGAAGACGATCGCGAACCCGAGCACCGGCCAGAACCACAGCGGCGCGCCGCGCCGGGCGGCCGGCGCCGGCGGTGCGAGCGAGACGGACGCGACCTGCGCGGGTGCGGTCGGGACGACCGACACGCCCGACCCGAGCGACGGCGAGAGCGTCGGCGCGGCGGGCGAAGGGGTCGGCGCGGGCGGGAGCGCGAACGGATCGGCGACCGCGATGACGG
>JBDHVE010000088.1:0-36933 GCA_039809485.1 Polyangiaceae bacterium | reverse complement strand
ACGTGACCGCTCGGCGGGACGAGCGCCTCGAGCAGCGAGAGCCCCTTTTCGACGCCGCTGCCGTCGAAGGCACAAACGGATGCCGGCCCCCGTCCGAGGCCCGCCGCGAACGCCGTGACGGCAGCGGTCCCTTCCGACGTCGAGGCCGCCACACGATCGTGGGGCGCGTGGACGGTGCCGAGCGCCTCGCCGAGCTGGAGCAGCGCGCCGGGCGCGAACGCGTGCGCGACGCCGGCCGTCAGCGCGCGTCCGTCGATCGACGTGCCGTTCGCGCTCCCGAGATCCTCGAGCAGGAGCTGCCCGTCCGCGACGACGAGCAGCGCGTGCCTCCTCGAGATCGTCTCGTCGCCGAGCGCGAGATCCGCCTCGGCGCCGCGACCGAGGACGAGGGAGGTCCCTTCGCGGAGGACGGCCTCGCGGCGCGCTCCTTCGGCGACGAAGCGTACGACATGCGCCTCTCCTCCCGATGCTCCGCGCGCGCTCGGCGGGGGGCGGACGGTCTGAACAGGGCTCGCCACGATCGCCCATCGTACCCGGAAAACCAGCGCGCTGCCGATCCGGTACGAACTGTACCGAGCGGTACAGCGGTACGACGGCGGATTCTTGCGTCGCTGCAGTTTTCAGCCTCGGCACACGCCGTGCTTCAGCTCGGAGCACGACCCGCGGCGCCGACGGCGCACGGTCGACGAGGAGGGACGACGATGAAGAAGCCCGCGAAGACGACGAGCACCAAGTCGACGACCAAGACTGCTCCGAAGAAGTCCGACCCGAAGAGCGAGAAGCGGCTCACCGTCGACGCCGTCGTCAAGGCCGGGCTCCAGCAGTGCACGTTCGGGAACAAGAGCGGCTGCGGGGACTGACGTCCGCTCGCCCACATCTCCGCCTTCCCGCGCCCCCCACATTCATCCGCTCATCGACGAGGAGACATCCCCCATGAAGAAGCCCGCCAAGACGAACCAGAGCTCGACCCCGAAGAGCGCCAAGAAGAACCCGAAGAGCCAGAAGCGGCTCACGGTCGAAGCTGTCGTGAAGGCGGGCAAGGAGGAATGCACCTTCGGCAACAAGTCGGGCTGCGGGACCTGACGGCGCGCCGCTAGCGTCACGACGCGAGGAGCCCGACGTGCCGAACGCACGTCGGGCTCTTTCTCTTGGCCGTCCGTGCCACGATGAAGAGCTTCCCATGACGAGCTACGACTTCTCGGAGATCGAAGCGCCCGTCCTCCGCGCCTCGAAGGCGCTGCGGAGGGACGGCGCGCGCGCCGTCGTCACGAACGAGCTGACCGCGGATGTCCTCGCCGCGCTCGTCGGCGGCGACGTCTGCGCCGTGCACGTGCGAGGGTTCTTCTCGCCGTCCTCTGCGTCGCGCGCCGCGCGGCGGCTCGACGAGCAAGGAAAGAAGACGCTCTGGGTCGCCTACGGCGACAAGACCGACACCGCGTTCAGCATCGGCATGCCGCGGCAGTACGCGGAGAGGAGCAAGCGCGCCGCGGCGGAGTACCTGCGCGCCGCCGACACGGCGAATCGGGCGATCCGCGAAGCATTCGCGCCCGCCGTCTCTCCGCTCGACAACTTGCGTCTCGCCCTCGACGAGCTCTCCCCCGCGGGCGCGCGGCTCGGTCGCTTCGACGGGCGGCCCGGTCTCGCCGGTCTCGTGCGGACGATCGAGCCGGACATGCTCGCCGAAGGCTTCGCGAAGGTGCGCGGCATCGTCCACATGGACGATCACGGCCGGAAGAAGGACGCGCCGAAGCGGCTCAGCGCGAATCTCTATCTCTCGATGCCGTCGCGCGGCGGCGAGCTCCGGATCTGGGACGTCGCCACCGACGAGAGCAACCACGAGAACCTCATGTACCGGTTCATCGCCGGGTACGGGTTCAAGCCCGGGAGCCAGGACATCATCCATCGCGGTCTGCCGAAGCCGCGCGTGCTCGAGCCGCGCGTGGGCGATCTGATCCTGCTCGACACCGCGCGCCCGCACGCGGTCGCAGGCTTCACGCGCGGCCGTCGGATGACGATCCAGACGTGGGTCTTCGCGCAGTCGAACGACCGTCCGCTGACGATCTTCTCGTGACGCGCCGCGCGCTGCCCGCGAAGGTCGACGCCGAGTCGCTCCTCCGGATCCCGCTCGTCCGCGCCGCGTTCTCGCACCCGACGCTCGCGCCGAAGCCGCGGGCCGTCGACCTCCGATGGCACTACGAGGGCGTCGTTCCGCGCGGCCTCTCCGGCTTCGTCCCGCTCGGGGGCGACGTGTACTACGGAAGGCATTCGCGCACCGCCGACTGGCTCGCGCGACCCGCGGCATCCGCACGCGCGTTCAACGAAGACGATCACCTCGCGCGTGAGGTCCTCTTCTGCGTGCACGACCACCTGCATGCCTGGGCGCTGTCGGCGGTCGAGGACGTCGCGCCCGAGATGGTGATCCGACCAGGTCTGCGAGAGCGAGACCGCGAGGCGCTCGCGTTCGTGCACCTCGCGACCGAGGCCGCCGCGACGGTGGGGCTCGACTACTGGTACCTCTCCGCCGTCGAGCTCGACACGGTCTGCGCGATCGGCACGCTCGTCGCGCCGCTCACGACCTCGTACCACGAGCGGTACCTCGCGGAGTACCGGCGCTTCCGCCCCGATCTCGTCGTGCAGACGCCGGCGTTCCTCGAGGAGCTCGCCCGGTTCTACTGCGACGGGGCGTTCGTCGGGTTCGACGGAGAGGACATCGCGCGCAGCCCGCGGCTCGCGCGCTGGCTCCGCCACGAGGTCCTCTACGGCGAGGGGCAGCGCGTCTACGTCCGCGAGTGGCTCGCGTTCCTCACGCGCAGCGACGCGGGCGACGCACGCAGGCCCGTGCGCGCCGACGCGAGCTGGCAGCGGAAGCTGCTCCGGGTGCTCGCCGAGCGGCTGTGGGCCTACGTGAAGGACGGCGTCGACCACGCGTCGGCGCGGACGCCTACCGCGGTCCGCCGCGAAGGCGGCCTCGACCGCTTCGATCCGCGCTTCGTCAACGTCCGAACGATGGGCGAGGACGAGCTCCGCGCGGCGAGCCGCCGTGAGACCGATCCGGCGCGACGGGCGCTGCTCTGCGAGCAGCTCGTGTCGAGCTACGACTTCTCGCGCTTCGACCGCGACCTCCTCCCCGCGCTCGTGCGTGCCGTCGAGGCGAAGGACGTCGCCGCGCTCTTCGCGCTCCTGCGCGACGTGCCGCGCGTCCGCGCCACACCGGACGAGCCACACGAGCTCTTCTTGCTCGGCTAGGAGGTGCCGCCCCGCACGGCGCGCGCGACGAGGCCGCGGAACCAGCGATGCGCCGGGTCTTCGTGCACGCGGGCGTGCCACGCAGAGGCCACGCGGAAGCCGGGGACGTCCACCGGGAGCGGGAACGTGCGGAGCGCGAGCGGAACGGCGAGCGGCTCGAGCACGAGACGCGGCGCGGTGAGGATGAAGTCGCTCTGCGCGACGAGCAGCGGCGCGGCGAGGAACGAGGGTGTGCGCACGGCGACGCGGCGAGCAAGGCCGCGCGCGGCGAGCGCGTCGTCGACCGCGCCGCCGGGACGGCCCCGCGGCGCGATCTGGACGTGGCGGAGCGCGAGGAAGCGCTCGAGCGTCAGCTTGCGACGTACCTCCGGATGATCGCGGCGCACGGCGCAGAGGAAGGTGTCGTCGAAGAGGTGCTGCGTCATGAGCCCCTCCGGAAGGCCGGGCTGCGGGACGATGAGCAGGTCCACGCGGCCGTCGACGAGCTCGGTCGCCGCATCCGGCGTGACGACGCGCGTGACGACGTCGACGCGTGGTGCTTCGCGCGCGACGAGCGCGGTGACACGCGACAGCAGATGCGCCTCGACGAGGTCGCTCGTCGCGACGACGAACGTGCGTTCGAGCTCCGCGGGCGCGAAGGCGCGCTTGCGGACGAGCGCCGCCGCCTCGCCGAGCACGCGACGCACGTCGGGCGCGAGCACATCGGCGCGAGGCGTCGGGATCATGCCGCGCGACGTGCGCACGAACAGCTCGTCGGCGAAGAGCGCGCGCATGCGCACGAGCGCACGGCTCATCGCCGGCTGGCTGAGCCCCATCCGCGCGGCGGCACGCGTCAGGTGGCGTTCGCGGTGGAGCGCATCGAACAGGCTCAAGAGCGCGAGATCCGGGACTTCATGCATGGTGCGCATGTGCATGATACCGCAACATGCATTGGTGACATCGGCCCGCCGGCTGCACCATGACCCTCGTTCCAGACCCGCGGCGCAGGCCGCACCAGAGGAGCTCGTCATGTTCACCATCTTCGGAGCCAGCGGAAACACGGGATCGGTCGTCGCGAGCACGTTGCTCGACCGTGGAGAGAAGGTTCGCGTCCTGGCCCGCGACCCGGCCAAGGTCGCGTCGCTCGCGTCACGCGGTGCAGAGGTCGTCCAGGGCGACGTGCTCGACCGAGCCGCGGTCGAGTCCGCGCTCGAGGGCGCTCGCGGCGCGTACGTGCTGCTCCCGCCCGACAACCAGAGCAAGGACCTCCTCGCGCGCAACCGCGAGCTCGCGCAGGTCTACGTATCGGCGGTCAGAGCGAAGCGGACGCCCCACGTCGTGCTCCTCTCGTCCGTCGGCGCGCACGAGCCTGCCGGGACGGGGCCGATCGTCTCCACCCACGATGCCGAGCAGGCGCTGCTCGGCGTAGCGGAAGCCAAGCTCACGTTCGTCCGCGCCGCCTACTTCATGGAGAACATCCTCGCGTACGCGCATCCGATGAAGCAGGACGGCGTCCTGCCCGTGTTCGGCGGCGGAGCGGAGTACCCCTTCCCGATGGTCGCCACGAAGGACATCGGGCGCGTCGCGGCCGACGCGCTCCTGAGCCCGCCGCCTTCGAACCAGATCCTCGAGCTCTCCGGTCCCTCCGAGTACAGCTTCGACGACGCGGCGCGCTTCGCGAGCACGATCCTCGGTCGTCCGGTGAAGACGGTGACGGCGCCGATCGAGGGGCTCGTCCCCGCTCTCACCGGCCTCGGCTTCTCCGCGAACGTCGCGGGCCTCTACCGCGAGATGACGGAGGCGCTCGGGAAGGGTCTCGTGAAGTGGGACGGAACCGGCCGGGCGGTCCGAGGCAGGGTCACGCTCGAGCACGTCCTGAAGGGCGGACTCTCGTGAACGAGGTACGCGCCTTGCGACCGGGGACGCGACTCTCGCAGAAAGGAGAGCGTGTCATGAAGAAGCTGAACAACTCGATCGAGGTCGCGGTGACGCCCGACCGCGTCCTCGACTTCCTCACGCATCCGGAGAACCTGCTCGGCGTATGGCCGAGCCTCGTCGACATCAAGGGCGTCGAACGACGCCCCGACGGATGGCATCGCTTCGACTGGACGTACAAGATGGCGGGCCTCCGCTTCCACGGGAGCTCCGAGGTCGTCCGGATCGAGAAGGACTCGTACCTCGAGGTGAGGAACGAAGGCGCGATCCCCGGCGTCTTCAAATGGTCGTTGAAGCCCCAGGGAAAGGGCACGCGCATCGACCTCGCGGTCGAGTACGAGATCCCGACGCCGGTCCTCGGCGCGATCGCCGAAGCCCTCGTCGTCCGGATGAACGAACGCGAGCAGGAGCTCTTGCTCCACAACATCAAGGCGAGCCTCGAACTGCCACCGCAGAAGGACACCGGCAAGGCGGTGCAGGCCAGGGTCTGACGCTTCAGCGCCAGACCAGCCACTCCGGCTTCGCGATCAGGAGCACGCCGACGGCGATGATGACGCTGCCGCTCAGCAGCTTCAGCCAGCGCCCGGCGTGCTCCTGGAGCTTCCGCCGACCGAGCGTCGCGACGGCGACGACGACCATCAGGATGTCGTCCGCCATGTAGGCGACGTTGTAGAGACCGAGATACGCGTATCGCTTCCACGGCGCGAGCCCCTGCGAGGCGAGCACCTCCGTGTAGAGCGCAGGCAACCCGGCGGTACAGAGCAGCTCGATCACGTTCACCATCACGGCGAGGACGGATGCGGCGGCGAGCGCCGAGACGAGGTGCTCGGCCGTCACGATCGCACGCATCCGCGCGTAGATGCCGGGCTTCGCGCTCTCCGGGATCGAGAGCGACACGCCCTGGTGGAGCGCGAAGAAGTCCTTCACGTGCACGCTGCCGACGCCGACCGCGACGACGCCGAGCACGACCTGCACCGCGCGCGAGATGCCGACGAGGAGGAAGGCGTTCAGCCACGCCGCCATGAACGCGAAGTAAGCGAGGCCGCTCACGGTCACGAAGACGCCGGCGACGAGCGCCATCTTCGTGCGGCTGTGGAGGTTGACGAGCAGCGCGAGGAGCAGGAGGAGGACCCACATCGCGCACGGGTTGAAGCCGTCGACGAGCGCGACCGCGAGGGTGAAGAGCGGCATCCCGATCGTGCGTACGTCGATGCGGCCGAAGACGGGCAACACGATCGTCGTCTTCGGGGTGGGCTCGCATTCCGTGGACTCCTCGATCGAGCACGTGCCGCCTTCCTCCGCGGTCGTGGGCGAGGACGACGTCGCCGCGAGCAGCGCTTCCACGCGCGCGGGTGTCGACGCTTCCGACCAGCCGACGACGAGCGTGCCGCGCACGACGAGGGTCGGCACCGACGCCGCGCTCACGCCGCGCGACGCGGTGAGCTCGGTGAGGTGTCTCCGCGCGGCGGGATCGCGGCTGACGTCGATTCCCTTCACGGTCACGTCGGGTCGCCGGCGCGAGAGCTCGTGCAGGTACGCCTTCGCGGCGTCGCACCGCGGACACCCCTCGCGCGTGTAGATCTCGACGTCCGGGACGGACTCCGCCCACGCGAGCCGCAGCGGTGCGACGAGCACGACGAGCGCGAGCCCGAGCGCGACGAACGCGATCCGCACGCGGCGGAGGACCATGCCCGAGGTGGAGCACGGGGCGTGCCTGCTCGGGACGCGCGACGCGTGAGGAGCGGCCGAGCGCAGACGGTGCGTGGCGCTGCAGCGGGTGCGGGCTCAGGCGAGGAGGCCGGGCGTCGTCGGCGTCCAGCCCGGGAACACGTTCGCGAGCGACGGGACCCCCATGTGCTTCGTGAGGACCTCGCCCATCACCGCGCGGAGGTCGGTCGAGACGGGGAGGTCGCGCCCGTCGACGAGCGCGCTCGTCGCGAGGCTGAAGCCGGTCGGCACGACGATACGGCGGCCACGCACGATCGAGGCGGGACCGGCGACGAAGGCGACGCCGCCGCGACCGTGGTCGGTGCCCTTGCTGCCGTTCTCGGCGACGGTGCGGCCGAACTCGCTCATGACGACGATCGTGGTCCGGCTCCAGAACCCGAGCCTCTTCGCGTCGGCGACGAAGGTGCCGAGCGCGGTGTCGAGCTCGGCGAGGCGGCCGCGGAGATCGCCGCCGCTCTCGTTGCCCTGCATCGCGTGGGTGTCGAACTTCGGCGCGTCGACCTGGACGACGCGCACGCGCGGCTCCGCCGCGATGATCCGCGCCGCGTCGCGGAGGTACTTCGCGAGGTCGCCGGAGCCGTAGCTCGAAGGCGACGAGACCGCGACGTTGTCGCCGAGGATCCCTTGGACGTGCGCGAGCGACGCGTCCAGGACGCCGGCCGCCTTCCCGATGCTCGTCGCGGTGGCGTTCACGTCGGTCGGCGCGGTCGCGAGCTTCGTGACGCGCGCGCCGAAGGTCGCGCCCGAGACCATTCCGGTGCGCTGGAGGGTGCCGAACGTGTCGAGCGACGGGATGCGGAGCGACGGCGCGGAGCCGCGGAGCGAGAGCGGCATCTCCTCCTGGACGGCGACGCCCTGGAGCGGAAAGGTCGAGGTACCGAGGGCCGTGAGCGCGCGATTGAGGTAGCCGGTCCCGCGCCGCGTGACGGGATCTCCGCCTTCGATGAAGGCCATCTGCTCGAAGTGCGAGCGCGTCTCGTTCGGGCTCCCGGCGCCCATCACGAACGCGAGCTCTGCGTTCTCGTAGAGCGTGCGCGTCTTCGTGAGCGCGGGATGGATCCCGAAGCTGCCTGCGTTCGAGATCGTCGCCGGCGTCGTGATCCGCACCGTGCTCCGCGCGGCGAGGTAGAGCTGCCGGGACGTTCCGCCGACGGGCGGGAGGACCGAGAGCGGATCGACGCCACCGCGGAGGAACAGGACGACGACGACCGGATTCGCGACCGCCGCCCGGGCGAGCGACGGACGATGCGTGAGCGCTGCGACGGTGGCGCCGAGCGACGCACGGAGGAACGAGCGACGGTTCATCGAGGTCTCCTTGCCTTTCACTTGAGGAGGAACTGCCACGAGGCCGCGTAGAACGTGAGCAGCGTGCGGAGCGGCCGCTCCGGCGCGGCGGTGCCCGGCGCGAGGTCGGGGTTCGTGAATGCGGTCTGGAGGAACGCATCGTCGTACCGACCGTCGAACGCGATGCCGCGGAGCGGGAGCACCTTCGTCCGCGCGGTCGCGAGCGCGTTCGAGGGGCTCGTGTTCCCGAGCGAGGCGAAGTGGTTCTCGAGCGCGGCGCCGGTCAGCGTGCCGGTCGAGGTCGTGAGCTCGAGGCCCGCCGGATCGGACTGCCCGTACACGTAGCGGACCTGCTCGGCGAGGTAGCCCGCGTCGAGCCAGTCGAGGTGCTTCGTCGTGTAGCCGGTCGGAGGCTCCACGCGCCAGAGCCAGAGGCCCATCCGGCGTGCCGCGAGCCAAGCGCTCTTCGCGCGGCCGGCGCTGAGCGTCTTCTCGTCGTCACCGCTCAGGCGGTGCGAAGAGACGACGAGCTCGAAGGGGTTCTTCACCTTGTTCGCGAAGTTCGCCGCGCCCCACGTCTCGGGGCGCGCGAGGATCGCGGTGATCATCCGCGGGAGACGCCCGCCGGTGCCCCACGCCGCGACGCACGCGTCGACGACGGCGCTCGGAGCGGTCGCGGTGAAGAAGTGGCCGGCGAGCTTCCCGCAGACGAAGCGCTTCGTGCGCGCATGGTTCGCGAGGTTCGTGAGGAGCGCGAGGCCGCCGCCTTCACCCTCGGCGTAGGTGGTGCCCATCACGGTCTTCGAGCCGGTGACGTGGTACTGCGAGAAGAACTTGAACGAGGTCGAGCGCTGGTCCGTCGCGTACGAATACGACCAGCCGGTGAGCGTGCGCGCGACCTGGACGACGTCGCTCTGCGTGTACGGGCTGCCCGTGCTCGTCGTCGTGCGCGGGCCGACACCGAGGGTGTGGAGCTCGAGGAGCTCGCGCGCGTAGTTCTCGTTGAGCCCGGTCGCTCCGCTCCAGTGCGTGACGCCGGGCGCGACCGACGCGTAGAGATCGAGATACTTCAGCATCGCGGGCGTCCGCGCGATCTCCTTCAGGAGCCCTTCGAAGGTGCCGCACACGTTCGTTCGCACGGACCACTCGTACGACGGCGCCCAGATCGCGACCTCGCGCCCCTCGACGTTGAAGTGGTTCAGCCAGAACGCGGTGAGGTGCTCGCCGAGCGCGATGTCGGGCGAGAGGACGGCGGCCATGATCTGCTTGCTCGCGAGCTCGTCGAGGATGCGGTCACGCATCGCGACGATCTCGGCGTCGAGCCTTGCAGCGGTCGTCGCGTCACCCGCTGCGCGCGCGGCGTCGCGATCGACGTAGAGCTGGCGGAATTCGTAGTGCACGTCGCCGGACGGCCGCGCGAGGGTCGGGAGCGCCGCGGCCATCGCGGTGCGCGCGGCAGACGGGATCGACGCGCCGGCCTTCAGGCTGGCGAAGATCTGGTTCGCGAGCGTCGCGGCGGGGTCGGTCGGAAGCGGCGTCCCGGCGAAGCGATCGCCGAAGCCGAGGCGATTGAGAGCGTGCGTGATGCGGTCGGCCGAGCCGAGCGGACTCGTGCGGATCGCGGCTTCGATCGCCTCCCGATCGGTGGTGGTGAACGCGGTCGCGCAGCGTGCGTCGACGGCGTCGGCGACCGACGAGGTCGACGGGGGGAGGCTGACCGCGGACGAGGAGGTGTCGACGTCGTGGACGGGATCGGACGCATCCTCCGGCGCAGCGCATGCGACGAGGAGCGAGAGGAGGACCGCGAACCGGCGGGAGGGGCTTCGCATCTGAAGGCATGCAGATGCGCATGGCGTGCCAGCGCGAAAATCGCGCGTTCTGCGAGATTCGCGGGCGAAAGGCCGGCAACGCGTTGCCGAAGGCGGCACGATTCGATCAGGGTGGATCGGCGACGTCGCGCCGGTCGTCGGGCCTCGACGCGAGCTCGCGTTCTGCGTCGTCGAGGTGGTCCGGATCGAGTAGAACGCGCACGACCATGGCTGCGCTCACGCTCCTCCGGAACGCCGACGTCTACGCGCCCGAGCCGCTCGGACGTCGTGACGTGCTCGTCGGCGGCGGCCGCGTGCTCGCCGTCGGCGAGCGTCTTCCGCTGCCGGCCGTGCCCGGCGCGGTGGAGGTGGACCTCGCGGGTCTCGTGCTCGCGCCGGGGATCGTCGACGCGCACGTGCACCTCACCGGTGGAGGCGGCGAGTCGGGCCCCGCCTCGCGTGTGCCGCCGGTCCCGTTCTCGGAGCTCGCACGCGCGGGCGTGACCACCGCGGTCGGCGTCCTCGGGACCGACGGCACGACGCGCACGGTCGCGTCGCTCGTCTCGGCGGCGCTCGCCCTCCGCGCCGAAGGGCTCTCCGCCTTCTGCTGGACGGGCAGCTACGAGGTGCCGCCCGTCACGCTGACGGGGAACGTGCGGAAGGACATCGTCTACGTCGATCCGATCCTCGGGGTCGGCGAGGTCGCGATCAGCGACCACCGGTCGTCGCAGCCGACGTTCGAGGAGATCGCGCGCCTCGCCGCCGACTGCCACGTCGCCGGGATGATGAGCGGCAAGGCGGGCGTCCTCCACCTGCACCTCGGCGACGGGCCGCGCGGCCTCTCGCTCGTGCGGCGCGCGCTCGACGAGACGGAGCTCCCGCCGAGCACCTTCTACCCGACGCACGTGAACCGGAAGAAGGCGCTCTTCGCCGAGGCTCTCGAGCTCGCGAGGCGCGGCGTCCCGATCGACGTGACCGCGTTCCCGGTCGAAGAAGGTGAGGACGCCTACACCGCGGCCGACGCGATCGGCCGCTATCTCGACGACGGCGCACCGAAGCACCTCCTCACCTGCAGCTCCGACGGCGGCGGGTGCCTCCCGACCTTCGACGCGAGCGGGCGCCTCCTCACGATGGACGTCGGGCGGTCCGCGGCGATGCTCGAGACGCTCGAGATCCTCCTCGCGCGCGGGCGCCCGCTCGAACAAGTGCTCCCCGTCTTCACCCGGAACGTGGCCGACGTGCTCCGGCTCCCGCAGAAAGGCCGGATCGCGGTCGGCGCCGACGCCGACCTCCTCACCCTCGCCGAAGGGGGCCGCCTGCGCGACGTCATCGCCCTCGGTCGGTTCGTCGTCCAGGGAGGCGCCCCCGTCGTCCGCGGCACGTTCGAGAAGGGCTGAGCCCCGCCCGGAGGCCTTGACGACGCCTGATGCCTGGTAGACATGGGGCGTTCGATCATGAGCCCCCCTGCCAGAGTCGAGGAGCACCACAAGCGTGGCTTCATCATCCCCGTCGGCGGCGCCGAGGACAAGGAAGGCCAGGCCGACATCCTCCGCAGGTTCCTCGAGGTCTCCGGCGGCAAGAGCGCGCGCATCGTCGTCATCCCGACCGCCTCGAAGCTCGAGGACACCGGACGCCGCTACGAGAAGCTCTTCAAGAAGCTCGGCGCGGACGAGGCCAAGGCGCTGCCGCTCTTCACGCGCGAGGACTGCGCGAAGGACGAGTGGCTCTCCTACATCGAGAAGGCGAACGGCATCTTCGTCACCGGCGGCAACCAGCTCCGCCTCTCGACGATCCTCGGCGGCACGCCGATGGCGAAGGCGATCCGTCGTGCGAACGCGCGCGGCGTCAACGTCGCCGGGACGAGCGCCGGCGCGGCGATCCTGAGCGAGCACATGATCGCCTACGGCGAAGAGGGCCACACGCCCCTCGCCGGCAAGGTCGCGCTCGTGCCCGGGTTCGGGCTCACGAACCGGATCATGATCGACCAGCACTTCCGCCAGCGGGATCGGCTCGGTCGCCTCCTCACCGCGCTCGCGTACAATCCGTTCGCCGTCGGCGTCGGTCTCGACGAGGACACCGCCGCCTTCATCGATCACCAGCGCGTGCTCACCGTCGTCGGTGCGGGCGCGATCACGATCGTCGACGCATCCGAGCTCAGCCACTCCTCGATCGCCGAGACGAAGGAGGGCCGCCCGGTGTGCCTGACGAACGTACGCCTGCACGTCCTCACCGCCGGCGGCACCTTCGACCTCGAGACGCGCAAGGCCACCGCGGCTCCCCTGGACTGAAAGACGACGAGATGGAGCTCCTCGAGCGTCGCGTCTACCGCGGCCCCAGCCTGTACGCGCACTTCCCCGTCATGCGCCTCACCGTCGACCTCGGCGTGCTCGAGGACTGGCCGAGCGCGAAGATCCCCGGCTTCGTCGAGAAGCTCGTGACGGCGCTGCCGAGCCTCCGCACGCACACGTGCAGCGTCGGCAAGGAAGGCGGCTTCCTCCAGCGCCTCGAGGAGGGCACCTGGCTCGGGCACGTGCTCGAGCACGTCGCGATCGAGCTGCAGCAGCTCACCGGCGCGCAGGTCACGTTCGGCAAGACGCGGGGCGAAGGCGCGCCCGGGCGCTACCACGTCGTCTACGAGTACGAGGAGGAGCGCGTCGGCGAGGCCGCGGGCGATCTCGCGCTGAAGCTCCTCCACCACCTGCTCCCGCCCACCCTGCGCCCGACCAGCGTCGAGGACGAGCCGTTCGACTTCGCGAACGAGCTCGTCGAGCTCATCGACTTCGCGCAACGCCGTCAGCTCGGGCCGTCGACCGGCTCGCTCGTGCGCGCCGCCGAGGCACGCGGGATCCCGTGGCTCCGCCTGAACGACTACAGCCTCGTCCAGTTCGGACACGGCAAGTACCAGAAGCGGATCCAGGCCACCGTCACGTCCGAGACGCGTCACATCGCGGTCTCGATCGCCTCCGACAAGGAGGAGACGAACCGGATCCTCGGCGACCTCGGTCTCCCCGTTCCGCGCCAGCGGCTCGTGCGCACCGCCGACGGCGCCGTGTCGGCCGCCAAGCGCCTCGGCTTCCCCGTCGTCGTGAAGCCGCTCGACGCGAACCACGGCCGCGGCGTGTCGCTCGACCTCCGCACGGAGGACGAGGTCCGCGCCGCGTTCGACAAGGCGCGCGAGCACGCGCGCAGCGTCGTCGTCGAGAACTTCCTCTCGCCGACCACGTGCTCGCTCAGGTCGAGGCAACGCTGCGCCTGATGTTCCCCGACCACGAAGGCTTCCGCTGGCCGCTGGCGAAAGGGAAACCGCAGCGTCGGTGACCCGACGAGCGGACTCGAAGCTCGTTGCGTGACGCAACGTGCGCTTGTACGTCCCCCGACCGCGCGCCCCGAGGGGTGCCCCGGGGAGGCGTCCGCCATGATCGTGCGTGCGAGCAGGTTCACCGTCGTCGGAGTCGCCTTCGTGTTCGCGGGCCTCGCGGCCGTGACGGCGGCGTGCGGAAACGGCGGCGGCGCCTCGAGCGATCGCGTCGACGCGACGACGATCCCGGCGTGCGATGCCGGCCTCGCCGAAAGCGCCCCCCTCGAAGCGGCCGCCGGGGACGGTGCCGCGGCGTCGCCGGCCGTGCCGCCGACCGGGCCCTCGGCGGGCACGGCGACGGGGGCCGAGCTCTACGTCGTCGTCCGCCTCTCGCTGGACAACCTCTCGAGCGACGCGATCGGGAGCCTCTGGGTCGAGATCGTCGTGGTCGAGAACGCGCTCTCGACGGTGGCGTTGAAGGACGCCCTCGTCACGGTGACGCCCTCGGAGGGCCCGACGCTCACGATCCCGGCGAACCAGACGCACGGCCTCTATCAGGCGCGGTTCGAAGGCCAGCGGCGCGCGTCGAGCTATTCGGTGTCCGTCGTGCACGCGCTCGGCACTCGGACGGGGGTCGTGCTCGTCCCGCCGTCCCCCTTCACGTTCGACGTCACGCCTCCTCCCGAGGTCGGCGTGGCGTCGACCGTGACGTGGAGCCCGCACGACGAAGAAGGCGTCGAGGTCTCGCTCCTCGCCGGGACGTTCCGGACGAACGCCCCGCCGCCGACGGCGGACACCGGCTCCTTCGTCCTCCCGCGACGGCGTTCGCGCCCGACAAGGGGAGAGTCACCGTGCTCCGGACGCGGTCGCTCGAGGAGCCCTCGCGCCTGAGGGCCTGGATGAGCCTCGCGCCAACGAAGCTGTTCCCCGTCGTCGCCGACGGCGGCCTGTGACGCGGGCCTCGGCGACCGCTCAGAACCGGACGCCGAGTCCCGCCGCGAGGTTCCGTTCGCCGAGGGGAGCCCCTTCGACGAACGCGTCGACGCCGCGCACGGTGACCGAGAGCCCGGCGCCGAGCTGGTACTTGTAGAGGTCGGTCCCTCGCACGCGCGTGCCGTCGTCCCAGCGGAACCACACCGGACCGCCGAAGCCGCGACCGAGGAGATAGGGCGTGACGGTCCCGGCGATCGTCTTGCCGACGAGCACGGTCGCGCGGAGGTCGTAGGCCTCGACGTTCCGCGCGTCTTCCCCGCGCGCGTAGGTCGAGGAGAGCGTCGCGGAGACGAGCACGAGCGGCGCCGCGCCCGCGCCGTCGACCGCGCGCACCGAGAGGCCGAGCGCGGTCACGAGGCCGGGCCCGAGCTCCACGCGACGCATCGGCGTCCGGAGCTCGCCCGCGACGAAGCCGCCGACGGAGGTCTCGAACGCCATCTTCGCCGTGAGCGGGAGGGCGAACGTGGCGAAGACCGCGGTGCGGCGCATGTCGGCGCGGCGGCCCTCGCCGAAGAGGAGCGTGGTGGACGTCGTCGCGAGGCTCGCGCCGAGACGCAACGGCAGGGTCGGCGAGGCGCTGCCGCTCGGCATCGCGCACATCCCCGTCCCGCCCGGGCCACTCCCTCCACACGCGAGGGAAACGCGCGGCGCGACCAGCAGGGCGACTGCGAGCAGACCGGCGACTAGAGCACGGCACGACATCGGGGCAAGGCTTGGATGCACGAACGTGGGCGATGCTCGCGCGAGCTGCGGAGGAATGCGAGGTCCGCGGGCGGATTCCGACGCGCGTGAGGCCCGAGGCGCGCGCTCGAATCCGGCAGACGCCCCGTCTTGATTCGGCATCCTTCCGCCGAGAGCGGTGGTGTCGACCTGTGCTCGCGCCCGGTCGCACGCGCCCGCGTGGCGGGTGCGAAATCGAATCCACTGGTCCGGTTAGGATCGCCTCCCGATCCACATTCCCAGCATGAAGCAGCTCGCTCTCGCGTTGACGCGGCCGAAGGCGAAGAGGACGTGGGGTGGTCGTCGGAGGAACGCGGGCCGAAGGCCCGCGCTGCCGGGACGACGGCGTGTCCCGCACGTCGCGCGACCTCGTCACGCGCGCGCGAACCCGGTCCACGTCACGATCCGCGCGAAGCGTGAGGTCGCGTTCCTCCGTGCGCAGCATGTCTTCTCGAGTTTGCGCGCCGGGATCCGCGCGGCGCAGCGGGCGTCCTTCTGCGTCATCCACTTCTCCGTCCAGGGCGACCACGTCCACCTCCTCGTGGAGGCGAACGACGGCGCCGCGCTCCGCTCCGGGATGCAGGGCCTCACGACGAGGCTCGCGCGGGCGATCAACAAGGCGCTCCGACGGCGCGGCAAGGTCTGGGCCGACCGTCACCATCGGCACGAGCTCACGAAGCCGCGCGAGGTCCGGAACGCGCTCGCGTACGTGCTGCTGAACCATCGCAAGCACGGGGCGCGAGACGCGCCACGCTCGGTGCGTTCGCGAGCCTCGATGCGTGCTCGTCGTCGCTCTACTTCGACGGGTGGACGTCGCGGTTCACCCCGCTCGTCGCCGCCCTCGCCGCGGGAGAGGACGCCGCGCTCCGGCCGGTTCCTCCTCCTCGCACCTGGCTCGTGCGGGAGGGCTGGCGGAGGCACGGCTCCGTCGACCCGTCGGAGGTGCCGGGCGCGAAACCGCGCGGAGCCCGACGGTGATCGCGCGCCGCGAACGGATGAATCGGCAGCCTTCCTCGCGAGAACGGCCGAGCGCCCGCAGGTCTTGCCTTCCATCCCGCGACGCGGCACGTTCTCCGCACCTCGCACGGGTGGCGAAATGGCAGACGCAGCGGGTTTAGGTTCCGCCGCCGAGAGGCGTGGGGGTTCGAGTCCCCCCCCGTGCACTTCTCCGCGCGAAGCGGCGTGACCTCCCTGAGAAAGATCGCCTTCGGGCACGTTCGTTGACCTCGCTGCAGGCGTGCGTTCATCTACCTCGGATGCGCGCTCCTGCGGCTCTCCTCCTCGCCGCGCTGCTGGTCCACTGCGCGGCCTTCGAGTCCGAGGACACACCCGCTCCCGCGACGGTCTCGGACGCGGACGCCGGCGCGCCGCCGCCCGATGCCGAAGGCACGAACGTGACGCCCGAAGCGGGCGCCGGCGCTCCGTTCTGCGCGCGCGCCAAGAGCGACGCGAACGTCGTCTTCTGCGATGACTTCGATGCGCCCGAGCGAACCGCGATGGATCAGGGCGGCTGGGGGACCTTCCCTCCCTCGCCCGGCGCGACGATCGTCTCCGAAGGCTGCTTCTCTTCACCACGGTGCGCACGCATCGCCTTTCCGAGCGGTGGCCAGCCGTACAGCGTCTCGGTCGCGACGGTCGCCTTCCCCTCCGCGGCGACGGAGCTGCGCCTCCGTCTGCGGATGCGTGCGGAGTCGCCGTACGGCGCGCCGCCGTACGGCCTTCGCGCGTTCGCGCTCTCCCTGTGGAGCGATCTGAGCTGCAAGGTCTTGTTCTATCCCTCGAGCGGCATCTGGTTCGGTTGCCCGGGGAACTCGATCATCGCGTCCGGACCGATCGCGCCCGCGTCGACGTGGTCCCTCGTCACGCTGACCGTGAAGAAGAATCCCAGCGGAGCGGTGGACGTGCGCGTCGAGGTGGGGGAAGGGCTTGCGGCGACGTCACGCAGCGTGACGATCCCCGCGCAAGCGAAGGCGGTCGGCGACACCGTGGGGCTGTCGATCGGCCAGCGCGACCGGGACGGCGAAGGCGCGGTGGCGTTCGACGACATCGTCGTCGACGTGAAGTAGATCTCACGTTCGGGCGAGCGCTTCGGCGAACGGGGCGAGCGCCGCCTCGCGCGCAGCGGCCCGCGGCTCGACGAGCGTGACGAGGTGATCCCGCGCC
Source organism: Polyangiaceae bacterium (assembly GCA_039809485.1). Lineage (GTDB taxonomy): Bacteria > Myxococcota_A > Polyangia > Polyangiales > Polyangiaceae > Labilithrix. The sequence goes on along the minus strand of JBDHVE010000088.1, from coordinate 19,779 downwards.
CGGCTCGTCGCGACGTGGAGGAGGTGCGGGCGCTCGCCGAGCCAGCGCAGGTGCCGGCGCTCCGTCGCGGTCACCGAGAAGATCACGACGCGTCGCTCGCCTCCCTGGAGCCGGTGGACCGTGCTCACGAGCACGCCGCCGCGCTCGAGGAGACCGCGCCCTCCGAGCGCGCGTTCGATCCGGGCGCACTGGCCCACGAACGGCGTGAGCACCGCGATGTCGGTAGGGGAGACGCCGTCCGCGAGGAGGCTCTCGACCCACGCGACCGCGAGCTCGGCCTCGGCCTCGTTGACGACGCCTTCCGCTGCCCGCGCGCCGACGCCCTCGACGGCGATCGTGATCACCGCCGAACCGAGCCGTGGGGACACGTCCGCGAGCGAACGCTCCGGCGTGCGCACGTCGAGGCGGTACCCGCTCCAGCGCGACGCGAGCGCCACGATCGGCGGCTGCGAGCGGAAGTGCTCGACGAGCGACACCCGGGCACGCGCGCGTGGCTCCGCGACCGCCTGCGCCGACGACGTCGCCTCGGCGCTCATGCGGAAAGGGCCGATTCGCTTCTCGTCGAGCCCCTTCGCGATGCGCTCGTCGACGCGCGGATCGAGGGTGTAGACCGGCGGGAGCTGCGCGACGTCGCCGGTGGTCATCGCGCGACGCGCCCGCGCGAGCGCCGGGATCGCGTAGACCGGCGCGCACTGCGCGGCTTCGTCGACGACGAGCCGGTCGATGACGTCCGACGCGAGCGGGAACGAGGCCCGCATCGACAGGAGCGTGCATCCTGCAACGGGAAAGAGCGGCGCGAGCTCGTGGAGCGCGTGAGGGAGCGGCTTGCCGCGCGCGCCGGCGCGGTCATCGCTCGCCGCGGTGTAGGCCGTCTCGAGCCGCTTCGAGAGCACGGCGCGATGCGTGCGCGCCCACGCGTCGCGCAGCGCGAGGGCCGCTTCGTAGAGCGCCGGATCCGGCTCGAAGGGGCGGAGCGCGTCCGGCGTCCGCGCCAGCTCGGCCTCGATCGACGCGAGCTCGTTCTCCGCGTCCGGCGTCGCGAGCAGCTCGCGGACGGCGGCGAGCTCCTTCGCCAGGCTCTCGATCGCGAGGTGCTGCTCGGCCGCGTGCTCGCGCGCGCGCGACGGATCCAGCGCGGCGAACGGCGCCGGAAGCCCGAGCGCACGGAGCGCCGGCTCGATCCGCGGCCCACGGACCTCGTTCGCGCGTGCCCACTTCTCGCACGCGCGCTCGACCGAGGCCCCCTTCCCTTCGAGATGGATCGACGGAAGGCGCGACGCCGCCTCCGCGTGCTCGGAGAGCGCTTCCGCGGCTTCGTCGAGCACCGCGAGCGCAATGTCGGGCAGCACCCGACCGCGCGCGCGGGCGACGAGCGTGCGCAAGGTCTCCGCGCGGCGCGCGAGCTCGGCTCGCCGCGTCGTCTCGGCGGCGCGCGCCTTCCGATGGGCCGCTTCCTCCTGGAGGCGCGCGCGAACGGAAGCGGCCTTCGCCTCGAACGCGGCGCGCGCCTCGGCGAGCGACATGCGCTCGGGTTGCTCGAGCGCCGTCATCGCCGCCGCGAGCGCGGCGGTCGTCGTCTCGGCGAGCGTCCGTCGGTTCCCGAGTCGTAGCGCGAGCGGAATGTCGGGCGTCGCGACGAACGGCGCGAGCGCGTGATCGACGGCCGCGTTGTTCGTGCTCGTCACGACGAGCGACCACGGCACGATCCGCGCCGGCGCCTTGTCCCAGAGCCCGGCGAGCGCGCACTGGACGACGGTCTGCGCGGTCACGAGATGGAGGAGCGCGGTCTTCCCGCAGCCCGGAGGACCGCACACCGCGACGAGGTCCTCCGTCCCCTCGAGCGCACGCGCGGCCGCGAGCTGCGACGTGGTCGGCGGAACCCCGCCCGTCGACCAGACCGGTGCGTCGCGCGGCGGGCCCGCGGTGGTCCCGAGGTACACGGCGAGCGGTCCACGCGCGGGCGCGGGCCCTTCGAGCAGCGCGCGGAGATCGCTCCGCAGCCCGCTCGTCGGGTCTCCTCGCGGCGGCAGCATGACGAGCCCGTGGGGGAAGCAGCGGAGCACGCGGCTCGCGGGTGCGCGCCTCGCGGCGGCTTCGCAGAACGCTTCGAGCTCCTCGCGCGTGAGAGGCGACGTCGAGGTGGGCGTCTCCTCTTCGTCGGCTTCGCCTCCCGCGTCGAGCGCCTCCGTCGCGGCGCGCACGAGCGCGCCGAGGCCGCTCCGCGCCGCGGCTCCGATCTTCGAGAGGGCCCCGCCGTCGAGCCCGAAGAGGAAGTGCCATACGCCGCCATGGAGGGCGTACTGGGCTTCATCGGCCACCTCGAGCGCGAGCGCGTCCGGCAGCGTCACCGGCCCGCCCTCGCGTGCCGCTTCGGGGAGCTCCCACTTCGCCTCGCCGAGTGTCCACCGTGCGCGCGCTCCGCCGAGCGAGAACAGCGGCGCGGCGCGCGCGCTGCCCTGCTGCACGAACGTGACGAGCGGGAAGCCGAGCGTCAGCGTGTCGTCGACGTCGGTCCCCCGGAGCGCCGCGTGCGCTTCGAAGAGAGAGGCGCCGCGCGGCGGGATCGGCGAGAGCCGGAGCGACGACGCGTCGCCGAGGACGAAGTCGGTCGCGTCGTCCGGCGCATCGGAGAAGAGACGCAGCGAGAGCGCGGCCCCCTCACGCGAGGGCCCGCGCAGCGCCGTGCGCGGCGCGAACACCTCGGCCGTGACCCGCGGAGGCGGCGCCACGCTCGCCTGCTCGCGCGCCATCTCCTCGAGCGCGCGCAGGCCGTAGCGGAGCGGATCGAGCGACGACGCAGAGGCCACGCGCCACGACTAGCACGGCGGGTCCCGCCGCCGTGCGCTCGTCCGCAGAGGGCCGCCCATGGTCGACAGCACCGCTGCAGGCAGGCCGAAGCGCACCACGCAACATCGATCTGCAGGGCGGCGCCGCGCGATCACGCGCGGTGCGCGAGGTGCAACGGGCGGGGCATGACCTCGTCGCTCCCGAAGATCGCCGCGCGCATCCGTGTGCGCTCCCCGTTCCTGCTGGCCGCCGCGGTCGTGGCACTCGCCGGCTGTACGCACGGAGGCGACGCCGACGTCGGGCACGGCGACGTCGCGATGACGGAGGGGCGACCCGGCTCGCCCGAGGGTGTGGCGCGCGCGCGATCCTTCCGCCCCGTGACGGGCGGCGATCTCGCGTCGCTCGAGAGGTCGTGGCGGACCGAGGGTCCGTCCGCGGCAGCCGCCCCGTTCGATTCCCTCGTGCTCGCGAAACATGCGACCGCCCAGCCCCCCGAGATGGGGCACGGCACGTGGCGCACGACGAAAGGCGGTGCGAGCTCGGCGGGCGTGTACGTCGCGATCCTGGCGCCGCCGAGCACGATCGCGCTGACGCTCGCGCCGCTCGGCCCGGGCGGCGCAGCGCCCTCCGCCGCGGACGTGATCAGCGCGCCGAGCTTCGTCGTGAGCGACGTCGCGGAGGATGCGGTCGGCCGCGTCGTCGCCATCCGCCTGCACGAGGAAGTCCCGGCCGTCCCGGGCACGGCGGCTCCGGCGCCCTTCGACCTCGTGCAGGTCACCGCTGGCGAAGGCGAAGCGCGATGAGAGGCGCAGCGACGGAGTGACGAGACGCGTTGGGCCACCCATGTCACGTCGATCAGGGGCCTTCACCTTCGAGGATGTCGTCGGCGCTTGATTCTCGCCGCGCTCGGCACTTGGCACTGAGCGTGCACACGCGCCGCGCCGACATGCAGCTGCGCTTCCTTCCCTTCCTCGCCCTCGCGGCCGTCGCATGCTCGACCGGCCCCTCCGAGCACGCCCCGCAGCTCGACCGCACGCAGAGCGCCATCATCAACGGGGCGCGCGACACGACCCATCCCGCCGTCGTCGCGCTCGTCCTCGGGGAGGGAGCGCCCGACGGCACCTGCTCCGGCACGATCGTGAAGACCGACCCGGCGCGCCACATCGGATGGGTCGCGACGGCGGCACACTGCGTCGAGCACGGCGTCTTCCGGGTCGTGCAGGCGGAGGACTTCGCCGCGAGCGACGGCATCTACTACAGCGTGCTCGACTACGAGGCCGATCCTCGCTGGGCGACGACCGGGCGCTCCGACTTTGCCGTCGTCCGGATCGGCGGCGTCGATGCGTCGACGCCGGTGATCCCGCTCGCGACCGCACCGGACGGCCTCACGATCGGGACGAAGGTGACGAGCATAGGCTACGGCGTGACCGGCGAGAGCTCGGGCAACACGAAGCGCAACGCGATCGAGAAGCCGATCGCCGAGCTCACGTCGGAGCTCGTCGGCTACGACCAGGCGACCGGCGGCGTGTGCTTCGGCGACAGCGGAGGTCCCGTCATCGCCGGGAGCGGCGCGAGCGCACGCGTCGTCGCGATCCACTCGTTCGTCGAAGGCGGCTGCGACGTGCGCGGCTTCAGCGCCCGCGTCACGAGCAACCTCCCCTTCCTCGACGCCCAGCTCGCGAAGGCGCCGACGCCGAGCTGCGAGCAGTGCCGCAAGATCGCGAGCTCCGGCGCGGGCGCGTGCGCCGCGATCCGGACCGCGTGCCTCGAGGACGATGACTGTCGCAAGTACGAGGACTGCGTCGCCGAAGGGAAGAAGGACGAGGCCGCCTGCGCCGCGGAGTACCCGCTCGCCCAGGGCCCGTCGGTCGCGGCAGCGAGCTGCGCGTGCGGTGGGCCGTGCGCCGAGCTCTGCGCGGGCGCGCCGGCCTGCGCCGACGTCGGACGATGCGGAGCGCGCATCGACGAAGCGGCCGAGTGCGCTTCGTGCGTCGAGAGCGCGTGCTGCGAGGAGCAGAAGGACTGCACCGCCGACGGCCGCTGCCACCTCTGTCTCGAGCGCGACGACACGTTCCCGTCGTGCGAGAAGAACGCGCCGCGCGCGAAGCTCGCCGCCTGCGCGACGGACAAGTGCGCAGCAGCGTGTGCAGGCGCGCAGATCGCGACGCTCGGGAAGACCGCCCCCGCGCCTGCGTCGGAAGCACCTCCGGCGGCCGTCGAGAGCGACGACGGTGGCTGCAGCACGGCGCCCGGAACGCGCGGCACGTCGTGGCTGGGCTTCGTCGCCCTCGGCGCGCTCGCCTTCGTACGCCGGCGCACAGCTCGGCCGCACCGCGCGTAACGGAACGTAAACCCGGACATGCCGGCCGGGCCTCACGCGTCTCTCCTCCCGAAGACCGAGACAGGTCGAAGGAGAAAGAGACCGTCATGAAGAAGATTTTCGCGAGCACCGCCCTGGCCCTCACCGCTCTCGTCGCACTTCCTGCCTTCGCGGACGAGCACGGCAAGGGCGAGCGCCCGAGCTTCCCGATGCCCGCGGCGCAGTTCAAGCAGCACGTCGACGCCAAGATCGCGAAGATGCGCGAGCACACCGAGAAGAAGGCCGCGTCGCTCCCCGCCGATCAGGCGAAGGAGGTCCGCGCGAAGCTCGACGCCTCGATCGCGCAGATGAACGCCGAGGTGCAGAAGGCCGTCGCCGACGGGACCGTCACCGCCGAAGAGGCGAAGGCCGTCCGCGCCGCGGGCCCCCACCGCGACCACGGGAACTGCGACAAGTCGAAGAAGTGACGCTCCTCGAAGGGCATCGTTCTTGATCGCACCGGTTGCATGACCGATGCGACGACGCACGAGCTCGGCGACGACCGCCGCCACCGCGCTTCGCGCGTCGTCGGCAGGCTCGTCGGGCTCGCGCTCGTCGCCACCGTCGTGACGGTCTCCTCGCACCTCGCCGAGGAGCGCGAGTTCCTCGAGCTCGCACGGCGCGTCGCCCCGACCTGGCTCGTCGCCGGCGTCGTGCTGCAGCTCCTCACCTACGTCGTCGACGGGCGGAGCTGGCAGCTCGTCCTCCGCCGTGCGGACCAGCGAGCCTCGCTCGTGGGCTTCGTCGGGCTCGGTCTCGCGAAGCTCTTCGTCGATCAAGCTGTGCCTTCCGGAGGCGTGAGCGGCACCCTCGTCGTCGTACGCGGGCTCGAGCGACGCGGCGTCGCGCGCAGGCTCGCGATGTCGGCCGTCGTCGTCGACCTCTACGCGCACTACGCGGCCTATCTGAGTGGTGTCGCCGCCGCGTTCGCCGTCCTCGCGCGTTCCGGCGAGCTCGGCATCGCGATCGTGATCGTCGCGGCCCTCTTCGGTCTCATCGCGCTCGTCGTCGTGGGCACCCTCACCGTGCTGACGACGCGTCTCCGCGCCCACGTCCCGGCGCGCGTCCTCCGGCTCCGCGCCGTCGCCTCGCTCCTCGACGCGGTCATGAGCGCGGACCCCGCCCTCGTGCGTCGGCCTGACCTTCTCCTGACGAGCTACGTGCACCACATCGGCGTCTTGCTCCTCGACGCGGCCACCGTCTGGACGATGCTCCGCGGTGTCGGCCTCCATGCGCCGCCTGCGCCGGTGTTCGCGAGCTTCATGGTCTCGAGCCTCGCGCGCATCGTCGGCATCTCGCCGGGCGGAATCGGCACGTTCGAGGCGGCGTCCGTCGCGACGCTCCACCTCGTCCACGTCCCCGTCGCGTCCGCGCTCGCGGCGACGCTCCTCTTCCGCGGCCTGAGCTTCTGGATTCCGCTCGTGCCGGGCCTCGTTCTGGCGCGCCGCGAAGCGCGGTGACGACGTGGGGACCACGGCTCACTGCGGGATCTTCACGAGCTCGTCGATGTTGGGCTGGAGCGTGATTTCGGTGCGCCGGTTCTTCCGCTTTCCCTCCGCGGTCTCGTTCGGGCCGACGGGATCGACGTCGGCGTAGCCCGCGGCCGAGAGCATCGGCTGCGGCACGCCCTTGTCGAGGAGGAAGTGGACGACGCGGAGCGCACGTCCGGCCGACAGCTCCCAGTTCGACTCGAAGCGGTCGTTGTGGATCGGCACGTTGTCGGTGTGCCCTGCGACCTGGAACTCGCGCTGGGGCATCAGCTTCATGACGTCGGCGACGGCCTCGAGGGCCTTCTTGCCGGCGGGCTTGAGCTCCGTGCGACCGGTGTCGAAGAGCACGTCGTTCGGGAGCTGGAGGACCATCCGTCCGTCGCGGATGACGATCGACAGGTCGCCGTCGTCGATCTGGCGCTTCAGCTTGAGGGTGAGGTCCCGGTAGAGGGCGGCGCGCGCTTCGGCGGCCGCCTGCGCGGCCTGGAGCTCGCCGAGCCGCTTCTGCAGCTCCGCGATCCGCGTCCCGCTCGTCGTCTTCGACTCGGCGGACATCTTCATCAGATCGTCGAGCTCGGCGCGCAGCTTCGCGATCTCGCCGCGGCGCTGCTCGAGGTCCGCCGCCATCTGGTCGATCGTGACGTTCTTCTTCGCGAGCTCCGCCTGCGTCACGCGCGTCTTGGCGACCTGGTCGTCGTAGCGGCCCTTCGAGACGCAGCCGGACGCGACGAGCGCGCCGGCCACGAGGAGGACCGCGATTCGGTTCGTTCTCATGATCGCACTCCTGGCTGGGATGGCGATCCTCCGAGGGCAAGGCACGCGCCGCACGCGTTCGCGCGCTTTTCACCGTGCGTTCGCCACCGGCGCGGTGCACACGCTGCGAACGGGCGCAGCTTCAGCGCGCCGTCCTCTCCACCTCGAGGATCCGCCGCGTGGTCCCGATGACGGAGTCGGGCGTGAGGCTGACCGAGTCGATCCCGCGCGAGACGAGGAAGGCGGCGAAGTCCGGGTAGTCGCTCGGCGCCTGCCCGCAGATGCCGACGTGGCGGCCCGCGCGGTGCGCGACCTCGATGAGATGCGCGCACGACCACGTCACCGCCTGATTCCGTTCGTCGAAGAGCGGGGCGACGGTGGTGGAGTCGCGATCGACGCCGAGCGTGAGCTGCGTGAGGTCGTTCGAGCCGATCGAGAAGCCGTCGAAGAGCTTCGCGAACTCCTCCGCGAGGAGGATGTTCGAGGGGATCTCGGCCATCACGTAGACCTCGAGCCCCCGCTCGCCGCGGACGAGGCCCGCCTCCTTCATCGTCGCGAGGACGCGCTCGCCTTCGGCCGGCGTGCGGCAGAACGGGATCATCAGCTTCAGGTTCTCGAGCCCGAAGTCCTCCCGAACTCTCTTCACCGCGGCCGCCTCGAGGAGGAAGCCCTCCTTGTAGTCCGGATGGTAGTAGCGGCTCGCGCCGCGCCACCCGAGCATCGGGTTCTCCTCCGTCGGCTCGAACGTCGCGCCGCCGAGGAGCCGCGCGTACTCGTTCGTCTTGAAGTCGCTGAAGCGGAGGATGACGGGCCGCGGATGGAAGGCTGCGGCGATCATGCCAATCCCCTGCGCGAGCCGGTCGACGAAGTACGCCGTCTTGTCCGCGTAGCCGGAAGTGAGCCGGTCGATCTCCCGCTTCACGTCGACCGGCAGCGTCGCGTACCGCGTCAGCGCGAGCGGATGGACGCCGACCCAGCTCGCGAAGACGAACTCCATCCGGGCGAGGCCGACGCCGTCGCTCGGGAGGAGCGACATCTCGAGCGCGCGATCGGGATTGCCGACGTTGAGCATCACCTTCGTCTTCGGCCGCGCGAGCGTCGACGCGTCGATCTCCTCGACCGTGAACGGCACCCGCCCCGGATAGACGCGGCCGGTCTCGCCCTCCGCGCAGGAGACGGTCACGATCGTGCCCGCGGCGATGCGCGCCATCGCGCCGTCCGCGCCGACGACGGCGGGGATCCCGAGCTCGCGTGCGACGATCGCGGCGTGCGACGTGCGCCCTCCGCGCTCGGTCACGATCGCGGAAGCCGACTTCATGATCGGCTCCCAGTCCGGGTCGGTCACCTCGGTGACGAGAACGTCCCCCTTCCGGAACGAGGCGAGGAGCTTCGGCTCCCGGACGACGTGCGCCTCGCCCGCGCCGACCCCCTCCCCGACCGCGAGCCCGCTCACGATCGGGTGGCCGGTCTCCTTGCCGAGATGGAAGAGCCGGAGCTTCCGTCCGGCGCGGCCGGAGTGCACGGTCTCGGGACGCGCCTGCACGACGTAGAGAGCGCCGGAGGCGCCGTCTTTCGCCCACTCGATGTCCATCGGCGTCGGCTCGCCACGCTTCTTCGCGTAGTGCTTCTCGATCGCGAGCGACCACCGCGCGAGGACGAGGACGTCCTCGTCGGAGAGGGAGAACCGCTCGCGATCCTCCGCCGGCGTCGGCAGGCTCCGCACGCGCCGGTGCCCCGTCTCGTCGTAGATCAGGCGGACCTCCTTCGTACCGCGCTTCTTCCCGACGAGCGGTCGGAAGCCCTGCTCGAGGGTCGCCTTGTGCACGTAGAACTGGTCAGGCGCGACGCGACCCTGGACGACGCTCTCGCCGAGGCCCCAGCTCGAGGTGACGAGGATCATCTGCCGGTGCCCCGAGTCGGGGTCGAGCGTGAAGACGACGCCGGCGCTCGCGAGGTCGGAGCGGACCATCTTCTGGATCCCGACCGAGAGGGCCACCTGCATGTGGTCGAAGCCCATGTCGAGGCGGTAGCTGATCGCGCGCGGCGTGAAGAGGCTCGCGAAAGCGCTCCGCACCGCGTCACGCACGAAGACGGGGCCGCGCACGTTGAGGAAGCTCTCCTGCTGTCCGGCGAAGCTCGCGGTGGGGAGGTCCTCGGCGGTCGCCGACGAGCGGACCGCGACGTCGACGTAGTCCTCGCGGTACTTCGAGGAGAGCGCGCGGTAGGCCTCGTCGATCTCGCGGACGAGATCGTTCGGCATCGGCGTCGCCTCGATGAGCTCCCGGATGCGGTCGCTCCCCTGCACCAGCGCGTCGACGTCGTCCTTCCGCAGGCGCGACGCGATGCGCGCGATCGCTTCCTCGAGCTTTCCCGCGCGGAGGAAGTGCCGATAGGCCTCTGCCGTCACGCAGAAGCCGTCCGGCACGCGTACGCCGAGGGGCTCGAGGTTCGCGATGAGCTCCCCGAGCGAAGCGTTCTTGCCTCCGACGACGGGGACGTCGTCGAGACCGACCTCACGGAAGGCGCGGATGAATCGCATGATGAGGGACGCGGGGGCAAACCGCGCGCCGTCGTCTTCATCCCGTGCAGAGCGCACACGTTCGAGCTCCGCGCGACGCACGACGTGCGAAGGCGCGCACGCGTTGCAGGAGCCGCGAAGCACGGCTGCACGTTCCACCGAGACGACGACGGAAGGTACGGAAGATGCCCGTGCTCCGCGCATGGCGACGCACGCGCCGATCCCGAAGCCACGCACGAGCCTGCGCGTGGAGCCGAACCTCGCGGACTACGACCGCGACGTCGTGCGGTTCTCGTGGGACGACGCGCGTGCGGAGCTCGAAGGACTGCCGGACGGTCGGGGCCTCAACATCGCGCACGAAGCGGTCGATCGCCACGCGCGAGGCACCCATGCCGATCACGTGGCGCTTCGCTGCCTCGCGAAGGACGGCACCGCGCGCGACGTGACGTACCGGATGCTGGCCGAGCAGACGAGCCGTTTCGCGAACGCGCTCCGGGGGCTCGGCATCGGCAAGGGCGACCGCGTCTTCGTGCTCTCGAGCCGCATCCCCGAGCTCTACGTCGCGTGCCTCGGAACGCTGAAGAACGGCAGCGTCTTCTCTCCCCTCTTCTCCGCGTTCGGACCGGAGCCGATCGCCGCGCGGATGAACCTCGGCGGCGCGAAGGTGCTCGTCACGACGGAGGCGCTCTACAAGAAGAAGGTCGCGCCGATCCGCAGCACGCTCCGCTCGCTCGAGCACGTCATCCTCGTCGGGACGAGCTCGAGCTCCGGCGAGCGGGTCCGGACCGCGGTGCCCGGGACACACGACTTCGCCACGCTCGTCGACGCGGCGAGCCCCACGTTCGAGATCCCGAAGACGGATCCGGAGGACCTCGCGATCCTCCACTTCACGAGCGGCACGACCGGCAAGCCGAAGGGCGCCGAGCACGTCCACCGCGCGGTCGTCGCGCACCACACGACGGGGAAGCTCGCGCTCGACATCCACCCCGACGACGTCTTCTGGTGCACGGCCGACCCCGGCTGGGTGACGGGCACCTCCTACGGCATCCTCTCTCCGCTCACGAACGGCGTGACGAGCATCGTCGACGAAGCCGAGTTCGACGCGGACCGCTGGTACGCGATCCTCCGCGATCAGGGCGTCACGGTCTGGTACACGGCGCCGACCGCCGTACGCATGCTCATGCGCGCGGGCTCCGAGTCCGCGCGCCGCTACGACCTCCGCAAGCTCCGGTTCGTCGCGAGCGTCGGCGAGCCGCTCGCGCCAGAGGCGGTCACGTGGGGGATCGAAGCGTTCGGTCTGCCGATCCACGACAACTGGTGGCAGACGGAGACCGGCGGGATCATGATCGCGAACTACGCGTCGATGACGATCCGCCCGGGGTCGATGGGCAAGCCGCTCCCCGGGATCAAGGCCGCGATCGTGCGGCGGCTCGACGACGGGTGGGTCGAGGAGGAGACGCGGCCCGGCGTCGAAGGCGAGCTCGCCCTCCGGCCCGGATGGCCGTCGATGTTCCGCGGCTACCTCGGCGACGAGGAGCGCTACGTGAAGTGCTTCAAGAACGGCTGGTACCTGACCGGTGACCTCGCGCGGCGCGACGACGACGGGTACTTCTGGTTCGTCGGGCGCGCGGACGACGTCATCAAGTCGGCCGGGCACCTGATCGGCCCCTTCGAGGTCGAGAGCGCGCTCCTCGAGCACCCCGCCGTCGCGGAGGCGGGTGTGATCGGGAAGCCGGATCCCGTCGCGCTCGAGGTCGTGAAGGCATTCGTCTCCGTGAAACCTGGGTTCGAGGCGAACGACGCGCTCGCGCGCGAGCTGCTCGGCTTCGCGCGCGCGCGGCTCGGCCCCGCCGTCGCGCCGAAGGAGATCGCTTTCCTCCGCGAGCTGCCGCGGACGCGGAGCGGCAAGATCATGCGTCGCCTCCTCAAGGCGCGCGAGCTGGGGTTGCCGGAAGGCGACACGTCCACGCTGGAGGCAGGAGCATGACCGAGGACCGTGCCATCGTCCGGGATCGCCTCCGCGAGATGATCCGCATCCGGCGGTTCGAGGAGAAGTGCGCCGAGCTCTACTCGGCGGGCAAGATCCGCGGCTTCCTCCACCTCTACGTCGGCGAGGAGGCAATCGCCGCCGGCGTGATGCCGACGCTCTCGGAGGAGGACGCCGTCGTCTCCACGTACCGCGAGCACGGTCACGCGCTCGCGCGCGGCGTCCCGATGAACGCCGTGATGGCCGAGATGTACGGCAAGCGCGAAGGCTGCTCGCACGGCCGCGGCGGGTCGATGCACCTCTTCGACGTGTCGCGCCGCTTCTACGGCGGCAACGCGATCGTCGCGGGCGGCCTCCCGCTCGCGATCGGCCTCGCGCTCGCCGACCAGATGCAGGCGCTCCCGCACGTGACGGCATGCCTCTTCGGCGACGGCGCGAGCGCCGAAGGCGAGTTCCACGAGTCCTTGAACCTCGCGTCGCTCTGGAAGCTGCCCGTCCTCTTCCTCTGCGAGAACAACCAGTATGCGATGGGGACGGCGCTGCCGCGTCACCAGGCGGAGACCGACATCGCGCGGAAGGCCGAGAGCCACCGCATCTTCGCCGAGCGCGTCGACGGGATGGACGTGCGCGCCGTCGAGCGCGCCGCCGAACGCGGCGTCGAGCACGTCCGGAGCGGCAAGGGCCCCTACTTCATCGAGCTCCACACCTACCGCTACCGCGCGCACTCGATGTTCGATCCCGACCTCTATCGCGACAAGGAGGAGGTCGCGCGCTGGAAGCTCCGCGACCCGATCGAGCACCTGGTGCTGGTCGGGTCGGACGAGGGCGTCCTCTCCCCTGCCGACGTCGACGCGCTCGAGCGCGACGTGGCGGCGGAGATCGAAGCCGCCGTCGCGTTCGCGGAAGCAGGCACCTGGGAGCCGGTGAGCGACCTCACGAAGGACGTGATGACCCCAGCCGGAATGGGAGTGGCGACATGACGCTCGAGCCCTCGATCGATCGCGCGAAGGCGCCCGCCGCCACGCTGCACCTCTCCTACCGCGACGCCGTCCGCGCCGCGCTCCGCGACGCGCTCCTCCGCGACGAGCGCGTCTTCCTCATGGGCGAGGACGTCGGGAGGTACGGCGGCAGCTACGCGTGCAGCAAGGGGCTCCTCGAGGAGTTCGGCGAAGAACGCATCCGCGACACACCGCTCAGCGAGTCGGGGTTCGTCGGCGCGGGGATCGGCGCGGCGATCGGAGGGATGCGGCCGATCGTCGAGATCATGACCGTGAACTTCAGCCTCCTCGCGCTCGATCAAATCCTGAACGGCGCCGCCACGCTCCGGCACATGTCGGGCGGTCAGATCAGCGTACCGATCGTGATCCGGATGGCGACCGGCGCGGGGCGCCAGCTCGCAGCCCAGCACTCGCACAGCCTCGAGAACTTCTACGCCCACATCCCGGGGCTGAAGGTGCTCGCCCCCGCGACGGTCGAGGACGCGCGCGGGATGCTCTGGACCGCGCTCTGCGACCCCGACCCCGTCATCCTCTTCGAGCACGCGCTCCTCTACGCGCTCGAAGGCGACCTCCCGGCGAACGCCGGGGCGGTGCCGATCGACCGCGCCGCGATCCGGCGTCCGGGCAAGGACGTGACGCTCCTCGCGTACGGAGGCACGGTCGGGAAAGCGCTCGCGGCGGCGGAGATGCTCGCGACGACCGGGATCGACGCCGAAGTGATCGATCTCCGGACACTGAGACCGCTCGACGACGAGACGATCTTCGCCTCCGTCGCGCGGACGAGGCGCGCCGTCGTCGTCGACGAAGGGTGGCGGACCGGCAGCCTCGCGGGCGAGATCTCCGCGCGGATCGTCGAGAACGTCTTCTACGAGCTCGACGCACCCGTCGCGCGCGTGTGCTCGGCAGAGGTGCCGATCCCCTACGCCCGCCACCTCGAGCAGGCGGCGCTCCCGCAACCGGACGCCATCGTCCAGACCACCACGAGGCTCCTCGGTCATGGGTGAGCTCCGGATGCCCTCGCTCGGCGCCGACATGGACGCCGGAACGCTCGTGACCTGGCAGGTCGCGCCGGGCGCGCACGTGAAGCGCGGCGACGTCGTCGCCCTCGTCGAGACGCAGAAGGGGATCATCGAGGTGGAGATCTGGGACACCGGCGTCATCGGCGAGCTCGTCGTCCAGCCCGGGACGAAGGTACCGGTCGGGACGCTCCTCGCGACCGTCGTCGACGGCGAAGCGGCGCCGAAGGGCAACGGCGCGGCGGCACCGATGGAGGCGCCTGCTGCGCCTCCGCCAGCGCCCGCTGCCGCTCCTCCGACGCCGATCACGGCACCCCCTTCCCCGCTGTCGGGGCCACGCGCCTCGCCCGCCGCGCGTCAGCTCGCACGCGAGCGAGGAGTCGACCTCACGAAGGTGCACGGGACCGGCCCGCACGACGCGATCACGAGGCAGGACGTCGAGGACGCGGCCGGCATCTCGAAGGAAGCGCCGGCGCCCGTGCCGCGGCCGACGCCGGCTCCGCCGGCCGCCGCGAGCGCGATGCGCAAGGCGATCGCCGCCGCGATGGCGCGGTCGAAGCGCGAGATCCCGCACTACTACCTCGGAGCGGAGCTCGACGTGTCCCGCGCCACGCGGTTCCTGGAGGACGCGAACGCACGTCGCCCGGTCACCGAGCGCGTCCTCTTCGCAGCGGTCCTCCTCAAGGCGACGGCGCTCGCCCTCCGCGAGGTCCCCGAGCTGAACGGCTTCTGGATCGAGGACGCCTACCGTCCTTCAGAGCGCATCCACGTCGGCGTCGCGATCGCGCAACGCCAGGGAGGCCTGATCGCCCCCGCGCTCCACGACACCGACCAGAAGTCCCTCGTCGAGATCATGAAAGGCCTCGGCGATCTCGTCGCGCGCGTGCGCTCGGGCTCGCTCCGCAGCTCCGAGCTCGCCGATCCGACGATCACCGTCACGAACCTCGGTGACCAGGGCACCGACTCCGTCTTCGGCGTGATCTACCCGCCGCAGGTCGCGATCGTCGGCTTCGGGACCGTCCGCGAGAGGCCGTGGGCCGAGAACGGGATGGTCGGCGCGCGGCCCGTCGTCGCCGCCTCGCTCGCCGCCGATCATCGCGTGACCGACGGGCACCGCGGCGCCCGCTTCCTCCAGGCGCTCCGGCGCCTGCTCGACGAACCGGAGAAGCTATGAACAAGGACGAGATCCGCTCGGTCGTGATCCATGCGCTCGAGGGCATCGCACCGGAGGCCGATCTGCCGGCGCTCGACCCGCGCGCCGACCTCCGCGAAGCGCTCGACGTCGACTCGATGGACTTCCTCCGCTTCGTCGTCGCGCTCCACGACGCGCTCCACGTCGACATCCCCGAGCGCGACTACCCGCAGGTCCGCACGCTCGAGAGCTGCCTCGACTACCTCGAGAGGAGGACGTCGCCGGCGGCGTGAAGGTCACCGCGCCGACTTCCGCGCGCCGAGGAGGTAGCCGAGGAGCGCGACGAGCGGGTGCACGACGAGCGTGATCACGACGCTCGCGACGACCATCGCGAGCGTCGGCCGGATCCAGGGAACGAGCGCGGGCCAGGACGCCGTGAGGACGTCGATCTGATCCCACGTCCAGAACAGCGCGCGGAGCGCGGGCGAGCCGGCCGTCGTGCCCGGCGCGATCCCGAGCTGACGCTTCACGAACGAGTTCGGCAGCTCGCCCGCCATCGCGGCGACCCCCATCGTGACGCCTAGCGCGATGGGCGACACCGACGGATAGTCGAGCAGCGAGAGGCTCGGCGCGACGAGGACGTGCTTCTGCAGCGCCACCGCGATCGTCGAGCCGACGACCGCGATCGCCACCCCGCGCCACGTCTTGCTCGCTCCGAAGAGTCGCTTGCCGCGGAACGTGCGGCCGCCGTCGATCGGTCGCTTCAGGGCCCGCACGAGGTCCCAGCGATGGACGACCGCGGCGAGCGCCAGCGACACGAGCAGCGGCGCGAACAGCCAGAGCACGCGTGCGGAGAGCCAGAGCAGCTCGCGCATGAAGGCGCTCCTAACACGTGCGAGGCCAGCCCCGGGGCATGCGCGGCCGACGGTCTCACTCGTACCGCGCCCGCAAGGAGGACGGCCCGCTGCGTACGAAAGTCCACCACCTCGGGCCAGCACCCGTTAGCCTCCGGCGCCATGATCGCGTCGACCTTCAAGGCGTTCGCCTCGGTGGCTGCTCTCTCGGGCCTTCTCCTCTCCGACTGCCGGGACAAGGACAAGCCGCAGCCGACCGGTCTCGTTCCCGATGCGGCGGCCGTCACGACGACGACCGCGCCGGCGCAGGCCCAGGTGACCGACGTCTCGCAGTGCGGCGGTTGCCAGACCACGACCACGGTCCCGACCTGGAGCTTCGAAGGAATCTACCGGGACGCGACCTGCACCGACCCGGTCGCGCAGACCGTCACGCCCTCGTGCGGGACCGTTCCGGCGCCCGGCGCCACGAGCGTCACGTACGTCGACGCCGTCGGCGGTCGCAAGGCGGGCGAGTCCGCCAACGTCACCCTGAAGGAGCTGGTCGCCGCCGAGGCGCCGCGCTTCCGGAAGACCGACAAGGGCTGCGTGAAGGCGAACGAAGCAGGCACGCCGATCACGCCGCCGACCTGCGCGGGCAACCGCGTCTGCCGCGACGCGAACGGCATGCTCACGTGCACCGCGTGCCGCACGTTCGGCAACGGCTGCCCCGACTTCGAGGAGACGCGCACGTACGCGGTCGTCGACGACCCGGTCGCCTTCGGCGCGAAGAAGACGGGCGGCGGCGGGAACGCGAATCTCGCGCGCTGCTGCGCCGCGATTGCGGCCGAGGCCAAGCGACTCGGGAGCTCGCCGGAAGCGGGCCTCCTCACGCAGGTCGCCGCGCAGTGCAGCGCGCTCGCCGCGCAGGCGGGGCCGAACGCGAACGCGCCCGAGATCGCCGCGGTGAAGGCCATGCTCCAGGGGCGGCCCGTCCCGCCGGTCTGCGCCGGTCTCTGATCGACCGCGATCGCACCCCACGATCGGATCGATCACGGCGGCGACGCCTGTGAAGGCGTCGGAATCGCACGCGAAAGCGCGGCAGCGTGGGAGGCGCTTGCTCCGGCTCGAATCGGGAGTAAACCCGGGGCCCGCATGCGTACCCCCTCGTATCGCTTCGCCTTGCCCGTCGTCGCGCTCGTCGCGCTCCCTCTCCTCGTCACCGCCGCGGCCTGCGGCGGCGGGGACAAGCGCTCCGGGTTCGACACCGATCCGAACAACCCGACCGATCCGCTCGGCACGAGCGGCGGCCCCGGGCTCGGCGGCGAAGCGGGCGCGAAGTTCTCGTCGTGCGACGAGGCGGCCGCCGCGAAGTCGTACGTCGGCTGTGATTACTGGCCGACCGTGTCGAGCAACGTCGTCAACAGCGTCTTCGACTTCGCCGTCGCCGTCGCGAACGTCGGCACCGAGAAGGCGAACGTCACCGTCACCGGCCCCGGCGGCACGAACCAGAAGATCGAGGTCGAAGCCGAGTCGCTCGGCGTCGTCTACCTGCCCTGGGTCCCCGAGCTGAAGGGCGGCGACAACGGCCTCACCGCTTCCGTCGTCGCGAAGGGCGGCGCGTTCCACCTCGTGAGCGACAAGCCGGTCGTCGTCTACCAGTTCAACCCGATCGAGTTCAAAGCGGGCGGCGGTCCGGCGAGCAAGGACTGGAGCAAGTGCGTGAAGGCGGTGCCGACCGCGCCCGACTGCTACTCGTACTCGAACGACGCATCGCTCCTCCTCCCGAGCAGCGCGATGACGGGCAACTACCGCGTGATGGGTTCGGCCGGCTGGACGCGCGCGGGCGGCGGCCTCTTCGGTCTCGGCGGCGTGAAGATGGGCGCGACGCTCACGATCACCGCGACGGCCGACGACACGAAGGTCGACGTGAAGCTCGGACCGAAGGCGGACGTCGTCGCCGGTGGCGCCGTGCGCGCCGGCAGCCCGGGCCAGACGATCACGCTCACCCTCGCGAAGGGCGACGTCGCGCAGCTCACGACCAAGCCGGGCATCGACTTCGACTTCAGCGGCTCGGTCGTGAACGCCGACAAGCCGATCCAGATCATCACCGGCGTGCCCTGCGTGGACATGCCCCAGAACGTCCAGGCCTGCGACCACGTCGAGGAGACGCTCTTCCCGGCCGAGACGCTCGGCAAACGCTACGTCGTGATGTCGCCGACGGGGCCGAAGAAGAACAAGGTCGGTCAGGTCGTCCGCATCTTCGGCAACGAGGACGGCACGACCCTGACGTACTCGCCGTCGAAGCCGGCCTCGTGCCCCGACACGCTCTCGGCCGGTCAGGTCGCCGACTGCGGCGTCGTCGATGCGGACTTCGAGGTGAAGGGCGACAAGTCGTTCGGCGTCGCGACGTTCCTCCAGGGCGGCGCGAAGACGGATCCCGACTTCGACCCGAACGGGATGAGCCTCGCGCAGCCGCAGGGCGATCCCTCGCAGAGCTTCGCCGTCGCCGTCGAGCAGTACCGGAAGAAGTACGTCTTCCTCGCGCCGACGGACTACAAGACGAGCTTCGCAGACGTGATCGCGCCGAAGGGCGCGGTCATCCGCCTCGACGGCCAGGACGTCTCCGGGCAGCTCGAAGAGATTGCCGGAACCGAGTTCGCCCGCGCCCGCCTCGCGCTCGGCGCCGGGAAGAACGGCGCGCACGTCCTCGACGCGGAGCAGCCGATCGGCGTCCAGGTCATCGGCTACGGCGACAACACGAGCTACCAGTACCCGGGCGGCCTCAACCTCGAGCCGATCACCGCCGCGCCGAAGTGAGCGCGTAGCTCGAGCACGGCGGGCGCGCGCGTTGCAGCATCGGTGGCATGACCGAACCGCGACGCGACCCGCCGGAGCTCCCCACGCGCCCCGAGAACGCCGACGAAGACGAAGGCCACGAGGTCGAGAACCCGGGCGATCCGGGGCCGACGGTGCTCGTGCCGCCGGCGGCCGACGACCCGCGCAAGGATCCCCGTCTTCCTCCGCAGCGCGATGACGTCCCGCCGGGCGTCTGAGCGCCGCGCCACGCCTCGACGCGCGCGCGTGTCACGCACGCGGCGCGCACGGCCGAGCTGGAAGTACATCCTCGAGCCGGGGGACGTCGTCCTCCATCGGAGCTTCGGCCGGGGGTCGGTCGAAGCGGTGACCGACGAGCACGTGCGCGTCCGGTTCGAGGAGGTCGGCGAGAAGGTCGTCAGCCCGGACTATCTGCGTGTTGCGTGAGGACGTATCCTCGACGGGGTGCGGCCGAGGTGGTTCTTGGGTGTTCTCGGGCTCCTCGCGTGCGGGACGCCGGGGAGTGAGTCGGCGGAGCGCCCGGATCGGGTGCGCGCGGCGCTGACGGAGGCCGACCCTGTGTCGGACGCCGTGACGGCGGGCTGCTCGACGACGTCGGTGAAGGGGCTCGCGACGCAGCTCGTGCAGGAGATCCAGTGCATGCGCCCGGGCTCGATGAAGAGCATCGAAAACCTGGAGGGGCTGTCGCTCGGCTCCGCGGTGTTCCCCTACCTGCAGACGCCGGCCGCCGACGCGCTCGCGAAGGCGCAGAAGGCGCGCGGCACGACGATGACGATCAACTCGGCGCTCCGGACGCTGCCGCAGCAGTACCTGCTCTATCGCTGGTACCAGACGGGCCGCTGCGGGATCTCGCTCGCGGCCGCGCCGGGCAAGAGCAACCACGAAGGCGCGATCGCGGTCGACATCGAGGACGCACAGGGCTGGCGTCCGTCGATGACGGACGCCGAGTTCCGCTGGCTCGGCTCGAGCGACCCGGTCCACTTCGACTACGTGGGCCCGGGCGCGATCGACTTGAAGGGCCTCTCCGTCACCGCCTTCCAGCGGCTCTGGAACCGGAACCATCCGGAGGAC
>JBDHVE010000087.1:0-37016 GCA_039809485.1 Polyangiaceae bacterium | reverse complement strand
AACTACGAGCGCAAGCGGCCTACCGCGCCCCGGAAAACCGGGCGCGGAGTGCGTAAGTGACCGGCATTGGCCCTAGGCCTTGGCGTGCAGACTGCACGTTTCGTTCGTGCAGCGCCCGGTGAGGCGGAGGCGGTTCCTCGCGAACCACCGATACCCCGCTTCGAGCACCCACGAGATCGGCGGCACGCGCGTCAGCGCCACGAGCGGACCGAGGCCGATCGCCGCGTACATCCGGCGGAACACCTCGACGCCCTCGACGAGGGTGCCGTCCTCGAGCCGGCCGTGGATGCGCGCCATCATGTCGTCCTGTGTCCGGCCGAGCGGCGCGGGGTCGAAGCCTGGCGCGGCGATGTCGGTGCACTGAACGCGGCCGCGCCGGTCGAACCGCTTCACCATGTCGATCTCTCGACGGCAGAGCGGACACTCGCCGTCGAAGAAGACCTCGAAGGCGCTCATCTCAGCCCGCCTCCGAGCGCTCGGGCCCCGTCGTGCCCGGGCGCGCCGACGAGAGCGGGATGAGGTGACCCGAGCGACGCGCCTTCGTCTCGAGGTAACCCTGGTTGTGCTGCCCGGGCGCGATCAGGTGCGCGACGCGCTCGCTCACGGCCATGCCGAGCGACGTGAGCTGACGGACCTTGTCCGGGTTGTTCGTCATCAGGCGCACGGATCTCACGCCGAGCGTGCGCAGCATCGACACCGCGATCCCGTAGTCGCGCTCGTCGTCCTTGAAGCCGAGCGCGAGGTTCGCGTCGACGGTGTCGAGCCCGAGCTCCTGCTGGAGCCGATACGCGCGGATTTTGTTCGCGAGCCCGATCCCGCGCCCTTCCTGGCGGAGATAGAGGACGACGCCGCACGGCTCGCCGCCGACGTACGCGAGGGCGCGCTCGAGCTGCTCGCGGCAGTCGCACCGGAGCGAGCCCATCACGTCGCCGGTCATGCACTCCGAGTGGATCCGCATCGGCACGTGCTCCGCGCCCCAGACCTCGCCTTTGACCATCGCGATGTGCTCGCGTCCGGTGGCCTCGTCGGTGAAGACGTGGATCCGGAAGTGTCCGAACCGGGTCGGCAGCTCCGAGACGGCCTCGAAGCGCGCGCGGGGGAGAAGGGGAGCGGGCTGCGTGCCCACGTGCGAGCCCGTGTTGCGATCGCCGTCCATGGTCACTCCGGGATGACGACGGCGTCGATCACGTGGATCACGCCGTTCGAGGCGCCGATGTCGGCCTTCACGACCTTCGCGTTGCCGTTCAGCTTCAAACCGCCGTCGACGGAGAGCTTCAGCTCCTTGCCGTTGACGGTCTTCGCCGTCGTGAGCTTCACCGCCTCCGTCGACGGGACCTTGCCGGACACGACGTGGTACGTGAGGATCGCCTTCAGCTTGTCCTTGTTCTCCGGCTTGAGGAGCGAGTCGACGGTGCCGGCGGGGAGCTTCGCGAACGCCTCGTCCGTCGGCGCGAAGACCGTGAACGGGCCGGCGCCGGCGAGCGTGCTCTCGAGCCCCGCAGCCTTGATCGCGGCCGTCAGCGTCTTGAACTGACCGGCAGCCTCGGCCGTCGCGAGGATGTCGGCGGACGGCGCGGTGCTGCTCACCGAAGCGGCGTTCGTGGCGTCCTGCGCGGGCTTGGTGGCGGCTTCGCCACCTCCGCACGCGACGAGGAGGAGAGCAGCGGCCGGAACGATAGATCGAAGGTTCATCGGGGACCTCATGGGACGTCTTCGGGGTTCGGGGAGTCGGATGCGCCCTCGACGGCGTCCGTTGCGTCCTTGTCTAGATTTTGTCCAGTATGCGTCAAGGGGTTGACCAAAAACTGTCGACTGCTAAGCCGTTGGACATGAAGGAGCGCGGCATCGGCGGTTCCTCGATCCGGGTCGTGTCGGCCCGGACGGGCATTCCGGTCGACACCCTGCGCGTGTGGGAGCGTCGCTACGGCTTCCCGAAACCTGCGCGGCGCGCGGGAGGAAGCCGGATCTACGCCGAAGACGACATCACGAGGCTGCAGCTCGTCGCATCCGCGCTCGAGCTCGGGTTCCGACC
Organism: Polyangiaceae bacterium; assembly: GCA_039809485.1. Classification (GTDB taxonomy): domain Bacteria; phylum Myxococcota_A; class Polyangia; order Polyangiales; family Polyangiaceae; genus Labilithrix. Next base: position 34,984 of record JBDHVE010000087.1, on the reverse strand, counting down.
GGGGGACGTGATCGCGCTGTCGCGGAAGGAGCTCGACGAGCTCGTCGCCGCCACACGCCGCGACGCGCGGCTCTCGCCCGGAGCGGACGAGCCGGCGCTCACCGTCGACGGATCGCCGCTCGAGGCCGTGCTGGACGCCCTCCGTCGCGACGACGTCGTCGCGCTCCGTTCCGTACTCCGCGGCGCCGCCGTCACCCTCGGGCCCCGCGCCTTCGTGACGGAGCTCGCGCATCCGCTCGCGGTCCGCGTCGGTGAGCTGTGGGCGTCGGGCGACCTCGACGTGCGTCACGAGCACCTCGCGAGCGCTTCGCTCACGACCCAGCTCCGCCTCCTGCTCGGTGCGTTCGAGGACACGGAGCGCACGCCCGTCGTCGTACTCACGACGCTGCCGGGCGAGCCGCACACCCTCGGCCTGGAGATGGTCGCCGTCTATCTGGCAGCACGTGCGTCGGCGCCGCGCCTCCTCGGCGCCGACACTCCGCCCGAACAGATCGCCGACGCGGCGCGCGCTTTCCGCGCGGACGCGGTCGGGATCCACGTCTCGCCCGTCGCCGATCCGGCGCGAACGGCGGAAGACGCGAAGCGCCTCCTCTCGGCGCTTCCGCGCGAGACCGAGCTGTGGCTGGGCGGAGGCGGCGCCGAGCGCGTCGCGCTCCGCCACCGCCGGGTGCGTCAGGTCGCGACGTGGTCCGCGCTCGACGAGGCGATCGCCGCCGTCCGCGAGACGCGAGCCGCCTGAAGCCTCAGAGAAGCTCGGTCTTGCCCGCCGCCTTCAGCGCTTCGATCACGAGGCGGACGTCCTGCGCGCGGTCGCGCGGGATGACGAGGAGCGCGTCGTCGGTATCGACCACGACGAGGTCCTCGACCCCGACGAGCGCGACGACCTTCTTGCCGCGACGCTCGCCGAGCACGCGCACGAGATTCCCCTTCGCGTCGCCGAGCGCGAGCGCGCCTTCGTCGAGCGCGTTCCCGGCGCCGTCCTTCGCGCCGAGCTCCCACGCCGACTGCCAGCTCCCGACGTCGTTCCAGCCGAAGTCGCCCGGCACGACGGCGAGGCCCGACGCCTTCTCCATCACGCCGTGGTCGATCGAGATGCTCGGGAGGGTCGGGAAGACCTCCTTCACGACGTCCTTCTCGTTGCCCTTCTTCGCGGCCTCGTCGATCCGGGCGACGCCCTTCGCGAGATCGGGCAGGTGCTGCGCGACGAGCTCCCGCATCGCGCGCGCGCGGAAGAAGAACATCCCCGCGTTCCAGAGATGACGGCCGCCGGCGAGGAACGCTTCTGCGCGCGCGCGGTCCGGCTTCTCGACGAACCGCGCGACCTCCTTCGCTCCGCCGGGGAGATCTCCGCCGACCTCGATGTAGCCGTAGCCCGTCTCCGGGCGGGTCGGAACGATGCCGACCGTCGCGACGCGGCCCGACTCGGCGGCGGCGAGCGCCTTCGACAGGACGCTCCGGAAACCGCCCTCGTCACCGATGAAGTGGTCGCTCGGCAGCACCATCACGAGCGCATCGGGATCCATCCGCTCGATCGCCGCGTTCGCCCACGCGATGCACGGCGCGGTGTTGCGGGGCGCGGGCTCGCACAAGATCTGCTCGCGCGGCACACCGGGCAGGGCCGACGCCGTCGCGGCGGCAAGATGCTCTCCGGTGACGACGAGAACGCGGTCTTCCGAGACGAGGGGCGCGAGGCGGCGGACCGTGGCCGCGAGGAGCGGCTCCTCGCCCCCACCGAGCGGAAGGAGCTGCTTCGGCCGGCGCGACCGGGACGCCGGCCAGAACCGCGTGCCGGCCCCACCCGCCATGATGACCGCGTAGACGTTGGGCATGCGCGGGAGCATGGCACAGCCGGCGGCCGGCGTTCGCCGAAAAGTCGCGTGATCCAGCGTGTCTCCTCTATGCATGCAGGGTCGTGACGCGTCTCCTCCCGGCCGGCTTCTCCTTCGCCGCTCTCGTCCTCTTCGCGGTCCTCGTCGGCCTCGGCGCGACCGGGTGCGAGCGCGATCTCACACCGCCCCTCGTCGAGCTCACGTCGGTCGAGCCGCGGGAGGTCGACACCCTCGACCGGCTCGAGCTGCGAGGAACGGGTTTCCCGCAGGGCCGGCGCGCGCGGGTGACGTTCCGCGGCGACGTGCGGCGCGCAGGCGAGGGGGAGGTCCGCGGGATCACGATCGAGACCGAGGGCGTCGTCGCGAGCCCGGAGCGGATCGAGGTCGTCGTGACGGAGGCGCTCGAGGAGCGCTTCTGCGGGCGTCCCGAGCACGCGGCGCATGCGACATTCGCGGGCGACGTCGAGGTCGCCTTCGCCTCGAGCGCCCCGTCCGCGCCGCCGCTCGCCGGCGAGAAGCGCGGCATCACGCTCGACGTCCGGCCCGGCTCGGTGAGGCCGGACGTGTCCGAGTCTCGGACGCGCGAGGCGACCCGCTTCCTCTCGTTCCTCGGCGTCACCGTCGGCACACCGTCGCCGCGGGGGATGCCGATCGAGGCGGTCGCCGTCGGGTCGGTCGCCGAGCGTCACGGCATCGCCGCCGGAGACGTGCTCGCGTCGCTCGACGGGCTCCGCGTCCTCGAGCTCACCGACCTCGTGCCCATCTCGGCGCGCATCGCGCAGGTCGGGATCCGGCGTGGTGACGCGGCGGCGCCGGAGATCCGGCCGATCACGCTCGTCGGCTACGCCGGCGAACGGATCCCGTCGGAGCTCGCGCCCGCGCTCGTCGTCGCGGGGCTCGCGCTCGCCGCGTTGCTCCTCCTCGTGCTCCCCGGACCGGCCGTGCTCGTCGCCGCCGAAGTGCGCGTCGCCTCGCGCGTCCGGCGTACGACGTGGAGATCGCTCTGTCTCGCGCTCTTCGGCGCCGGGCCGGTCGCCGTCGTCTCCGCGGTCGCGTCCGTGCTCGTCGGCACCTTCGCCCTCGGTCCGCACGTCCTCGCCCCCGAGCTCGACGGCGCCGTCCTGCTCGCGACGTCGCTCGGCCTCCTCTTCGTCGCGCGGCTCGCGCTCGCGAAGGGCCGCTTCGCGTTCGTGAAGGCGCTCTGGCGCTTCGCGTTGCCCGCGGTGCTGCTGCTCGGATCGCTCGTGGGGGTGGTGGTGCTCGTCGGCGGTTACCGGCTCTCCGAGCTCGTCCGCATCCAGGGCGGCGCGCCGTGGACGCACACGGCGGCGCGGAGCCCCGCCGCCGCCGCGCTCGCGTTCGTCTACGTCGCGTCGCTCCTCGCGATCACGCGCGTTCGTGGCGCGGCGGGCGAGGCCGCGCTCGGCGGGACCGCGCCGGCGACGCGCAGCTCGGCGAAGCGACCTGCCGAGGTCCTGGAGCGCCTCGGCGTGCTCCTCGCGTCGGCGCTCGGCGCGGCCGTGTTCTTCGGCGGCTGGCAGATCGGCCAGGACGCGACGAGCCACGGCGTGGGCGTCCTCCTCCTCGCCGCGGTCGTGTTCGTGCTGAAGTCCTGGGTGATCGCCGCGGCGGTGCTCGCGTCGGCGAGCCTCGGCGCCTCGTGGTCATGGACGGAGGCGACGGCCTTCAGCATCCGGCGCCTCCTGCCGGCGCTCCTCGCCGCCGTCCTTCTCCTCGCCGCGTCACGCCATCTCACGCCGCCGGCACCGGTCGAGGCCGCGTTCGGTGCGACGCTCGTCGCGTTCATCACGCTGCTCGCGCTGCGAACGACCTGGCGCGTGCGCTCGGCGCTCGGCCGACCCGAGCCACACGCGAGCCCGTTCTTGTGAAGCTCGGCTGGGCGCGTTCGCGCCCTGCCGGGCCGGACGCGCGTACAATGGGCGGCGCATGATCGAGACGTCGGGCGCCGTGCCGATCCTCGAGGCGACGCGAGCGCTCGCGCTGCTCGTGGCGCTGCCGCTCGCGTGGGCGCTCGCCTGTGCGGGCGCGCGGAAGCGGGCAGCGATCCTCGCGCCTCTCGCGTCGGCCCTCACGTGCGCCGTCGCGCTGGTGGTCCTCGCGCGAACGTGGGGCGCGATCGGGCGCGGCCATGCCGGCACGATCGAGCACGTCGCGACGATCGCGCGGCTCGGGAGCCTCGACCTGCGCGTCGACCTCGTCGCGGACGCGCGTTCGGCGCTCCTCGCGACGACCGCCTCGCTCCTCGGCCTCGCGATCGTCGCGACGGAGCTCGCGGGCAAGGCGCCTTCGTCGCGACGTCTCGGCTGGGCCGGCGCGCTGACGGCCGGGGTCGTGCTCGCCGTGCTCGGCGACGGGCTCGGGCCGATGATCGCGGGCGCGCAGCTCGCGACGTTGTCGACGTTCGCGCTGATCGGCGGCGGCCGCGTGCGCTCGCTCCTCGTCGCGACGGCGGGAGACGGTGCGCTCGTCCTCGCCGCGTGCCTCCTCTTCTGGGGGCTCGGCGGGACGTTCGGGTCGTCCGGGTTCGCCGCCGATCAAGGTCCGCGTGCTGCGCTCGTGACGACGTCGGAGCCGGCGCCGGACAAGCGCGCGACGCTCGTCGTCGTCGCGCACGGCGGGGCGCGCGTGACGTCGGACCGTGACACGCCGCTGCCGGGCGAGCCGCTCGAGCCTCCGTTCGTGACGGAGCTCGAGCCGGGGATCGTCTCGTTCCGCGTGCGGCTCGGTCCGGCCTCGCCCGACGTGCTCGCGACGAACGTGAGCCTCGCGCCCGGGCGCACGCACGTCCTCGTCCCGCTCGGCCCGACGACGAGCCTCCGCGAGGTCGCCGAGCGCATGCGCCTGGCGGTGCCCGACGCGGTCCGGGACGTCCTCGCGGCGCGCTCGCTCGGGCCTCTGCCGCTCCCGGTCGTGCTCGCGATCCTCTTCTCGTTCGCGCTCGTCGCGCGTCTCGCGTTGCTGATCAGCGCGCGCGATGCGTCGCCGGTCGCAGCGGTCGCATCGCTCGTGACGGTGGACCTCGCGGTGCGGTCGGCCTCGGTCGTCGGCGCGGCTGGGGCGGTGCTCGCGGAAGGCGGCGCCGTCTCTGCCCTGCTCTGCGCGCTCCTCGCCGCGCGGATCGCGCGCCACGAGCCGGGCGTCGCGACCGCGCAGGGCGCGGTCGTGGCCGCGCTCGCGTCGACCTCGCTCGTCGCGGCCGGAGCGGGCGAGCCGGGCGCCGCGATCGCGATCGGCATCGCGGCAGCGCTCGGCACGAGCGCGATGACGACGGCGCCGCGCTGGCCTTCCGTCGCGGCCGGTGTCTCGGTCGGCCTCCTTCCGGTCGCGGGCGCGTCGGCCGGGCTCGTCACCGCTTCGGCGGCGCTCGTGATCCGGGCGCTCGGTCAGGAGGGGGTCGGCGCCGGTCTCTGGTGGGGCGCCCTCGTCGTCCTCGCGTGCGCGCTGTGTCTCGCGGCGGTCGCCGCGCGCTGGTCGCTCGAGGGCGAGCGCGACGAAGGTGCACGCGGGGAGGCCTCGCCGTGGGTCGGCCACCTCGTGCTCGCGACGACGCTCCTCGCGGTCGCGAGCGGGCCCGTGCTGTCGGTCGGCGCGCACCTGCTCGCGGGCGCGCGGCCTGCGCTCGTCGATCGTCTCGTCGGCGCGTCTGCGTTCTGGCCCGCGGCGCGCTCGCCGGCGGCGTCGCCTCCGCTCGCGGCGTCGATCGCGGCGGTGGTCCTCGTGACGGCCGCGGCCGGGATCGGCTGGGGAGGAGCCGCGCGGATCGTGCGCTCCTCCGTCGTGACGAAGCTCGCGCCGCGCGTGCGGGACGACATCGTGTCGGCCATCGCGGGGCTCGCGGCCGCGACTCGTGTCATGGTGCGTGGCGTCGCCGTCCTCGAGCGCGAGGTGATCGAGGACGCGGGCTCGGCCCTCGTCGCCGGTGCGCGGAGGGCAGCTTCCCTCCTCGGCCGTGCGCGCGTGCCCTTCGGCGAGCCACCGCGGAGTGTCCTCGACCGCCTGCTCGAGGCGGCGCTCGCCCGCGTGGGCCTCGACGACCCGCGGACCTCGGCCCGCCTCCGCGACGTCACGATCGTGCTCGGAGTGGCCCTCCCGGTGCTGCTCGTGCTCTCCTCCTGGCTGCTCGGCTGAGGAACATGAAGCGGATCCTCTGGCTCGTCGTCGCGATCGCCGCCCTCGTGCTCTCCGCCGCCGGTGCCGCGCGGGCGGAGGACGGGCGGCGAGCCGGGACGGTGCGCCTCGACGTGGGGGGCAGGGGGCCGCTCGAGCTCCGGCAAGGCCCCGAAGGCACGTTCGGGGGGGAAGTGCTCGTCGTGAACGACGGTCGTGACCCGCTCGTCGTCTCACGCCTCGCGATCCGCGGTGGTCCAGCGTCCGACGATCGCTCGACCCGGCTGACGGCGCGGCTCGTCGAGGGCACGCTCCCGGTCACGATCGCGCCGGGGCAGTCACGTCGTGCCGTCGTGACGTGGCAACCGGACCGCGCTTCGCGCGTGAGACAGCTCTTCGCGCACCTCGTCGTGACGACGTCGGACGAGGCGAGCGGCGAGGTGGCGATGGGCTTCCGCGCGGACCTCCCTTCGCCGCTCGGCCCGATCGGGCGCCATCTGCTCTCGCTGCTGGTGCTCGTCCCGCTCCTCGGCGCGGTGCTCGTCCTCCTCGCGCGCGCATCGGGGCGCACGGACGCGAGGACGGCGTCACGGATCGCGACGGCGGCGCTCGCGCTCCAGGTCGTCCTCGCGGGCTACGCGTACCGGACGTTCGTGCCCGATCTCTCGCGCGCGGACGGAAACGAGGGGCTCCAGCTCGTCGAGCGCGTCGTCTGGGTGCGTGCGCTCGGCGCGGAGATCTTCCTCGGCGTCGACGGCACGTCGATCGCGGCCCTCCTCGCGACGAGCCTCGTCGCGCTGCTCGGCCTCGCCTGCGAGCGGCAGCGGCCCGGCACGGCGAGCACGCATCACGTCGCATACCTCGGTCTCGCGAGCGCAGGCGCCGGTGCGCTCGTCGCCGTCGACGCGCTCGTGCTCCTCGTCTTCGTCTCCGCCGCGGTCGCGATGGCGGCGGCGCTCGTCGGCGGGTGGGGCGGTCAGGAGCGGCGCGCGGCAGCGACGCGGATCGCGCTGCTCGGCGGCTTCGCGGTGATCGTCCTGCTCGTCGTGGTGCTCGCGCTCGTGCGGAGCTCGGACCCGACGTTTCTCGTCGACGGGACGAAGGCGGCGAGCACGTTCGACACCCTCGAGCTCTCGAAGGTCGCGTTCGGCGCGAAGGCGGCGAAGCTCCTCGGCGGTCCCCTCGTGCGGGTCGCCTTCGCGCTCGTCCTCGTCGCGAGCGTCGCGCTGCTCGGCGCATTCCCGCTCCACGGGTGGCTCTCGCCGGCGCTCGCCGAGGCGGAGACCGCCGGCGGTGCGCTGACGTCGGCCGTTCTCCCCGCGATCGGAGCGACGATCCTCTTGCGTGTAGGATGCACCGTTCTGCCGGAGGGGGCGCGCTGGGCATCGGGCGTGGTCGTCGCCCTCGGCGCGGTCTCCGTCGCGTTCGGCGCGCTCTCCGCGCTCGCGCAGACCGATCTCCGCAAGCTCGCTGCCGCGACCACCGTCGCGCAGGCCGGCTTCGTCCTCGTCGGCGTCGGCTCGCTCACGTCGCAAGGGCTCGCCGGCGCGATCTCGATGATCGCGACGCGGGCGCTCTCGTCGGCGCTCTTCCTCTACCTGGTCGGTGCGCTCGAGGAGCGCGCGCGGACGCGCGACGTCATGCGCCTCTCCGGCGTCGGCGCGCAGATGCCGAGCTGGGGAGCCGCGTTCGCGGCGGCGACGCTCGCGCAGTGTGCCGTGCTCGGTCTCGGCGGATCGTGGGGGCCGGTGCTCGCGCTCCTCGGCGCGCTGCCGAACTATCCGCCGCTCGCCGTCGTCGCGGCGCTCGGGCTCTTCGTCCTCGCGTGCGCGCACGTCCTCGTGTTCGCGCGGATCGTGTTCGGCACGCTCGACGGCGACTGGGAGAAGAGCGCGGCGCTCGAGCCCTTCGGCGGACGTTTCCCCGACCTCGGCGCACGCGACGCGCTCGCGGCGGCGCCGCTCGCGACCGCGCTCGTCCTCCTCGGCTTGTGGCCGTCGGCGCTCCTCGCGACGACGACCGGCACGGTGCGCGACCTGACCAACGCGGTCAGCCCGCCCGGGCTCGATCCCGTCGTGCTCCTCGAGCGGGATCAGGCAGGCTCGCCGCCGAGCGCGGCGGCGCGCACGTCGTCCGACGCGCTCCACGCGCGGAGCCATCGCCGCGCGGTGTCGGCGTCGGCCGCGCGGCGTGCTGCGGGCGTGCGACGGAGCTGATCGTTCCACCGGAGCCCGACGCTCGCTGCGCTCGGGACGTCGTAGAGCCACGGGGCGTGGACGACGCGCCGGGCGAGCTCGGCCTCGAGCCGTGGGAGCTCCTCGCGCCAGACGTGGTGGAGCGGAGCCGCGATGCGCTGCTCGAACGCGGCGCGGTACTCCGTGATCTTGGCAGCGAGGATCTCGTACGGATTCCCGCCCTGCTTCGCGGCGTCCCCTTCGTAGAGGTAGAGGTCGTGGACGAGCATCCGCGCGAAGCGGCGTGCCGCGACCTCGTCCTCCGGCACGCCGACGTACCCGCGCGGGGGCGCGATCCCGCGCGCGAGCATCTCGGCCGTGCTCTCGACGATCGCTCTCGCCTGCTCCGCGTTCATGTAGCCCGCGGCGCTCGGCCTGTCGCCGAAGGGCTCGCTCCACACCCAGCTCGGCGCGTCCTCCGCTTCTTCCTCCGTCGCGCCGACCTGGACGACCCACGCTTCGTGCCGCGCGTAGAAGGTCATCACGCGGCCGTCCTCGAGCCGAGCCAGACCGGTGACGGGAACCTGGCCTCCGAGGTGCTCGATCGTGATTCGCATCGCGTCCGATCCTACGCCTTCGCCGTCGCCCCTCATTCCTCGTCGCCGACAAAACGGAAACCGCGCGCCCACCTCTCGGCGAGCGCGCGGCCTCGGGTCCGCGTCAGCGGTGGATCACTTCTTCGGCGTCGCGGCCTTCTCGGTCGGCTTCGCGTCGGTCTTCTTCGCGTCGGCCTTCGGGTCGGCCTTCTTCGCGTCGGCCGCCTTGGCGTCCGCCTTCGTCGCGTCGGCCGGCATGAGCCACATCGCGGTCACGAGGAGCGCCGCGCGCTTCGCCGACGCGCCGCCCTCGAACTTGCCGAGGGGCTCGCTCTTGCCGTCCGCTTTCGCGAGCGTGACGGTGCCGTCCTCACCGACGGTGACCTTCGCGCCGCTCTCGGCGGTGAGCTCGTCGCCCTGGAACTTGAGGCCGGGCTTCACGCCCGACCCGACGAGGCTGCCGTCGACGCCGACGGTGACGAGCGTGCCGCCCGTCGCGTCCTGCATCTGGTCGCCCGCGATCTTCGCCGCCGCCTTGCCGTCGACGGTGACCGTGCCGTCCTGCTTCACCTCGACGGCCTTGTCGGCCTTGCCCTTCTTGGCGGGCGTGAACTTCATCGCGGCGACCGCGATCATGCCGCCGCCCGGGCCCTTCTCGGCCTTCTTCTCCGCCTTGTCGTCGTTGCCCTTGCCGTGGTCCTTGTCGGCCGTCGACTCGTCGGCCTTGTCGTGGCCCGGCGGCATGTCGGCCTTGCCGTCGTTCGCCCCGACGACGGGCTCCGGCGCCTTGGCCGGCTTGGTCTCACCGCCGCAGGCGACGAGAGCGAGGACGACGGATGCGAGACCGATGTGCTTGAGGTTGAGCATGGCGCGCACGCTAGCCGCGGGAGCTCGGCCGCACAAGGCGGGCGAACGGTCTCGGATGCCTGTTTTCCGGGGGTTCGCGGTGGAATCCGTATCCGCGAAATGCAGCGAGGGCACCCGGGTTCCCCCGAGTGCCCTCACCGATTCGACCCGCGCGTCAGCCGCGCGGGACGGGCTCACTTCTTCGGAGCCGTCTTCGTGTCCGCCGGCTTCGCCGTCGTGGCGCCCGCCGCCGGCTTCGTGTCGGCCGGCTTCGCCGTGCCGCCCGCCTTCGCCGCGGCCGGAGCCGGCGCGAGGACGGTCCACGCCGCGAGCATCGCCGCGTGCTTCGCGTCGCCGGCCTTCTCGACCTTGCCGACCTTGGTGTCCTTGCCACCGGAGGTCCAGGTGAGCGTGCCGTCGTCGGCCATCGAGAGCTTGTCGCCGTTGGCGCCGACGAGGTCGTTGCCCTGGAACGTCGCGACCGCGTCGCCCGACGGGCTGGTGACCTTGTCACCCGCGATCATCGCGACGGCCTTGCCGTCCTTGTCCTGCATCTCGGTGCCCGTGAGCTTCGCCGCGGTCTTGCCACCGTTCTGGACCGTGCCGTCGCTCTTCACGACGAGGTTCGCCTTCTTGGTGGTGATGGAGATCTTGACGTCCTCCTTCGGCATCGCGAGCGGCGCCGGCGGCGGCGGCTCGGCGGGCTTCGCCGTCTCGGCCGGGGCGGCCGACGCGGTGGCGGCCGGCGCGGTCTCGACCGGCTTCGGCGCCTCGGCGGTCGCCGTCGCGGGCGGCGTCACCTCGGGGGTCTTCGGGGGCTCCTTGTCGCCGCCGCAGGCAGCGAACACGATCGGGAGAACGAGAGCGGTAGCAAGCTTCTTCATGTTCAGTCCTTCAGGGCCTCTGCGCCGCCGATGATTTCCATCAGTTCCTTCGTGATGGCTGCCTGGCGAGCGCGGTTGTACTGCAACGTGAGCCGCCCGATCATCTCCTTGGCGTTGCGCGTGGCAGCGTCCATGGCGGTCATTCGGGCACCGTACTCGCTCGCCTGACTTTCGAGCAGCGCACGGTAGATCGAAATCTCGACGTACATCGGGACGAGTCGTTCGAGCACGACGCGCTCGTTCGGCTCGAAGCCGTATTCGGTGGGTCGGAGCGTACCTTCCTTCTCGGGGGGCGGCTCGGGCAACGGGAGCAGCTGCTCCACGTTGACCTGCTGGGTGATCGCGCTCTTGAACTCGTTGTAGACGAGGTAGACCGAGTCGACCTCGCCCTTCTCGAACTGCGCGACGACCCAGCGGGACACCGAAGCGGCCTTCGACATGTCGAGACCGTCGTAGAGCTTCGGAAAATCGCGATTCACCTGCGCACGGCGGCGATTCAGGTAGTCGCGTCCCTTCTTGCCGATGGTCGCGATCTGGACCTCGGCGCCGGCTTCCTTCTTCGCGCGCCAGGTCTGGAAGGCGGCCTTGCTCACGTTCGTGTTGAACGCGCCGCAGAGACCGCGGTCGCCCGACAGGACGATGAGGAGGACGTTCTTCTCGGGGCGGCGGGCGAGCAGCGGGTGCATCGCGTCGACGGTGGCGTCGGCGCTGTACTCCTGGTCCGTCTGCTTCGCGGCCATCGCGGCGGAGACGCCGTCGAGGATCTCGCGCGTCTTCACCGCGTAGGGACGCATGGAGACGATGCGGGCCTGGGCGCGCGCGAGGCGCGCACCCGCGACCATCTTCATCGCCTTCGTGATCTTCTGCGTCGCCTTGACGCTCGTGATCCGCTTGCGAATGGTTTTCAGAGAAGGCATCGCAATAGTCTTTCCGCGGGACCCCGCGTCAGATCACTTCGAGCCCTTGCCGAAGCCCTTGCCGAACTCGGTGAGGGCCTTCTTGAGGAGGTCCTCGGCGTCCTTGTCCTTCTTGAAGGCCTTCTTCTTCGTGCGGATCGTCTCGAGCAGCTGCGGGTACTTCGACTCGATGAAGGGGTAGAGCTGCTTCTCGTACTCGGCGATCTTCGAGACCTCGAGGTTGTCGAGGTAGCCGTTCGTGCCGGCGTAGATCAGGACGACCTGCTTCTCGAAGGGGAGCGGCGCGTACTGACCCTGCTTGAGGATCTCGACGAGGCGCGCACCGCGCTCGAGCATGTTGCGCGTGACCTGGTCGAGGTCGGAGGCGAACTGGCTGAAGGCCGCCTTCTCGCGGTACTGCGCGAGGTCGAGCTTCAGGGTGCCGGCGACGCCCTTCATGACGTCGGTCTGCGCGTTGCCGCCGACGCGGCTGACGGAGATACCGACGTTGATCGCGGGACGGACGCCCGAGAAGAAGAGGTCCGACTCGAGGAAGATCTGGCCGTCGGTGATGCTGATGACGTTCGTCGGGATGTACGCCGAGACGTCGCCTGCCTGGGTCTCGATGATCGGGAGCGCCGTCAGCGAGCCGCCCGACTGCGGATCCTTCACGATCTCGTAGCCGTCGCCCTTCGCCTTGAGCTCCTTCTCGGCCGACTCGTGGCCCTGCTCGCCGATGTGGATCGTCGCGTCGCCGCGGTCGTCCCACTTCTTGCCCTTCGGGAGGACGACGAGGCGGTCGGCCATCTTGGCCGCGCGCTCGAGGAGGCGCGAGTGGATGTAGAAGACGTCGCCCGGGTACGCCTCGCGGCCCGGCGGGCGGCGGAGGAGGAGCGAGAGCTGGCGGTACGCGACGGCCTGCTTCGTGAGGTCGTCGTACACGCAGAGCGCGTGACGGCCGGTGTCACGGAAGTACTCCGCCATCGTGACGCCGGTGTACGGCGCGATGTACTGGAGCGGGGCGCTCTCGCTCGCGCCGGCGGCGATGACCGTCGTGTACTCCATCGCGCCGTGCGCGGTGAGTTTGTCGACGACGGCGGCGACCGTGGACTGCTTCTGGCCGATGGCGATGTAGAAGCAGTAAACGCCCTGGCCCTTCTGGTTGATGATCGTGTCGATCGCGACCGCGGTCTTGCCGGTCTGGCGGTCGCCGATGATGAGCTCGCGCTGCCCGCGGCCGATCGGGACCATGCTGTCGATCGCCTTGAGGCCGGTCTGGAGCGGCTCCTTGACGGGCTGGCGGGCGAGGATGCCCGGCGCCTTGATCTCGACGCGGCGGCGGTGCGGCGTCTCGATCGGGCCCTTGCCGTCGATCGGCAGGCCGAGCGAGTTGACGACGCGGCCGACGAGGGCCTCGCCGACGGGCACGTCCATGATGCGGCTCGTGCGCTTGACCGTCGCGCCTTCCTTGATGCCCGCGACGTCGCCGAAGAGCGCCGCACCGACGTTGTCGGCCTCGAGGTTGAGCGCGATGCCCATGACGCCGCCGGGGAACTCGAGGAGCTCGCCGGCCATGGCGCCTTCCAGTCCGTAGACGCGCGCGATGCCGTCGCCGACGCTGAGGACCGTTCCGGTCTCCGTCGTGAGCGCGGCGCGCTCGTAGCTCTGGATCTGCTTCTTGATGATCGACGAGATCTCTTCGGCACGGAGCTGCATGATTTCTTCCTGATCCTCGGTGCGGGCCTTCTCGGTCGAGAAGGACGCAAGAAACTTTCTCGAGACCCTGCCTCAGTTGGGCAGGATGGCTTCCTTCATCTGCTTGAGGCGGGCGACGAGCGAGCCGTCGTAGACGGTGTCGCCGACGCGCACGACGACGCCGCAGATGAGCGTTTCGTCGAGCTTGCGGTCGAGCGCGACGCGCCGACCCGTGATGCGCTCGAGCTCGCGCTGCAGCTTCTCGAAGTACTCCTCGGAGAGCGGCATCGCGGTGAGCACCTGGGCGCGGAGGATGCCGCGCTTCGCGTCGGCCATATCCCGGAGGCGCATCGAGATCGCCGGCAGCGCACGGATGCGGCGGCGATCGAGGAGGAGGGCGAGCGCGTTCTTCGTGGCCTGGCCGAGGCCGAGCCGTTCGCCGAGCTCACGCAGGATGGATTGCTTGGCGGTCGGCGCGAGCATCGGGTCGTCGAAGATCGCGCGGAGCTCGCTCGAGCCCTCGTAGGTGACCGCGGCGCGCGCGATCTCGTCGACGAGGCTGTCGAGCTGTCCGCTCTCCGAGCCGAGCTCGAGGAGCGCCGTGGCGTAGCGCTTGGCGATGACGCCGGGGATCACGAGACACCTCCCGTCACGTTCGCACCCGCGCGAGGCGCGCTCGGGCGCTTGGCGAGCTCGGCGAGGAGATCCTGCGCGAGCCGCGCGTGGTCGTCGGGCGAGACGCTCTTCTGGAGCAGCCGCCCCGCTTCCTGGACGGCCAGATCGATCGTCTCGACGAGGAGGTCCTGCTGGACCTGCTTGCGCTCCTGCTCGACGAGGCGCTCGGCGTCGCGACGCATGCGGTCGGCGCGCTCCGTCGCGTCCTTGAGCAGGCGATCCGCCTCGCCCTTGCCGGCGCTCACGAGCGCGGCACGCGCCGTCTCGGCGTCGGCGTCGGCGTTCTTGAGGTCGGCCTGGTACTTCTTCGCGCGCTCCTGCGCCTCGGCGAGGAGCTTCTGCGCTTCCTCGATGTCCTTGCCGATGTTGATCCGGCGCTGCTTGAGGCCTTCGGCGACCGGCTTCTTGCCGAGCGTGTAGTAGAGGCCGACGAGGAGGCCGAAGTTCAGGACGAGCGCGATGAACGCCGGACGGTGCTTGTCCGAGATGTCCGTCCAGTTGATCGCCTCGGGGCCGTGATGGCCGCCCCCATGCGCGGCGCCGTGCTCGGCGGCCTCGCCGTGGCCTTCGCCGTGCGACGCACCTTCGTGCTGGGCGGCGTGCTCGCCGGCCGCGGTGCCTGGCGTGCCCTGGCCGTGCTCGGTGCGGATCTCACCGGCGCGGACCGCTCCCGGCGTGCCCTCGCCCGGCGCCGTCGCCGGTGCTTCGTGGCCGTGTGCGGGATCGCCGTGCTCCTGGGCGTACGCGAGGGCCGACGTGCTCGCGACGATGGCCGCGAACGTCCATGCGAAGCGCTTCACGACACCACCTCCCGGCCGAGGACGCGCGACGCGATTTCGCGTCCGAGCACCCGGGCCTCGGTCTGGAGCTTCTCGCGCGCCTGGCGCGCGTCCTGGGCGATCGCGGCGCGACCCTGTTCGAGGGTCTGCGTCGTGCTCCCGCGGACGTCCGCGGAGAGCGCCGCTTCCTTCTTCGCGGCCTCGGCCCGGAGCTTCTCGCGCTCCGCCGCGCCGGCCTCGCGGGCCTTGGCGAGGGCGGCCTCGTACTTCGCGAGGGCCTTCGCAGAGCGCTCGTCCTCCTTCGAGGCCTCACGCCGCGTGCCTTCGATGCGCTTCTCGCGCTCCTCGAACAGACGCATCATCGGATCGAAGAGCGTCGGCTTGAGGACGAAGAGGAGGACGAGGAAGAGCACCATGGGCACGAGCAAGCTCGCGTCCAGGTCGACGGTGACCGCGCCCTCCGAAGAGGAGAAGGCGCCTGTGAAACGGGACAGTTCGGTGAAAGTGCTCACGCCGAGCAGCGACATGGGGACTCGTGGCTCTGCGGACAAGCCGCGCAGCAGTTCGGGGACGGCGCGCGAGTACCACTGTCCGGGCCCCCTGTCCATGGGGGACCTTTCGAGCTGGAATCCAACGAGTTTCGGTGGCGCGTCCGGAGTCCTCCTGCGACTTCCCGGCGAGAGGCCCGGACGCGATCGTTCGCAGGGGCGGCTCAGCTCCGGCGACGCGCGAGCTTCAGGTCGCTACGGGGCGCATCCGGGAGGTCGAGCGGCTGCGTCGCGCGCGCGGTCTGGGCGGCGCGGAGCGCGCCTTCGCTCCGGCGGCGTGCCCCTCGCGCTTTCGCGCCGTAGGCGTCGACCTCGTCCGAGCTCGGCGGCTGGGAGTCGAACCGGGGGCGGCGGAGGGTCGGGAGCTGCGGCGGCGCGAGCGAGGAGGGGAGCGTGGTGCGCTGGCCCTCGAGGGGCGCGGGCGGGGGCGCGGACGGGTATTCCTGCGTGGCGAGGTCGTCGACGTCGATGTCGATCTCCTCGAGCGCGGCGACGCTCGCGGGCGGAGGCGGGGGCTGCGAGCCGCGCGTCTCGCGCGAGCTCGCGAGGTCGGGGTCAGAGCGCCGCATCGTCGGGATGCGCTGCGTGCGATCGGTGATGTCGAAGTAGACCTGGTCCGCTTCGCTTCCGCGCAGCGTGACGGGCGTGTGCTCCTCACCGAACGTCGGCGTCGGGTCCGGAACGCGGGTCCCGCGCGGCGTCGTCGTCGCGCTGATGTCGGGCGCGCTCGTGCGCACGCCGTCCGTTTCGGCGAACGGATCGTGGTTCTTCTTGCGGCTGGAGGGCTTCCGCGACTCGAACTTCGTGACGAGGCCGGTGCGGACGAGCGAGATGCGTCCGCGGTCGTCGACGCGTGCGAACAGCATCGAGGCGCCGACGCGCGGCAGCTCGACGAGCCCTCCCGGCGTCCGCCCGTCGAGCGACGCGACGTACTGCGCGCCCATGCAGCGCGCGAGCGACTTGCCCTCGTGCGGCCGCTTCGCGCTGGCCATCACGACGCGGCGGCAGATGCCGGCCTCGTCGAGGAGGAACGTGCAGACCGCCGTATGAGCGGCGTAGGCGATTTCGAACGCGTCGCGTGTCACGCTCGAGGTGTCTGCAAGGGGTGGGCCCATACACTGTATGGGTATGTCCTACCTAGCTAACGCGATTTCTTGTGTGGTTTCGCACGGTCACCGCGCTGACCAGTCCGCCCGGTCTGGCGCGATCCCGATCCACCGTCTTGCGACCGTGACGATCCGGAGACGCCCGCGGGCGATCGCGGGCCGGAGTCCTCGCGGACCGGCGCGTACGCCTGCTGGGTCGCGCTCCGGCTCGCGCGGAGCACCGGCCGTCCGCCGGCGACGCCGGGATGGACGCTCGCGAACCCCTCCGACTTCGCGAAGCCGAGGAGGTCTCCCTTGTGCTCCTCCATCCAGGTGCTGAAGCGCTCCCAGAAGGCGCGCGCCTCGGGCTCCGGCATCTCCTCGCCGTCGACGAGAACGGCGAGCGACCGTCCCTGTCCGCCGGGCGCGCTCATCGCACGTCGGCGAGCACGTCGGCCGCGTGCTTCGACACGTCGACTTCGCGGTACACCTTCTTCACGTTGCCGTCCTTGTCGATCACGAAGGTCTGACGCGCGACGACGGATCCGTTCATCGGGACGCCGAAGGCCTTCGCGATCGCGCCGTCCGGGTCGCTGACGAGGTGGAACGGGAGCTTGTGATGGGCTGCGAAGGCCTTGTGCGACTCGGCCGTGTCGGTCGAGATGCCGACGAGGACGACGTTCGCCTTCGCGAGGTCCGACCACGCGTCGCGGAACGCGCACGCTTCCTTGGTGCAGCCCGGCGTGTCGTCCTTCGGATAGAAGTAGACGACGACCGGCTTCCCCTTCAAGGCCGCCAGGTTCACGCGCGTCCCGTCGTGCGCTTTCGCGTCGAGCGCCGGCGCCGGCTTGCCGACCATCGGATCGGCGGCCGCCGGCGCGGCAGCGGTTGCCTGCGGGAGGGCGGGCGCGGGCGGAGCCGCTGACGACGAGGTCATCGTGGTCGTCGTGTCGGTCGAGCTCTTCGTCGCGGGGGCGTCCGCGGTCGACTTGGGAGGCGCGTCACTCCCGCACGCGAAGAGGGGAGCGGCGAGGACGAGGACGAGGAGGGAGCGGGACATGGCTCCCGGGTCTAGGCAACGCGGCCCTTCGCGTCCAGGGAGGTGGATCGCCCGCGCGTCAGTCGCTGGTGCAGGCCGTCGTCCGCGAGGACGGTCACCCGCGGGGAGCGGCCTCTTTGTGCGCGATTTGCGTGTGTCCGGAAAAGTCCTACCCTGGCTCACCTCTTGAAGGACCTCCCGGGCGAGGTCCCCGATGAAGCACCGCATCGCCGTTCTCCCTCTGCTCGCTCTCGTCGCCGCGTGCACTGCCGGCGAAGGCCGCGAGGAAGCCCTCGGTTCCGAAGAGAGCGCGATCATCGAAGGGACCACGTCGACGTCCGACCAGGACGCGGTCGTTCTCATCGTCCTTCGCGAAGGGACCGCGCCGAAGGGGCTCTGCACCGGCACCCTCGTCGCGCCGAACCTCGTGCTCACCGCGCGCCACTGCGTCAGCGAGACGGACCCGAGCGGCGCGTGCACCGCGACGGGGCGCTCCCTCACCGGCGCGAAGGTCTACTCGGACATCTCTCCCTCGAGCCTCGACATCTACGTCGGCGTCGACGGCATCCGTCGCGCCGCCGATTCGAAGCTCGCCGACGGACGCGGCAAGCAGCTCGTCGTCGAAGAAGTGAGCTCGACGTTCTGCAACCGCGACGTTGCGTTCCTCGTCCTCGACCGGCCGCTCCACTCCCGCATCGCTCCGATCCGGCTCACCGGAGGAGCGAAGGTCGGCGAGAACGTCACCGCCGTCGGCTGGGGCCTCACCGAGATCGGCGACACGCCGATGAAGCGCCAGCAGCGCACCGGCGTCGCCGTCCTCGCGGCGGGACCGATGACGCTCGACTCCGCCTCGCAGTACGGGATCGGGGATTCGGAGTTCCTCGTCGGCGAGGCCTTCTGCTCCGGCGACAGCGGCGGACCTGCGCTCTCGAAGACCGGCGCCGTCGTCGGCGTCGTTTCGCGCGGCGGCGGCGGCCAGCAGAGCTCGACGAACGCGGCCTCCAACTGCGTCGGCCAGTACGTCACCGGCGTCTACACCCATCTCGCCGCGAAGCAGCCGCTCGTCCAGCGCGCGTTCGGCGCCGCCGGCGCGGAGCCTCGGAACGAGAGCGCCGGGATCGGACGGGCCGACGGCGAGACGTGCAGCGCCGCGAGCGAGTGCGCTTCGGGCGCATGCTTCGACGGCACCTGCGCGCGCACGTGCAAGGTGGACGCGGACTGCAAGAACGGCGACGTGTGCACCGATCGCGACGGCGCGAAGATCTGCGCGCCGCCGCCGGAGGCGCCGCCGCCGGCGCCGCCGGCCGAGGAGGCGCCCGCCGCCGACCCGACGGGCGGCACCGTCACGAAGAAGACGACGACGACCGGCTGCTCCGTCGCGAGCCCGGGCGGCTCGGACGCGGGGCTCGTCGTGGGCCTCGGCCTCGCGCTCGCCGCGATCGGCGCGCGTCGCCGCCGCCGGAGCTGATCACGGGATCGGCGGGCCGGGCACGACGCCTGGGAGCGGCTTCCCGAACCGGAGGACGCTCACGCCAGCCGTCTGGAGGACGAGGACTTCGGCGTCGGGCGTCTGCGTCGGCACGGTGGCGTTCTTCAGCGACTTCACGGCGAAGAGCGGCGCGACGCTCGACACCGCGGTGCCGTCGAGCGACACGTACGTGAGCGCGGGGAACGCGGCGAGCCGCGCGACATCGGTGATCGCGGTCTGGTCGAGCGACAGCATCGAGAGCTTCGGCAGGAGCGGCAGCGAACCAAGGCTGCGGAGCTGCTTCGCGCCGTGCGCGTCGAGGCTCCAGAGCTCGCGGCTGCCGATGACGCCGAGATCGGCGAACGCGGTCTCGGAGACGTTCAGGCCCGCGAGCTTCGTGAGCGAGCGGAGCACGGTGAAGTCGGTCGCCGGCGCTCCCGACACGTCGAGCATCGCGAGATCCGGTGATCGTGCGAGCGGGGAGAGGTCCACGATCCGGGCGTGACGCGCGGCAAGCATCCGGAGCTTCGGCGTCGCGATCGGATCGACCTTCGTGAAGGGCGTGTCCCACGCCGAGAACGACGCGAGGGCAGGGAGCTTCTCGAGCCCGGTCAGCTCGACGATCGTCCTGCAATCCCGGAGCTCGAGCGAGGTGAGCGTTCGGATGTTCGAGAGCGCGGCGAGGTCCTTGTCGGTGAACGACGGCGAGCACGTCATCGTGATTCCCTCGAGCGAGGGATGATTCGCGAGGCCCGCGAGCGACGGGATCCGGTTGCCGTTGACGTGCACGCTCCGGAGGCGCGTGAGCTTCGTGAGCGGCGCGAGTGTCGTGAGCTTCTGGTTCTCGTCGAACACGAGCGTCTCGATCCACGGCAGCTTCTTCACGATCACGGCGAGCTGCGCGTCGGTCGCGTCGCGACGGACGACGATGCGCAGGGTCTTCGCGTTCGGGCGCGCTTCGAGCTCCGCCTTCACCGTGTCGGTGACGACGAGGACGCCGGCCTGGTCGGGCCCGCCCCACTGGACGGCGTCGTCGGGCGTCTTCAGCGGCGGCGCGACGCCGGGCGGCGGCGAGATCGTGGCGACCGGCGGCGGCGCCGCGAGCGCGTTCGTCGTCGCCGCTGCAGACACCGAGAGAAGGGCGAAGAGCCGGAGCGCACGGACCATCGCGCCGTCGGACGTACCAGGCGCGAAGAAGTTCCAATCGTGCGCGATCCGCGCACGCTTCACACGATCCCGTAGTCCTTGAGCCGCCGGTAGAACGTCCGACGCGGGATCCCGAGCGCCTTCGCGGCCTGGACGCGGTTCCAGTTGCAGCGCGTCAGCGCGGCGAGGATCCGCTCCTTCTCGTTCTCGCGGTGCTCCTCGTGAGTGCGCGGCTTCGGCGCATGCGTCGGGGGGATCGGACGTGCCGGCGCGCTCGAGGGGGCGCCGCTCGGGCCCGCCGCGCGGAGGCTCGAGGTCGGCAGGTCGAGGTCCTCGGCCGCGATCTCCGCGCTCTCCGAGAGGAGCCACGCATTCAGGAGCACGTGCTCGAGCTGCCGCACGTTGCCCGGCCAGTCGTAGGCCTGGAGCCGGCGCACCGCTTCGCGCGCGACGGTCTTCTTCTCGCGCTTGTGGCGCGCGGAGAAGAGCCCGAGGAAGTGGTCGACGAGCGCCGGGATGTCCTCCGCGCGATCGCGCAGGGCCGGGACCTTCAGCTCGATGATGTGGAGGCGGTAGAAGAGGTCCTCGCGGAAACGCCCTTCGGACACCATCTGCGCGAGCTCGCGGTTCGTCGCCGCGATCACGCGCGCGCTGCAGGGCTCTTCCTTCACGCCGCCGACGGGACGCACGGTCTTCTCCTGGAGGACGCGGAGGAGGCCGGCCTGCATCTTGAGCGGCATCTCGCCGATTTCGTCGAGGAGGAGAGTGCCGTTCTCCGCCTCGCGGAAGAGTCCCTTGCGATCGCGATCGGCGCCCGTGAACGCGCCGCGCACGTGGCCGAAGAGCTCGCTCTCGAGGAGGTTCTCCGGGATCGCGCCGCAGTTCACGCCGAGGAAAGGCGCCTTGCCGCGTGGACCCGCGACGTGCACCGCCTTCGCGACCATCTCCTTGCCGGTGCCGCTCTCGCCCGTGATGAGGACCGGGACGTCGGTGTCCTTCACGCGCTCGATGACGGCATAGAGCTTCCGCATCGCGGCGCTCGTGCCGACGAGGCCCGCGTACCCGAAGTGGGACCGGAGCTGCGCGCGCGCTTCCTTGAGGTCGCGCCGGACGTTCGCGAGCTGCTCGGTGCGCCTCCCGAGGAGCTCCGAGAGCTTCTCCTTCGCCGCCTCGAGCTCCGCGTTCGCGACGGCGAGCTCCTCGGCGCGGCGCCGGTTCTCGTCGATGAGGTGTGCGTTCTCGATCGCGATCGCCGCCTGATCGGCGAACGCGGCGAGCGTCGGTAGCTCCTCCCGGAAGCGGACGCCGGGGCGGAGGCGCGTCTCGAGGTAGAGCGCGCCGATCGTGCGCTCGGCGGGGAGAGCCCCGCGGATCGGCACGCACGCGATCGACTGGATCATGAGCTGGTGGACGCTCACCGCCTTCGCGAGGCGCTCGTCGTCGCGGGCGCTCGTCGCGATGACGGGCTCGCCGTCACGGATGACGCTCTCCGCGACGCTGCGCGAGAAGTTCGTGTGCGACTCCTCGCCTTTGCTCGAACGTGCCGTGTGTGCCACGACCTCGCCGGTCTCGTCGACGAGGACGACGAGCCCGCGCTCGGCCGAGACGAGGCCGATCGCGTGATCGACGACCCGCTGGAGGAGCCGGTCGAGATCGTGCTCGCGCGCGAGGTCGCGCGTGATCTCGAAGATGCGGACGAGGCGATCCTCGGCCGGCATCGGCGCGCCGATGCTCGTGAGCGAAGCGCTCCGCCCGATCGACATCGCGGTCGAGAGGCCAGCACGGTCGAGGCTCCGCCCCGTCGCGTAGGCGCTCTTCACGGCAGGGAGGCTCGCGGCGGGCAGCGTCGCGGTGTGGGCCTGGCGGAGGTTCCGCCTCCGCGGATCGTTCCAGAACACCTCGCGGAGGTCGCGCGGGAGCTTCGCCGCAGTCTCCTCCAGCATCGCGAGCGCGCTCTCCGTGTCGCGCCGCGCGAGCGCGGCCGCGCCCTGCATCGCGGCGAGACGTGCGCGGGCGTCGAGCGCGCGCCAGGCCCACTCGCGCTGGCCGGCGCGCTGCGCGGTCTCGTAGGCCGCGTCGAGCAGCGTACGCGCGCGCGCTTCGTCGCCGCGCGCGAGGGCGAGGGTGCCCTCGACGATGTCGGCGAGGGCGGCGTGCTTGCCGAAGCCGCCTTCGCCGAGCCGCTTCCTGAGGTCGCCGAGCTCGCGCTCGAGCGAGGCGACGTCGACGGTCACCGCGGCCTCGCTCGTCGAGAACGCGCGGGCGAGGATGCCTTCGAGCCGCGCCTCGGCCGCGTCGAGCGGGCGGAGGACGGCGTCGTAGGCGTCGGCACACAGCTCGTAGAGACGTGCGCCGCGCTCCACGTCGCCGAGACGCGTCGCGAGCTCGGCCTGGAGCCCGAGGAGCTGCGCGCGCGACGGTGGCGCGAGCCGGTCGCGCTGATCCGCGAGCTGCTCGATCGACGCTTTCGCGCGCGCGTAGCGTCCGAGGTAGAGATCGAGGTTCGCGAGGTTGAAGAGGGCCTGCTGGACGGCGACCTGCCCGCCGGCGCGGCGACCGAGGTCGACGACGGCTTCGAGGTGCGCGAGCGCTTCGGCGAGCTCGCCTTCGTTCTTCGCGAGGCCGGCGAGGTTGAGGCGCGTCGAAGCGATCGTCCACGCGTCGCGCGCCGTCTCCGCCGCGGAGAGCGCGCTCTCGTACGCCGTCTTCGCGTCCTTCGCGCGACCTCCGTGCTGGTAGGCGATCCCGAGCGAGCCGAGCGCGACGGCCTCGAGACGCGGATCGCCGAGCGCGTGCGCGACGGCGCGGGCGCGCTCGAGCGTCGCGACGCCGCTCTCGTCCCCGAGGAAGGCGAGCGCAACGCCGCGGACCGAAAGCGCGTCGGCGGAGATCGCGTCCTCGGCTCCGTCCGCCGGGGACACCGCCTCGGCCGCGAGCTCCGCGGCGCGCGCGAACTGGCCGGCGCGCATGAACGCGCGGGCGCGCGCGGCCTTCCATGCGCGTTCGAGCTCGGAGCCGAGCGCGATGGTCTCGACCGCTTCGAGCGCATGGCCGGCGCCTTCGGCGTCGCCGCGCGCGGCGAGGATCCGTGCGCGGGCGATCGCGCGCTCGACGCCTTCTTCCTTCGAGGCGTCGGGCCCGAGCTCGGCCTCCAGCTCGGCGGCGGCGTCGAAGCGGCCGGTGTCGAGCGCGCGCACGAGCTCGGCGCGGAGCTCGGCACGCGAGCGCGACGGCGTGGGCGCGCTCTTGCCGGAAGGCGCGGCGAGGATGGCATCCACGTCGTCGGTGGATGTGACCGCGCCGCCGCCGAGCCGCCGCACGAACGTGCGGAGCCGGCCGGGCCTGCGCTCGACGCGCTCGAGCAAGTGCGCCGCGAGCTTGTCGGGGAGGGAAGGGATCGCGCGGCGGAGCAGCTCGGAGGCGCTCGCGTCGTCGAGCGGGGGCACCTCGAAAGTGTGGACGCCGTTCGGGGCGAGCGCCTCCACCGTCGCGAGGTCTTCCTCCGTGCCTGCGACGACGGCGACGACCCGCGCGCCGGCGTCCGCCGCGGTGCGGAGCTTGCGCCGGGCGTCGTCGTCGAACGCGGGGAGATCGTCGACGACGACGACGAGCCCCGCGACCGGCGTGCTCTCGCCGCCCCAGCTCCCGAGCTCGAGGGCGACGACCTCCGAAGCGGTCACGGCGGCGTCACGCCGGGGCGGCTCGAGCGCTGCCACCGGTGTCGCGCTCACGCCGAGCGACCAGGCGAGCCTGCGGACGAGGGTGCTCCGTCCGGAGCGAGGCGGACCGACGACGGCGAGCGCCTGCCCGGGCCGGAGCTTGCCGACTTCGGCGGCGAGCTTCTGCGCCGGAGCGTCGAAGCCGAGGACGGGCCACGCTGCGCCGCGCTCGAACGCGCGCGTCTCGAGGCCCGCCGCGCTGCGGAGCGCGCTCGCGAGCTCGTCGACGCTCGGGTGGCGCGCGTGCGGTTCTTCTTCGGTCGCGCGGGTCGCGATCGCCTCGAGGGCCTTGCGTGTTCCATCGTCGAGCTCGCGTCCGCGCTTTGCGAGCGCGTAACGGAGCGTCGCGCCGAGCGCGAAGACCTCGGCGCGCACGGTGAGCGGCTCGCCGGCGAGGAGCTCGGGCGCCGCGAACCTCGGGGTCAGGCCGCGCGCACGGGCGCCGCCTTCGCGCCACGGTGCGGAGAGCCCGAGGTCGACGAGGGTCCCGGTCCCGTCGGAGCCGACGATGACGTTCGCGGGCTTGATGTCGCCGTGGAGGAGCCCGGCGCGATGGAGGAGCGTCAGCTGATCGGCCGCGCCGGCGAGGGGGCGCAGCCACTCGCCGTGATCGGCGAGGACCTCCTCGAGGCTCCTCCCCTCGACGAGCTCGCGGACGAGGAACGGACGACGGCTGCCGGGCAGGCTCCCGAAGGCCAGCACGCGTGGGACGCCGACTCCTTCGAGGCCGTTCAGGGTGACGGCCTCGCGCACGAGCGCCATCACCTCGTTCTCGCCCGCGTCGTCGGCGAGCGCCTTCAGCGCGAGCTCGGCGCCGGTGAGCCGGTCCTGGACCGCCCACACCTCTCCGCCGCCGCCGCGGCCGAGTCGTGCCACGGGTAGATAACGCGCAGGCAGCCGGAACGAGGGCGTTTCCGTCACGACGCCGATTCTAACGTGCCACGCGTGTGCCAGCGGCACTTTGTGGCAAGCCGTGGCCCATGCGGGTCACTGCTTCGGCTTCTGCTCGAGCCCGTACTCGGCCGAGAGGCCGAACCAGAAGCCGGTCAGCGAGAAGCCGACGTTCGCGCGGCCGACGAAGTTCTTGATCGGCTTGAACCGGAGGCCCAGCTGCGGGAACGCGATCCACGGGAACACGTTCGGGACCGACCCACCTCCGGCCCACGATTTCTCGACGTAGTTGCCGACCTTGTCGACTTCGGAGTTCTGGTGGTCGCGCGCGTTGCAGCCGGTGCCGACGCCTTCGACGGCCTGGCAGCGCGTGAAGCGGCGACCGCTGTCGCTCGAGATTTCCCCGTTCGGATCGACCTTCACCCAGTTGTTGACGAGGTCGCCGAACATGACGCCGAGGCCGAAGCCCGCGCCGTACTCGAACGCGAAGTTCTTGTTGAGCTGCGTCGACCAGAGAAGATCGGCGGTCGCGTAGATCGCCTTCAGGCTGCTGTTGACGAGCGAGTAGTTGCCGACGAAGTCCGGCGTGTTCTTCTGCTTGAAGAGGATGTCGCCGGTTCCGTACTCCGTGTACTGGAGCCCGGGAATCAGCGAGAAGCCGCCCTTCCGGATGTCGAGCTGGATGCCGATCGAGTTCGAGTAGATCGTCTTCCCCTCGTCCACGAACATGTTCAGCATGAACTTCGGGACGATGTTGCCGCGGTAGCGCAGGCCGACGAACAAGTACGTCTTGTTCGGGTTCTCCTCGACGTCGCTGATGTCCCAGTCCGTCACCGGCGGCGGCTCGACCGCGGAGTGCTGCGCCGTGGAATCTTCCGCCGCGGCCGTCTTCGCGGGCTGGGGCTCGGGCTCCTTCGGCGGCTCGGGCTTCGTCTCGGCCTTGGGGACGGGCTTCGTCGGCTTCGTCTGCGCGAAGGCCGGAGCCGTCGCGAGCGTGGTTCCGACGACGACGAGGGCGCACACGGTGGAAGCGGAGAGAAGCTTGTTCATCGGGAGGCCGAGGCCGATGCTACACTGAACAGGGGATCGGGGGGCAAAACCCGATAAGACGTTGATCCTCTACGGCCGTACCATCGAGCAGACGATCGACCGCCACGAACGCGCGACGTTCGTGAAGGAGCTGGTCGTCACCGGCGGTCCCGTCCCACTCGCGATGGTGCGCAAGCGGCTCGCCGAGAACGAGGGCGGCACCCGGGCGCCGGTCCTGCTCGTCCACGGCTTCGGGCAGAATCGTTATGCCTGGCACCTTCCGGCCCGGAGCGTCGCGAACCACCTCGCCCGCGCCGGCTTCGACGTCTTCAACCTCGACCTCCGCGGCCACGGCCGCTCACGCCACTTCGGCGCCCGGTCGCCGCGACACGTCGACGACTACGTGACCGAGGATCTCCCGATCGCGCTCGAGGAAGTGCAGGCGCAGTCGGGCCAGCGTCCGGTGTTCCTCGTCGGCCACTCCCTCGGCGGGCTCGTCAGCTATGCGGCGGCGCCGCGCTGCGAGGGCGCGGTCGCCGGTATCGTGTCGATCGGCAGCCCGTATCACTTCACGCGTGGGTCGATGTCGCTCCAGGCGATCACGCTCCTCTTCGAGGGCCTCCGCCTCGCCGGCGTCCCGCACGTCGGGCTGCCGGTGCCGCTCTATCCGCTCGGCGGGCTCCTCCGCACCTTCCGTCGCATCGCCGAGAGCCCGCTCTACCCGCTCCCGCTCCGTGGGTGGCACGTCGGCGCGCTCGAGCCGGAGGTCCTCGAGCAGCATCTCCGGCTCGCGTTCGACCGCGCCGGCATCGCGGAGCTCCGCAACATGTTCGAGTGGGCCGCGCAGAAGCGCTTCGGCGGTCAGCATTACGACTACGAGGAGCGTTTCGAGAAGGCGAACCTCCCGCTCCTCGTCATCTCCGGTACGAACGACGACCTCGCGCCGCCGGCGAGCGTGCGCCCCGCCTTCGAGCGGAGCCGCTCGACGGACAAGACGTACCGGACCGCGCCGCTCGGGCACATCGATCTGCTCGTCGGACGCGACGCGCCGCTCTCGACGTGGCCGCTGGTCACGCGCTGGCTCCAAAAACGCGCAGCGTGACCGCCTGTTCCGGAAGACTTCGTCTTCCGGAACAGGCGGGCACTTCCTTTTTCTCGTGGGAGCTTCGCTCCCCTCACTCGCTCCGCTCGTGAGCCTCCCCTGACTCGCCTTCGGCGAAGCCGTGCTTCGCACGGCCGAGAGAGAGAGGAGAGAGAGGAGAGAGGGAGAGAGAGGGAGAGCTTGCGGCGCGGGCGAGGCGTCAGTCGTCTACGCGGTCCTTTTCGAGGCGCGCGACTTCTTCTTCGAGGCGCCGGATCTGGCGCTTCAGATCGTTCACTTCGTCTTCGGTCGCGAGGCTCATCGCCTTCGCGAGCTTCTCGACCTGCTCCGTCGTGAAGCTCTGGACGCGTCCGGGCACGTTCATCATCTGCACGACGGCCTTCATCACGCGTTCGTCCTGCATCAGCTTGAGGACGCGGGGATCGCTCATCAGCTTCATCCCCTGCTTCATGATCGACTTCTTGATCGAGCTCATTCGCCTCGCAGCATAGCAGGGTGCTCACAACCCCGCGTCGGCGAGCGCTTCACATGCTTCTTCGATCCCGGCGAGGCACGCCCGCTCGCGGAGCGTCGTCGCGCGGCGTGGGTCGGCCGCGACCCCGTAGGCGGGCTCGCCGCGCGCGAACGCGCGCGCCGGCATCCCGCACGAGAGCCCGTCGCCGAGCATGCATGCGCGCGCGAGGAGCTCGAGCTGGCGCGGCCGATCCGCGCGAACCCCGATCCCGCGTCCGTACCCGCGCGCGGCCGAAGAGCAGCCGGACGCCTCGCGGAGCTCGCACGCGCGCTCGTGGAGGTGGAGGGCGCGCGACGGATCGTGTGCGATGCCCTCGCCGCGCTCGAGCCGCTCCGCGGCGATCCGGCACGAGAGCGCGACGGCGCGGTCGCACTCCTCGAAGCACGGCGCGAGGTCCTTCGCGTCGAACGCGCAGGCGCGGATCGCACCCGCATCGACCAGTGCCGCTTCCGCGATGCCGTCCTTCCGCTCCACGCTCGAGCGCGGCGTGCTCGCCTTCGACGCGCTGCACGCGCCGAGGAGGACCGCGGAGACGACGAGCGCGCGCATCGCCGTCTCGATACCACGGCCGCGCGCTTCAGGCCGAGAGCTTCTCGCGCTCGATCCGGTAGCGGCGGTCCACTTTCGCCTCGAAGTGCGCGGGCGTGACGTCGAGCGCTTCGCGGACCTTGCCGCGGGTCGCCTCCTTCCGGATCCGCGCCGGGAGATCGGGGACGAAGAGCTCGATCCCGCCGCGCGTCGCGCGATGGATCCCGGCGAGCGCCCGGAGCACGCCTTGCTGCTCCGGGGAGGAGAGGTGCGTCTCGAGGAGCGCCGTCACGATCTCGGCGACGTCGCCTTGCTCGAGCGAGCGCGCGACGACCTCGCCCCAGGCGTCGAACCACGGCCCGAGCGGGAGGAGGAGCGCGCGAGAGCTGCGCAGCGCACGCGGCTTC
The DNA here is from genome assembly GCA_039809485.1 of Polyangiaceae bacterium. Classification (GTDB taxonomy): domain Bacteria; phylum Myxococcota_A; class Polyangia; order Polyangiales; family Polyangiaceae; genus Labilithrix. Next base: position 7,006 of record JBDHVE010000087.1, on the reverse strand, counting down.
CGCAGCGCGAGGAACCGGTGGTTCTCGAGCGCCATCACCGCCTTGTTGAGCGCACCGGCGACGACGAACGACCGCACCGGCACCGGCGCATCGACGTGACCGAGGCGCGCGTACTTCGCGCGATGCCCGGCGAGCTCGGGTCGGTTCGGCCAGGCCTCGACGACGCGCGAGAGGTCGCCGAGGTTGTGGGCGAGGATCGTCGAGAGCGAGAGCACGCGGCGCGCCGGCGCATTGCCCTTCCACGCTTCCTCGAACATCCGCGCATGGCGCGCGAGGTCGTCGTCGATCGCCGCCGTGAGCTTCTCGGCAACATCCTTCGCGCCGAGCGACAGCGCGCGGCCGAGCGCGCCCGCGCGGACGCTGAACCACTCGCCGTCGTGACCGCAGAGCGTCCGCTTCGTCGCGCCGCCTTCGACCTCGTCGACGTTCCGCTCGGTGACCCAGCGCGCGTCGAGCGCGGCGATCTCGTCGACGACGTCGACCATCGCCGCGAGCATCGCGGGATCCTCGACTGCGGCCCACGCGTGATGCCGGATCCGCGTGTCGACGTCGGTCGGGACGAACGTCGCGACCGTCGCGAAGTGCGCGGCGAGGAGCGCGCGCAGGTACGGAACGCCGTTCTCGGCGCGCGCCTTCTCGGCCTCCTCGACCGCGTCGAGCGCGCGCGTGACGACCTCCGCGCGCTCGTCCTGCCACAGCCACGCCGCCGTGGCCTTCACCTGGCTCACGAGGAGCGGCGTCGCGATTCCCGACTTCACCGCCCGCATGATAGGACACCGGACCGCGATGTCGCCTCTCGGCATGACCACGGCGCGCTTCCTCCGCGAGCACTGGCAGAAGAAGCCGCTCCTCGTCCGCGGGGCGTTCCCGCGGTTCCGGGATCCGATCACGCCGGACGAGCTCGCGGGCCTCGCGTGCGAGGACGGCGTCGAATCGCGGATCGTGCGGGAGAAAGGCGGCGACCGGCCGTGGGAGGTCACCTACGGCCCGCATCCCGAGGAGCGCTTCGCGGAGCTCCCCGCGGAGGGCTGGACGATCCTCGTCCAGGAGCTGAACCGGCACGTCCCCAAGGCCGCGCTGCTCCTCGATCCGTTCTCGTTCGTCCCGAACGTGCGCGTCGACGACGTGATGGTCAGCTTCGCGGCGCCGGGCGGCAGCGTGGGCCCGCACGTCGACAGCTACGACGTGTTCCTCGTGCAGGGCCGCGGGAAGCGGCGCTGGATGTACGGCGCGGGCCCCGTCGAAGACAAGCGACTCGTCCCCGGGCTCGAGCTCCGCATCCTCGAGCGTTTCGAGCCCGCCCACGACGACGTGCTCGAGGCCGGAGACATGCTCTACCTCCCACCCGGCGTCGCGCACCACGGCGTCGCCGTGACGCCGTGTCTGACCTACTCGATCGGCTTCCGCTCGCCGAGCGCAGGCGAGATGTGGAAGGACTTCGCCTCCGAGCTCGCGACGCGTCCGGAGAGCGCCGCGCTCCTCGTCGACCCGCCCTTGTCGCCGGCGCGTGACCCGGGCGCGATCCCCGAAGCGATGCTCGCACGCGTCCGCGAGGTCGTGCGCTCGATGGATCTCTCCGAGGACGCGATCGATCGCTGGTTCGCGTCGTTCTCGACGCGCCTCAAGCCGGGCCACGAGATCGAGGCGCCGCACCGCGTTCCGGACGAGAAGACGATCCTGTCTCGCCTCCGCGGCGGGCACGCCGTCGCCCGCACGGAGGAAGGCCGCTTCGCTCATCTTCCGCGTGGCGGCGGGAAGCTCTGGCTGTACGTCGGCGGCGAGGAGCTCGACGTGCCTCGCGCCGCGGCCTCGCTCGCGAAGCTCGTCGCGTCGAAGCGGCGCTTCATGGGCGAGGAGCTCGCGTCGCATGCCCGCGACCGTGACGCGCGCGCGCTGCTCGTCGCGCTCTTCGCGATGGGCGCGCTCCGCTTCGTCGCGCAGCGCCGCTGAGATTCAGCGGCGGCGTGCGTCCTTCGCGGGCTGCTCCGGCTTCTGCCCGATGAAGAGGTAGTTGAAGCCGCGGAGGAAGAAGCCGCCCTCGTCCGCGGCTTTCCGGTAGTTGCCCATCTCGAGCGTCCGGTTGTGGCGGACGACCGACACGATGTCGAGGATCGAGAGCGACTCGGCCATGCTGACGAAGAGCTGGAAGCCGACGGGCGCGAAGCCCCGCTTCTTCTCGAAGTAGTCGCAGACGTAGACGCCCATCACGCCGCCGGGCTTCAACACGCGGACGCCCTCGCGGATCGCGCGGTGCATCGCCTTGTAGAAGGCCGGGTCGTAGGCGGAGAGCTTTCCGATGCAGTCCTTCGCGTCCGAGTAGTGGATGTGATCGCCGTACGGCGGATCCATGAACACGAGGTCGACGCTGTTCGACTCGAGCGGGAGGTGCCGCGCGTCCGCCTGCTCGACGTCGGCGCGGTAGGGGGCGACGTCGAAGCCGCGGGAGGCGCGGCCGGTGTCCTTCGCGACGTCGAGCGTCGTGCCCGATCCGCAGAACGGATCGACGACGAGGTCGCCCGGCTTCGTGTAGCGATCGACGAGGTTCCAGATCACGTACGAAGGGGTCGCGCCGACGAACTTCGGGTCGCCCTGGAGGCCCTCGCCGTAGTGCTGCGAGGGATAGTCCCAGAGCGTCGTCACCTGCGGGCGGAGCTCGGGCTTGTGGAAGGCGGGCTTCGGCGCGCGCGGCGCGGGGCGGGGCCCCTGGGCCTCGTGTGGAGCGCGGCCGCGAGGAGGAGGAGGACGACGCATGCCGCCCACGACTCTACGTCAGTCGCGCGCGCAGCGCAGGCCCGCCTTGCCGTACTTCGTCATGATCGCGAAGGCGTACTGCCCGTATCGGGTGGCCTTCCCACGAGCCCGCCTTCGACCACTTCACGGTCGCGCCGTACTTGCCGTCGTTCGCGCCGGGCGACGCGGTGAGCTCCATCATCAGCCCGCCGATGTCCATGTGGCCGCCCGGGCCCTTGTCGCCCGCGAAGCGGCCCGGCGCGCTGATGAAATAGGCGTAGTCCCAGGGCTTCGCTTCGACGCCGCCCTCGGGGAACTGGTAGTTGTTGAGCCAGTTCGCGCGATCGGTATCGCACGTCGGGCAGCTGCCCTGCGCCACGCCGAAGCGAGCGGGGCCGTAGGGAGCCCACGCGTTGTTGATCAACGCGAAGCCCCCTGCCTCGGGCGCGTTGCCCCACGGGTAGAGCCCGGGGCCGTACGCGGCCGCGTTCTCCTCGAACGTCTGGAGGCGGCCGCCGTCCCACGCGCAGAACGCGGCGGCGAGCGGGTAGGGGACGCAGTTCAAGGGAAGCCGATCGAGGAAGGCCTGATCGAACGCGCGGTCCTCGCCCTCGAGGTTCGCGTTCCAGAACGTGTGCGAGCCGTTCGCCTGGTTCGCAGCGTTCCCGGTGAAGCAGCCCTGCACGTTGCTCGGCCGATCGGTGAGGTAGATCGTGCCGCCGAGCTGGTAGTCGGTCCCGTTGATGTCGTCGGTGCGGCTCTTCGGGAGGTTCGCCTTGTACGGCTCGATCTGGTTCCGCGCCGTCTGCGAGAGGCTCGCTTTGTTCGTCTCGTACCAGCCCTGCACGTTGCCGTTCACGCGCTCGACGAACGCGCGCATCCGACCGGCGGTGACCTTGTACTTGTCGAGCTTCGTCGCGCTGCCGGGGATCGGGAGCGAGAGGCAGCAGCTCTCGTGCTGTGCACCGGCCTCGCCGACCTGGCCGAGGCCGCAGGTGCGTCCGCCGTTCGCCTGCGTGCAGCTCCGGGTGACGGCGCACTTCTTCTGGTCGTCGCAGCCGTCGGATGCGCAGTCCGCGTGACCGTTGCACGACTTGCCGGCGTCGCAGCGGGGTGCCGCGGTGGTCGAGCCTCCGCAGTCGGCGTCGCTCTCGTCGCCGTTCTTCACGCCGTCGGTCGACGTCGGCGCGTTGCACGTCTTCTTCGTCGCGTCGCAGACGCGGCTCTCGCAGTCGTCGGCGGCGCTGCACGCCTTGTCGGTCGCGCAGCGTGGAGCGTTGGTCGTGGACCCTCCGCAGTCGACGTCGCTCTCGTCGCCGTTCTTCGCGCCGTCGTCGCCCTTCGCGGCCTGGCAGATCCCGCCCGTGCAGACCTTGCTCGCGCAGTCGGGACCCGACGCGCAGCTCTTTCCGTCCGCGCAGGCCGGCGCGCCGTTGCCGCCGCCGCAGTCGGCGTCGGTCTCGGTCCCGTTCTTCACGCCGTCGTCGGGCTTCGGCGCCGTGCACGCGCCGCCTTCGCAGATCCCGGACTTGCACTCCGCGCCGGCCGCGCACTCCGCACCGGGGTCGGCGCCGTCGGGATTCCCGGCCGCCGCCACCGCGGGACCGGCGGGCTCCTCGTCGCCACCGATGACGCTGCATCCGGCAGCCGAGACGAGAACGAAGGCGAACCCGAGGAATCGCGCGCGCATCGTCGAAACGATACACGAGGCGTGGGGAAGGCTCCTCGTCGACCGCAGGATTTTGCAACGGTGCCGGTGTGCGACAACTCGTCGGCGCCCGAGCGCCTGCCTTGCAATCAGCTCGCCGTGCCCGGGCAGCTCCGTTTCCAGGGCTCGCGCCGGAGCACGTCGCGGCCGTCGTCCCGCTGCGCGCCCGTCGCCGAGACGTGGATCCGGTGGCGCACGGTGAGCTCGTCGTACCAATGGTCGCACAGGACGCTCGCGAAGGTGCTCGGGGCATCGGCGCCGGGCGCGACCTGGTCGACCGTGAAGAGGACGAGATCGAAGCCGTCGGACGCGTTCGCCCACTGTGCCGACGCCTCGCCGGCCGAGCACGCGGCGACGAGGCCCTCGCGGAGGCGCGCGACCTCGAGCGCTTCGGCTGCGGTGTCGATCCGTCCGAGCGTTCCGAGGATGTCGGCCGCGGTGCTCGCGACGATCACGTCGTCCCCGCGTGTCGCGACGAGGTAGTCGGCGGCGACGCACTCGTCGCACGCCGAGGTGCTCGTCGGACGCGCCGATGCGAGGCGCTCACGACAGCGGGTCGCGTCGGATGCGTTCGCGCACGCCTCTCCGGCGGCGGCGGTCGTCACCGTCGAGAGCGCGCCGCGCGTGCGGTAGTCGACGCGGTGCACGACGTAGTCGACGCGCGGCTCGAACGTCGCGTGCGCGACGAGTGAGTCGAGCCCGCGCGCGATCGCGCACCCGTTCGCGAAGCCGGGCAGCGTCTCGATCGCCGCGGTCGCCGCCGGCGCCTCCGCCGGCGGGAGACCGGGATCCTGGACGGGCTCGGGCTCGGATGCCGCGCAGCCCACGGCGAGCGTCGCGACGACGAGGAAAAAGAGCTTCACGAAGTGACGCGAGAGCATCTCGCGTGCCCACCTGCCAAGTGCGCGGAGATCGTCGTGGCGCTTCGCCGTCGCGGGACATCGCGGTCCGGCGGCGGCACACGCTGGCTCACCACTCGACGGTGAGGAGCGACGTGAAGCCGGTCGCCGGCACCGTGGCGCCAGAGCCGAGCGAGCCGCCGATCTCGTCGTCGCGGAGCGCCTGGAGCGCTTCGAGGACGCAGTGGCGCTCGGTCGGATCGAGCGACGAGCCCGGTTCGATCGCGAGCGACCGCTTCTCGCCCTCGCGCGTGATCCGGACCCGCAGCTTGCCGCCTCCGCTCGTGTGACACGCCTCGAGCTGCGACTGTGCCTTGCCGGGAAGCTTCACCTCGCGCTCCTCGTTCGGTGTCTTCTCGACGATCCGGACGTGGTCGTGCCGCGGCTCGGACGCGGGCCCGGCGTCGGCTGCACCGGGCGCGATGCCGGTGATCGGATCCTTCGTCGGCGCGGTCGGCGGCGCGACGGGCTCCGGACCACGCGGCTTGTCGATGCAGGCGACGAGAGAGATGAAGCACGCGAGGACGAGGAAGGTGCGCATGACGTAGCGAGCCTGCCGCCGTCCTGGCCGCTCCGCAAGGGCGCAGAAAGGCGAAGGCCGCCCGGGCGTCTGCCCGAGCGGCCTCTGCCGCGGCACGCGCTTCGCGAAAGGATCAGTCCTTCGCGTCGCCGCGCGCGAAGATCGACGCCACGTAGTTCAGCACGTCCGTCGCGGAGACCTCGTTGTAGCCGAAGTTCTTCATGAGGCGCGCCTTGATGATGTCGATCTTCTCCTGCGTGTCCTTGTCGACGACCGCAGCCACGAGCGTCTTCAGCTTGATCGAGTCCTTCTGATCCTCGAAGAGCTTCAGCTCGAGCGCGCGGCGCAGGCGGTCGTTCGTGTTCCAGGCGAACTTCTTCCCCTCGACCGCGAGGGCTCCGATGAAGTTCATGATCTCGCGGCGGAAGTCGTCCTTCCGGTTCTCCGCGATGTCGATCTTCTCCTCGATCGACCTCATCAAGCGCTCATCGGGCTCCTCGTCCTGCCCGGTGTAGCGGTTCTTGACCTTCTCCTTGAGGGTGTAGGCCTTGATGTTGTCGATGTAGTTCGCCGCGAGCTTCATGATCGCGTCTTCGTCCGCGCTGATGGCGCGCTGGACTTCGTTCTTCACGATCTCTTCGTACTCGCGCTTCACCTGGCCGATGATGTCCTGGAAGCGCTTCCGCTGCTCGTCGTTGGTGATGAGCGAGTGGTGGCGGAGGCCCTTGTCGAGCTCGTTCAGCACCATGAACGGGTTGATGGTGCCCTCGCCGACCTCGTTCACGAGCGCGTTGGAGATCTTGTCCTGCACGTAGCGGGGAGAGATGCCCTCCATGCCTTCGCGCTTCGTCTCCTTGCGCAGCTCCTTGACGGTGTCCTGCGTGTACCCCGGGAGCACCTTGCCGTCGTACAGCTTCATCTTCTGCACGAGCGACAGGTTGTGCTTCTTCGGGTCCTCGAGGCGGGTCATGACGGCCCACATCGCGGCGACCTCGAGGGTGTGCGGGGCGATGTGCTTCCCCTTCACCTTCGCCTGCGAGAAGTCCTTCTCGTAGATCTTGATCTCCTCCGACAGCTTCGTGATGTACGGGATGTCGATCTTGATCGTGCGGTCGCGGAGCGCCTCCATGAACTCGTTGTTCAGGAGCT
>JBDHVE010000086.1:0-37152 GCA_039809485.1 Polyangiaceae bacterium | reverse complement strand
AGAGCGTCCCCGGCACGAGGGCGCTCGCGCCATCCGTTCCGGGAAACCCTGCCGCCGCCGTGAACGTCACGGCAGGCAGCTCGGTGCTCGCGGGAACGACGTTCCCGAGCAGGTTCGTGTCGCCGCCGTAGACCATCTGCAGCTTGTTGTTGAACCGCTGGCAGACGTAGAGCCCACCACGGCCGCCGGTACCGCCCGCGTTGCCGCCGCACGTGCTCGTTCCGCCGGCAGCGAGCGCCGGCTTCGGCCAAGGGGTGCCCACGACGTTCGGGTCCTTCGCCGGTTTGTCGTACGCGTACGTCCCAGCGCCTGCGCCCTGCCCCGAGCCGTCGCCGGCGGGCGCAGCCGGGTTCGAGCCCGGCGCACCGTCGGCGCCGCGGCCCGCGGTGATGCTCGCGTCGACGATCGCGAGCTTGCCGGCGTTCTCAGCCCAGAGGCCGATCGAGCTCGTGCCCGGGTCCTTCGCGTCCGGCGCGGTGACCGTGAAGCCCTCGAAGCGCGTCGTGCTCGTGATGTCCTTCGCACGGAGCGCCGGGACCGTCGTGCCCGCGATCGTCGAGCGCGCGCCGGCCGCGCGCCTCCACGCGCTCGGGTCGTTGCAGTCGTAGCCTCCGACGAGCGACACCGCGCTCGCGAGCTCCACGCTCTCCCCGTAGGTCCCCGCGCACACGTAGACGCGCTTTGCCTGCGGCTTCGCCGATTTGACCGCAGCCCCGATCGTCGCGAAGGGGCTCCGGCGCGTGCCGCCGTTCTGATCGCTGCCTCCCGGCGCGACGAAGACGCCGAACGCTTCGGTCACCTCGTCGGTGCTCGGCGTCCCCGTGGCGGGCGGCGGGGCGCCGGGCGGGAGCGGGGCCTCACCGGCGGGAGCGGCCGGCGCGACCTGCGTGTCGTCCGAGCCGCCGAAGACACCGCATCCGACGGCGAGGAGGGCGAGGAGGGTGAAACCGACCGAAGAACGGGAGCGAATGATCATCGGACGGCTGTTCGGGCGCCCGGCCGAACCGGTTGCGCGCTTTCGGCGACGGCGAGGCGCCCGGTCGCCCTTCGTTCGCCCCCCTTCCCGCTTCTGCGTTAGGATCGGTTCCCCGGGCGTGCCTTGAGGAAGATCCCGCCGAAGAAGCGCACGTCGCGTGCTCTGAAGCCGAGGAGCAACGTCGACCCCACGCGCATGGCCCTCGCTGCGCTCGATCGCATCAAGACGATGCTGGTCCAGTCGGGCTACGAGGATCGCCTCGGACCACCCCTCCCGATGACCGAGCTCGCCGAGCAGGCCCGCCTCCTCGGCACCGAGCTGCCACCGAGCTACGTCGCGACGGTCCGGCGCGCGAGCCGCATCGGCGAGCCGGAGGTCTTCCTCGCGAGCCACGAGATGGCGCGCGAAGCGGACGAGATCGTCGCTTCGGGCGGCGAGGAGGCGAAGCGGTACGCCCCGTTCTGCCGGGCGCACGACCGCGTGTTCTGCTTCGACACCGGCGCCTTCCGTCGCGCACCGCTCGCGCGGCAGCAGGGCGAGCTGCCGATCGTCGAGTGGGAGAACGGCAACGTCTCGCCTTCCGCCGCGCACTTCGGCGAGTGGCTCGACATGGTCGCCGACGCGCGCGAGGAGTCGCTCGAGAGCGCGGCGAAGATGCCCCAGCGCCTGAAGCGCCTCCTCTACGAGCTCGGGTTCCGCTTCGAGTATCCCGTCGTCGGGCGGCTCGAGACGGGCGACGTCGAAGCCGTCGAGCAGCTCCTCGGCCACGACCTCGTCCGGACCGTGCGCGGAGACGTCGATCGCCTTTTCGACTCGAGCGGCAAGGCGTCGATGACGCTCAACGTCGACGAGTTCACGCTCGCCGTCTCGCTCCGCACCGGGATCTACGTCTTCGAGGCGGAGGACGTCTTTCGCTGGCTCCGCCACTTCCGCGACGAGAACTTCTTCGGCGAGACGGTCAGCGAACCGAGCCACGCGGACAACGTCCGCGATCTTCGGAGAGCGCCGCGCGAGCCGCCGCTCGTCCTCCGCGGCGTGCTCCACGTCGCCGAGATGCCGGCCTCGCGCCACGTCTTCCGCGCCGCGACGGGCAGCTCGGTCCGCGACTTCTACGTGCTCGGGCGGACGTCCTCGACGAGCGAGAAGGCGAAGAGCCTCGTCCTCCACGTGGTCGACGACGAGATCGCGACGTCGCACACCGTCGACGAGCCGCTCAACGACCTCTACGTCTCGGACGACGGCACGATGTGGGGTCTCACGACGACCCACGCCGTGCGCTTCGGCGGCGGCGAGACGAAGTCGTTCCCGCTCCGCCGTCCGACCGCGGGCCGCGCGTGGTGGTACGGCATCGGCGGCGCCGCCGGGCGCGTCCTCGTGTGGGGGAACGGCGCGCTCCTCGAGTTCGACGGCACCGGGTTCTCGCCCTTCGAGCCGGACGCCCAGCTCGACGAGAGCGAGTCGGTCGTCGCGCTCTGCGCCGCCGGGCTCCGTGTCTCGATGCTCGTCTGTGGAGACCGGATGGGTGCGGTCGCCCGCTTCGACGCGCTCCGGTGGCTCCCGATCACCGAAGACCAGGTGATCGAAGGCGCGCTCACCGACTTCGACGTGTGGCGCGGCACGGCCTACGTCCTCGATCGCGAGGGCGGCGTGTGGAAGGTCGACACCGGCGCGCCGCGGCAGATCGCGCTGCCGGTCCGTCACCAGGCGCTGCTCACCGAAGGCGGATCGAAGCGGGCGCTCCACGGCGTGCGTGCGACCGATCGCGGGCTCCTCCTCGCCAGCGTCGGCGGCGTGATCTCCCTCGTCGGACCCGACCCGCTCTACCACGCCGCCGCTTCCGCCGAGTCTGCCACCCGCGAGCCCGCGCGCCTCTGTCGCGTCGGCGAAGTGCGCGCGTCCGGCACCGATCCGCGCGGCGGCTCGAGTGAGGACGTCGGCATCGTCGCGCTCGTCGGCCCGAACATCTGGGTCTGGAACGGCTCCGGCTTCACGAGCATCGACGTCCGCGACCACTGAGCGCAGGACGTCGCGAGGAGTGAGCGCCTTGACAGCGCAGGGAAAGCGGTCTTCCGTGGTTTTCCTCCATGACCGTGACGCCTTCCGAGCTCGTCTCCCGCCTCGACGGGAATGCCGCATCGCCCGCTGCCAAGTGGACCTACGAAGGGGCGATTCCTTTCGGTGACCTCTCGAGCGCCGCGCCGAGCGAGCTGCCGCAGGTGCATCGCTTCCGTCTCGGCAACGGCCTCCGGCTGCTGCTCCTCGTCGACCGTGCCGCGCCGGTCGTCAGCTACTTCACGTGGTTCCGCGTCGGATCGCGCCACGAGAAGCCCGGCAAGACCGGCCTCGCGCACTTGTTCGAGCACCTCATGTTCAACGAGACGGAGGGGCTGAAGGCGGGCGAGTTCGATCGCAAGCTCGAGGAGAGCGGCGCGGAGTCGAACGCCGCGACCTGGTTCGACTGGACCTACTACTACGAGTCGCTGCCGAAGGACTCGTTCGCCCTCGCCGTCCAGCTCGAGAGCGAGCGCATGGCGCGTCTCGTCCTCCGCGAGCCGCAGGTCGTGAGCGAGAAGGAGGTCGTCACGAACGAGCGCCGCATGCGCGTCGAGGACGATCCGGAGGGCACCGCGAACGAGGTCCTCTACAAGGTCGCGTTCACGAAGCACCCGTATCACTGGCCGACGATCGGCTGGATGACGGACATCCAGGGCTTCACGCCGGCGGACTGCGAAGCGTTCTACGAGACGTACTACGCGCCGAACAACGCCACCGTCGTCGTCGTCGGCGACGTCGACGAGGAGGACGTGCTCACGCGCATCCGCGACGCGTACGGGCCGATCCCGGCGAGCCGCATCCCCGAAGAGGACACGCAGCCGGAGCCGCCGCAGCTCGAGCCGCGCTACGAGGAGCTGAAGAAGCCGACCGCCTCCGAGAAGGTCTTCCTCGGTTACCACGGCCCCGCGCTCGGCGACGCCGACCACGCCGCGCTCTCGCTCCTGAACGAGATCCTCTTCGGTGGTCGCGCCTCGCGGATGCACCGGACGTTGGTCGAGAACCGCGAGCTCTGCATCGACGTGCGAGGGTGGGTTTCCACCTTCCGGGATCCGGGTCTCTACGAAATGACGTTCACCGCGCGCCCGGAGATCACGACGGAGCAGATCCTCGCCGTCGTCGACGTCGAGCTCGCGCGCGCACGCGACACGCTCGTCTCCGAGTCGGAGCTCTCGCGCGCGAAGGCGCGGCTCGAGCTCGGCCTCCTCCAGTCGCTCGAGACCGCGAGCGGCAAGGCGGAGCAGATCGGCTTCTACGACACCGTCCTCGGTGATCCCGCGGCCGCGTTCCGACGCCTCGAGACGTACCGGCGCGTGACGGCCGGCGAGATCCGGACGGCTGCGCGCCGCTATCTCCTCGAGCACGCGCGCACCCTCGTGAAGGTCGTTCCCGATCCCGATCTCGAGGACGACGGCGGCGAAGGCGACGACGACGAGGTGGCGGCATGAGCGGCGTCCAGCGCTTCGAGCTCCCCGGCGGCGGCGCCGCGTTCGTGGAGACCGCGACGCCCGTCCCGCTCGTCTCGATCGTCGTGTCGTTCCGCAACGGCGGCACGTCCGACCCGGTCGGCAAGGACGGCCTCACTCGCGTGATGACGCGCCTCGTCCGCCGCGGCTGCGAGGGCATGACCTCCGAGCAGATCGACGAAGCGGTCGACTCCCTCGGCGCCGAGCTGAGCCTCGACGTCGGCCCTTCGACGACGAGCGTCCACGCGCAGGTCATCCGGCGAAACCTCGAGCCGTTCTGCGATCTCCTCGCGCGGATCCTCGGGACGCCGACCTTCGACGAAGGCGAGCTCGGGAAGCTGCTCCGGGAGAGCACCGCCGAGCTCCTCGAGGCGCGCGACAACGACCGCGCCCTCGCGAGCCTCGCCTTCCGGCGCGCGCTCTTCGGCCCGCACCCGTACGGGCGCGCGGCCGCCGGAAGGCCCTCGACGATCGGGACGCTCACCCGCGCAGACGTCGTCGACGCCTACAAGAAGCGCTTCGTCCGGAAGGACGTCGTGATGGGCTTCGCCGGCGCGATCAAGGTCGACGAGGCGCACGCGATCGGCGCGAAGCTCGCGAACGCGATCCCCGAAGGCGAGCCGCTCCGCGTGCAGATCCCCGATCCGCCGCCGCCGAAGGGCCGGCACCTCCGCTTCGTCGACAAGCCGGAGCGCACGCAGACGCAGATCATCCTCGGCGGTCTCGGGACGTGGCCGCACGACGACGATCACCAGGCGCTCGCGACGGCAACCGCGGTCCTCGGCGGAACGTTCACGTCGCGCATGATGCGGGAGATCCGCTCGAAGCGAGGCTGGTCGTACGGGACGAGCGCGAGGCTCTCGATCGAGCGCCGTCGTCACGCGTTCACGATGAGCGCGGCGCCCGGGATGTCCGACTGCGCGCCCTGCATCGCGCTCGAGCTCTCGATGCTCGACGAGTTCGTGAAGGACGGCGTCACCGAAGACGAGCTCGCGTTCATCAAGAACTACCTCGTCCGCTCGCACGCGTTCGAGATCGACACAGCCTCGAAGCGGGTCGGTCAGGCGCTCGAGGTGGAGCTCCTCGGCCTGCCCGCCGACTACCACTCCGGCTACCTCGATCACGTGAAGGCGGTGACGCGCGACACGGCGAATGCAGCGGTCGCACGGCGCCTCTCCGCGAAGGACGTCGTCATCTCCGTCGTCGGCACGGCGAGCGAGATCCTCGAGACGGTGAAGGCGGCGATCCCCGACCTCGCATCGACCGAGGTCGTTCCGTTCGACGCGGACTGATGGCGACCGTCTTCGTCAGCGGCGAGCTCCACGAGGGCGCGGATCCCGCTCTCGAGGCGCTCGCGCACACGCACGAAGTCGTCCGCGACGCGAGCGTGCGCGCGCCCGGGTTCGAGGCGTGCCGCGAGCGCGTCGAGGCCGTCGTCACGCTCCTCACCGACCGCGTCGACGACGCGTTCCTCGCGCGCGCGCCTCGCCTCCGCGTCGTCGCGAACGTCGCGGTCGGCGTCGACAACATCGACCTCGCCGCGTGCGCGGCACGCGGCGTCCTCGTCACGAACACCCCCGACGTCCTGACCGAGGCGACGGCGGATGTCGCCTTCGGGCTGATCCTCGCGGCCTGTCGGCGTCTCGCCGAAGGGGACCGCATCGTCCGCGCCGGCGGCTGGACAGGGTGGACGCCGACGTTCATGCTCGGCCAGCGCGTGCACGGCGCGACGCTGGGGATCGTCGGCCTCGGACGGATCGGCAAGGCGATGGCGCGGCGGGCCCGCGGCTTCGGCATGCATGTCCTCTACACGCAACGGACCCGCCTCGCCGAAGGGCTCGAGCGCGCGCTCGGTCTGACGTACGCGAAGAGCCTCGACGAGATGCTCGAGTACGCCGACGTCGTGAGCCTCCACTGCCCGCTCACGCCCGAGACGCGACATCTCTTCGACGCCGCGCGCCTCGCGCGGATGAAGCCCGGGTCGGTGCTCGTCAACACGGCGCGCGGCCCCATCGTCGACGAGGCTGCGCTCGCCGCCGCGCTCGAGCGCGGACCGCTCGCGGCGGCGGGGCTCGATGTGTTCGAGGACGAGCCTCGCGTGCACCCTGCCCTCCTCGCGCGGCCGAACGCGGTGCTCTGTCCGCACCTCGGGAGCGCCGACGGCCCGACGCGGAGCGCGATGGCCGAGCTCGCCGTCGAGAACGTGCGGCGCGTCCTCGCGGGCGAACCGCCGCTCACGCGCGTGACCTGACCCTCAGCGGCTCTTCTTCTCCTGGCTGCTCTGCCGCTCGTCGTTGGGCGACTCGAGGGTGTCCCCGCCCATGTAATAGGGGCGCGGTGGGGCCGCGGGCGCGACCTCGATCACCGCAGCGCCGGGCGGCGGCGCTGCGGGAGGAGGCGTCCGGTGGGTGTCGGGCGCGCGCGCGATCGCGGCGCTCTCGACGCCACGGCGCGTGGGTTGCCCGTCGAGGAGCCGTGCGATGACGGGGACGGCGGACGCGCGCAGCCACTTCGCGCCTGCAGGCGCGGCAATCCACGTCTCCGGGGACAGCGTGCCTGCGAGGATCGCTTCGGCGATCGCTTCCGTCGTCCACGGGCCGAGGGGTGCCTCGTTCTCGCGATAGACGTACCAGTGAGCCAACGTTCGACGCGTCTCCGGGGCAGGCGCGGCGCTTCTAGCGCAGAGAGAGCCGCGAGGCTACTGGCGCTTCGCGAGAATCTCGGCGAACTTCGTGTCGTAGGCGCCGGCGCGGAACTCCTCGCTCGCGAGGACCTTTCGGAGAAACGGCAGGTTCGTCGTGCACGGCGCGATCGTCGTGCCGGCGATCGCGCGATCGAGCTCGGCGATCGCAGCCTCCCGCGTCTCGCCCCATGCGACGAGCTTCGCGACCATCGGGTCGTAGAAGGGCGTCACCTTGTTGCCGGCGCGGACGCCGGACTCGACGCGCAGCGTCTTCGACTGCACTTCGCCCTCGCCGGAGACCCACGACAGCTCGTCGATCGGGCCCGGCTTGGGGATGAAGCCCTTCGACGCGTCCTCGGCGTAGACGCGCCCCTCGATCGCGTGACCGCGGCGGACGATCTTCGAGAGATCGGGCAGCTTGTCGCCCGCGGCGACGCGGAGCTGGAGCTCGACGAGGTCGAGCCCGGTCACCATCTCCGTCACCGGATGCTCGACCTGGAGGCGGGCGTTCACCTCGAGGAAGAACAGGTTGCCTTCGGCGTCGGCGATGAACTCGCACGTGCCGGCTCCGACGTAGCCGACCTTCTTCACGACGCGGAGCGCCGCCTCGTAGAGCGCCGTACGACGCGCCTCGCCCGCCTCACCCTGGAAGAACGCGGCCGGCGACGGCGTCTCCTCGATGATCTTCTGGTGCCGCCGCTGCACGCTGCACTCACGCTCGCCGAGCGCGAACGCTTGCCCGTGCGTGTCACAGAAGACCTGCACCTCGATGTGACGCGGCTGCGAGACGTAGCGTTCGAGGTACACGCGCGCGTCGGCGAAGCTCGCCTTCCCGCGGTCCGAGCACGACTTCAGCGCGCGCTCGAGGCCCGCCTCGTCCTGCACGACCTGCATCCCGATCCCACCGCCGCCGCCGACCGCCTTCGCGACGACCGGGTAGCCGACCTTCGCCGCGATCGCCTTCGCGTTCGCGATGCCCTCCGGCGTGTCGATCGCGATCGGCTCGTCCGTGCCCGGAACGGGGCTCGTCCCGGCCGCGAGCGCGACGTGCCGCGCCTTCATCTTGTCGCCGAACGCGTCGAGCACGTCCGGCGGCGGGCCGACGAACACGACGCCCGCCTCCGCGACCGCGCGGGCGAACGACGACTTCTCGCTCAAGAACCCGTAGCCGGGGTGGACCGCCTTCGCGCCGGTCTTCCGGATCGCTTCGAGGATCGCCTCGACGTTCAGGTACGAGTCTTTCGCGGCGGCGGGTCCGACGAGGACGGCTTCGTCGGCGTCCGAGACGTGCGGCGCCTCGGCGTCCGCCTCCGAGTAGACCGCGACGGTCTTGATGCCGAGACGCTTGCAGGTGCGGATGACGCGACGGGCGATCTCGCCCCGGTTGCACACGAGGACCTTCTCGAACATGCCGTTCGCATAGCAAGGTCCGGCCGGACGAGGCTACAGCCTTCGCGCCGAAAGGCGCGATGCGTCAGAACGTCCCGAGCACCGCGCCGCCCCAGGTCCCCGGCGCGAGGACCGGCGATGCGGTGAGCTCCAGGCTCGGCTTCGTCGGCTTCGGCTGCTCCTGCGGACGCGGCGGGACGACTGCGAAGGAGGGGCGATCGAAGACGTAGAGGAGCGCGCCGGCCGCGAGCAGCGCACCGCCGACCGAGAGCGACACGATCGAGGTCGTCCGGAGTGTGTCGCGCTTGTCGATCGCGTTGTTGTACGAGACGCGCTGGTCCTCCGTGATGTTGGTCGCGGCCCGCTCGTCGAGGATCCTCTGCGCGCGCTTCTCCGCGTCGAGCGCCCCGATGCCGGCGAAGAGCCCGGCCAGCGTCACGACCCCTCCGCCGCCGAGCACGACATAGGAGGCGAGCCGCTGATCGCTCCGCTGGAGGCGCGGCTCGATCCGAACCACGCGGTCGCGGACGAACGTGATCTCCTGGGACCACGCGCGCCTCCCGTTCACGCCGACGCTGACGACGTGGATCCCCGGCGCGACCTCGACGGGAGTGCCCACCGGCGTCGTCGCGACGAGTCGGCCGTCGACGTAGAGGTCCCCCTTCTGGGCGAGGACGACCTCGAGCCGCGCCGGCTTCTCGCGGAGCGGGAGGTTCAGCGGAACGTCGACGAGCTTGTCGCCGGACACCTGCTCGACGTCGTCGACGAAGCCCTCCGCGAAGACGCGCACGGTGTGGGGCCCGGGCTCGAGATCGACGAAGAGCGGGAGCTCCTGCGGCGCGCCTCCGTCGAAGGTCGCCCGCGCGCCCGGCGTCGACGAGATCACCGTGACGCGCGGCTTCTTCTTCTCCGCCGGAGCCGCGGGGACCGCCGCTTGCTGCGGCTCGACCTTCGCGAGCTTCGCCTCGAGCTCGTCCTTCGCCTCGAGGGCGTCGGCGCGGCGCCCGCCCTTCGGGACGAGCGCGATGTACTCGCGGTAGTGCGCGATCGCAGACGCGAGCGTTCGGGCGTCGCCCGTCTTGCCGTAGAGCTTCCTCTCCGCCTGCGCGAGCGAGAACACGATCGGCGGCTTCGGCACGATCTGGCGCGCTTGCTCGAACGAGCGCACGGCGTCGGCGTACTTCTCCGCCGCGTACGCCTGCGCTCCCGCGTCGAAGAACGTCCGAGCGCGCTCGACCTCCTCGGGGGACGGCTCCGCCGCCGAGGCGAAGCGCGGGAGGAGGACGAGCGCGGCGACGAGACAGAGCCGCTTCATCGGAGCCTCGCTGCCTGGCGCACGATCCGGACCGCGCCCTTGTCCGCGACGGCGAGATCGGCGACGCCGTCGCCGTCGAAGTCCCCTGCCCCTACCCCTGTGAGCCCGTCGAATCCGGACGCGAGCACGCGTGGCTCGGGGAGCGAGCGCCCGCGGCCGATCGTGACCGCGAGGAGCCGGTCTGGCGTCGCGAGGACGAGGTCGGTGCGCTTGTCGCCGCTGCGACCGTTGCCGCGCGTCACGAGTGTGGTCGCCGCGACGATCTCGGAGTCACCTCCCTCGTCACGCGGCACGCCGATCTTCAGCGGCCCCCCGTCGAAGCCTCCCTTTCCGTCGCCGAACGCCACGAACGCCTTCGACCGGCCCGTCTCGCCGACCACCGCGACGACGTCGTTCGCGCCGTCATCGTCGACATCGACGACGAGGAGCTGGTTGCGCGGTCCCAACTTCGCGCTGGGGATCGACACCGGGAGGATCGACGACGTCTCGAACGGGAACCGAACGATGCCGAGGCTCGCGTCCCCGTCGACGCCGACCGTCAGCACGACGAGCTCCTCGCGGCCGTTCGCCGGCCGGTCGAGATCCCCGGTCGTCGCGTGGAGGAGCAGCGACTCCGACCGCGTGAACGCCGCCGGCGCCACCGGGACCTCACGCGCGCTCACGAGCAAGTCGAACGACCCGACGGTCCCGGCGCCCTTCGCATTCCACACCGTCACGGGCGGAGGCGTCCGCTTGTTCGACGGCGTGAGGGACTCGTCGAACTTCCGGACGCCGATCGCGACCGAGACGAGATCCATGCGCGTGTCGAGCTCGAACGGCGCGATCGTGACGGCGTGCGGTCGCCAGCTCTCGAGCAACGGGTAGCTCGGCCCGGGATCCGGGAAGAGGAGTGGCGCGAGGAGCTGCCGATCGCCGGACGGCAGGACGATCGCGATCTGGGTGTCGGTGAGCCCACCGTCCTGCGAAGGCTTCGCGACGGCGACGACCACGTCCGACGCGACCGACAGCGTGCGCCCGACGTGGAGCGTCGCGCCGTCGTCGACCGTGCCCACGAGACGCGCCGTCTCCGGAGGGCCGAGCGTGCGACCGAACGAGACCTCGAGCGCCGTCTTGGTGTCGGGACGCTTCGACGTCACGACCACGTCGGTGAGGTTGTCGCCATCCACGTCCCCCACGTCGAGGTGGGTGACGACACCCGACGTGGTCACGGTCGACGCGATCACGCCACCGGGGAGACCGGACCCGAACTCGAGATCGGCGGACTCCTCGCTCGACGCGATGTAGTCGAGATAGGCATCCGCATTGAGATTCGCGACGATCGCGGAAGACCAGCGCGGCGAACGGCTGTTCGGGGCGAACACGTAGCTCGCCTCGCGCGTCGCCCCCGAGCCGGACGACACGCTGTACTGGATGCCGCGGGGCAGGATGTAATCGGGGAACCCGTCTCCCGTGAGATCGCCGGCCGCGAGGACGCCGTCGACATCGAAGAGCGGCTTCGGCTGGAGCTTCTTCGGCTCGCGCGCGGCGACGGGCTTGTCGAACGACGTCCCGCCGAGGTTGCGGATCAGGAACGTGTCGGTCGTGCCCGACACGAGGATGTCGACGTGCCCGTCCACGTCGTGGTCCGCGAGCACGACGCCTCGCGTCGGAGTCTCTCCGAGCGGAATCACGATCAGCGCCCGCTCGCTCGCCCACCGCGCCCGCGTCGGCTCGAGCGGCTTCGGCGCGCACGGGGACGCGACGACGACCGACGGAGGCGTGGCCATCGCGAAGACGACCTCTCCACAGGTCGACGTCGCGTCGGCGTCGAGGAGACGTCCCCACGCGCTCCGGCCGACGACGTCGCTCGCACGCCCCGGGAGGGAGACGAGGTACGGGGTGACCGTGCCTTCGCCATCGAAGCTCGAGAGGACGGAGGCCGCCTGCCCTTTCTCCGAGGTCACCGTCGCCGCCGTGAGTCGACCGTCGAGCCGTCCCGACGGGAGGACGAGCGAGGTGCCGCGTACGTTCATCAGCGCGAGCCCCTCGGTCCGCGGAAGCGTCCGCGAGGGGAAGAGGACGGGGGTGAACGTCCGATCCTTCTCGCCGAGCGCGACGTTGAGCCCTGTCAGACCGAAGGCGAGGTCCGTTCGACCGCTCTTGTCGATGTCGCGGACGACGGGCGTGACGAGCGGCGCCGGGAAGGCGTAGGCGTCTGCGAACGTCGAGTCTTCGCCGAAGTAGAGGACGCGCGCGCGGGCGCTGTTGTCGGGACCGCGTTCGCCGGTCGCGAGGACGTCCGCCTTCAGGTCGCCGTCGAAGTCACCGACCTGGATGCCGACGACACCGCTCTCGAGACGTTCGTCGAGGATCACGAAATCGCCGCTCGGCTCGCGGCACACGCCGCTCGCTCCGCAGCCCCAGCCGTCGGGACAGACCGGAGCTCTCGGGTCACAGACGATCCGGCACGCACGGGCGCCTTCCTCCGGGCGACCGCAGTTCCCCACCGCCGAGAAGGTGTCGCAGTCCTCTTCGGCGTCGACGACGCCGTTCCCGCACGTCCGCTCCGGGATCGCGGAGAGGGTCGCGCAGTCGAGGAGCGGGAACGCGAGCGCGAGCAGCGCGAGCGGGGCGGACGAGAGCGGGCGCTTCGACATCGCGATCAGAAGTCCTCGAGGTCCTTGGAGATGGTCCGGCCCGGTGTCGGCGGCTTGTTCGGTCGCTTCTCGAGCGCGACGGTGACGGCGAGATCGCCCGCCGGCGAGACCTCGATCGGACGCGACTTGTAGCCCCTCGCCGCGACGACGAGCTCGAGCCGCTCGCCGCGCGTGACCTCGAACGGTCCCGGCGCGGTGCCGAGCAGCTTTCCACCGGACGACACGGTCGCGCCGGCCGGAGCGCCTTCGATCCGGAGCGTGACCTTCTCGGGCGGCGGCGGAGACGGGGCGGAGACGGGAGACGAGGCCGACGCGACGACGGCCGAGCCGGTCGCAGCCGCGGACGACGTCGCCGACGCGCCGAGGCTCGGCTCGCGGCTCGCAGCGGTCCGGCTCCCGAACGCGAGCGCGCCGGCCGCGGCGAGCCCGAGGACGGCGACGAAACCGACGAGGAGGCGCATGCGCCCGCGCGGCGGTGCCACCATGACGTCGCTCTCGGAGCCGAGGAACGTCTGCCCGCTTCCGACCGCCGCCACGGTCCGTGCCGACGCCGCCGCCTCCCGCGTCGCCGCGTCGACGTTCGGCCCCACGACGACGGGCGACGACGGCGCCGCCTCGAGACCGGCGCCCTCCGCGGCGCGGACGAGGAGCTCGAGCGCCTGTCCGACCGTGGCGGGGCGGTCCGCCGGCTCCTTCGCGAGCGCGCGCGCGAGCGGCGCGTCGAACGCGACCGGCACCTCCGGAGTGACGGACGACGCGGCCGGAGGCGCCTTCTCCATGTGCTCGAGGAGGATCTTCAGCGCGCCCTCGCCGTCGAACGGCATCTTCCCGGTGAGCACCTGGAACGCCACGACGCCGAACGCGTAGACGTCCGTGCGCGCGTCGACCTCGTCGCCGCGACACTGCTCGGGAGACATGTAATAGGGAGTTCCCATCGGCGTCCCCGTCTTCGTCTTGTGCTGCGCGCTCGGTGATCCGACGAGCTTCACGAGACCGAAGTCGAGGAGCTTGGGCGAGGCGTGGCCGTCTTCGTCGACGACGAGGAAGACGTTCTCGGGCTTGAGGTCGCGGTGGAGGATGCCCTTCGCGTGCGCGGCGTCGAGCGCGCGTGCGATGCCACGGAGGATCGGGAGCGCGCTCGCGAACGAGAGCCGGCCGTGCGCGGCGAGGTGCTTGTCGAACGTGACGCCGTCGAGCAGCTCCATCACGTAGTACTGGCGACCGTCCGGGAGCTGTCCGAACGAGAAGATGTCGATGATGTTGCGATGGCGGATCTGGTTCACCGCCCGCGCCTCCGCGATGAAGCGCGAGACCATTCCCGGGTTCGCCGAGAAGGTCCGCGAGAGCACCTTCACGGCCGCGCGCTTGCCGATGACGGGATGCACGGCCGCGTAGACCGCGCCGAATCCGCCCTCTCCGAGCTTCCCCTCGATTCGGTACTCACCGACGACGTCCCCCGGCGCGAGGTCGCGATCGACGTAGGCATAGGCGGCGTCCGGCGCGAGCGCAGCGCCGTCGTGGGGACACACCTCGTCGCCGTCCGGGAACCGCGAGAGACACTGCGGGCAGATCGGCACGCGGGACCTCCGAGCCTCATTGAAGCAAGGAGTGCACCCGGTGCGTCCAGAAAACGCCCTTCTCCACGAAACCGGGTTTCCGCGCGGTCCACACCCCGCGGGCGCGGCCGTCCGTTCACGGTCCCCGTGACGGCGGCCGGATACGGACGAGGCCGCGTCCGGGGGGGTGGACGCTCACGCGTCCAGGGCCCGTCAGCCGACGAGATCGCGCGGCGTGGCGACGACCACGCGATTGCGTCCGAGCCGCTTCGCCTCGTACATCGCCTCGTCCGCACGGCGCTCGAGCTGCTCGGGCGTCTCCCGCTTGTCCCACGTCGCGACGCCGATCGAGACGGTCTGCCGGATCCGGACGCCGTCCACCTCGAAGGGGTCGGCGTGGAGCGTCTGCTGGATGCGGTTCCCCGTGGCGTGCGCCTGCGTCGCGCCGGTCGCCGGCATGATGAGGACGAACTCCTCGCCCCCGCGCCGGACGAGGACGTCGATGCGCCGGACGACGCGCCGGACGCGGTCGGCGAACATGCGGAGGACGACGTCGCCGCTCGCGTGCCCGTGCTTGTCGTTGACGCTCTTGAAGTGATCGAGGTCCATGTAGAGGAGGCTGACCTCGCCGTCCGTCCGGCTCGCGCGCTCCATCTCCTCGACGAGCCGCGGCCCGAGGTAGCGGTGGTTGAACGCCATCGTCACGTCGTCGAACATCGCGAGGCGACGCAGGCGCGCGCGCTCGATCGGAGGCGCGGAGCAGTTCGCGAGGAGCCGGGTGAGGAGCTGGTCCTCGTCGCCGAACGCCGCGCGCTCGGGCGACGTCACCGAGAGGACGCCGATCACCTCGCCGCTCGACCAGAGCGGCTCGGCGATGATCGAGCCGACGCGGAACCCCTGCCGTTCGCCGCGCACCCAGCGCGAGTCGTGCTCGACGTCGTCGATCCGCGCCGGCTCGCCGTGCTCGACGACCCATCCGAGGACGCCTTCGCCGCGCCGGAAGCTCATCGGACGATCCTCTTCCCCGCTTCCGGAGCGCGCGCCGGAGAGGAGCGCGGTCCGCGCCGTGTCGAGGAGACGGATCGACGCGTGGTCGGCGGAGAGCAGCTCGAGGCTCGCGTCGGTGACCGCGCGCAGGAACTCCTCGAGCGGACGGTCATCCGTGAGCTGGGCCGTCAGCTGGAGCAGGACCTCGAAGGCGCGTTTCGGGTCGGTCGCCACGTGCGCGCCATTGAAGGGGCCTGGCGCCGCCGCGTCAATGTGGGTGCGCCGGGAAGCGCGAGCGCGGGAAGCGCGTAGAACACGAGGATCCCTTGTCGCGACGCCGCCGCGGTCTCGTCGTGCTCGCGCTCCTCGGTTCGTCGGGGTGCGGAGTCGCCGCTGCACGGGTCGTCCCGGGTCGCCCGGGCCCGTGCGGAGGCGAACGGAGGACGCTCGTGGTCGACGCGACCCGGCGCGTGATGACCGTGTGCGAGGACGGCCGTTCGCGCGAGGTGCTCTCCGTCCGCCTCGGACGCGAGGGCATCGACAAGACGCGCGAAGGCGACCAGCGGACACCGACGGGCCGCTACCCGCTCGGCGCGCCGGTCGCCTCGCGCGACTTCGGGACCTTCGTCCCGATCCGGTATCCGACCGTGGCGCAGGTCCGTGCAGGATACACCGGTAGCGCGGTCGGCGTGCACGGTCCGGCGCGGCGCGTCCGCTGGCTCGGCCGCCTCGTCAACGTCTTCGACACGACCGACGGGTGCGTCGGGCTCGCGACGGACGAGGAGACGACCGCGGTCGCAACCTGGGTTCGCCTGCATCCGGGAGCGACGATCGTGATCCGCTGACGCTTCAGTGGAAGTCCCGGCTCATCGAGCCGAGCGCCCCCATCTCCTTCGGGCCCTTCGTGTCGAGCTTCTCGAGCCGCTCGGCGATGACGTAGACGACGGAGCTCGGCGCGTTCGGATCGGGCGGGCCCTTTCCTTTCGGATCATCGCTCCGCTCGATCCGGCCGTGGACGAGGAGCATGCGCGACGTCGTCGCGTCGTGGTGGAACTCCTCGAAGACCTTCGCCCAGAGCACGAGGTTCAAGAAGCCGAATTCGTCCTCCATCGTCACGAAGACGACGCCGCTCGCCGTTCCCGGGCGCTGCCGGCAGATGACGAGGCCGGCGACGCTGACGCGCGTGCCGGACCGGAGCGAGAGGATGTCGCGCGACGTCTTGATCCGCTTCGGCAAGGTCGGGCGGAGGACGAGCATCGGGTGATCCGCGACCGACACGCCGGTGCGCTCGTAGTCGAGCACGAGCTGCTCGGCGCGCGTCATCGCGCGGAGCTTCGGCGTCTCGTCGTCCCGCGCGATACCGTCGAAGAGCCCCGCCCCGCGCGGCGCGACGACTTCCCAGATCGCGTGCCGCCGGCCGCCCGCGAGCGCGTCGAGCGCGCCCGACTCGGCGATCGCGACGAGCTCCTTCCGGTCGAGCCGCGCGCGCGCCGCGAGGTCCTCGGCATCCCGGACCGGCGCGTCCTTCCGGGCCTCCTCGACGCGACGGCCGGCCTCCTCGCCGAGCCCGTTCACGACCCGGAGCCCGAGGCGGAGCGCCGTCACGTGATGCGATGGATCGCGTGACTCGCTCACCACGTCGGGGAGCGTGAGGCACGTGCACTCCCAGTCGCTCGTCCGCACGTCGATCGGCAGGAGACGGACGCCGTGGCGCTGCGCGTCCTGCAGGATCGTCGAGACCGAGTAGAACCCCATCGGCTGGCTGTTCACGAGCGCGGCGGCGAACTCGGCGGGGTAGTGCCGCTTCAGCCACGCGCTCGCGTAGACGAGGAGCGCGAAGCTCGCGGCATGGCTCTCGGGGAAGCCGTACTCGCCGAAGCCCTGGATCTGCTGGTAGAGGCGCTCGCCGAACTCCTCCGGGATCTCACGCTGGCGGAAGCCGGCGAGGAGGCGCTCGCGATGGGCTTCGAGCTTGCCGTTCTTCCGCCACGCCGCCATGTCGCGACGAAGGCGGTCGGCCTCGCCGCCGGTGTAGCCGGCGCCGACGATCGCGATCTGCATCACCTGCTCCTGGAAGAGCGGGACGCCGAGCGTGCGTTCGAGGATCGGCGCGAGGATCGGATGCGGCGGATCGATCCGCTCCTCCCCTGCCCGCCTCCGCAGGTACGGGTGGACCATCCCGCCCTGGATCGGCCCCGGGCGGACGATCGCGACCTCGACGACGAGGTCGTAGAAGCACGTCGGCTTCAGCCGCGGGAGCATCGCCATCTGCGCGCGGCTCTCGATCTGGAAGACGCCCACCGTGTCGGCGCGCTGGAGCGCTTCGTAGACCTGCGGGTCCTCGGCCGGGATCGCCGCGAGCCGCTCGATCGCGGTGCCGGTCACGACGCCCTTCGGCGCATAGGGCGGGAGCGGCACGCCCTCTTCGGCCGCGAGGCGCTCGCGCTCCTCGGCGACGTCGCGCACGAGGTCGAGGCACTTGCGGATCGCCGTCAGCATCCCGAGCCCGAGCACGTCGATCTTGAAGAAACCGAGCGTATCGATGTCGTCCTTGTCCCACGGCACGATCGTGCGGCCCGGCATCGTCGCCGGCTCGACGGGCGCGACCTCCGCGATCGGCGCCGCGGAGAGGACGAACCCGCCGACGTGGATCGAGAGGTGCCGCGGGAAACCCTGGATCGCGCGCGCCATCACGAGCACCTGACGGATGCGCGGATCCGAAGGCGAGAAGCCGGCGGACTCGAGCCGCTTCGCATCGACGGCGGAGACGCCGTCCCACCACGAGACGACCGCGGCGAGGCGCTCGACCTGCTCGAGCGAGAGGCCGAACACCTTGCCGACCTCGCGGAGCGCGCTCTTCGCGCGGTAGCTGACGACCTCGCTCACCATCGCGGCGCGGTCGCGCCCGTAGGTCGCGTAGATCTCCTGGATCACTTCTTCGCGCCGCTCGTGCTCGAAGTCGACGTCGATGTCGGGCGGCTCCCGGCGCTCTGCCGAGAGGAAGCGTTCGAAGAGCATGTTCGAGCGTGCGGGATCGACCGCCGTGATCCCGAGACAGAAGCAGACCGCGCTGTTCGCGGCGCTGCCGCGGCCCTGGCAGAGGATGTCCCGGCGGCGCGCCATGTCGACGATCGCGCGGACGGAGAGGAAGTACGGCGCGACCTCGAGCTTCGCGACGAGGGTGAGCTCCTTCTCGATCTGCGCCTCGACCTTCGGCGGGACCTTCCCGGCGTAACGCTCGCGCGCGCCCTCGTACGTGAGGCGGCGGAGCGCCTGGTCCGCCGTCTCCTTCACCTCGTCCGCGCGCTGGAAGTCGCGGTGGACGAGGTCGGAGAGCTCGTAGGGAAACCGATACGAAAGCTCCTTGATCGAGAAGCGGCAGCGATCGCCGACGAACTTCGCGCGCGCGACCCAGTCCGGGTGGAGCGAGAAGAGGCGCTGGATCTCGTCCTCGCTCTTCAAGTGCGCTTCGGCGTTCGGGAGGAGCTCGCGACCGGCCTCGTCGAGCGTCTTGCCCTCGCGGATGCAGTGGAGGACGTCGAGGATCGGCTTCTCGGCGGGGTGCGCGAACATCACGCGGTTGGTCGCCACGATCGGGACGCCGTGCGTGCGCGCGGCCGTCTCCGCACGCGTGACGCGCGCGCGGTCCTCGCCGTCCTTGTGGAGGTGGACGGCGATCGAGAGCCGATGCCCGAACGCGCGGTGAAGCTCGGCGATCGGGAGCGTCGCGTCGGCGAGCACCCAGAGCCCTTCGGCGTGCGCGCAGACGTACGAGAGCGGGATGCCGGCCCAGACGTTCTTCGGGAGCTCGTCCTCCTCCTGGTCCTTCGTCCGCGTCTTCTCGCGCTGGGGCGCGGACTTCGGATGGCGGCGGTGGCTCTCCGTCAGGATCTTGCAGAGGTTCGTGTACCCTACATGGTTCTCGACGAGGACCGTCAACGTCGTCGGCTTCCCGGGCACGTCGGGCACGTCCTCGAGCCCCTCCCGCTCGAGCGTGAGCTCGCAGCCGACGATCACGCGGACACCGACCTTCTCGCCCTCCTCGTGGGCGCGGACGATGCCGTAGAGACCGTCGCGGTCCGTGATCGCGATCGCCTCGTAGCCGAGCTCGGCGGCGCGGTGGACGATGCCCTGCGGCGTCGTCGCGCCGGAGAGGAAGCTGAAGCTCGTCCGGCACGACAGCTCCACGTACCGCGCGGCGCGCTCGCGGATCGCGCGCCGGAGCGCGAGGAGCTCCTCGGCGAGCTCGGGATCGCGGACCGGGACGCCGGCGACGGTCGCCGCGTCGTTCGCATGGAGCGCGCCGTCGTCCCCCAGCGGGAGCCTCGACGAAGGATCGATCCGGACGCGCGAGCTCATCGCATGGCTCCGGTCAGTCGAACCACCCGAGGATGCGCGTCGCGCCCGAATCGCGGTCGATCTCGACCCACGCGGGGCCGTCCTCCGTCCAGGCCTGGACGTGATCGACGCCCTTCCGCGGCCCGTCACCGGGAAGACGCTTCCACCACTCGACCGACTCGAGCCGGGTCAGGTGGCGCACGATCTTGATCGACTCGCGCGGGACCGACATCGGCACGGGCAGGATGCGGGTCGGCTCGGGCACCGTCGAGAGCAGGTGGCGCCGCTTGCGACCTGCGGTGCGCGTGCTCGCAGGCGAGGGTTTGTCGCCGAGGGCCACCATGTCGGAAGGGTTCGTCCCGAGCGGGACGAAGACGGACCGCTCCTCGGGCGTCCACGCGTCGCCGAGCGCGAGCCGGCCGACCGCATCGGCGCCGAGATCCGCCGCGAGCTCCGCGACGAGACGCGGGAGCGCCCGCGCGGCGCGCGGCTGCGGATCGAAGAGCGAGAGCGCCGCGGCCGGCTTGTGGACCAGCTGCGCCGCGCGCAGCTTCGCGCCGAGGACCGGCGCGCGGAGGACGAGCCGCTCGATCTTCGGACGGAGCGCGGCGAGGAGATCCGCCGCCGTCGAGAGCGGCGCGGGCAGGTCCCCCTCGACGAGCTCCGCGCGAGGCTCGCCTTCGGGCACCATCGCGCCGTCGAGGAGGAGCTCGAGCTCGATGCGCGCGGTCGCGACGGCGCGCCCGGCGAGACGGCTCCCGAGCCGGTCCGTCAGCGTCTTCACGACGAAGACGAGCGCCGAGGTCCCCTCGATCCCGTACTCGAGCGACGTGCTCTCCTCCGGCACCTCGGGCGGGACGTACGGCGCGAGCGGCGCACGGTCCTCTCCTCCCGCGAGCGAGAGGACGACGCGCGCGCGCGCCCCGAGCCGCGTCGCGAGCGAGCTCCGCGGGAGGGCGCCGAGATCGGCGATCGTGTGGACGCCGACCTTCGCGAGCCATCGCACGTCGGCCTCCGGCAGCGGCAGGAGCGAGGCCGGCAGCGGCGCGAGCGCATCGCGGTTCTTCCCGGGAGGGACGACGACGATCCGCGAGACCTCGTTCCCCCGTGCATCCGCACGCGGGTCGCTCGCGGCGAGCGCATGCGCGTGGGCGAGCAGCGCGGCGACGCGCGGGCCGTCGGCGACCGCCGCCGCGCAACGATGCCCGAGCCCTTCGATCACGCGGACGAGGCGCGCAGCGAGCTTCGCCTCGCCCGTCGTCTGATCGGAATCGTGGAGGTGCGCGCAGCCGGTGACGTCGACCCAGACGACGTCGCCGAGCGCCGGTGCGCCTTCCGGCGTGTCGCGCGACGAGCCGGCAGCATGGAACGAGACGGTCGCGCCGAACGCGAGCGCCACCTCGGCGAGACGCGCGAGCACGTCGCGGACGGCATCCGGCCGGACGACGCGGACGGAGAGCGCGCCCGCTTTCGCGCGCGCCTGCGCGATCGTGAGGCCGGGACGCACGCCGAGCGCGACGGCCTCGGCCGAGATCACGTCGAGGCGGGTGTTGCCGAGCAGCTTCGCCTCCGTGAGAGGCGGCTCCGCGACGACGACCGCGAGCGGACCGTGCGTCTTCTCGACCTCCGGCTCACCGGAGAGACGTACGAGCTCGACGCGCAGCTCGGGGAGACTGACGGCGCAGATCCGCATGACGCGCTCTCAGGGCACACGCACGACGTGCATGGGCGCACGCATGTCGTGCCCTTCGCCGAGCCCCGAGACGCGGCCCCGGCGGTCCTTCGTCACGCGCACCGCGATCGCTTCGGGGCGGCGCTCCACTTCGAGGCGGAGCGCGACGGGCCACGGCATCGGCCGCGGCGCATACGCGTTGGTGAGCAGGATGATCGTCGCGCCGTTGTCCTCGGCCGAGAGCGCGAGCTTCCGCACGATCAGCGACCCTTCGACCTTCGGCGGACGCGCGCGGCGCGCAGCGCTGCTCGCGCGCTCCGGCAGCGCGACGCCGAGCCTGCCCTCGAGCCCGGTGAGCGCATCGACGACGACGACGTCGAACGCGCCCGAGGCGGCGACTTTCACCACCGTGCGCGCGAGCGAGGCGACGTCGGCGCGGACGACGAGGAGGCGATCGAGATCGACCCCGGCCTGCGCGGCCGACGGCGCGTAGAGCGAAGGCACGCGCGAGGGGACGGTGACCCAGGCGCACCACGCCTTGTCGTCCGCCTGCTGGGACGAACGAACGGCGGAGAGCGCGATCGTCGTCGCGCCGCCGCGGAGCGCCGCTTCGGGCGACGCCTGCTTCGCGAGCGGCGACGCGATCTCGACGACCCCGCGCGGCAGCCCGTGATCGGGCAGCACGCGTTCGAGCTCGGGCCAGTCGAGACCACGGACGCGCGCGCCGCCGAGCGCGCCGCTCAGTGCACCGGTACCCTGCAGGACGCCGAAGCGAGACAGCGCCGCGGCGTCGAGCTCCTGGAGTCGGGGGAGAGCGACGGCAGCCATACTGAACAAGGTAGCAGTGCTGGCCGCCTGATCAAGAGCGACCGGCGAACCCGTCTGATTCCATGCAGTTGCCGAGCCAGCCCTCACGAGACGAGCGAATCGGTCGGCCTCGCGCTAGATAGCGCGGGATGGCCTCGTCCGACGCGCAAACGACCGAGCTCGACGACAGCGCTCCCCTGAGCGACGACCCCACGTACGCGCGCCTCGCCGAGATCCTGCGCGGGATGGGCTCCGTGCTCGTCTGCTACTCGGGCGGGATCGACAGCGCGTTCGTGCTCGCGGTCGCGCATCGCGAGCTCGGCGAGCGCGCGATCGGCATGACGGCAGTGAGCCCCAGCCTCGCCGAGTTCGAGAAGGCGGAAGCGATCTCGATCGCGAAGCTCATCGGCGCGCGCCACGAGCTCGTCGACTCGAACGAGATCGAGGACGAGAACTACGCGAAGAACAACGTCGACCGCTGCTTCCACTGCAAGAGCGAGCTCTACCGCGTCAGCGCGAAGAAGCAGACCGAGTGGGGCATGGCCCACGTCGTGAACGGCACGAACCTCGACGACCTCGGCGACTACCGTCCCGGCCTCGAGGCCGCGAAGGAAGCCGGCGCGCGGAGCCCGCTCGTCGAAGCGAAGATGACGAAGGCCGACGTGCGGAGGCTCGCACAGCGCCTCGGGCTCCCGATCTGGGACAAGCCCGCCGCCGCCTGCCTCTCGAGCCGCTTGCCGTACGGCACCCGCGTCACGCGCGAGCGGCTCGTCCAGATCGGCGCGCTCGAGGCAGAGATCCACGCGCTCGGGATCCGTCAGGCACGCGTCCGCTGGCACCAGGTCGGCGGCAGCACGCAGGGCACGCGCGAGACCGCGATGGCGCGGATCGAGATCGCGAAGGACGAGATCGAGAACGCGTTCGCTTCGCGCGACGCGATCGTCGAAGCGGGCAAACGCCTCGGCTTCGCGTACGTCACGCTCGATCTCGCGGGCTACCGGACCGGGAGCCACAACGAAGTGCTCGAAGGCCGTTCGCTGCGCGTCCTGTCCTGACTTGTGCGTACACCTGGAGCGGGGGCGCGCAGGTGCACACCGATTTTCGTGCGCCTGGTCGATCGAGCTACCAGGCGTGCAGCCGGTCTGTACTCTTGCAACCATGCGGTACAGCTTCGGCCTCCTGGTGGCACTCGGCGCGGCGGCGATCGCGGCCGTCGCGTGTGGCTCGAACGGTGACGAGAGCGAGTTCGGCTCGAGCAGCGGCAGCTCGGGCGACGACGGGAGCTCGGGATCCAGCAGCGGGTTCAGCTCGGGATCGAGCGGCACGAGCTCCGGATCGAGCGGGGCCGTCGCGTCGCAGGACGTCGATGTCGCCTCGCTCCGGATCGATCCCGCCGACGCGGTCCTCGCGCTGACCGCCGGGCAGAGCGCGAGCCAGGTCTACAAGGTGTTCGGCAAGCTGAAGGGCTCGTCGAACGAGGTCGACCTCACCTCGCGCGCCGTCTTCTACGTGCCCGACAACTACCTCGTCGGCGGCTTCCCCGCCGACGGCAGCGCGACGTTCACGACGCGGCTCCCCGCCGTCGCGACGGATCCTCCGCAGCGCGGCGGCAAGCTCACCGTCGAAGCGACGCTCGCGAACAGCGACGGGCCGGTGAAGGTCACGACGTCCCTCACGGTGAAGCTGAACGCGACGCTCGAGGCGCCGGCCGCGAACCCCGGCATCCCTGCCAACGCCGCGGCGCTCTTCGCAGCGGCGCCCGCCAACACGAACTACGCGCCGAAGCTCGCGTACCCGAACGACGGCACGATGCTCCCGCCGAACCTCCGTCGCCTCGACGTGCAGTGGCGGCCCGGCTCCGCCGCGACGCTCTACGAGGTCTCGTTCACGAGCGCCGCGGGGAGGATCGTCTACTACGCCCGCTGCAACACGACGGGCCTCGTCGCGAATGCGTGCGGCTTCGAGCTCGACGAGAACGGCTACGGCTACCTCGCCGAATCGAACCGCGGTCAGGGCCCCGTGAAGGTGGTCGTGCGCGGCACCGACGACGCCGGCGCGGGCGTCGGTACGTCCGCCGAGCTCACGATCGAGTTCGCCGAGAGCCGCGTCGACGGCGGACTCTACTACTGGAACGTCAAGGACACGTCGATCATGCGGTTCGACTTCGGAGCCGCCACCGGCAAGCCGGAGACGTTCGCCGATCACGGCGCCTGCATCGGCTGCCACGCGCTCTCGCGCGACGGCAAGAAGATGGTCGCGTCGCTCAACGGCCAGAACAACGGGCAGCTCGTCTACACGAACGCGGTCGACCAGGTCACGAACCAGACGTCTTCGTTCACGGTCTGGAACAACGCCCAGAACCGCGTGCAATTTGCATCCTTCAATCCCGACGGCTCCAAGTTCGTCGCGGTCTACGGCGACGACGCCGCGAAGCGCGCGCTCTACTTCCACGACGGCACGACCGGGCTCCGGATCCCGGCCGAGACGATGACGCTGCCGTTCAAGCCGAACCATCCCGACTGGTCGCCGGACGGCAAGTCGATCGCGATGACACGCGTCGACGACGAGGCGACCACGACGCAGCGGCCTAAGAAGACGAGCGTGTGGGTCATGCGCTCGCAGAACGCCGCATGGGGCGCGCCGGAGGAGGTCGTTCCGTTCGTGAACGGGCTCGCGCGCTACAACCCGAACTTCGTCCCCGACTCGTCGTTCGTCTACTACACGGAGTCGCGCTGCGACGGCCCGAACGATCCCTCGACGAGCCCGTGCGACGCCGACGCGGACACGACCGCGACGACCTGGGCGGTGAAGCCCCAGGCCGGCGCGACGCCGGTGAAGCTCGCGAAGGCGAATGCGCCGGGTGTCGCCGACAACAACGAGGTGAACCTGGGCGACACGTTCCCGCGCTCCGCGCCTTTCCAGACGAAGCACCGCGGCGGGAAGCTGTTCTGGTTCACGGTCGCCTCGCGGCGGCAGGTGGGTCTCAAGGCGACCCAGGGCGCGCAGCACCTCTGGATGTTCGCGGTCGATCCCGCGAAGGTCCTCGCCGGGCAGGACGGCAGCTTCACCGGCTTCTACCTGCCGTTCCAGGATCTCCAGACCTCGAACCACATCGGCCAGTGGACGGAGAAGATCGTCGGCGGCACCGAGCCGCCCCCCGCTCCGCCGCCTCCGCCTCCTCCTCCTCCGCCGCCGCCGCCTGCGCCGCGGTGAGGACGTCCTGCTAGGATCGACTCACGTGCGGAGGGGTCCATGCGTGCTTCCTTGCTCCTCGTCTCGGCGATCGGGTCGGCGGCAGCGTGCGCTGCCGTCGCGTGTGGCGACAGCGGCTCCGGCAGCGTCTTCTACGGGACGCCGCCGGGTGACGACGCCGGCCTGACCGGCGACTGCATCGGCGCCTGTGACGCCGGCTCGCTCACCGGGCCCGGGATCTTCGTCGAGTCGCTCCGCGTCGAGCCGGAGAACGCGGTCGTAACCGTCGACCCGGGGAAGAGCGCGAGCCTCCCCTACAAGCTCTTCGCGCGGATCAAGGGGAAGGACGGGGAAGAGGACGTCACGTCGCGTGCCGTCTTCTTCGTGCCCGACAACTTCCTGATCGGATCGTTCCCCGCCGACGGCTCGAGCCTCTTCTCGACACGCTTGCCGGCGACCGACGCCGATCCGCCCCAGCGCGGAGGCAAGCTCACGATCGCGGCGCGCGCGGCGAGCTCGGATGGGTCGATCACCGAGGTGAAGACGACGCTCATCGTGAAGCTCTCGCCCGTGACGCTGACGCAGCCGGGGGCGAGCCCCGCGCTGCCGGCGAACCCGGGGACGAAGTTCACGGGCACGCTCGACGCCGCGCGCGCGCCCGACGTCGTCTACCCGAACGACGGCGTGATGATGCCGCCGAACCTCCGCCGCCTCGACGTCCACTTCGATCCCGGCACGCAGAACGATCTCTTCGAGTTGCGCTTCACGGGTCCGAACAGCACCGTGACCTACTACGCGCGCTGCACCGGCGGCGCCGCCTACGTCGCGGGCAAGTGCGGCTTCGAGCTCGATCAGAAGGCCTACGCCTTCGTCGCGCAGACGAACGCCGGCGAGACGGTGAAGCTGCGCGTCCGCGGAACGGACGCGACGGGCGCGACGTACGGAGAGGCCGCCGAGCAGTCGATGTCCTTCGCCGAGAGCGACGTCGAAGGCGGCATCTACTACTGGACCGTGACGAGCCCGCCGCGCGTGATGCGCGTCGACTTCGGCAACCCGAGCGCGGTGCCCGAGCCGTTCCTCGAGCCGGGCAAGAACGGTCTCGCGCCGCTGAGCCAGTACGCGCCCGAGACGGAGAACTGCGTCGGCTGCCACGCGATCTCGCGCGACGGGACGAAGCTCGTCGCCTCCGTCGGAGGTCAGTGGGACGGCCGGCTCCTCCTCCTGAACGACCTCTCGAAGGCGCCGGGCAGCGCCGGATGGCTGACGGTGAACGGCGCGGCGACCGGGATCGCGGCGACCAATCGCGTGCAGTTTGCATCGTGGAACCCCACGGCAACGCAGTTCGTCGCGACCTACGGCGACAAGGGCGACGTCGGTGCGGACTGGACACCCGGGTACCTGCTCCCGACCGTGACGTGCCCGCCGATCTCGACGCGAACAAGATCTGGTTCCACGACGGGACCACCGGCGTGCGCACGACGAGCAAGGCACTCCCGTTCAAGGCCGCCCACGTCGACTGGTCGCCCGACGGCAAGCTCATCGCGCTCACCGCCGTCGGCAACGGCAACACGACGACGCAGAGGCCCCGCGACGGGTCGATCGCGCTCCTCACGATCACGAACGGCGCATGGAGCGACCCCGTCGCGGTCGCGACCGCCGACCAGACCGCGGGCACGAGCCGCTACAACCCGGCCTTCTTCCCCGACTCGCAGCTCCTCGCGTTCACGGAGTCGTCCTGCGACGGGCCGCTCGCGCCCGACACGTCCGAGAGCCCGTGCGACGCCGACGCGGACACGACCGCGAGCACCTGGGCGGCGCAGGCGAAGGCGAACGCGGCGGCGGTCCGGCTCGCGAAGGCGGACGCGCGCGGGAAGGCCGATGCGCCCGACGCGCTCACCGGCGACACGTTCCCCCGCCCCGCTCCGTTTCGTACGAAGAACGGCGCCGGGTCGCTCTATTGGGTGACGATCGCATCGCGGCGCGCGCCCGGGTACAAGACGAAGGGCGGCGCGCAGCTGCTCTGGATGTTCGCGGTCGATCCGGCCAAGGTCGCCGCCGGCCAGGACGGAAGCTATCCGGCGTTCTTCCTGCCGTTCCAGGATCTCGCGACGTCGAACCACATCGCGCAGTGGACCGAGCGGATCGTCGGCAGCACGCAGCCGCCGGCGCCGAAGCCGCCGGTGCCTCCCCCGCCGCCGATCCCGCGCTGAGACGCGGCTCAGCCCGGGTTCTGCGCCCGCCAGGTCCGTGCGACGGTCTGCACGAGCGGGATCCGCGCGAGCGGATTCGGATGGGTGCGGAGGAACTGCACCGGGCTCAGGATCGACAGCGGCCCGCCTCCTCCGCCGGCGCTCTCGATCCGCGCGAAGAAGTCGAGGAGGAACACGCCGCCGTTCTCCGTCCACTGGTACTGCGGGCGTCGCGCGCGCCCGGCGTTCAGGGCATCGATCGCGCCGGCGGTGTCGGCCGCGGCCTCCGCGACCTGGTTGAACGTCGGGATCCGCGTGAGCAAACGACCGACGACGCTCGGATCCGGGGCGTTTCCCATCGGCTGCCCCTTCGCGCAGCCGGTGTGATCGAGGTAGTGGTGCGCGAGCTCGTGGCCGAACGTGAAGGCCATCACCTCCTGCCAGATCTCGCGCGCACGCGACCAGCGTCGAAGATCGGGGCCGAGATTCGCCGGGATGATCCCGGTCGGGAGCGCCGCCCGCGCGTTCTCGTCGCGCGCGAGCCGCGGCATGACCGCGCTGCAGTACGCGTCGTAGGTCTTGGTCCCGAACAGCTCGTCGGTCGCGCGCGTCTGCGCGATAGCGTCGACCGCTTCGAGGATCCCTGCCGTCGCCGCCATGAAGGGCTGCCCGCGATCGTCACACCCCGCGAACGCGTTCACTTCGTAGGTCGGGTCGAACGTGAGCGGGATCCCCTGCACCTTCGCCTTCTGGTTCGCGGGGAGCGCGTTGATGAGCTCCGTGAGCACCATCCGCAGCTCCTGCTGCTGCGCCTGGACACCGACGAGCGGCGGCAGCATCGGCGCGACGGGCACGGGCGGTCCCGGCTGCTGCGGATAGGGACCCTGCTGCGGATACGGACCCTGCTGCGGCGGGTACTGCCCATACGGTCCCTGCTGGGGATACGGTCCCTGCTGGGGATACGGTCCCTGCTGGGGATACGGCCCCTGCTGGGGATAGGGCTGCGGGGCCTGCGGCTGGGGGCGCGTGGACGTCGACGCGCTCGTGTTGCACGCGGTCGTAGCGAGAGCGAAGGCCGCGACGAGAGCCGCGGCGGCAGAAGCGGTCGTTCGCACGCTTCCTTCGTAGCAGAAACCTCTATACGGCGGAGACGGAGGAGACGCCCGCGACGCTCGAGGTGCCCGAAGCGCCCGGTGCGCCCTGCGTCCGCGACGGTCCGCTCTCACCGGCGCCGCCGCCCACGCCCGGCGACCCCGAGCTCCCGGGCGCATCGCCGCGCAGCGCACGAAGCGCCGCGAGGAGGCTCCGTGCGTCCTGGAACCGGTCCTCCGGACGCTTCGCGAGCGCGCGCTCCACGATGCGCTTCCACGGCTCGGGCACGACGACGGGCCCCGGCGGTACGCTCGCCGAAGCGCTCTGGAACCGGCGCGACGCGGGATGCACGCCCGAGTCGGCCCGCCCCACCGCGTCCTCGGACGGAAGCCTCAGGCCTACGCTGGTCGGACGCTTGCCCGCCGTCCAGAGATCGGACGGATCGGGCGGAGGCGGTTCGCCGACGAGGCACTCGTAGAGCACCGCGCCCGCCGCGTAGACGTCGCTCCGCGCGTCGATCTCACCGCCGGTCTC
This sequence comes from Polyangiaceae bacterium, assembly GCA_039809485.1. Classification (GTDB taxonomy): domain Bacteria; phylum Myxococcota_A; class Polyangia; order Polyangiales; family Polyangiaceae; genus Labilithrix. The sequence goes on along the minus strand of JBDHVE010000086.1, from coordinate 8,268 downwards.
CTGCTCGGGCGACATGTACCCGGGCGTGCCGAGCGGCGCGCCCATGTTCGTGATCCGCATCTCCTCCCACTCGACACGCGCGATCCCGAAGTCGAGGATCTTGGCGCGATCGGAGCCGTCCTCCTCGCGACGCAGGTAGATGTTCGCGGGCTTCAGATCGCGGTGGACGACGCCCGCGGCGTGGATCGCGACGAGCGCTTCGGCGACCTGGAGCGCGATCGGATGCAGCTCCTCGACCTCGAGCCTGCCCTTCGTGCGGAGGCGCGTCGCGAGCGGCTCGCCTTCGAGGAGCTCCATCACGAGATAGGAGGTCCCGTCCGGGAGGTGACCGTGGTCGATCACCTCGACGACGTTCGGATGCCACGACAGACCGAGCGCTTCGGCCTCGCGGCGGAGGCGATCCGAGGCGACTGCGTCGTGCGCGGTCGCCGCGCGGAGCAGCTTGATCGCGACGGGGAGACCGTCGGTGATGCGCGTCGCCTCGTAGATGACGCCGCTCGCGCCGGCGCCCATCCGCGCGCCGATGCGGTACTGCCCGGCGACGACCGAGCCTTCGAGCTCACCCGTCCCGCTGCGCGCTTCCGTGTCGCGGAGCGCGAGGCTCCGCTCGAGCGCGTCGACGCGCGCGGCCTGCGCGGCGCGCTCGATCCGCGAGACCTCGGCCCGGCCGTAGGCGAAGCCGGACGCGGCGCCGACGGCGGCGCTCGCGAGCACGGCGACCGCGGCGACGCCCGGCGAGAGCGCGGCGAAGCCCGTTGCACCGACGGCGCCGCCGAGGACGCCGCCGATCGCCGCCGACCGGTGCGGGCGCGCGAGCGGCCACCGCACTTCGAACTCCTGTGCGTCCTCCGTCATCTTCCCGAGCGTCACCTTGGCGCGCGGGTAGCCGAAGAGGACCGGTACCATCGACAGCTCGACCGCACGCGCACGCGCGAGGAGGCCGTCCTTCTCGAGCTCCGGGTCGTGACCGATCCGCACGCGACCGCGCCAGAGGCCGGGCGCCGACTCGGTCGTCTCCCAGCGCGTCGTGCGACCGTGCTCGCTGTCGGACGCATCGACACGCGAGAAGGCATGCTCCGGCTCGCGCGTGCCGCGGAGGACGCGCGCCCAGACGGCGAGGTTCTCCGGCGCGACGAAGTGGGGGCCGACGTCCTCCAGCGCGTGACCGCCCCGCTCGAACGCTTCGAGCGCGGAGCGCAACGCTCCGAGCGGGAGGAGGCGCGTCTCGTCTTCGAGATCCGCACGCGCGAGGCGCAGCTCCGAGAGCCACGACTCCGCGGCCGCGTGACCCTTCCGTGCCTCCACGAACGAGAGGAGCGCCTTGATCTTGGCGGCGCTCGTCTGTCCGGCGGGGTACGCGTGCCTTCCCTTCACTCGATCCCCGAGCTTACCGCTCGAGGGGGCCTCCCTTCCACAAACTCCGCCCGGGACGGGGAGGAAGCGCCGCTTTCGATGCTAGAACGGGCGGAGGCGCTCCTCATGCCTTGCCTCGTCCAGCAAGCCGCGTGCGGCGACCGCGTCGTCGCGCTCGAGGTCCGCGTGCCGGGCCGTTCCGAGGTCGTCCTCTGCGCGATCACGCGCGACGGGCCGAGGACGGGGCTCCTCCCGCGAGGCGGGCCGCGTGCGCACTGGCGCGCGAAGCTGCCGCCCGGAATCGAGCGCCGGCGCGAGCGCGAAGGGGCGCTCGAGGGCGCGGAGATCGTGTCGCTCGGCGACACGGAGGTGTTCCTCCTCCAGCACGGCGACCCGCGCGTGCTCCGGCCGCACGGCACGCGGCTCGTCGTGACGGACGCGCCCGGGAAAGCCTCCGGACGCGACCTCGCGGAGCTGCTCGAGGACGATGTCGCGCGGACGGCGCTCGAGGCGCGCGGCGCGGAGATCGCCGCCGCGCTCGCCGTCGAGGGGCTCTCGTTCCAGCGAGACGCCTTCGTGAAGCTGCTCGAGACGGCGAAGAAGCGGCTCGAGCGCCGGCGGGAAGCGATCCAGGCCGACCTCGCGCGCATCTCCGACGCGGACAAGATCGCGGCCCAGGCGCAGTGGCTCGTCGCCGAAGCGGCACGCGCGAAGCGCGGCGCGACGAAGCTCGTCGTGACGGACTGGTCCAGCGGCGAGGCGGTCCCGATGGAGATCCCGCTCGACCCGTCGAAGAGCGCCCGCGAGCAGGTCGAGGCCATGTTCCGTCGTGCGAAACGGCTTCGTCTCGGCGCGCGCATCGCGGAGCAGCGGCTCGCGCACACCGAGACGCAGCACGAAGCCGTCGTCCGAGCGATCGAGCGCGTCCGCGCGTCGGAGACCCTCGAGGAGATGGAGGACGCGGCGAGCGAGGCGAAGCGAGCGGCGCCGCGCGAGGTGGTCCTCCCCCAGGGCTCGGCAGCGCCGGCGCCGCGAGGCGCGAAGACGGCGACGGGGCGCTCGCCGTACCGCACGTTCCTCGCCACGAGCGGCACGAAGATCCTCGTCGGCAAGGGCGCGAGCGACAACGACGCGCTCACGACGAAGATGGCGCGCCCGCACGACCTCTGGCTCCACGCGAAGGACCGCACCGGCGCGCACGTGATCGTCGTCCTCCCGAAGGGCCACACGTGCGCGTCCCAGGATCTCGTCGATGCCGCTCACCTCGCGGCGCACTTCTCCGACGTCCGCGACGAGAAGGTGGTCGACATCCAGTACGCGCCCCGCCGCCACGTCCGCAAGCCGAAGGGCTCGCCGCCCGGCTTCGTCCTCGTCGATCGCGAGAAGGTGCTCGTCCTCCGCGTCGAGCCCGAACGGCTGCGTGGGCTGCTGGAGCGGGAAGACCTGTGAAGCGCTCTCGGGCTGCAGGACGGATGCCTTCTCTGCTCCGCTCCTGACTCCAGTCTTCAATCTTCAGTCTTCAGGACGCCTTTCCTTCCGCTCCTGACACCTGCGGCTTCCATGGAGAAGAGAGAGAGCCTGGCGGCGCAGCAGCGTGACGACGAACGAGCCGGAGAGCGTCTCGAACGGAAGACGGAAGACTCGAGTCAGAAGCCCACGCTCGGATCCGAGAGCGTTCCCGAGCCGCGCACGCGCTTGCGGAAGAAGAGGAGACCGCCGCGTGCTTCGAACGACACGTTCGACGGCGCACGCCCGAGCGGCGTCGCGAGGTCGAAGCGCATCGTGACGTCGACGTGGTCGACGAACATCGCCGTCTTCGTCGGCGAGAAGCCCATCGTGAGGACCTCGCCCGTGGCGTCGTCGAGCCAGGCCGAGCCCTTGAACGCGTCCTCGGCCGCGACGTGGGGCGCGAAGCCGACGCGGACACGCGACGGGACCGCGGCGTCGCGCTCGAGGAGCGTGAACACGTATCGCCCCTGCTCGGAGGCGAGGAACGGGAGGTGGAGATCGCGCTTCTTCTCGTTCTTCGACTCCGCGCGCCGCTTCTCCGCCTTCTGGCGCGCTTCGGCCGTCTTGTCCGTCCCGTCCTCGAGGTAGCGGACGATCTCGGTCTTGCGCCGCGCGGGCGTCGCGATCGAGCGGACGACGAGCTCCTTCGTGCCGTCCACCTTCCCGCCGCCGTCGAGCTCCTCCATCCGGCCGCTCAGCGTGAAGGTCCCGCGCTTCTTCATGTCCTCGAAGCGCGCGGCGTACTGCGCCGCACGCGCGAGGATCGCCGGCAGATCGCCCGAAGGCGCTGCGGTCTCCGTGCGCGGCGCGTCCGCGTGCGCCGGTCGCGCTCCGGAGAACGCGGTGCACGCGACCGCGACCACCACCAGCCCCACGACGATCCCCCGCGTTCGCATCGCCGGAAGCTTGGCCGTCCGGAGGCGGACTCGCAACTCGGCACACGGCGTCCGCCATCGCACATTGTCGTCCCCTCCTCGTTCTGTAACGCAGATGAGATGGGGCGCCGTCCGCCGAACGGCCATCCTTCCGTCGCGGCCGGAATCCGGTCGCGGGAGGGTCTTCGTCATGTCCTTGCTTCGCCACCGCTCGCTTCTCGTGCTCTCGGTCCTCGGGCTCGCGACGGTCGTCGCGTGCGGGAGCGGCTCCGGCCGCGGCTACAACGAGGAAGAGCAGAACGCCACCGACCCCGCGAACGCGAACGGCGAGGGTCCGAACGGCGGCGACCCCGGCTTCGGTCCGCAGGCGTCCGGAGCGCTCGCCCTCGATCCGAAGAACACGACGGTCATCATCGACACGGCGACGAACCCGCCGACGCCCGGCTCCGTCACGTTCCGCGTCCTCAAGAAGACCGCGAACGGCGAAGAGGACGTCACCTCGAAGTCGGCGTTCACCCTCGACGACGCGACGCTCGGCAGCTTCGCCGGCGCGACGTTCACCTCGGTCGCGAAGCTCCCCGGGACCGCGCAGGGGATGAGCACGCGCGTGAAGGCGGCGAGCGACGTCGGCTCCGCGCTCGGCACGCTGACCGTCGTGCAGCTCCGGAAGAGCGGCGAGCAGCGCGACTTCTTCTTCGTCGTGCCGTACGGCGAGGATCCGAGCCCGAACCGCGACGTGCTGAAGTTCAGCACCAGCATCAAGTCGGTCGACGTCGCGTTCGCGATGGATACGACCGCCTCGATGGGTGGGTCGATCGACAACCTCAAGAGCGCGCTCCAGGGCTCGCTCCTCTCGCAGCTGCAGGCCGCGATCCCGAACGTCGGCCTCGCGATCGTCGACTACAAGGACTACCCGGTCCTCCCCTACGGCATGTTCCTCACCGACTTCCCGGTGAAGGTCCGCCAGACGATCACGACGAACCTCGCCGCCGCGCAGGCCGCCGTCGGGCAGTACTCGGCGAGCGGCGGCAGCGACGGCCCCGAGGCGCAGATCCCCGCGATGCAGCACATCCTCACCGGCGAGCAGCTGAGCTGGTCGGGTGGGAGCGTGCCCGCGCACACCGCGCCGGCCCCTGCCTGGGGCGGCGTCGACTTCCGACCGGGCTCGGTCCCCGTCATCGTGAACATCACCGACGTCGACTGGCACGGCAGCTACAGCTTTGCGACGCCGACGATGGCGACGCTGAAGGCGGCGTTCCAGGCGAAGGGCGCGTTCTTCGTCGACGTCACCTCCGGCCCCGAGGACCAGGCCAACGAGCTCTCCGACGCGACGAACAGCTCCGTGCCCCCGAGCGCCTTCGGCGGCGCATGCGGAGGACAGTGCTGCACGGGCGTCAACGGCGGCGGCCGCGCCGCGCAGGCGCCGGGCGGCAAGTGCCGCCTCAACTTCCTCCACTCGAACGGCAACGGCGTCTCGACGAGCATCGTGAAGGCGATCGAGGCGATCAGCGTCGGCGCCGCCTACGACGTGAAGGCGATCCCGTCGAACGATCCGGCGAACCCCGGCGGCGTCGACGCGACCAAGTTCATCAAGGCGCTCCGCGCGATGGACGAAGGCGACGCCGCGAGCGGCTGCCCGGCGACGCCGGCGAAGGACTCCGACGGCGACGGGATCAAGGACACGTTCGTCGCCGTGAAGGTCGGCACCCCGGTGTGCTTCGAGGTCATCCCCGCCAAGAACACCATCGTGCCGGCGCTCGAGACGCCGCAGTTCTTCAACGCGTTCGTCGACGTCGTCGGCGTGCAGGGCAACGTGCAGCTCGATCGCCGCTCGGTGCTCTTCATGGTCCCGCCGAAGGACCCGGGCGTGAAGTGAGCTAGCGCTACTCGGCGGCGGCCGCGCCCGTCGCGACGGCCGCCGCGGCCTTCGCCGCTGCCTTCGCGCGCGCCTTCGCGGTCGCGAGCGTCGCTCGCGATGCGCGCAGCATCGTCTTCGTGCCGGCCGCGACCTGGAGCATCTTGCGCGCGCGCTTCCAGACGCTCTCCTGCACGTACGGGATGCCGTGCTTCTCGCAGAGCGCCTTCACCTTCGGCTGCATCTGCCGATAGCGGAGCATCGGCAGGTCGGGGAAGAGGTGGTGCTCGATCTGGTAGTTCAGATAGAGGTGCGCAAAATCGATCGCTTCCGTGCCCGTCGCGTAGTTCACGGACCCGAGGACCTGCCGCAGCATCGTCTCGCCCTTCGACGCCGGCTTGTCGTCGAAGCGGTAGAGGTCGTCGCCCGTGTGGTTCGGACCGATCACGATGAACGTGTGCAGGTTCGTGAGGAGCTCCGCTGCGAACGAGTTCACGAGCGCGCTCGCCGCCGCCGCGGGGCCGAGCGGCAGGTACATCGCGGGGAGGAGCCCGAACGCGATGCCCGCGTACGGGAGATAGCAGCGGGTCCAGAGCTGACGGAGGAACCCCTGCCCGTCCGTCCCGAACTTCTCGCGGTACACTTCGAGCGTGTTCGACGCGTAGTAGAACGGCTTCCACGTGACGCCGAGCAGCGCCAACGCGGCGTAGCGGACCGGCACCGGCCAGCCCGAGTCGCGGAGCCAGGCGGCATTGCGCTCGATGAGGTCGGGGTCGCGCTCTTCGCCGGTGTGCCCGTGGTGGAGCACGTTGTGCTCGTAGATCCACGCGTCCGGCAGCATCCAGTCGCACCAGTCGCGGAAGCGACGCGCGCCGCGGGCGAACACCTTGCTCGTGTAACGCTCCGGCACGTCGGGGACGCGGTCGTACCCCTTGTGCCCGATGTGATGCATCATGATCCACCGCGTGCCGCGGCCGAGCGCGAGGCCCGCGATGCTGATCGGATTCGGGCCCATCCACGCCGTCGCGAGCCCGACGAACGTTCCCATCCGGCCGATCGCCTCCACCTTCCTCAGGTGCGCGATGTCCTCGGGACCGAGGGAAGCGACGGCCTCACGACGGATGTCTTCGAGATCGGCGAGGAAGACGTCGAAGTCGATGTGGGTCGCATCGAACGTGGTGGCGGGCGGGGGCGGCGGAGAGTGACGACCAGTGAGCAAAACGGGCGCAGACTACCCGGTCTTCCGGCCGGCAGTGCGGGGAAATGTCCCCCGCAGCGCCGTTTTCCGGCAGCGCGTCTGCGCCCGTTCGCCTCCTTCGCGTCGTGGTAGAGACGGGCCATGGCCATGCGTCTCGCGGAGACCATCTCCGGATGGCTGGGCCGCGTCGAGGTCGTGCTCGCCGGCGTCGAAGGATCGCTCCGGGAGGGCGAAGAGGCGCTCTCCCGCGGCGACCCGATGCGGGCGCGGCAGGCCGCGAAGCACATCCTCGCGCGCGTCCCGCACTCGCCGATCGGGCTCGCCCTCCTCGCCGACGCGTGCGAGGCCGCCGGCCTCGACGCCGAGCTCGCGCTGACGCTCGAGGAGCTCGCCGGCCGCGTCGCCTCACGTGCCGAGGTGTGGGTTCGCCTCGGCCGCGCGCGCGAGCGCGTGAAGAGCCCGGTCGAGGAGACGCGCGACGCGTTCCTGCGTGCGCTCGCGGTGGCGGAGCCGGGCAGCGAAGCGCGACGCGAGGCGCTGTTCTGGCTCGCCGACCTCGACATCGCGCACGGGGACGGCGCGCGCGCGGAGCTGTGGCTCGAGCGCCTCGCCGATCGCAAGGGCGAGGAGGTCGCGCTCCGGCGTGCCGAGGCGAAGCTCCTGCAGGGCGACGCGGCCGGCGCGAACGAGGCGCTCGCCGACGCGCCGTCCGACCCGACCGACGGACGCGCCGCGCTCGTCCGCGGGCGCGTCCTCGCCGCCGCGCGCGACGCGGCCGCGTTCCCGCTCCTCGTCCGCGCGATGGTGCTCGAGACGCCCGGGGCGAGCGAGGCGCTCTCCTCGGCGCTCGCGTGGATCGCCGCCGACGAGACCACGCGCGCGAAGATCCACACCGTCGTCGGCGCACGCGGCGAAGCGGACCTCGCGCGGTGGCGCGCGGCGTTCGCGCGCGCCGAAGGTCGGCTCGACGAAGCGCGCGCGGCCCTCGTGTCGGCCGTGCGCGCCGGCGAGACGTCCGCCGCGGTGCCGCTGCTCGACGCCGCGCTGGAGGACAAGGACCACGCCGCGCTCACCGTCGCGCTCTCCGCGCTCGGCGCCGCCTCGGCGACGTCGGCGGAGACGGCGCGGGTCGCCGACGCGCGGCGCCTCCCCTCGCCCGCCCGCGTCCGCGACGCCGGCGAGGTGCCGGCGATCCTAGACGCCCTCGTCGAGGTGACCTCCGACGAGGTCCGCCCCTGGGCCGAGGCCTCCCGTCTATCGGCGCTCGCGACCTGGGTCCCCGCCTCCGGCGCGCCGAGCGACTGGACGCGCGTGCTCACGCGGCTCGATCACCATGCGCGCGCGCTCCACGCGCTCGACGTCACCGCGAACGTCGCCGGGCTCGCCGTCGAGCGGTCGCGCCCCGTCCGCGTCGCGATCGTCGGCGAGTTCAACGCGGGCAAGAGCACGTTCATCAACGCGGTGATGGGCGCCGACGT
>JBDHVE010000085.1:0-37569 GCA_039809485.1 Polyangiaceae bacterium | reverse complement strand
CGCGCGCCTCGCGCGGGCTCCGCTCGGAGTGGACGACGCCGCGGCCCGCGACCATCCAGTTCACGTCACCGGGACGGATCGTCTGGAATGTGCCGAGGCTGTCCCGGTGATCGAGCTCGCCCGCGAACAAGTACGTGACGGTCGCGAGCGCGATGTGCGGGTGCGGTCGCACGTCGATCCCGGCGCCGACCTCCATCGTCGCCGGCCCCATGTGATCGAAGAAGATGAACGGCCCGACGAGCCGCCGCTGCATCGAAGGCAGCACGCGGCGCACCGCGAACCCTCCGATGTCGCGCGGCCGGGCATCGATCACGAGGTCGATCGAGGCCGAGCCGTCGTGGACGACGGGAGGGTTCGCCGGAAGGGTGCCGCTCATGAGGAGGGCAGGGTGGCGCCCCATGGCGAGCGGGCGCAACCCCTTTCGCTCACGGCGTCGGAGCCGCGGCGGGGACGTAGGGCACCTGTGTCGCGAAGAACTGCTTCGCGTGATCGCGGAACGCAGCGAGCGTCGTCGCGGCCTCGGGCGAGCGCGCCGCCTTGCTCTGGAGGAGCTGGAGCAGGATCTTCGCGTGCTGCGGGCTCAGCGTCGAGGCGCCGGTCGAGTTCGCGAAACCCTGGTCGCCGTGCTTGCACCAGATCTTCGGGACGTGCGCCGACCGGATGAACGCGAGGTCCGGCCGCGTGGTCTCCTGCGCCTTCACGAACGTGCGGGTGTCGTCCGTCAGCGAGCAGTTTCCAGGGCCGGCGAACACGACGCTCTTCACGTTCGGGTCCTTCGTCACGACCTCGAGGAGCTCGACGTTCGTGTTGCCGACGTTCTCGTAGAGGATCGGCACCTTCGGGAGCGCCGTCACGCCGGTGACGTCGAACTTCGTCGCGAGCGGCCGCGGCTCCTTCGAGAGTGCGTGGTCCTTCTTCCACGCGACCGGCCAGCGGTCGAACGCGGCGCCGGTCTTCTTGACCGTGCCCCACAGGCCGTAGTTCGGGGCGTCGAACGGAAGCGGCATCTGCTCGTGCGCGACCGGCTCGGTCGGCGGATAGGTCTGGACCTTGATCGCGTCGTAGGCGGGCACGATGCCGAAGTTCTGGACGATCATGACGCCGCGGCCGGCGGCGCTGCCGTCGAGCGCGACGCGCACGGCGGTGCGGATGTTGTCGGGACCGTCCGGATCCGAATGGCCGACGGCCGGGCGCATCGCGCCGACGAGCACGACCGGCTTCGGGCTGTTCACCGTGAGCTGGAGGAAGAACGCGGTCTCTTCCAACGTGTCGGTGCCGTGCGTCACGACGACGGCGTCGTAGCCGTCGTTCTCGAGGGCCGTGTTGACCGCCTTGGCGAGGGCGAGCCAGTGGCGTTCGCGGATGAGCGGGCTCGGCACGTTCACGTACCCGGACGGGTTCGTCGACGAGACGCTGCCCGGGTCGACCAGCTGGCTGCCCTCGAGCGTGACGCGGCTCGCGACGTCGGGCACGGCGCCGAGGATCGCGTCGATCGTGACGGTGCCTGCGTCGTAGTCGGGGCTGTTCGGCGCCTTCGCCGTCCCCGCGATCGTGCCGCCGGTGGCGATGAGCCGGACGCGCTTCTTGGCGGCGGCCATCTGGGTCGACACGAGCTCGTCGTCGCGCGACTGCGCGGCGGACGTCTCGTCGACCGCGGAGTCTGCGCCTTCCGGGGCGCAGGCGAGGAGCACGACGGAGAGGACGCCGAAGGGAGAGAGGAATCGGAGGCGCGCAATGTTCATGTGCGCCGATGTGTGCGAGAGACGAGGGTCCGGCAACGAGCTTCGACACCGCACCGGGCGGCGAAGGGCGCGCGCGTGCACGTCAGCAAGGGATTTTCGTGTCCGCGGAGCAACCGGCGAAATGCGCATCGTGCTCGCGCGACGTCCGCGAACCCTGCGGAGTCGAGCGCACGCCCGGCGCGCCGCGTGCGAACTGACACGCGTGTCAGTCGCGAGCCGTGGTCGGAGGCGGCAATAGGCGCAAAGCGTGCGTCTTCACGCGTACCAGCGGCAGATTCCGTTGTCGGTCCGCGTGGTTGAGGGCTGCGCAAGATTCGGCGTTTTCCTTTGGCCGCGCTGCGCGATGGCGGTAGCCTCGCTGAACTGACACGTCAGTCCAGCCGTCGGGCAGTCGACGCGGCTCTCTCGGCCCTCGCGCGCCCGGCCTTCGTCCGTCCGCGCGCGTCCGGCCCTCGTCTCTCGTCTCGCGCGTACGGAGTAGCGAATGGTCGACACGGCAACGGGTGACGCGAAGAGCTTCCTCGCGATCGGCATGGACGTCGGCTCGACGACGGTGAAGGCCACCGTGGTCGATCCCGTCACGAAGGCGATCCTGTGGAGCGACTACCAGCGCCACCACACGAAGCAGCCGGAGAAGGTCCTCGAGCTGCTCGAGACGATCTTCGCCGCCTTCCCGGACAAGACGGCGAAAGACTTCCGGATGTTCCTCACGGGCTCGGGCTCGAGCCCGCTCTGCGCGTCGACCGGCGGCAAGTTCGTCCAGGAGGTCAACGCGGTCACGCTCGCCGTCGAGCACCTGCACCCCGACGTCGGCTCGGTCATCGAGCTCGGCGGGCAGGACGCGAAGATCATCATGTTCAAGACCGACGAGTCGACGGGCGAGAAGACCGCCCTCGCGTCGATGAACGACAAGTGCGCGTCGGGCACCGGCGCGACGATCGACAAGTGCTTCTTGAAAGTGAACGCGCCGCCGGAGCTCGTGACGACGCTCCGCTTCGACGACTCGAAGCTCCATCACGTCGCCGCGAAGTGCGGCGTGTTCGCGGAGACGGACATCGTCAACCTGATCAAGAGCGGCATCCCCTCGACCGAGGTCCTCTGCTCGCTCGCCGACGCGATCGTCATGCAGAACCTCAGCGTCCTCACGCGTGGCAACACGCTGAAGTCGCGCGTGTTGCTCCTCGGCGGGCCGAACACGTACCTCCCGTTCCTCCAGGACTGCTGGCGCCTCCGCATCCCGCAGGTCTGGTCGGAGCGCGGCTACGAGTGGGACAAGTCGAAGCCGATCGAGGAGCTCGTCTTCGTCCCCGAGAACGCGCAGTACTACGCCGCGTTCGGCGCGGTGCTCTACGGGCTCCACGAGCCGGCGCACGTCGGCTGGATGCAGAGCCTCGAGGGCCTCCGCGACTACATCACGACGGGCCGCAAGGCGCGCCTCGGCGAGACGGCTGGGCCGCCCCTCTCGAAGACGGAGATCGAGCTCGAGGAGTTCCGTCAGCTCTACAGGATCCCGAAGTTCCAGCCGGCGAAGCTCGAGGCCGGGCAGAAGGTCCGCGCCGTGATCGGTCTCGACGGCGGCTCGACCTCGTCGAAGTCGGTCCTCGTCGACTACGAGAGCGGGAACATTCTCGCGAAGGCCTACCAGCTCTCGAAGGGCAACCCGATCCAGGACACGAAGGAGCTGCTCCAGCAGCTGAAGGCCTACGTCACGGACCAGGGCGCCGAGCTCGAGGTGATGGGCTTCGGCGCGACCGGCTACGCGGCCGACGTCCTCGAAGAGTGCGTGAAGAGCGACGTGAACATCGTCGAGACCGTCGCGCACATGATGAGCGCGGTGCACTTCTTCGGCGACGTCGACGTCATCTGTGACATCGGCGGGCAGGACATCAAGGTCCTGTTCATGAAGAACGGCGACATCGCCAACTTCCGCCTCTCGAACTCCTGCTCCGCCGGCAACGGCACGCTGTTGCAGGCGACGGCCGACTCGTTCGGCGTCCCCGTCACCGAGTTCGCCGACGTCGCCTTCAAGGCGGAGCTCGCGCCGAAGTTCAGCTACGGCTGCGCCGTCTTCCTCGACACCGACCGCGTCAACTTCCAGAAGGAAGGCTTCTCGAAGGAGGAGATGCTCGCGGGCCTCGCGCAGGTGCTGCCGAAGAACGTCTGGCAGTACGTCGTGCAGATCCCGCGGCTCGCGTCGCTCGGGCGCAAGTTCGTCCTCCAGGGCGGCACGCAGTACAACCTCGCGGCGGTCAAGGCGCAGGTCGACTACATCAAGGAGCGCGTCCCGAACGCGGAAGTGTTCGTCCACCCGCACACCGGCGAGGCCGGCGCGATCGGGGCCGCGATGGAGACCCTCCGCATCGTGAAGCGGAAGGGCAAGAGCACCTTCATCGGCGTCGATGAAGCGATCGCCCTCGAGTACACGACGAAGAACGACGAGGAGACCGTCTGTCACTTCTGTCCGAACGAGTGCAAGCGCACGTTCATCGACACGAAGACGCCGGACGGCCGCTCCAGCCGCTACATCGCGGGCTTCAGCTGCGAGAAGGGCACCGTCGAGTCGAAGGAGGCGATGCTCGACCTCGTCGCCGAGCGGAAGAAGATCGCGCAGCAGTACCCCAACATGGTGGACTACGAGGCCAAGCGCGCGTTCATGCACTTCTACGACGCCGCGCCGATGCCGGAGGACGGCTCGCCGATCAAGGACATCGAGGTCCGGAAGGGCATCCTCGGTCAGCGTCGCGTCGAGATCACGCGACCGTTCAAGCGCTCCTCGAAGGAGGCGTGGGCCGCCCGGAAGAAGATCCGGATCGGCATGCCGCGCGTCCTCAACATGTACTCGACGGCGCCGTTCTTCCGGACGTACTTCGAGGCGCTCGGGATCCCGAAGCAGAACGTCGTCTTCTCGGAGGAGACGACGGAGGAGATGTGGATCGAGGGCGGCAAGTACGGCTCGATCGACCCGTGCTACCCGTCGAAGGTCGCGCAGGCGCACATCCACAACCTGATCTTCCACGCGCACACGCCGAAGAAGCCGCTCAAGTACATCTTCTTCCCGATCCTCACCCACGTCGGGAACTTCGTCGCCGACACGATGGACAACGCGTCGTGCCCGATCGTCGCCGGTGCGCCCGACGTCATGAAGGCGGCGTTCACGAAGGAGGTCGACTTCTTCGCCGAGCGCGGGATCGAGTACGTCGACCCGGCCGTCTCGTTCGTCGAGCCGAACCTCCTCGCGAAGCGCATGTTCGACTGCTTCCGTGACCGCCTCGGGATCACGGAGGACGAGAACGACCACGCCTGCCGCGAGGGCTTCAAGGCGCTCACGCTGTTCGAGAACGATCTGCAGGACAAGGGCCGCGCGATCCTCGAGACGGTGGAGTCGGAGGACCGCGTCGCGATCCTCCTCCTCTCGCGCCCGTACCACTCGGACCCGGGCCTGAACCACGGGATCCCCGACGAGTTCCAGATCCTCGGCTATCCGGTGCTCTCGGTCCGCTCGATCCCGAAGCAGCGCGAGTACCTCGATCGCTACTTCAGGGAGGAGCTCGAGAACGGCACGATCAAGACGCCGCTCGAGCTGAACCACGTCTGGCCGGAGAACTACTCCGTCAACAGCGCGCAGAAGGTCTGGGGCGCCGTCTTCGCAGCGCACCACCCGAACGTCGTCGTGCTCGACCTCTCGTCGTTCAAGTGCGGTCACGACGCGCCGGTCTACGGCCTCATCGACAGCATCATCGAGAAGTCGAAGACGCCTTACGCGGCGCTCCACGACATCGACGCGAACAAGCCCGGCGGGTCGATCAAGATCCGCGTGAAGACGTACGCGCACGCGCTCAAGCTCCACGAGGAGCGCCTGCAGGATGCGTCGGTCAAGCAGCACGAGCTCGCGCACCGCATCGACCAGAAGCGGCTCGAGCTGCTCGAGATGAAGGCGAAGCAGGTCGCGGATCGCCGCGCGCAGGATCCCGCGCTCGTCGCGCAGATCGAGGCGCTCCGCGAGAAGGTCAGGGGCTACGTCCCGAAGCACGTGACGCCGACGAGCCCGATGCAGCAGGAGGCGAAGGACCTCGCCGACAAGGGGATCGTCAAGCTCGGGAAGAAGACGAAGGACGGCGACATCGTCCGCGTGGACGTGCCGGCGGCCGTCGTGCCGCCCGTGTCCGGGGTGCAGCAGGTTCAGTCCGCGTCCAGCGCGGCAGAGTGAAGTGACGTCGGATCAGGAGACAGCCATGGCGAACACCACGACCTTCGAAGGCATGAACGGCAAGAAGAAGCTCCGCGTCCTCGAGCAGCTCGACGTCGACGCCGAGCTCCGCGCGTTCGAGGAGGCCGAGCGCGCTCGCCTCGGGCTCGACCAGAAGACCGAGCAGTGGATCGAGGACATGGTCGGCCTCGGCTTCAAGCGGTCCGAGCGCGCGTCGGTCACGCTCCTCATCGGCGGCCTCACGCTCGCGCAGGACTACCTGATCGGCGGCGCGTTCCGAGGCATCGGGTACAACGTCGAGGTCCTCGACGTCCCGGACAACGCCGCGTTCCAGGCCGGCAAGGAGTTCGGCAACCGCGCGCAGTGCAACCCGACGTACTTCACGGTCGGCAACCTGGTGAAGTACCTCATCACGCTGCGCGACAAGCACGGTCTCACCGCCGAAGAAGTCGTCCAGAAGTACGTCTTCCTCACCGCCGGCGCGTGCGGCCCCTGCCGCTTCGGCATGTACGTCACCGAGTACCGCAAGGCGCTCCGTGACGCCGGCTTCGACGGCTTCCGCGTCATGCTCTTCCAGCAGACCGGCGGGGTGAAGCAGGCGACCGGCGAAGAGGTCGGCCTCGAGCTGAACCCGACGTTCTTCTGGGCCCTCGTGAAGGGCATGGTCGCCGGCGACGTCCTCAACGCGTTCGGGTACCGCGTGCGCCCCTACGAGAAGGTGCCGGGCGCGACCGACGAGGCGCTCGAGAAGTGCAAGAAGATCGTCCACGACGCGCTCGAGCGCCGCGAGAACATTCTCGGCGCGCTCTGGAAGTGCAAGCCGATCCTCTCGGCGATCGAGGTCGACAAGACGCGCGTGAAGCCGAAGGTCTCCATCATCGGCGAGTTCTGGGCGATGACGACCGAGGGCGACGGCAACTACCAGCTCCAGCGCTTCCTCGAGCAGGAAGGCGCCGAGTGCGACGTGCAGCTCGTCACCGCGTGGATCCTCTACACGCTGTGGGAGGTCCGCAACGACACGAAGGAGCGCGCCGATCTCCGCGAGTGGGACTTCGCCAAGTACGGCCTCGGCGGCTCGGGACCGTTCGGCGTCTTCACGAAGTACGCGATCAGCCACGGCGGCGACTTCGGCGTCCGCGCGCTGTTCCAGACGTTCGCGCACGTGGCCGGTCTCTACGGCTACAAGCTGGCGGACATGGACAAGATCGCCGAGATCTCCCACGACTACTACAACAACGATCTCCGCGGCGGCGAAGGCCACATGGAGGTCGGCAAGCTGATCCTCAACGTGGTCAACCAGAAGGCGCACATGACGCTGAGCGTGAAGCCGTTCGGCTGCATGCCGAGCGCCGGCGTCTCGGACGGCGTCCAGTCGGCGATCACGGAGAAGTTCCCTGGCACGATCTTCTGCCCCGTCGAGACGAGCGGCGACGGTCGCGTGAACTTCTACTCGCGCGTCCAGATGTACCTCTTCAAGGCGAAGCAGGCGGCGCTCGCCGAGTACGAGCGCGCGCTCGAGGAGAACGGCGTCACGAAGGAGCAGGTCCAGGCCTTCCTCGAGGCGAATCCGAAGTTCCGCAGCCCGCTCTACAAGGCGCCGCACGTCTACGCTGGCAACAACGCCGACGTCGTCGCGGCCGTCGCGCCGTACATCACGAAGAGCCGCTCGGAGCGCATGAAGGAGCGCCTCGTGAAGCTCGTGACCGGCACGAAGAAAGCGGCGCAGAAGACGCCGCACGTCTTCGTGAACGTGCTCGAGATGGTGAAGGAAGCCCCCGCCGTCCTCGAGCGCGTGAAGGAGGACGTCATCGTCCTCCGCGAGATGCGCGCGGAGAAGAAGCGCGCTGCCTCCGCGAAGAAGAGCGGCGTCGCAACGATGGACGCCGCCGCGGAAGAATGACGGCGTAGCGCGCTCCGGCGCGATGCGAACGGGCCGGTCGCCGCGAGGTGACCGGCCCTTCGTCGTCAGTAACAGCCAGGGCCGCTTCCGCGGTCGGAGCAGCTCGCCGGGCACGCGTAGTCGACCCAGACGAGGCGCCCGTCGCCGAGCGACGTGCACGTGCCGAGCGCGTTGCCGACGCATGCATGCGCGCTCGCCCTCGACGGCGCACGACGGCGCGCCCTTGCGCGCGCACATCGCCGAGCCGTTCTCGGAGCCGCGCGCTGCGGCGACGCACGTCCGCTCGGCCCCGCAGTCCTCGCGCTTCGTACGGAGGCGTGACTCGGGTCCGGGGCGATAGCAGATGTTCGCGACGTTCCCTTCACAGACGTTGTCGTCGAGCTCGCATTCGTCGGGAAGGACGTCGCAGGCGAGGAGAGAGAGCCCGACGACGACGAACGCAGCGAGAGCGAGGAGGCGAGAGGTAAGCATGTCGAGGCTCGAGCACGCGCCGTGCCCACGCGTCTCGAACGGGAAATCCGCGGGTGATCTGCCTCCCGGTCGGACCCTCGTAGGACCGGGATGTCAGCCTGTGAAGATCAGTGCTGCTCGACGACGACGACGGTGAAGCTGTCGATCTGCGCCGGCGGTGCTCCGCGCTCACGCAACGTGACGGCGTGGCTTCCGGCCGAAGCGCCGTCGACGAGCAGGGTGGCCACGGCCTCGAGGCCGGGCACGCTGCCGACGAGCTCGCCGTCGAGGAGGATGTCGACCGCGCCCGCCGTCGTGCGCGTTCGCGTGACCGTCACGTGCAGCCGTCCACCGGACGACGGGAAGAGCGACGTCGTGAGCGGGAGCGGCGCCGCCTCGTTCGCGATGAGGCGCGTCAGCGATGCGGACGCCGTGGATCGCGTCCCGGAGACGATCGCCGCGCTCAGATGGGCCGACCCGATCTCGTTCGAGGCGTCGTCGGCGCAGCCGGTGACAGCGAAGAGCGCGGGCAACACCCAGGCGGTCCGAAACATGCGCGCTGTCACCATCGTCGACCTCCGTCCCCCGACCCTGGATCGTCGCAGGCGGCCCCGCGTGGGGCCAAGTCGGCGGCGCCTCGGGAAGAAGCTCATGCGCTCCTGGAGGTTCTTCTCCAGGTCGCGAGCGCAGGGCGACGCTCGTGAGCCTAGGGCGCGAACGCGCTTTTCCAGAGCTCGACGACGTCCGGCGCGTTCAGGTCGGCGACCGCCCGCGACGCGAGCTCTTCGAGCTCCTCCGAGGGGTCCGTGCTCGTCACCACGAGGACGACGTCCTCGCCGAAGTGGCCGCTGGCCTTCGCGTGCGCGAGAGCGGTGACGAGCGCCGCGAAGGCGCGCTCGACGTGCTCGCCGAGAGCGGTCGGAGCGCTGCTCGTTGCACGGTAGAGCGACGAGAGCATCGCACGCGCGTCGTCGAACGCACCCCGACCGTCGTCGATCGTCCACTCGACCGGCGAGACTTCCGCGAAGCGCACGTGCTTCTTCTCCGAGAGGCTCTCCTCGGTGCACGCGACGTGCGAGAGCGTCGAGAGCGCGTCGTCGGTGAGGAGGGCGTAGCCGGTCAGGTGCTCTCCCGCGTGCGCTTCTCCGATGCGGGCGAGCGTTGCGGGAATCGCCGCCACGACGAGCTCCGTGAGCTTCTCGTACGTCATGGCTCGCATCATAGGCTGGAGATTCCCCAGCCGTCCTCCCGCAGCTCGGCCGCACGTCGTCAGTGCTTCTGCTCGGCCCGCTTCTCCATCCGCTCCTTCTCCTCGCGCGCGCGCTCGGGTGTCGGCTCGTTCTTCAGCGGACCGGGCGACGGCTGGGGCTTCAGGTCGGGTGCGTTGATCTCGGGCTCGAGCGCAGGGTTCTTCGTTTCCTCGGGCTTGTGCATCGCTACCTCCACCCGGAGAAGGAGCACGTCGCGTGCCGCCGGAGGACGATTGCCCGCGGCTGAGCCGACTTCTCGCGTTCCCTCCCGCATGCGAGCATCGGGGGCCATGCGTGCCGCGGTGCTCCTCGCCGGTCTGCTCGTGGGATGCAGCCGCTCGTCGGCGCCTCCGCCGCCTTCCGCTCCGTCGTCCTCTGCGCCTCCGGCGTTCGAGGTCGCGTACCGCGAGCCCGCTGACGTGTTCGAGATCGTCGACAACGTCTCGCGATGGCTGCCGGAGAAGAACGAGCCCGAGTACCGCGACGCGTGGGACGCGCGCGGCCTCGGTGCGCCGGGCGACGACGCGCTCTTCGCGGCGTATGCGCGCGTGCGCTCGCGGAGCTACCCGCCTGAAGCGGAAGGAGACGTGCTCGTCCTCGGTCATGCGAAGGCGCCAGACCGCTTCGCCGAGGCGTTCTATCGTGCGACCACGCTCGAGGCCGCCTACGCGGAGCTCGCGACGTTCCTCCCGCGGGACGACGTCGCCGTCGTCCGGCGCGTCCACGACACGCTCCGGCCGCGCCTCGCGCCGCTGCTCGAAGAGAGCCGGGCGTACGCTTCGCTCGCGTCCCGCCTCGAGGCGCGTCTTCGCGACCCCGCCGTCTCGCGCTTCGCCGCGAAGCTGCGCGCGTTCCACGGCGCGACCGACACGTCGCCGCTCACCGTCCTCCTCGTGTGGTGGCCCGACGTCGAGAGCACGCGCGGGGCGAAGCGCGGCTCGTTCGTGCTCGTGCGCGCGCATCCCGTCGCCCACGCGAAGGAGGCGGTCGACCCGGCGGTGCCGATCCACGAGCTCGCGCACGACGTCGCGTCGCACGCGCCCGACGCCGCCAAACGCGCACGCGCCGCGACGTTCCTCGCCGGCTGCCCGCGTCCGCCCGGCGTGCGCGCGGTCGCGCTCCTCGAGGAGCCGCTCGCGGTCGCGGAGCAGAAGGTCTTCGTCCGTGACGTGGCGCCGGACGAGGTCGACTTCTCGCGGAGCTGGTACGGCGACCCGTGGGTGAGCACGTTCGCGAAGCTGCTCTACGCGCCGGTTGCGCGCGCGCTCGACGAGGGGCGGGCTCTCGACGAGACGGCGATCCGTCGCGTGGCGCGGACGTGCGCCGAGCTCCTGCGCACCGCGAAGAGCGTCGCGCCCTGAGGCTCGCGTCAGACCGTCAGCGTCCCTCGCCCCACCGGACGGACGAGGCCGCTCACGAAGATCGCGCCGGCTTCGTCGAGGCGGAGGTGGAGCTCGGAGGGGCGCGCGACGGCCGCTCCCTGGCGAACGACGCGCCGGAGCGGGCCCTTCGCGCCCGTCGCGAGCAGATAGCCGCCGAGGTTCGCGCACGCCGAGCCCGTGGCCGGATCCTCGACGAGCGACCCGTGCTGGGAGAACACGAACCGCGCCTCGACCTCTCCGCCGTCTTCCGCGAACACGTAGACCATGCCGTCGCCGGTGCGCTCCGAACGCGCGAGGGCGAGGAGCGCGTTCGGGTCCGCATTCATCGCGGCGACGAGCTCGCGGTTCGCGAGCCGGACGACGAGCTGCTCGACGCCGGTGTCGACCCAGAGGGGAGGCGAGGCGAAGGCGTCCGGCGGCAGCCCGAGCGCACGCGCGAGCGTCGCCGGCTCGGCCGCGTCCCACGCGCGCGTCGCCGGCGGACGCGCGGCGCGGAGCTCGACGCGCGGACCTCCGGTCGCGACGCGGACGAGCCCCGCCTTCATCTCGAGCACGACGTGATCGCGCGCGCCGGTGCGCTCCGCGACGACATGCGCCGTGCCGAGCGTCGGATGCCCCGCGAACGGCATCTCGTAGGCGGGCGTGAAGATGCGCACGCGCGCGGTCGCTTCCGCCTGCGTCGCAGGGAGCACGAACGTCGTCTCGGACAGGTTCAGCTCGCGCGCGAGCGCCTGCATCGCCGCTTCGTCGAGCGCGCTGCCGTCCTCGAAGACGGCGAGCGGGTTGCCCGAGAAGCGGTCGCTCTCGAGCGCGAAGACGTTCACGAGGCGATAGGCGAGGTCCATGCGCGTGCGAGTCTAGTCACATCGGCCGCGCTCTCGCATGGTGCATCTGGTGCATGGCTCGTCGGCGCAGGACGCCGCATCCTCCGAGCCATGCTCCGCGCGTTCTCTCTCTGCACCCTCTTCGCGCTGTCCGCCTGCACGGTGACGTCCACGTCGCCGTCCTCCTCCACGTCCTCCAGCCCGGCGTCCTCCTCCTCCGGAGGGACGACCACGCCGGCCGACGACACGCCCGGCAGCGTCCCCGCCGAGCTCCAGGGCACATGGCTCGATCGGTGGAGCACGTCGATGCAGTACGGGCTCGCCACGAACGCGTACGACTTCGAGACCGGCGTGTGGTTCGAGGGCCGGAACGACCTCTGGGACATGGCCCCGAATCGCGGGCTCGGGATCGCCTTCGAGCCAGACGGCTCGTTCCTCTGGGTGCGCTCGGAGGACGGCGGGATGGGCGGCTGCAAGTCGTACGCGGTGCAGGTGACGAAGGGCACCGCGTTCGCGGAAGGCGACACGATCCGCTTCCACACGACCGCACAGCGCCAGCGGTACGAGAGCACGTGCGACCCCAGCCTGAATCACGACCGTGACCTCCCGAACGAGGACTTCACGCTGAAGTACGTGCGCTCCGCGACAGAGGACACCGCGCTCCCGACGCTCCGCCTCGTCGACGAGACGAGCGCCACCACGCTCGACTACTTCAAGGGTTAGTCCGCGCTCCGGAGCATGCGATCGAGCTCGGTCTTGCTCGAGACGCCGAGCTTCTCGTAGACGTTCGCGAGGTGGCGTCGGACCGTCGCCGGCGCGATCCCGAGCCGGTCGCCGATCTCGCGATGCGACTCGCCGAGGGCGAACGCTTCGGTGATCTCGCGCTCGCGCGCGGTGAGGTCGTCGGCCGGCACCCGCCTCCGGACCTGGACGAGCCGCGCGTCGTCCGCGACGTCCACACGCACGACGACGCGCTCGCCGGCGTAGCGTCCCGCGAGGCCGGGCAGCGCGAGCCCCTTCGGCAGGAAGGGCCCCTTCCAGTCCGGCCATTCCGCACGGAAGGCGTCGACGAGACCTTCCTCCGCTTCGAGCACGAGCCCGGTCGGGCTCGCGATCGCGGCGACCTGCCCGTGGCCGCCGACTCTCGCGATCGCGCGGAGCTCGCGGATCCGTGCGTTCCGTGTCGCCGTGAAGAGGTGAGGGGAGAGGAGCTCTTTCGTGACGCGCTCGTCCTCCGTGAACGGCGGACGCTCCGCCGAGCGATAGAGCGACAGCACCCAGTAGAGCCCCGCGTCGGCGTAGACGTGCGCGGTGCACATCATGTGCTCGAGGTCGAAACGTTTGCAGTGCGCACGAATGCGCTCGCAGCCCTCGTACATCGGGCCGCTCGCGGACATGCTCACCGTCGTGCCGGGAGAGGACGTCGCTGCGAAGGCGAGGCGGTCTTCGTCCTTCACGGCCGCCCAGCTCGTCATGAGCTCGGCCGGCTCGTCGACGAGGAGGACGTCGTGCGCGTGTGCCTCGCCGTTCTGCACCGTCCCGACCGCGACGAGCGCGCCGTCGAACGGGACGAGCGCGCGGAGGCTCTCGACCCCGAACCGCTGCATCGCACGATGGCCGAGCTCGTGCGAGCGCTGGTGCAGCGCGAGGAGGAAGGTCGTGATGCGGCGCGTGTCGGGCCCCCCGGGGCTCTCGCTCATGCGGAGCGGCAGCATAGCGCGACCGCGTGCGGCTGCCATGTCCGCGCGGACGGGTCCGCGGCTTGCACACGCATGACCTCGTGACTGACGTCCGACGACCCGAACCGGAGCCGTTTCTCGTCTTCGGGCATCGAGGTGCCGCTGCAGCGGCCGTCGAGAACACGCTTCCTTCCCTGCAGCGCGCGCTCGACGAGGGCGCGAACGGGCTCGAGATCGACGTCTGCCTGACGAAGGACGGCCATGTCGTGTTGTGGCACGACTGGGAGCCGAACGGGGCGATCGCCCTCGCGCGGCAGGTCGGCGCGGAGCTGACCGTCCTCGCCCGGCCGGCGACCCCGAACGTCGGCAGCGTGCACCGTCGCGCCGTCGACGAGCTCACGCTCGACGAGCTGCGTGGCCACTTCGGCTACGTCGTCGACGGGAAGCCGGCGGAAGTCACGATCCCGACCCTCGAAGAGCTCCTCCGCTGGGCGGTCCCGCGCGAAGCGCTCCGGTGCGTTCTCTTCGATCTGAAGCTGCCCGCCGAGAAGGCCGACCTCACGAAGCCGCTCGTCACCACGATCACGCGTGCGCTGAAGGACGCGGGCGCGCGCTTCGAGCACGTCTTCCTCACGCCGCACGAGGACGTCTACGAGCGCGCTTCGGCGCTCGTCCGGGGCGACGCGCTCTCGTTCGACGTCGACCCGGGAATCGTCCTCGTCGACACGATGACGGAGAAGGACTGCTCGTCCCACCATGCGCTCCGCCGGGGGGAAGGCCACGCGACGACGGTGGCGCCGAAGGGGATCGCCTCGCAGGCGTGGGGCGCGCTCACGAAGCTCGTCGGCTGGGACGTGGCCGCGCGGGAGAAGACCCGCGGGATGGTCCCGTCGCGCGTCGTCGCCGCGACGATCGACGAGCCTTCGAGGATGCGCGAGCTCGTCGACCTCGGCGTCGACGGGATCGTGACGGACTCCCCCGCGCTCCTCCTCGAGGTGCTCCGCGCGCGACGCGAGGAATCACGCGAGCGCGACGATGCCAGCGGCCCCCGCTTCGTAGACACGGACGCGCGGCGCGTCCCCGTCGTCGGCCACGCCCGGGGCGCCGAAGATTCGCGGCGGTGACCCGACCGGAGCGCCGGGCAGCGCCCGATCCGCGCTCGCGTGGAAGTGCCCGTGGAGGAGCGCGGCGCGCGGGTGACGCGCGAGCAGATCGACGAGCCGCTCACCCCCGTGGAGCGTGTCGAGGAGCCGGTGCATCGTCGTGTCCTTCCGGAGGAGCGGCGGGTGGTGCGTGACGACGAGGCACACGCGATCGGTGCGCGTGACGTCGGCGAGGACGCGTTCGAGCTCGCGCCCCATCGCGTCCGTGAAGTCGCCGCCGGAGAACACGAGGGGCTGCGGTCGGGTCGTGTCGACCGCGACGAGGACGACCTCGCCTCGTTCGACGACGCGGAGCCCTCCGGGCGGCGCGCTCGTGCCCGCCCACCGTGCGAGCGGGCCACGAAGGCTCCACGCCCACGCGTCCGGCGTGGAGTAGGCGTCGTGGTTGCCGGGAACGAGCGTGACGGCGCTCGGCGGCAGCTCCGCGGCCTCGAGCACTTCGCCGAAGAGCGTGAGCTCGGCCTTGTCGCCGAGCTCCGTGAGATCGCCCGAGACGACGAGGTGCTCGGCGCGGCTCTGCCGGACGGCGTCGAGCGCACGGGCGAGCTTGGCGGCGCGGACCATCGCGTCGCGCGAACGTCCGAAGCGAACGGCGCTCGTGCGGACGCGGTAGCCGACGTCGGACGAAGACGCGACGAGGTGGACGTCGGAGAGGTGCGCGACCCGCATCTCCGCAGAGCTTAATCGCGCGCCGGCTTCGTGCGAGCGCGAGCACGACGCCCGCTGGCCTCGAGGAGCTTCCGCTTCGTGAGGGCGTCGGCGAGGAAGTCGCGGACGAGCCGCACGCGGGCCGTCGTCCGCAGGTCCCGGTGCGACAAGACCCAGAGCGGCGCGGCGACGTCGTCGGGCAGCGCGTGGACGAGCTGCCAGTCCGGCTCCGCGTCGCCGCAGATGCGCGCGACGACGGCGACCCCGACGCCGGCCGCGACCGCATCGCGCATCGCCCATGCGGTCGTCACGCGGAGGACGACGCGCGCGGCGGGCACGTTCGTGGTCCGCCACGTCTCGAACAGCATCGTCGACCCCGCCTCGAACCCGATCCAGTCGAGCGACGCGAGACCCTTCTTCCGCTGCTTCGCGAGGTACGCGCGCGAGCCGTACACCCCGGTCGTGACGAGACCGACGCGCCGGCCGACGAGCTCGGCCGGCGGCTCGCGCGCGATCCGGAGCGCGAGGTCGGCTTCGCGCTGCGCGAGATCGCGATAGCCGGTGCCCGCATCGACCGTCACGTCGATGTCCGGATAGGCCGCGCGGAGCTCCTGGAAGAGCGGGAGGAGCGGCGGCACCAGGGCATCGGCGAGCGTGATGCGGACGGGGCCGGCGGGGCGGAGGTCACGTCCGAAGGCGCGTCGCTCGAGCGCGGAGACGCCGTCTTCGAGGTCCTTCGCGGTCTCGAACACGTCCTGGCCGGCAGACGTCAGCGCATAGCCGTCGGGGCGGCGCTCGAAGAGACGGACGCCGATGTTCGACTCGAGCGACGCGAGCCGGCGCAGCACCGTCGAGTGGCTGACCCCGAGCGCGCGCGCCGCGCGACGTACCGAGCCGTCGCGCGCGAGGAACAGCGCGAAGCGGAGATCGTCCCATTCGAGCGTGGTCCGTTTTTGCACCATCGATCGTCATTTTCGTACGTGGCGGTCCCGCTGTCGACCGCGCAGGATTCCCGCATGACCATGACCGCTGCCGCCCAGACCTCCACGTTCCCCCGCCGTCGCGAGCTCGTCGTCCGGAAGCCCGGCGAAGGCGACGGGATCTGGTTCCTCGACAACCTCCTCACCGTGAAGACGTGCGGACGTGACGGCGCGCCCTATTCGCTCGCCGAGTGCAGGCTGCCGGCGGGCTCCGAGACGCCCTACCACCGTCACGGCGACGAGGACGAGGCCTTCTACGTGCTGGAGGGCGAGATCACGTTCTTCACGAACGAGCCGACGCCCGCCGGCCCCGGGATGTACGTCCACATTCCCGCCGGGGTCGCGCACGGCTTCCGCGCGAAGACACCGATCACGATGCTCGTCCTCACGAATCCGGTGGGCTTCGTCGGGATGGTGCGCGAGGCGGGCACGAAAGCGCTCCGCGCCGAGCTGCCGGAAGCAGGTCCGCCCGACGTCGAACGCCTCGTCCGCATCGCGGCACGGCACGGGATCGACATCCTCGGTCCGCTCGCGCGCTGAGTCACGGGCAGCGGTCGGCCCACGCTGCGACGGTGATCGAGGCGGGCTTCGCCGCACCGAGCACGTGCCGGTTCTCGATCTCGGCACATCCCGCCGTCCGTTCGACCGTCGGCCACGAGCCGCGCGTCACCTTGTAGAAGGCAAAGCCTCCACGCGGGACGCGGATCGTGCCGGTCGCTTCGTCACCGGAGCGGACGAGCGGCACGTGCGTCCAGTTGGTGGCGGACGACGCGATCGCCGCCGCTTCGGTCCCCGGCGGGAGCTTCACGCGGACCGGGACGTCGACCATGCCGTTGTCGGCGGGCGTCGCTTCGGCCGCATACGCGACCTCGAGCACGAACGGGACCGCCGCCGACGGCAGCGTGACGGACAGGGAGCGGTCGGCCGCGTCCCACGCGAACGTCTCGGCGTCGAGCGGCTGGCCCGAGAGGCGCACCGACGTCGGCGCGGACGCGACCCCGCGCACGCGGACGACGACCTTCGCGTGCGGCGCGACGTATGCGCCCTCGCGCGCGGAGCCCTCGAAGCGCGCCCCTTCGGTCGTCCGCGCGAGGGTGAAGGTGATGCGCGACGACGGCCCGCCGCGCGTGCCGTCGTCCTCGTGGAGCACGAACGTGCTCTTCGCCCGCGCGGGGAACACGTCGATCACGAGCGGCGCCGCGTCCCGCTCGCCGGTGTGCTGGATCCCCGGCGTCCTCGGCAGGATCGCGCCCTCGCGCGCGTAGAGCGGCAGCGTGTCCTTCGGCAGCCACTCCGGCGTCGTCGCGATCGTCGTCTTGCCCCCGCCGGTGAGGACGGCGCCGGAGCGGAGCTCGGTCCACGTGCCGGGCGGGAGGTAGATCTCCCGCGTCGTCGCTGCCTTCGCGACGACCGGCGCGACGAGGAGCGACGGGCCGAGCATCGCCTCGTCTGCGATCGTGTGCGTCGCCGGATCGTCCTGGAACTCGAAGACGAGCGGACGCAGCACCGGCGCGCCGGTGCGCGAGGCTTCGTCGAACACGGCGTAGAGGTAGGGGAAGAGCTCGTAGCGGAGCGAGACGAGCTCGCGCGTCGCGTCGAGGACCGGCTCGCCGAACGCCCACGGCTCCTGCCGCCGCGCGTCCTTCTCCGCGTGCACGCGGAAGAACGGTGAGACGGCGCCGAGCGCCATCCACCGCGAGTACAGATCGCTCGTCGACTCCTCCCTTCCGGAGTACCCGCCGACGTCGCTCCCGGCGAACGTCATCCCCGAGAGGCCGAGCGAGAGGAGCTGCGGGAGCGTGCCGGCGAGCGTCGTCCAGGTGCTCGGCGCATCCCCCGTCCACACCGCCGACCAGCGCTGCTGGCCGGCGAACGCGGCGCGTGAGAGGAGGAACGGGCGCTCGGCGGGGCGTGCGGCGAGAAGGCCTTCGTAGGTCGCCCTCGCCTCGAAGAAGCCGTAGACGTTGTGCGCTTCGGCCATCGTCGTCGGACGGCCGTCGCCCGCGACAGCGAGTGTGTCGGGGACCGTGCCGCTCGTGAAGCTCGACGGCTCGTTCATGTCGATCCACATCCCTGCGATCCCACGCTCCGCGGAGCCCGCGACGAGGCCGCTCCACCACGCGCGTGCCGCCGGCGACGTGAAGTCAGGGAACACGGACGCGCCCGGCCAGACCTCGCCCTCGAACGGCGAGGCCGCGCCGGGAGCACGGAGGAAGTGACCGCCGGCGAGCCCCGCCTGGTAGACGTCCCACGCGGGATCGACCTTGATCCCGGGATCCACGATCGTGCTCGCGCGCACGTGCTGCGCGGCGAGCGCAGTCGTGAGCGCCGCCGGGTCGGCGAACCGTGCCTTGTCGAACGTGAACGAGCGGAAGCCGTCCATGTGCTGGATGTCGAGGAAGACGCCGTCGAGCGGGACGCGCTGATCGCGGAACGTCTTCACGACGCCTTCGATCTGCGTCGCCGAGCAGAACGGGCGCTCGGCCGGGCTGCCGTCGCACGGACCCTCCCAGCGTGATTGGTGGAGGCCGAGGGTCCATGGAGCGGGGAGCGGCGTCCGCCCGGTGAGGGCGGTGTAGCGGCGGAGGACGTCCGCGATGCGCGGACCGGCGACGAGCACCTGGTCGATCGCGCCGCCCCACGCCGCGATCGCGACCGCGTCGCCCACGGTCTTCGCGAAGTCGACCTGGAGGCGGAAGGTGTTGTCGGTGAAGACGCCGTACGCGATCTTCTCTCGGAGCCCCACGTAGAACGGGATGCTCTCGTAGAGCGGGTTCGCGTCGGGCCGGAAGCCGCCGGCCGCGTTGTCGTATGCGTCGGTGTTGTAGAGGTCGACGACGCTTCCGCGGAGATCGAGCCCGCGCGACGCGGCGGTGTGGTGGCCGAGCCCGTAGAAGCGCTCGCCGGCGGGGCTCGGGCGCACGACGGTGAGGACGTCGTCGGGCGCGCTCTTGCCGCGCGCGACGCGCTTCGCGCGTCTCACGCCGCCCTGGTCGCCGTCGTCGAGGAGCACCGCCCCCGTCGCCACGTCGGTCGCGCGGACGCGGCACGCGCCGGGCACGAACGTCACTTCGAGCGCCGTCGTGCAGACGACGAGGGCGCTGCCTCGCCGCCCGAGCCGGAGAGGCTCGGCGTCCGGCGCCGCCGCGACGACGCCCGCGATCGATCCGCGCGCGTCCTTCCCGTACCGGAGGCGGACGAGGCCTTCGCCGATCGTGCTCACCGCGAGCTCCGTCGCTTGCCCCTCGCACGCGACCGTCACCGACCTCGAGCCCTCGTCACGGGTGAAGGGGAGGCCCTCGGCGTCTTCTTCGCCGCACCGCGGAGACGGTGCGCCGTCGCCGGCGTCGCCGGTGGTGACGACGGCGCCGGGCGGCGGCGCCGTCTCGCTCGCCCGGTCGCCACACGCGAAGACGAGCGCGCCCGAGGAGGCGGCCAGCACGAGGCCGGAGAGCGCGCGGACGTACCTCATCGCGGAGTGACGCGGTAGCATGCACCCGGACCCGGGGCTACCGTCGGTGCCGTCTCCAGGCGGTCACGTGTCGCGGATGCGGCGTCGCCCGAAGGCGTGTGCGCGGTGTGCAGAGCCGCGCCACCGTCATCGCTCGCCACAGAGTGCCGCCCCGCTCGCGACGGACGACCGCGGCGCCGGCGAAGGGTGATCTCCGTCGACGAACGCGCCGGCGACGTCGCGAGCGCCGGAGATCTCGCGAGAAGTCCATGGAAGAGCTGAGGTCGACGGGTGCACCGGACGTCGAAGTTCGAGCGTGTGCACCAAAGTTGCGTGGAGGCCCCTCGTGCCCCGAATTCGCAACGAGGAGGATTCCGTGATTCGCACCGAAGTGGTCGCTGTGACGATGCTGGCTCTGCTCGGCAGCGTGGCATTCGTATCCGCATGCACGTCGACGGAGGGAGGCAGCGTGAGCGTCGACACGAATCCGACGTGCGCGAAGGGGCAACCCGACTGCGGCGCGAGCTCCTCGGGCTCACCCGCTCCGGACGGCTCCGTCTCGCAGCCCGCGAACGGCGATGCGAGCACCTGCACCGTCGACTGCGGCGGCGGGATCAACGGCAAGCAGGACGGCCTCGAGACCGACGTCGACTGCGGCGGACCGAATGCGCCGAAGTGCGCCGAGGGCAAGGGCTGCAAGGCCGACAGCGACTGCGAGATCGCGTGCAGCTACGCCGGCAAGTGCATCACGACCCCGAGCTGCAAGGTGCACCTCGGCGGCGACACGTGCGGTCTCGGCGAGGTCGACGAAGCGGGCGCGCAGCACGAGAGCTGCTGCAAGTCGCTGCCGGTCTCGGGGTTCACCGACGCGGCGCACCCCGGCAAGACCGTGTACCTCGACAAGTACGAGATCACCGCGGGCCGCGTCCGCGCGTGGATCGAGTCGCTCGCCGCCGCGAACGGCGGGAACCCGGACGTGAAGGCGTGGATCGCGACCCATCGTCCGCAGATCTGGGACGACGACTGGAACAAGTTCCTCCCGACGGGCTGGGACGGGCCGTCGATCACGATTGCACGTCGTCTGCTCGGCGATCCGCGCCCGGAGGACGAGGGCTGGACCGGTCCGCCCGGCCCCGGCGTCATCCTCCCGCCGCCGACCGATCAGCCGCGGAACCTCGGCTTGAACTACCAGTTCGGCTCCGAGATCTACGTGGACCTCCACGGCAACAACTGCGGGACGTTCGACGGCTCCTACGGGTTCCCGACGTTCTTCTACCCCGCCAACATCCTCTCGCGTGACGGTCAGCTGCCGCGCGCGAGCGGGATCGACTTCGCCGGTCAGACGATCGCGCCGAAGGACCTCCTCGACGTGAAGTCGATGAACTGCATCACGAACGCGATGCTCGCCGCCTTCTGCGCCTGGGACGGCGGTCAGCTCGCGACCGACGAGGTCCTCGACCACGTCACCGCGTCGCCGAAGTCGCTCGGCAACACCTCGGGCTGCGGAACCCAGATCGACAACCACGGCAACCTGCTGAACAACAGCATGGAGGGCACGGTGCAGTCGGGCGGTCGTTGTCCCGCCGTCCCCGACATCAACGCGACCTTCGACGCGGGTGACGTGCTGCCGATCGCAGGCAGCCCGCTCAACAACCACAACTACCACTACCCCGACACCGGCGCGCAGACGCACGACAAGTCCTGGCAGGTCTCCGCGCCGGGCCGCGCGAGCCTCGCGTCGGGGGCGGGCGCGCAGATCGACGTCATCCGGATCAACAACGGGGACGAGCCCTGGGTCGACCTCCACGGCAACCTGAACGAGGCGGCGCTCGACATGAGCGGCGGCACGTTCACCGGGAAGTTCGCGCTCAAGTACCGCGGCGTCGGCTACGGCAGCTCGCGCTCGGACCTGAACGCGAAGCCGGTCAAGGGCGAGGACGTCCTCCGCATCCAGCGTCCCGAGGCGAAGGCCGCGTACATCGGTGGCCGCTGCATGCGCTTCAAGTGAGCGCCGGCTGCGCACGATGACCGCGAGCGCGGGGTCGGGCTCACGACTCCGCGCTCGCGTGCCGCGAGGACGTGCACACGAACGCTCGCACGACGTGGCGCACCCCGTGCAGTGACGACGAAGAGCCTGCGAAGAGGTTTCATGTCGTCGTTGCGTGTTTGGCTGGTGCTCACGGTGGTGGTCGGGATCTCGGTCGGCGGCTGCGCCGGCTCTGGATGCGGGAAGAAGGACGGAGCGGGCGCGGCGCCGGAGCCCTCGGCGGCTCCCACCGCGGTGACGAACGGCGCGGCGGTGTCGCCGCCGGCGACGGCGAGCACGACGGCGACGCCGTCGACGCGCACCGTGACGACGACGAGGACGACCGCCGCGCCCTCGGCCGCGAAGCCGCCGGAGCCTCTGGCGACGGCGACGGCGAGCGCGGCACCGGCGGCGGGCGACTGCTGCTGCTCCGCCGGCGGTCAGCCGGAGCACTACGAGGCCACGCTCGACTGCAAGAACAAGAAGGGTCTCTGCGTGGTGAAGTCGCGTTGCGCGCATCCGACGAACCGCGGCCGGTGAGGGGAGGCGGACGCGAGTCCACACGTACGACGGCGGTATGAACGCGCCGCTCGTGCATCCGCCTGCCACGATCGTTCCGATCACCGTCTTGCCTGCGCGTGACCTCGGCGCGCTCCGCCAGCGCACCGAAGCGAGCCCCGTCGTCGGCTGGATCGTGTTCGCGCTCGGGGTCGTGCTCCTCGCCGCGTGGGCCGTCCTCTCGACGCTCTTCACCGTCGATCAGCTCCGGCGGGGCACCGCCTCGACGGGCACCGTCGTCGCGGCGATCGCCATCATCGGGGTCTTCTTCGTGCCCCTCGGTGCCGTGTTCGCGTGGAAGGGCTGGACGGGACGGATCCGTCGCTTCGATCTCCACGAGCGCGGCGTCGCGTGGGAGGACCACGGTGGTCGGCTCGCCTACGGGTGGGACGAGATCCGCGACGTGACGTGGAAGGAGCTCGAACACGAAGCCGACACGGGGCTCGGCTTCGGTGTCTCCGTGCGGCGAACCGCGGAGCTCGTGCTGATCCCGTTCCGCGGCACGCCGATCACGATCGACGAGAAGCTGCCGGGGCACGTCGAGCTCGCCGCGCACGTCCGCGACGTCGCCGCCGAGATCATGTTGCCCCGCTACGACGCCGCGCTCGCGGCCGGACAGCGCGTCCTCTTCGGGACCGTCGCGGTCGACGGCTTCGGGCTCCACCTCACGCGCGCGACGTATCCGTGGGAGAGCGTGTCGTGCATCCTGTGGGAGTCCGGCGGAGCGAGCGCCTGGTACGCCGTCTACAACGCGCACGGACAGCGCGTCGCCACCGTTCCGACCGAGGGGCTCACGAACCAGGTGATCTTCGAAGTCGTCCTCGGGCGGTTCGGGAAGCTCGTCGAGGGCACGGGCGAGGCTTCGCTCGGCGCCACGATCGCGGCAGCCGCGGGCAAGCTGCTCGCGCGCTTCCGTCGCTGATCAAGGTGCCGTCTTCAAGCGGTAACGGATGCGCTCGAGCTGGCGCGTCTCGCGCTCGGCGAGCCGCTGGCTCTGCACCTCGGCGAGGAGCGCTTCGACCTCGGGTCGTCGCCGTGCGTCGTTCGTGTCGAAGATCGCTTCCGCACGCTCGAGCAGCGCGCGCTCGCGATAGGGGCTGTGCGGGAGCGTCGAGAGGTAACGACGCCAGGCCTCGGCCTGGTCGGCGCGCGTCGTGAACGTGCGCGCGTAGAGCGTCGCGGCGTCGAACGCGAGCGCGTCCTCCGGCGCGGTGAGCAGCTCGAAGAGGCGGCGGCGGGCGTTCGCCCGGTCACCGCCGGCGAGATCGAGCTCCGCGAGCGTGAACGCGGCACGCCGCGCCGTCGGTGTCTTCGCCGCAGCGAGCTTCTCGAGGACGGCGAGCCCCGATGCGTCTCCGCCCCGGGCCCGGAGCCGCGCCTCGGACAACGTCGTCGCGTCCGCGTCGGGCGTCGTCGCCGGGAGCGCAGTCGGAGCCGGCGTCGGCGGCGCGGGGGAGGGGACCACGGAGGGCTTCGGCGCCGGCGGCGCAGGATCCTCGCCGAGCGTCGCGGTCTCGCCGGGACCGAGCGTGCGCTACGACGGAGGCGACGTCCGGTGGAGCGTCACCGTGCCCGAGACGACGCTCACGCGCACGGTTCCGCGCTCGGTCACTTCGAGCTTGTAGGATGCATCCTTCGCGACGAGGCGCCCGCCGGGGACGATGACGGTCACCTCGTGCGGCGCGCGTACCTGCGCGACGCCGCGCTCGACGGAGAGCGTGCCGTCGGACGTCGTGCTCGCGACGGCGGGTCCTTCGACCTCCGCGCCCGCTTCGGGATCGACGAGCCCTTCGCCGAACGCGAAGCCGAGCATCACGTGCGCTCCGCTCGGCACGGTGAGCTTCGCGCCGGGCGGGATCGTGGCGCCCGGCGGGAGCGGCTCGGTCCCGATCCGGCAGGTCGTGCAGCGGCTCGTGACGAAGAACGCGGGCGGAAGCGGAGCCTTCGTGGCGACCACGTGGGGCTCGGGCGCGGTCGACGGCGGAGCAGCCGCCTCGACGGGCGCGACGTGGAGCACCGCCGGCGCGCGCCGCTCGAGCCAGGCGGTCTGCGCCGGTGCACGCACGAGGAGGATCGCGGCGGCGGCGGCGAGCGCCGCGGTCGCGAACCCGAAGACGAACGGGCGAACCGGCCTCGGTCGCGCGCTCGGCCACGAACCGACCAGGCGCCGCTCGCTCGCTTCGCGCGTGAAGGCGTCGTCGGCGTGGAGCGCCGCGCGCCAGGCTTCCTTCGCGAGCGTGCGGGTCCGCACGACCTCCCGGCAGGCGGCGCACTGCTCGACGTGCAGCTGCGCGTCGGCGCGCTCGCCGTCTCCGCGCTCGCCGTCGAGCGCAGAGAGCACGTCGTCGGCGTCGAACCCGAGCGTGCAGCACACGGGCCACCTCCTCGCGCGTCTTCCGCGAACATCGGGTCGCGTGCCAAGCGCTTCGCGAGATCGGCGCGTCCGCGCTTGAGGCGCGAGCGCACCGTCGGCTCGGGGCAGTCGAGGATATCCGCGATTCGCGACGCGGGGAGATCCTCGAGGTCCGCGAGGACGACGACCATCCGGTGGTCCGGCGAGAGCCGCTCGAGGTGGTCGTGGAGGCGCGCCGCGCGCTGTCGCTCGACGAAGAGCATCGGGTCGCCCTCGCGCCCGGCCTCCGGCTCGGGCACGTCCTCGAACGCGAGGACGAAGCGCCGAAGATACCGCCGCAGCGAACGCCAGTGGTTCATCACGACGCGCGACGCGATCCGGTACGTGAAGGTGGAGAGCTCCGCACGACCCTCGAACGAGTCGATCGCGCGGAGCACCTGCTCGAGCGCGCTCTGGGTGAGATCTTCGAGATCCGCGCACGGCCCGACGAGGCTCCGGACCTGCGCGCGCACGAGCGACACGAGCTCAGGCCAGGAAGGTCGCGTCTTCCGCGACTCGACGACCGCGCCCTCTTCCGGAGCGGTGAGCCGCCGGACGCCGGACGGCTCGCTCGGAGGGGTCGTGTCTCGGTCGCGGACGAGGTGCATCGCGCGTCAGAGCCCCGGGACGGCGAAGCCGACGTCGAGCGTGCCGGCGAGAGCATCGCGATCGTTCGACATGACGAGCAGCGAGAGCGCCGCGAAGCCACGCACACGTGTCGTTCCGGTCTGCGCGAACAGGCTCGCCTGCGCGAAGCCGCCGCCGCGCGTGACGGTCGCGATCCGGGTCTCGAACGGCAGCACGTTTGTTCGCTGGTAGTACTGGCCGACGTCCGGCCCGACCTCGAGGCCGAAGCCGAGGATGCTCGCTGCTCCGGTCGTCCTCGACGTGAAGGGCGCACCGACCACGATCCCGATGCCGCCGCGACCATGGCGTCGCGCGTCGAGACCGCTTCCGCCGAGCTCGCCGCCGACGCCGAACGTGAGCGCGAAGACCGGCGAGAAGCGGAGCCCGACGAGCGCGCGGCCGCCGCCCATCGATGTCGCATTGTTCGTGACCGCTCCGCGTGCCGCGACGGCGAGACCGATCTTGCCCTTCTCCGGATCGAACACCTGGGGCTTGTCGCCCTGACCGAGCGAGTTCTTCAGCGCCTCGATCGCGAGCAAGTGCTCGGGAGCCGCGTCGCGCGCGATCTCCATCGCGGCCTGCCGCAGGCGGTCCGAGTCGGTGCCCTCGAGGTCGACGTGCGCGAGGCGAGCTCCCTCGATCGTGCGCGTGTCGAGGCTCCAGCGCTCCGGCGAGCTCTCGCAGTCGACGGTCGCACGGAGCTCCGCTTCTGCCGGCGTCGGGACGACCCGACACGAGCTCTCGAACGCGGCGCACGCGAGTGAGACCTCCTGCTCGAGCTCCGCGCGATGCGCTTCGCACGCGGTCCCCTTCGTCTCGACGACCCACTTCGCGCCCGAGGCCCTGGTCGGCTCCGGATCGGCATGCGCCGCAGCGCTCGTCACGAGGACGAGCACCGCGCCCCCCAGCGCACAGCTCCGCGGACGGTTCATGGCCCCCCTTTAGTCACCGGCTCGTCGTGGATCGATCCCTTTTTCTTCGCCGGATCGTTCGCCGTCGAAGCGGTGACGAACTCTCCTGTTGCAGGGTGCTCTCCGAGGGGTGCGAAGGAGGTCGAGATGCGGCGTTTTCACGCGATCGTGATGGGGTCCATCGTGGCCGGAGCGGGTTGTCTGCCGGACTACGAGACCGGATACCCGAGGTGGGGCGAGGGCCGAGGTGAAGAGACCTCACCCAGCTCGGAGCCGAGCTCGTCGAGCGGCGGCCTCCCCACGATGCCGAGGATCCCGCCCTCGTTCGGTCCGACCGTGACGCAGTCGGAAGCTCCGCCGCCGATCTCCGGCGGGACGCTCGCCGTCCACGCCGGCGCGTCGCTCGCCGTCGCCGCCGACCCGGATCGCGGTCGCGTGCAGGCGGTCGACGTGGCGGCGCGACGCGTGATCGGGACGCTCGACGTCGGGCGCACCGCGAGGCCGGAGCGCATCGCGATCGAGAGCCCGACGCGTGCGCACGTCGTCCTCCGTGGGACGGGGGAGGTCGTCAGCATCGAGATGCCCGCGATGACGATCGCGGCGCGCCGTGCGGTCTGTCCCGAGCCGCGCGGGATCGCGTACGACGCGCGCCTGTCCGCGATCCACGTGGCATGCGCGACCGGTGAGCTCGTCACCCTTCCTGCCGCCGGCGGAGCCGCGACGCGCACGCTCCTCCTCCGGGACGATCTTCGCGACGTCGTCGTCACCGCGAAGGGCCTCCGCGTGTCGACGTTCCGCGAGGCGGGCGTCTTTCGTCTCGTCGACACGGGCGCGGATGGGCCGCACCTCGAGCGGTTGTCGAACGGGGCGGCAGGGGCGCCCGGCGTCGCCTGGCGAATGATCGCGGCGCCCGCGAGCGACGAGACGAACGAGGACGACGTCATCGCGACCGCTCAGCGACCGGGCGGCGTTCCGACGACGGCGCCGGAGTACTACCGCACCGACTACGGGTGCGGTGGCGACGGGCCGATCCCGGTCGTGCTGCGAAGCGGCGGAGCCACCGCGCTGCCGTTCGCGGTGCTCCCGGTCGACATCGCGACGAACGGCAGGTATCTCGCCGTCGTCGCAGCTGGTAACGCGCACACGCCCGCGGCGATGCAGCTCGTCCTGGCCCGTCTCGATCTCTTCGACGGGAACGGGTGCCTCCCGGGCGGGATGACGTCCGTCCCGGGGCAACCTACGTCGGTCGCCTTTCTCGGTGCCGACAAGCTCGTCGTGCTCTCGCGCGAGCCGGCGGCGCTCTTCGTGATGGACGTCGCAGGGCGGATCCCGCTCGCTCCGATCGTCCTCTCGACCGAGAGCGGCAACGTGGGCGAGTGGTCCTACGCCGCCGGAGGCGCGAACAACGCCTGCGCGGTGCGCAAGAACGGCTCGCTCGCGTGCTGGGGCGCGATGGGCGGCATGCCCACGACGGCCGCCTCGCAGACGCCGGTTCCGGTCGGCGCCGCCGCGGACTGGAAGACGGTGAAGCCCGGCTACCTCGGCGCATGCGCGACGAAGACGAACGACAGCCTGCACTGCTGGGCGGCCGGCGCGGCGCCTGCTCCGACGAACCTCACCGTGAGCGCCTACGACGTCGGCTACTGGCACCAGTGCGCGATCGCAGCCGGATCGCTCTACTGCTGGGGCGACGGCATCTTCGGCAAGCTCGGGAACGGCTCGAACGCGGCGCTTGCCGTCCCGACGAAGGTCGGGGCCGACACCTGGAAGGCGGTGGCGACGTCGTTCGACAGCACGTGCGGGCTGAAGGCGGACGGGTCGCTCTGGTGCTTCGGGTTCGGCTACACCGGGTTCGAGAAGCAGGGGACGGCGACGGCGTGGACCGCGCTCGACGTCGCGGTGCAAGACCGCGTCTTCTACGGTCTCCAGGGCTCGGCGCTCCACACGTGGGACTGGACGAAGGTGCCCGCCGCGGCAGGCGCGGAGAACGACTGGACCTCGCTCGGGGTCGGCGTCTTCCACGTCTGCGGGATCCGCGCGAACGGCACGCTCTGGTGCAAGGGCGACAACACCTACGGCCAGCTCGGCGACGGCACGAACGCACCGCAGAGCTCGTTCGTCCAGATAGGCGCCGCGACGGACTGGACGAGCGTCACGGCCGGCGCGTACTCGACCTGCGGGCTCCGCGGCGCCGGTGACCTCTACTGTTGGGGGAGCAACGACTACGGCGAAGCAGGCGACGGCACCGCCTGGCGCAGTGACCTCACCGTGGTGCCCTGAATCCGCGCAAAAGTTACTCTTGTCGAGAGGCCGCGAGA
The DNA here is from genome assembly GCA_039809485.1 of Polyangiaceae bacterium. Lineage (GTDB taxonomy): Bacteria > Myxococcota_A > Polyangia > Polyangiales > Polyangiaceae > Labilithrix. The sequence goes on along the minus strand of JBDHVE010000085.1, from coordinate 9,061 downwards.
GGAGGAAGGTCTGGCCCGTGAACCGGAAGCCGACCGCCTACTGGGACTACATCAAGGTCGAAGAGCTGCTCGCGCTGCAGGGCGGCCTCGAGCCGACCGACGCAGGCCTCTCGAACGACGAGGTGCTCTTCATCACGGTGCACCAGATCGACGAGCTCTGGTTCAAGCTCGCGCTCCGCGAGCTCGTCTCCGTGCGGAACCTGTTCGCGAAGGCGCCGGTGCCGGAGCAGGCGCTCGCTTCGGCGGCGCGCGGGATCCGGCGGATGTCGCAGCTCTTCCAGCACGTCGCGTCGCACTTCGAGATCATGGAGACGATGACGACGCGGGACTACCTCGCGTTCCGTGACAAGCTGAGCCCCGCGAGCGGGTTCCAGTCCGGGCAGCTCCGCGAGATCGAGGTCCTCATCGGTCTTCCCGATGCCGAGCGGATCCCGCTCGGTCACGAGCACAGCTACATGAACGCGCTGAAGAACCACGACGGCTCGCCGTCGTCGGCGTACCGGCGCGTCGAAGCGCGGCTGGGCGACAAGCCCACGCTCCTCGAAGCGATCCAGGATTGGCTCTACCGCACGCCGATCCAGGGCTCGACCCCGGGGCAGGCCGACGACGCGGAGCGCGTCCGTGCGTTCATCGATGCCTACTCGGCCTCGCAGGCGCGTTGCGCCGACGAGGCGCTCGCCCTCGCGAAGAGCGCGGCGCTGTCGGCGGCGGACACCGAGCGTCTGGAGGCGCGCTACAAGCGCGAGACCGAGAGCGCGCGCGCGTTCCTCCGCGCCGAGGACGTCGCCGAGGACCAGCGCGCCCGCGCCTCGCGGATCCGCGCCGCGATCGTGTTCATCGAGAGTTACCGCGAGCTGCCGCTCCTCGCGTGGCCGCGCGTCATCGTCGACGAGCTCGTCGCGCTCGAGCAGGCGTTCGTCGTGTTCCGCCAGCGCCACGCGCGGATGGTGGAGCGCGTCATCGGTCGTCGCACCGGCACCGGCGGCTCGTCCGGCGTCGATTATCTCGATCAGACGGCGCTCCGGTACCGCATCTTCCGCGACGTCTGGGCCGTGCGTGCGCTCCTCGTCCGCCAGGCGGCGCTCGCGGCGCTCGAGCGGGCCGAGGTCTACGGGTTCGCGTCGGGCGCCTGACCGGACCCGAGCCTTCCGCCGACGACGAGCGCGGGCGCGCCGACGATCACGGGCGCTCGCATCCGGAGCAGGTCGACGAGCGAGAACGAACAGCGCGTCTCCGGCGACGCGTCGGGCGCGGGGAACGTTCCGCGGCCGACGCACTCGGCCTTCACCGTCGAGACCTCGGCCGTCGTGACGCGCCCGTCGCGCGGCGCCACGTCCGCATCCGCGAGAGGCTGGAAGAGGCGCATGCCGTCCCCGGCGTACGCGAAGAGCTCCTCGCCCGCGACGGGGAAGGGGGCGAGCCGTAGGTCGTTCCGGACCACGTCGACGGGGAGGCTCCGCGTCGTGTCGCTCGACGACGAGAACGCGACGTCGACGACGACGCGAACGCCGTCCTTCACGCCGGTCGCGACGAGGACGACGGCGGGGGCGGCAGCTGACGCACCGAAGGGTGAGCTGCCTTCTTCGCTCTGCGAGAAGCGCCGCGCGACGGCCTCCGGGACGCCGGCGGTGAGGACGAAGTCGTTGTCGACGATCGAGCCCGGGTAGCCCGGCGTGAGATCGAGCTTCACGAGCGCGCGGCCCTCGCGGACGGCGGGGACGAACAGCTCGTGTCGTTCACGTGCGTTCCACACATATTCTTGCGCGATGTTCTCGCTCCCCGTCCCGGGGACCTGGCTGAGCGCGAAGAGGAAGCCGCGCAGGTAGAGCGCATCGATCGTGACGGTCCACCCGTCGTCGGTGACGAACGGCTCGCCGCGCGTCGCGGGCGTCGGCTCGGTGCGGATCCCGGCTGCGCCCTTCGGGTCGGTCTCGCCGGTCGGCGGGACACACGCCGCGAGCAGCGCGATCGCGAGGAGCCACTTCACAGCACGGCCTCGACGCCGACGCTCGGGATGACGACGGGACCGAACGTCCGCCGCCTGCAGCCCGTGTCGTCGCACTGCTGTCCGACCGTCTCCTGCGAGCCCGTGACGTTGAGCCCTTCGAGCACGAGCGAGATGCTACCCGCCTTGCGGAACGCCCAGCTCTTCTCGAGGCGCGCATCGAGGCGCACGAAGGTCGGGAGCCGCGAGGCGAGGTCCTCGAGCACCGGCCATCCGGTGTAGGCGACCATCCGCGAGGAGAGACGCCAGCGGTGCCCGAGATCGACGCCGCCTCCGAGCTGCAGGACGTGCGTGCGATCGAACGGCGACACCGCGGCCGCGAGATAGCGCGTGCTCCCGCGCTCGCTCCGCGAGAGCGTGTAGCTCGCGAAGGCGGAGAACCGCTCGCCGAGCCGGCGCGCCACCATCGCCTCGAGGCCGTAGGCCTGGACGGTGCTGCCGGTCGTGACGTCGGTCGGGAGCTCGACGTCGCTCCGGTCGCGACCGGCCGCGAAGTCGCGCAGGGCGCGGTAGCTGTGGTGGAACCCGATCGCCTGCAGCTTGAACCGGAGCGGGAGCGCGACCTCCGCGCCGGCGCTCTTCTGGTAGCCGAACGAGAGCCCGCCCGGCAGCCCACGGAAGCCGACCGCGGGGAGCGGCACCGCGAACGACGGAGGCTGCGGAGCGATCCCCATCGCCGCCACGAACGCGACCTCCTTCGTGAGCGGGACGTGCGCCGACAGTCGCGGGCTCGGTCCGAAGACGACCCGCCCCGCGCTCGTGAAGACGTCGCCTCGCGCGGTCGCCGTGACCTCCACACCGGCGCCGGGCCGGAGCCTGGCCTCGATCCAGGTGCCCGTCGCCGAGTCGGTGCGCGGCGAGAAGAGCTCGACGGCGGACTGGTACTCGGAGCGGTCGACCGCATACGGGCTCGGCAGATCTCCGGAGTAGAAGTCGATCAACGTATCGGCGCCGATCTCGACCTCGAGGGCATCGCCGAGCGTCCGCCGGTGACGCGCACGGACCCCGAGGAGGTGATCGCGCGCGAAGCGGCGGTCCTCGAGCCGCGTCCGGTCGAGGCCGAAGGTCACCGCGACGCGGCTCTGCGAGCGGTCGGCGCCGACGTGGTCCAGCCGGAGGTCGACGCGGTGGAACTCGGTCGCGAAGAGGACGTTGTCGACGCCGTCCTCGACCTGCGACGCGTAGTCGAAGCTGCCGAAGGTGAAGACCGAGACGCGGGTGCGGTCGGTGAGCGCGTACGACGCGCGGGCGTTGTAGTCGCGGTAAGCGATCGTGACGTCGGGGGCGAGGAGCGAGAGCAGCGCCGCGCTGTACGAGAAGCGCCCGCCGACGCCGACCGCGGCGCGTCCGCCGGCGAGGGGAGATTCGACGAACGCACCGGCATCGACGACCCGGACCTGTCCTTCGCCGCGGAGCTCGGTCGGCGCGTCCCTCGTGCGGCCTTCGACGACCGCGCCGGAAAAGCGTCCGAAGCGACCCGGAAAAGATGCAGGATGCACGGAGACGGCATCGACGAGCGCCGGCTGGATCACGCCCGGCCCGAGCGCGAAGTGGAAGAGGTACGGGACGCGGACCTCGTCGACGAAGTAGCCCACCGCCGAAGGCGGTGCGCCGCGGATGTAATAGAAGGGGAGGCCGGAGATCGTCGGGACGATGCCGGGCAGGACATCGATCGCGCGGAACGGGTCGCCGAACGCACCCGGCACGTTGCGGATGTCGGCGCGACCGAGCTGCCGCTCCGTCGGGGTGTACGTCTCGCGCCGGCCGCGCACGAGGGCGACATCGGTGGCACGCGGCTTCGAGGGTGCGGTCGGCGGCGGTGGCGTCGTCGGCGGCTCGATGGCCGCCGCCGCGCAGGCGGGGACGTGCAGCTCGAGGCGGATCCGGGCCGCGATCGGGACGTCGTCGCGTCTCGCCGGCTCGAAAACGTGCGCGCGCGCGGCTTCCACCGCAGGCTCGACGAAGGGCGCGGCGCCTTCGACGACCTCGACCTCCGAGACGGCGCCCGCGCTGTCGACGACGACGTCCGCGCGGACGATGCCGCGCTCTTCCTTCACGCAGCGAGGAAGCGGCGCATCGACGACCCGCGGCGGCGTCACGACGTCGGCCCGCGCCCGCGCGGCGACGAGCACGGTCGCGGCGCACGCGAGCGTCGCTCCGAGCCGGCGCATCAGCCGCCGCGTTTCGCCTCGAGCTGCTCCCAGCGCGCCGTGAGGGTCGTGACGTTCGCGCGCGCGGCCTCGAGCCGAGCACGAACGGCCTCCGCCTTCGCCGGATCGGCCCCCACCACGTAGAGGGCGGCGTCGCCGAGCTCTTCTTCGATCTCGGCCGCCGCGTTCTCGGCCGCCTCGATCTTCTCGAGGATCCCGTCGAGCTCGCGCTGCTCGTTCTTCGAGAGGCCTGCCGCCTTCGGCTTCTCGCTCTTCACGCGCGCGCGCTCCTCCGCCGCGCGCGCCTCGGCGCGTGCTGCGCGCTCCTCCTCGTCCTGGCGGGCGCGGAGCGTCGCGTAGGCCTGGTAGGCCCCCGCGTAGCGCATCACCTTGCCCTCGCCTTCGAAAGCGAGGATCCCGGTCGTGACGCGATCGAGGAGGTAGCGATCGTGCGTGACGACGAGGAGCGACCCCTCGTAGGTGGAGAGGAAGTCCTCGAGCGCGCTCAGCGTGTCGGTGTCGAGGTCGTTCGAAGGCTCGTCGAGGAGGAGGAGGTTCGCTGCCGAAGCGAGCAGACGCGCGAGCGCCAGCCGCGCGCGCTCGCCGCCCGAGAGCGCCGACACCTTCTTCTTCTGCGAGGGCACGTCGAACGCGAACCGCTCGAGGTACGTGCGTGGGTCGACGCGCTCCTTCTCGACCTGCGGGACCGCGCGCGCGACACAGTCGAGGACGGAGAGGTCCGGCTCGAGCGCCTGCCGCTGCTGATCGAGGTAGGCGACGCGCACGCGCCGGCCCTGCGCGATCGTGCCCTCCGTAGGCTGGAGCTCGCCCGCGATCGCGCGGAGTAGCGTCGTCTTCCCCGCGCCGTTCGGCCCGAGGATGCCGAGCCGGTCGCCGGTGAGGAGCGCGAGGTCGAAGTTCCGGACGAGCCAGCGATCGCCGAGCCGGAGCCCGAGCCCCTTCACGTCGAGGATGCTCCGCCCGGCGTCGGCGACGTCGGCCGAGAGCTGGACGCGGGCCTCCTCGCGCGGCGGCGGAGCGTCACGCGCGCTCTCGGCGCGATTGATCCGCGCCTTCTGCTTGCCCGTGCGGGCTTTCGGCTGACGCCGGAGCCATTCGAGCTCGGTGCGGAGGAAGTTCTGGCGGTTCTTCTCCGTCCGCTCCTGGAGCGCGAGGCGCTCCGCCTTCTGCGCGAGGTACTCGCCGTAGCCGCCGTCGTAGGAGTAGACGCTGCCCGCGTCGACCTCGAGGGTGCGATCGGCGACGCGGTCGAGGAGCCAGCGGTCGTGCGTCACGAGGAGGACGGCGCCGCGGAACGACTCGACGAGGAACTGCTCGAGCCAGTCGATGCTGTCCGCGTCGAGGTGGTTCGTCGGCTCGTCGAGGATCATGACGTCGGGCGCGCCGACGAGGACGCGCGCGAGCGCGACGCGGCGCTTCTGTCCGCCGCTGAGCGTCCCGGCGAGCTGATCGAGATCGGTGATCTTCAGATGCGCGAGCACGCGCTCGACTTCGTGCGAGCGGTCCCAGCCGCCGAGCCGGTCGACTTCCGCTGCGGCCGCGTTCTGTTCGGCGAGCAGCGCGTCGAGGTCCTCGCCGGGCGCGGCATGCGTCAGCTTCTCCGTAGCGCGCGTGTGCCGGTCGAGCGCGAGCGTCCACTGCTCGAGGCCCTCGAAGACGACCGCGCGAACCGTCCGCCCCGGATCGAGCTCCGGCTCCTGCGCGAGGTACGAGACGCGGGCGCCGCGTCTCGTCGCGACGTTGCCCGTGTCGGCCGGCTCGACCCCAGCGAGGATCTTGGCGAGCGTGCTCTTGCCCGTCCCGTTCCGGCCGACGACGCCGACGCGCTCGCCCTCCTCGATCGTGACGGACACCTTCGCGAGCAGCACGCGCTCGCCGTACGCCTTTCCGACTTCGAGCGCGGCGAGGACCGACATGGGGCGAGGAGGTTAGCGAAACCGGCCCACCCGTGACTAGACTGGCGCGCGATGCGAAAGGTGGCGCTCGCGCTCCTGCTCGTCGGGATCGTCCTCCTCGGCGGCGGGCTCTTCTTCGGCTGCGGGTTCTACTACGAGTGGAACGGCCGCAACGTGCTCGTCGATCAACCGGTCACGCTCGGGACGCCGGCGTCGGCCGAGATCGCGGCGAAGGCCGGCCACCGCTACACGTTCTCGGCACGCGTGACGGTGGACCGCCGTGACGTGTCGCACGAGGAGGCGGCGCGCGGCGTCTCCGCGCTGGAGCTCGAGATGCCGATTTCGATGCGCCTCGTCGGCGGCGACGGTCAGAAGGTGCTCGAGCAGATCGGCTTTCTCAGCCACGAGCCGCCCACCCGCGTCTACGGCGACGCGACCGGGGGCGCGAGCGGGCTCGGCGGTCGGGCGCTCGTCGCGGAGCGCTTCCTCGGACCGTATCCGAGCGCGGCCCCGCAGAAGCTCCACGTCGATCTCGAGCTCGGCGAGGACAAGAAAGGGAGGGCGAACATCGAGAGCGCCCGCCTCGTCGTCTACGACGATGCCCTTCCGAAGCGGATCGTCACGCCTTTCGTCGCTGCCGCGGTCGGCGCGTTCCTGCTCCTCGCGGCCCTGATCCTGGGCGGGGTCGGCCTCGTCCGGCGGGCCGTCCGGACCCGTTGACGATAGGCGAGGGCGTTCACGCACGTCGTTGTGGCAATCGCGCCCCAGTTCGAGTTGAATGCGCCGCATGATGCGTCTCGCCAGGACGTGCTGCGCCGCAAGCGCGCGCGCGATCCCCGCTCTCGTCGCTGCGCTCGTCTTCGGAACGAGCGTTCCCGCCTTCGCCCAGAACACGCCCGCGGGGGGAACCCCGTCCTCGCAGTCAGGCCAGAAGCCGGGCAAGGCGGCGAAGGACAAGAAGCAGGCGGAGAAGGCCGCGCAACAGAACGAGACGGAGACGGCGGCCAACACCGCGAAGGCCAACCAGCCCGTCGAGGCGGCGCCGGAGAAGCCGAAGGAGGAGAAGGAGGTCGATCGCGCGATCTACATCTCCGCCGACCTCGGCTTCACGCGCATGGACCTCGGCGGCATCTCCGACAGCCTCGGGTTCGACAAGACCGCCGCGAACGGCGTGACGTGGTCCGTCGGCGCCGGTCTCCGCCTGAAGGACCTCAAGCTCGGCGCTCGCTGGCGCGTCAACGACACGACCGAGTTCGACTTCTGGACGTTCATGCTGGAGGCCGGCTACTCGCTGCCGCTCCGTCCGGTGTCGCCCGGCATCACGGCCCACCTCGGGTACATCTACGACCAGTCGCTCCAGCGCGCGCTCTTCCGCTCGTCGATCCCGTCAGGGCGCCTCACGGTCCTCGATCCGAACGTCGACGTCCGCGGCGTCAACGTCGGCGTCGAAGCGCAGGCGATGTACTGGGTGTCGCGCTACGTCCGCGCCGGCGCCTTCCTCGGCTTCGATCTGAACTTCCTGAGCCGCCCGCAGGCGGGCCTCCCCGGCTCGACGTTCCCGATCCCCGACGAGATCCGGAACAAGCCGCTCTACACCGAGTCGGGGAGCAGCGTCGGGTACACGTTCAACGTCGGGGTCCGCGGCGCGTTCGACGTCGGGTTCTGAATCCGACCTCGACTCCAGCCTTCGGCGCTCCGCGCCTACGGCTGGAGCCGCGGTCAGATTTCCTTTGTCACGTGGGGACTTCGTCCCCCTCAGGACCTTCGCTCGCTTCGCTCGCTCTCGGTCCTGAGCCTCCCCCGACTCGCCTTCGGCGAAGCGCGCTGTCGCGCGCCGAGAGCGCAGCTCGCTTCGCTCGCTGCGGAGAGCGCGCTGTCGCGTGGTCGGCCCGGCAGGTCGGAAGCGAAGCCGGGCCCACGGAAGACGGAAGACGGAAGACGGAAGACGCACGTCTCCGGGGCTGAAGACCGAAGACTGAAGACTGAAGACGCACGTCACTGGGCGGCTCACGACGGCGGAGCTGGATCGTCCGTCCATCAGCTCGCGGTCGGCGCGGGCGGTGGCGGACGTAGGAATCGCCTGAAATCACACGCGTTGGCGGGTGTGTCCTACATTGCCCGACGTCGGGCACGCGGCTCGCACGAGGGGCCTCCGAACTCGACCCCCGTTCGGAGGAATATTCGATGCCCCTCGATCTCACGAAGACTTCGCGTTGGCTCACGATGGCCTCGCTCCTGGCCCTGGGTGCGACGAGCGCGGCGGGTTGCGCGGTCGAGGAAGACAAGTCGACGAGCTCCGACGGCGACGGCACCGGCGCGTCCGTCGACGACATCACCCAAGTCGACCACTCGAAGGTGAAGCGGCAGTCGATCGGCAACTGCTGGCTCTACGCGACGACGAGCTGGCTCGAGGCGATGAACAAGGCCGCGACCGGCACCGAGTCGAACACGAGCGAGTCGTGGCTCACCTACTGGCACTGGTTCGAGCAGCTCGCGAACGGCCGCGCCGGCGCGGAGATCTCGACCGGCGGCTCGTACGGCACCGCCGCCGACCTCATCGCGCGCTACGGCATCATGCTCGAGAAGGACTTCATCGCCGCCGAAGCGGAGAGCGAGATGTCGAACCGTCAGTCGACGGCGCTCGACGCCGTCAACGCGCAGCTGAAGAACGGCGGCCCGCTGAAGGACGCCATCACGCGTCGCGACCGCGCCGCGATCCGGAAGGAGCTCGACAAGGCCTGGCAGCTCGATCCCGCCGTCTCGGCGCGCATCGACGCCGTCTTCGGCGCCTCCGTCGACAAGACCCTCGATCGCGCCTACGCCGCGAGCTCGCCCGGCAACAACGTCATCGCCGCGCGCGAGTTCAAGGCGAAGCTGAAGGATCCCCAGACGGGGCAGTTCGTGTCCGCGACGCTCGCCGACGCGATCGGCAAGGGCAATGGCTGGTGGGCGCCGCGCGAGGGCAAGTTCGCCTGGAACGAGGCGCAGTA
>JBDHVE010000084.1:0-37613 GCA_039809485.1 Polyangiaceae bacterium | reverse complement strand
TACGGCACCGCGGGTGCTGTCAACCGGGGCGGCCGGTCCTCGGGGCAGTGGGCGCAAGATGACGCAGCGCGTGGCACAGGCTGGCACACGGCTGCTTGCCGTATTCCGCGTGAAACGTGAAGGTGAGCCGTTGGCGCGACCAGTGCTTGGCAGGACGCCATGCGCCGCGTCCCTCTCTCGCTCCTCCTCCCTGCTCTCGCTGGTCTCGTCGCCTGCGGAGGCGCCGTCTCGACCGTCGACGGCGCCTCGTCGGGATCCACCACGGGCTCGTCCGGGTCGAGTGGGTCGAGCGGGTCGAGCGGGTCGAGCGGCATGTCGTCGAGCGGGTCGAGCGGTACCTCGAGCGGGACGTTGCCGCTGCCCGAGAGCGCGGTCGACCTCTGCGAAGGGAACACGTACCGGCCCCTTCGCGGCGTCCTGAAGGGCACGACCGTCGATTCGATCGAGCTCCGCGAAGTGTTCCTGTATGCGGGGGAGGGCTCCCCTCCCGTCGTCGTCGACACGGAAGGTGTCCCGTGTGGATTGGCTGCCGACAAGGCGACGTGCAAGAGCCAGTTCGCCGCGGCGGCTCTCCTGGGGTGGCCGATGGATCGGACCGGCGGCGAGATCGCGTCGAGCCGCTTCCTCGTCACGACCCGCGGCGACGTCGTCGAGACGATCGGCGCCGGTGGCGGCGAGAACGCGCTGTGGGGGCCGTCGGGGATCTCCACCGTCGAGCAGGCGGGCTTCGCCGCGACGAAGACGGGGACGTACCGGATCATGTGTGACGGAAAGCCGAACGCGTCCGTCGCCTCCGACGGGTTCTACATCCGCGCGCAGTCCGGCACCGACTGCGGGACGGGGACGAAGATCGAGGAGCACGTCCTCCGCGTCGCGCGGAGCGGGAACGTGTCCGTCGAGCAGACCCGCCTCGTGAAGGAGGGCAACCCGAACTGCGCGATCGGGCGGAAGCCCGCCGGGCTCGCCCCGCGCGTCGCGACCGACGACTGCGACGACGCGCTCGGCCGCTTCTTCGCCGACGCCGCCTACCTCGAAGCGGCGAGCGTGTTCTCGTTCGAGCGCCTCGCGCGCGAGCTCGCGCCGCTCGGCGCGCCGCCGTCGCTCGTCCGCGAAGCGCTCGCGAGCCGCGAGGACGAGATCCGCCACGCGCGGACGACGACGGCGCTCGCCGGACGCTTCGGCGCGACGGTGACGAAGCCGTCCGTGGCCGCGCCGCCCGCGCGCAGCGTCTTCGCGATCGCGCTCGAGAACGCGGTCGAGGGCTGCGTGCGCGAGACCTACGGCGCGCTCGTGGCGCACTGGCAGGCGAGCCACGCGTCGGAGGCGCGGATCCAGAGCGCGATGCGCGTCATCGCCGAGGACGAGACGCGCCACGCGCAGCTCTCGCTCGACGTCGCCGCGTTCCTCGACGCGCTCCTCACCGCCGACGAGCGCCGCGCGATCGAAGCGGCGCGGCGCGAGGCGATCGAAGCCCTCCGCGCCGAGCTCACCGTCGATCCCGACCCCGCCGTCGTCACCGTCGCCGGCCTCCCGTGCGCCCGTGACGCGCTCCGTCTCCTCGACGCACTGACCGCCTCGCATCTGCGGTCCGCTGCGTGATGGACCCCTGAAGCCCGGAGCCTGTAGCCTGTAGCCTCTCTTCCCCGAGAGGCTCGCTCTTGCGCATACCCGTCGATCCCGAGGTCACCGAACGGCTCGAGAGGCTCGAGATCCCCTGGAACGCGTACGGCGTCGATCCGTACGGCGTCTCGAAGGAGCACCTCGCGCGCTCGTTCACGCTGCTGCGCCTCTTCCACAAGTACTACTTCTCGTTCGAGGCGCACGGCACCGAGCACGTGCCGCGTCGCGGGCGGGCGATGCTCGTCGGAAACCACTCCGGTGGCTTCGCGCTCGACGGAATCATGACGATCGCTTCGTGCTTCTTCGACCTCGAGCCGCCGCGGCTCGCGCAGGCGATGGTCGAGAAGTTCATGAACAAGCTGCCGTTCGCCTCGCAGTTCTCGAGCCGGCTCGGCCACCTCACCGGTCTCCCCGAGCACGCCGAGCGCCTCCTCGCCGACGAGCGCATGCTGATGGTCTTCCCCGAAGGCGTGCGCGGCACCGCGAAGCTCTACAAGGAGCGCTACTCGCTCGTGAACTTCGGCACCGGCTTCATGCGTCTCGCGATGAAGATGCGGACGCCGATCGTGCCGTTCGCGTTCCTCGGCGGCGGCGAGGCGGTGCCGACGCTCACGAACGCCTATCGCCTCGGCAAGCTCCTCGGCGTCCCGTACATCCCGGTGACGCCGTGGCTCGTCGCGATGCCGCTGCCGGCGAAGCTCGAAGTGCAGTACTCGGCGCCGATGACGTTCGAGGGGACCGGCACCGAGGAGGACGACGTCGTGATCGCGAACGTGGAGAAGGTGAAGTCGCGCATCGCGCAGCTCATCGAGGTCGGTCGCAAGCGTCGGACGGGAGAGCTGTCGTGAAGGTCCTCGTCCCCGGGATCGCGGGAAGGCTCGGTCGCCTCCTCGCCGAGCGTCTCCTCGAAGCGGGGCACGACGTCATCGGGATCGATCGGCGTCCCTTCCGCGACGCGCCCGCGGCGGTCGAGATGCACGAGCTCGACATCCGGAAGCGTGCCGCGGAGGACGTCTTCCGCCGCGTCCGCCCGCACGCCGTCATCCACATGGCGACGGTCACGCATCTCGTCGTCCAGAGCGAGGACCGCTACCGGATCAACCTCGGCGGAACGCGCGCCGTGTTCGAGCACTCGGCGGCGTACGGCGTCGAGCACGTCGTCTTCGTCGGCCGGCACACCTATTACGGCGCCGCCGCGGACTCACCGCTGTTCCACACCGAGGACGAGCCGCCGATGGGGCTCGCGTCGTTCCCCGAGCTCGCCGACCTCGTCGCGGCCGATCTCTACGCCGGCTCCGCGCTCTGGCGGCACCCGAGCTTCACGACCACGGTGCTCCGCATGGTCTACACGCTCGGCGCGACGGGCCATGGCACGCTCGCGACGTTCCTCCGCGGCTCGCGCGTGCCGACCATCCTCGGCTACGACCCGCTCTTCCAGTTCATGCACGAGCACGACGTCGTCTCGGCGCTCGTCCTCGCGCTCGACAAACGCCCGCGCGGCGTCTTCAACGTCGCCGGTCCGCAGCCGGTGCCGCTCTCGGTCGTCATCCGCGAGACGGGACGGCGGCACGTGCCGATCCCGGAGGTCCTCCTCAACGCCGCGCTCGGTCGCTTCGGCCTCCCCCGGCTGCCGGTCGGCGCCCTCGATCACATCAAGTATCCGGTGACCGTCGACGGCGGCCTCTTCCGCCGCGCGACCGGCTTCCACCACGAGGTCGACGAGAAGGGCGCGATGAAGGCATACCGCGATGCCTTTCCGCCTCCGTTGAAGTGATCCGCAGAGAGCGCGCGGGACGATCACATCATCGCACTGACCGCAGCTCTGGCCAGGAGGCCTGGATCGATGGACCCCCAGGTCGGGCCCGCAATCGGGGATCACGCGAGAAATCGAGCCTCGGCAGACGTCCAGCGGGTGGCTCGGGTTTCGCATCGACGTGAGGTGCTGTTTCCGCTCACCGAGGAGCGACTCCCTTGCTGCCGTTTGCCCGCCGCGCGCCCCGCTACGAAGAAGAGTCTCGCGAGCCACGCGATCCGTACGGTGCGCCCGCGCCCCGCGGGTCGCTCCCGCCGGCGTTCACGTCGGCGCCGTCCCATCGCTCGCACCAGCAGCATGGTCACGGGTACCCCGCCCCTCGCTCGCATCGGGACATGTACCCGCCGCCGGCGAGCGTCGAGCTCGCGCCCGAGATCCACGCCGATGCGCGTCGTCTCGCGGCCCCGCACGCTCCGCACTCCCTCTCGCCGGTTGCGATGGCCGGTCACACGAGCTCGAACACGGGGCAGCAGATGGTGCAGACCGTCTCGTCTCGTGGTCGGCCCACGCTGACGGGCGGCGTCGCGATCCTCCTCGCCGGCGTCGTCGCCGGCGGCAGCTTCGGCATCCTGATGAAGGCGAACCAGGACCAGCAAGCGCGCGCTGCAGCCGCTGCTCGTCGTGAAGCCGCCGAGACGAACGTCGCTCCGAACGTCGCGACGATGTCCGGAACGAACGCGGTCGCGACCGCAGCGCTCGCCCAGGCCGCGGGAGCGCAGCAGGTCCAGGTCGCTCCGGTGAATCCTCCCCCCGCGCAGGTCGTCGCGACGCAGTCGGCGCCCGAGGCGGCGCCGGACACGCGGGCGATCGGCGCATCGAACGGCATCGGCCGGGCGGGCGTCGTCGCGCCGACGAAGACGACGCGCACGGTCACCGGGCGTGGCTTCCGCGCCCCGGCTTCGCCGCCTCCGGCACGTCACGCCGAGCCGCCGCCCGCGCCCGCGCGCGAGACGGCGAAGGCCGAGAAGCCCGAGCCGGCGCCCGCGAAGGGCGGGATCCGCACCGTGAAGATCCAGGCGCCCGCGGCCGAGCCGCCGCCCGAGAAGCCGGAGAAGCCCGCGAAGGCCGCGCCCGCGAAGGCGGAGAAGCCGGAGAAGCCCGCGCGCACGACGAAGTCCTCCGACGACCTCCTCGAGGAAGCGATCAAGAACACGTCGAACGTGCTCTGACCGTTCAACGCGGACCGACTTCGACGTTGTACGCGACGTTCGCCACCGTCTCGCCGGTGGGAAGCGGCACGCCGAGCGGCGCGAGCGGCGCCGCGTTCGCGTTCGCGTTCTCGACCACCACGTAATACGAGCCCTTCGTCACGGCGAACGGGAAGCGCGACGCGTTCGGTGAGAGCGTGCCCTGGCCGACGACCGGCCCCGGCGGTGGGCCCATCGGCTGGCCCTGCTCGTACGAGCGTCGCCACGCCTCGCCCACGGAGCGCTCGAGGACGGTGAAGACGACCGGTGCCTCCTGCACGCGCGCGGCGAAGAAGAGCGTCGCCTCCTTGTCCTCGACCCGGAACGGTCCGAGGTAGTCGCGCGCGCCGGAGCGCACCGCCGTGACGTGGCTCGCGAGCACGACGTGGTCCTTGCCGACCGGGAGCTCGCGGCGCGGCTTCGCGGGCGGCTCGATGTGTCCGAGCGCGAACGCATCGCCGTCGTCCTGCCTCACGACGGTGAAGCCCTTGCCGATCTCGCTCGCGACGATCCCGTTGCCGATCACCTGCGCGACGTTCCCGAGCGGCGTCTGCGTCGCGAGGCTCACGAGCGCGTTCTCCGCGCCGAGGATCCGGAGGTCGGGCTGCGCGACGAAGCGTCCGAAGCGTCCCCAGACGTAGAGCGCGTCCTCTTCGAGCCGGAAGTCCGGCAGGTACTCGACCGTCGCGGTGAGGCCGAAGCCGACGCGGCGCGCGACGGGCAGGTTCACGTAGCCGGTGCCGGAGAGCGACACGGTCATCACCTTGCGCTCGTCGTCGACCTTCACGGTGCAGCCGTTCGGGAAGAAGCGTCCGACGCTCGCGGAGCCGAGCGCCGGCATGTCGAGCGGAACGCCGCTCGCGAGCATCTCGGGGCACACCTTCGACGCGCCGAAGTTCGAGAACAGCCACCAGCGCAGCTCCGGGCTGCCGTTCACGGCGCTCCGGACGCAAGGACATCCGACGCCCGTGACGGACAGGACGAGGACGAGGAACGCGACGACGACGCGCGGTGACATGGAACCGACCTCGATTGGACGCGGCACGGGCGCGGCGTGTTCACCCTCCATCGCATCCTCGCCGTCCACCGGCAACGCGCTTCGTGCCACGGCTGGGCTCGTCGTGGTCTCGTGCCGCATCATCTTCGGTGGGGTGCTCGCGGAGCATGCGATGCAGCTCGGTGGCCGCGGGAGGCATCCGGTCCCGCCCGCGGTGGACGAGCGTGAGCTCGCGCGTCATCGGCGTCCTCGGATCGACGACGACCACGAGCTGGCCGCCCGCGACGTCGCGCTCGACGGCCTCGCGGCTCACGAGGGCGACACCGACGCCGGCACGCGTGTGCCCCTTGATCGCGGCGATGCTGCCGAGCTCCATCGCGATCGGGATCTCGGGGAAGTGCCGGTCGACGAGCTCGCGCGTCGACGCGCCCGGCGCGAAGGTGACCATCGGCGCGCGGACCGTGTCGACGCCGGGGGCCGACACGAGGACGAGCTCGTCGGTGAGCCACTTCTCGCGGCGGAGCGCGGGCCGCGCGGAGCGGAGGACGTCGCGCGCGCCACGTGTGCTCCTCGCGACGATGACGAGGTCGAGGTCGCCGCTCTCGATCCCGTCGAGGAGCTCTCCGCCGTGCGCTTCACGGAGGCGGATCCGCACGCCCGGATACCGCGCGCGGAAGCGCGCGAGCGTCCGCGGCAGGTAGTAGGTGCAGACCGTGGGGCCGGCGCCGACGCGGACTTGACCCGTCGCGAGGCCGGCGACCTCCTCGACCGCGCGGCGTCCGTCCTCGACCGCCGCGAGCGCCGCGCGCGCCCGCGGCAGGAGCGCTTCGCCGGCCGCGGTGAGCGTGGCGCCCGAGCGCGCGCGCTCGAAGAGCTTCGCGCCGAGATCGCGCTCGAGCCGCTGGATCGACGCGGTGAGCGCCGGCTGGGTGAGATGCGCGTGCCGGGCTGCCGCGGTGAAGGTGCCGTGCCGCGCGACGAGCATGAAGTGGCGGAGCGAGTCGAGCACGCAGGCATCATAGGAAAATCTGATGGAAGCTCGCACAACAATCGATGAGACGGATGGGCCTGCGGAGACCATCCTCGCGTCATGCTCCTCGTGCTCGTCGCCCTCGGCATCCCTTCCGGCGTCCTCACCACCGTCGCGGGGCAGGGCGGCGGCCTCGCGCTCCTCCTCGCGTGCTCGTCGCTCTTCGGACCGCGCGTCGCCCTCGCGCTGACGACACCGGCGCTCCTGGTCGGCAACCTCCACCGCGCAGGGCTCTTCCGGAGAGACGTGTCACGGAGCGTCGCGACGCAGATCGGGCTCGGGGCCGTGCCTGGTGCGATCGTGGGTGGTCTTCTCGCGGGCCTCGTGCCGCCGCTCGTCGTCGAGGTCGTGATGGTGGCTCTCACGCTCTTCGCCGTCGCGCGCGCTGCCGGCCTCGTGCCGCTCCTCTCCGCGCGCGTGCTCGTCCCGGCCGGCGCGGTCTTCGGCCTCCTCACCGGGACGGCCGGCGGCGCCGGAGTGCTCCTCGCACCCTTGCTCCTCGCGAGCGGTCTGACCGGCGCGTCCTTCGTCGGGACGTCGGCCGTCGTCTCCGTCCTCACGCACCTCGCGAGGCTCTTCGCCTACGGCAGCACCGGGCTCTTCCGCGCCGAGCACGCCGTCCCCGTGCTCGTGCTCGTGGCCGCGCTGCTCGTCGGCAACGCGCTCGGGGAGCGGCTGCGTCGCCGCCTCTCGGACGACGCCTCGCGCAGGCTCGAGCTCGTCGCGCTCGTCGCCTGCGTCGCGCTGTCGCTCGCCCTGCTCCGCTGATATCTTCACGATTGGATGCAGCCTCCCGATCCTCGCGCCATCGCCGAGCAGCGCGTCGGCCAGATGCTCGCGAACAAGTGGAAGATCGATCGGGTGGTCGACGTCGGCGGGATGGCCGCCGTCTACGCCGCGACCCATCGCAACGGGAAGAAGGTCGCGATCAAGATCCTCCACCCGTTCATCGCCGCGCATGCCGACGTGAAGGAGCGTTTTCTCCGCGAAGGCTACGTCGCGAACGCGGTCGACCACCCCGGAGCGATGAGCATCCTCGACGACGACGTCGCGCCGGACGGCGCGCCGTTCCTCGTGATGGAGCTCCTCGACGGCGAGTCGCTCGAGGGCTGGATGAACCGTGCCGGCGGCGTGCTCCCCGTCGCCGACGTCCTCGCGGTCGCCGATCAGGTGCTCGACACGCTCGCCGCCTTCCACGCCGCGAACGTCATCCATCGCGACATCAAGCCGGGCAACCTCTACGTGACGCGGCACGGCCAGGTGAAGGTGCTCGACTTCGGGCTCGCGCGCCTGCGTGACCCGCGCTTCGCCGGCGCGCCGACGGCGACGGGGATCGTGCTCGGGACCGCGGCCTACATGCCCCCGGAGCAGGCGCAGGGGAAGAGCGACCAGGTCGACGCGCGCGCCGACGTCTTCGCCGTCGGCGCGGTCATGTTCCGGGTGCTGGCCGGCAGACCGATCTTCGAAGGCAAGTCGGCGATGGACCGCCTCTTCCAGGCGATGAAGGAGCGCGCCCCCTCGCTCGGGATCGTCGCGCCCCACCTGCCGCCGTGGGTCGTCGGCGTCGTCGACAAGGCCCTCGCGTTCGACAAGCACGATCGCTGGGCGACGGCCCAGGAGATGCGCGCCGCGGTGCGCTCCACCTTCGCGCAGCTGAAGGAGGAAGCGGGGCGCGTGCGTCCCGCGCCGGGCGCGGCGCCGATCAAAGACGATTCGTCGCGCGAGGTGAGCCAGCTCTTCGACGCGATGCTCGAGCCCAGCGTCGTCGTCGACGTGAGCTTCGGCGGCTACGAGCTGCCGAAGGGCTAGCGGCTCGAGCGACCTGCTCTGCCGGGACGCTCACCCTCCGGCAGTGGTGCTCGCTGGGACGGGGCCGGGGTGGAGGCTCGGCTCCCTCCGCAAGGGCGCGGTCCTCCATTCTGTGGCGTCGTCTCGGCGGGGCCTCCCCCCCGAACCAACCGACTCGACGTGCGAGGTCGTGTCGAGGACGTGAGAACGATTCGACCTGGGAACATGGTTCGGGGCCCCCGAGTAGGTCGGACCCTCGCGACGTCGATCTGACCTGGGATGCTCGGCCCGCGCCTGTGTGCTCGGTCGCCGAGCCTCCACCCCGTCCCCTTCGTGGCGGCTGTGGGGGCCTACGTCACCGCTCGTCGAGAGGGGGCGCTCTCGGCGCCGTCCTCGGCGGCGGGGAACCCGACCTCGTCGAGGTCGCGCGCACGGACGACGTCGTCCTCGGCGACCGCGACGAGGCGTGTGACGAGCGCGGTGAGCTCCGCGTCCTCGCCCGGGAACGCGTGCTCGACGAGGCGCGCGAACGCGGCGGCATCGATCCCGACCGGACGTCCTCGGACGCGGAGGCCTTCGCGCGCGAGCCGGTCGGCGACGATCGCGCGGAGGTCCTCCGCCCGTTCGCCGAGGCCGGGGAGCTCGATCGGCTTCGCGTCCTCGAACCGCGCGAAGAGCTCGGGGGCGAGCCGGCCCTCCTCGACGAGCTGCTCGGGCGGTGCCGTCGACGTGAGGGCGACCGCGACGTCGAGCGGCGTCGCCCGCTCCCACGGCGGCCTTCGCTCGACGAGCGCGCGCGCGACGAGGACCTGCACGTCGCGCGGCAGCGCCGCGCCGTCGACGAGGACGAGGAGACCACGATCGGCGAGGGCGAGCGGCGAGCTGCGCTCGTCCTTCCAGCGAGCGACGTCGTGCTCGCGCGAGGACGTGCCGTCGACGATGACGAGCGGCGCGTCCTTCCGGGGGCCGGAGAGGTGCGCGCGCGCGACGAACGGCACCGGGTCGACGCCGGCGCGGGCGACGACGACGACCGGCGCGGAGTTCGCGACCCGGCGCTCGAGCGCCTCGAACGCCATCCGCGAGGCGGCGGCGTAGATCCCGACCGTGGCCGGCCGCGCGAGGCGGATCGAGGCGAGCACGTTGCGGCCGACGTCGAGCTCGCGCGCGTGGTCCAGGCGGGCGAGCTCGTCCTCGAGCGACTCGACGTTCGCGCGGAGCGTGCGCTCGCGTGCGAGATGGCGTTCGCGCGCGCTCATCGTCTGGCACGTCGCGACGAGGGCATCGGCGAGCCGTCGCGCGCGATGGACCTCGTCGATCGTGACCGGCTCCGCGCGGAGGCCGGCCGGCACGACGAGGACGGCGTCGACGTCTTCGCCGTCGGTCACGAGCGTCGCGAAGAGGGCCCCGCGGTCCTCGAGCCACTTGAGGAGCGGACGGAGGTCCGCGCGGCGGACCTCGAGCGCGCGGAGCACGTCGACCCGGAGCGTGAGATCGGGCTCGTCGCGCGCGACGTCGACGAGCGCCGTCGGCAGCTCGGCCTCGCGCTCGCGGAGGTACCCGGCGGCGTCGACGGTGCAGACGCGGGTCGGATGGAGCAGCCAGAGCTCCGGGCTCGTGCCGTCACCGCCGTTCGCCTCGCGCACGCGCACGAGGACGCTCGCGATCGCCGCGCGCGTGTCGCGCTCCCGCGACGCTTCGATCGCGCGATCGAGCGCGCCGAGGAGCACGCCGCGCGCGGGCATGAGCGGCTCCTCGAGCCGCGACGCGAGCACGCCGACGAGGAGCGACACCGTCGCGATGCACACCGCGACGAGGCCCTCCGCCGGGACGCGCGCCAGCCCCGCGATCGCGGCGAGGCCGACGACCGGACCGCCGAACACGGCGAGCGTCGCGAGGCGCCTTCCGCGCTGCGCGACGAGCAGCGCGCTCGGGTAGCGCGCAATCCAGAGGCTCGCGAGCGACGAGGTCGTCGCGCCGATCGCGACGGCGGGCTCCGCCCGGAACGACCCGAAGAGCGCGAGGGCGACGGCGAGGAGGAGGCCGGCGGCGGTCGCGCCCGCGATCGCGAGCGCCCGCGCGGGAGCGCCGAGCTCGAGGCGTCGCGCCCCCGCGACGCCGAAGGCGACCGTCGCGAACGCGATCGCCGAGAGCGCCCCGACGACCGGTGCCGCCGTGCGGACGACGTCGTCGCCGCCGTGGCCACGCGCGTAGGCGATCCCGGAGGCGAGCGCGAGCGAGCCCCAGGTCACGAGCGGGAGCGCCACCCCGAGGAGCGCGAGCGCGCGCGGCGCGAGAGGCGCCGCCGCTTCGGTCGCGCGTGCGCCGAGCCCGGGCTCGGGATCCATCGAGGCGAGCGCCCGTGCGGCGACGACACCGCTCACCGCAGCAGCCGCTTCGCGGAGCATGTCCGCCCAGACCGGGCTCCGCGCGAGGAGCGACGTCGCGAGCGTCACGGAGAGCGATGTCCACGCCGCGAACGCGAGGCGATCCATCGGACGCGGCGCGTCCTTCGCCGGCGGGCTCGTCGCCTGCGTCGCGTGGCTCCCGCCGTAGAACCCTGCGGCCATCGCGAGGGCGAGAACGAGCCACGTCCCTACGTGGGTCTCCTCCGCGCGCGCCGCCGCGACGGCGACGTAGGCCGCCGGGGCTGCTGCTGCGAGCCCGCGTCGGACCGCGAGCGGACCGGCGACGAGGGGAGAGGCGGAGGACATCGGCGGCGGACCTTACCACGCGCTGCCGAGAGCGCCCGTATCGTGGGCTGACGTGCGACGCGGTCAGCGCTTCCTCCGCCGCGCGACCTGTGGTCGGATCGTGGCTCGATGATCGCCGGAGCCCGCCACCGCCTCGCCACGCTGCTCGCGTTCGGCGTCGGGCTGGCCGGCCGCGGCTTCCTCGCCCGCGCGTCGATCGTGATCGGCGTCCTCACCGTCCTCGGGATGTGGCTCGTCGCTTCCGCGATCTCCGGGCGATCGGCGAAGCCGCCGCTCCACGACATCCCGATCGTCGCGTCGAGCGCTCTCGCCTGGGGCGGGGGCTTCATGCTCGCGTTCGGTGCCGCCGTCCACGCGCTCCGCCGCGACGCGGAGGACGGCATCCGCGGGATGCTCGATCTCCGCTCGATCGATCTCCGCGGCTACCTCGTCGCCCGCGTCGGCGGTATCGCCGTCCTCGTCGCGGCCGTCGTCGCCGGCGGCACGTTCGCGGTGGGGATCGTCGCCGCCCTCCTCGGCCTGTCGTCCGGCAGCTTCGGCGCTTCGCTCCAGGCGACGTTCGCGTCCGTCCTCTACGGGATCGCCTTCGCAGTCGTCATCGCGCCGACGGCGCTCGCCGCGCTCGGCGCTCGCACGCGCGTCGGCGGCTACCTGTTCCTCCTCGGCGTCGTCGTCGTCCCCGAGCTGTTCGTCGATCTGCTCGACTCGTCGCTGCCCGCGCCGCTCGCCGACGTCCTCTCGATCCCGTCCGCGCTCGGCGCGCTCCGCGGTTCGCTCGTCCCCGGAGGGCTCGATGCGGGGCGGCTCGTCCGCGCGCTCGTCGCGCTCGTCGTCTTCGCGGCCGTGACGACCGCGATCGTGAAGCGCGACGCCGGCATCGTCCGGCGCGAGGTGCGCGCGTGATCGCGCTCACCGCCGTGTCGGCGCGCTCGGGCGGCGGCTTCCGTCGTGCTGCGAGCGTGCTCGACGCCGCAACGCTCGCGTGGGGGCGCGGCGTGCTCGCCGTCCTCGGCACGACTGCGGACGGCACGACCGCGCTCCTCGACGTCCTCGCCGGCGCGATCGCGCCACGCCGTGGGCGCGTCGACGTGAAGCGCGAAGGCGGCGGGCTCGCGCGCGTCGTGCACGTCCGCGCCGAGCCCGCGCTCCCGGAGGGGATGCGCGTCTCGGAGATCGCCGCGCTGTCGGCGGAGCTCTTTCGCGAGCAGGGGAAGCCCGTTGCCGAACGCCTCGCCGTGCTCGGCGTCGAGCACCTCGCGGACCGGTGGGCTTCCTCGCTCACGCGCGCCGAAGCGCGTGCGGTGCAGCTCGCGCTCGCGCTCACCGCGCCGAGCGACGTCCTCCTCCTCGAGGAGCCGCTCGCGTGGCTCGAGGCGCCGGCGCCGACGCGCGTCGTCCACGAGCTCCGCGCACGCGCGGCGGCGACGTGCATCGTCGTGACGACGTCGTCGGTCCGCGACGCGACGCACCTCGGCGATCGCGTGCTCGTCCTCACGCAGGGGAAGCTCGAGGAAGCACCGCCCGGCTACCTCCACGTGTCGCGCGAAGGCGGGAGCCTCGTCGTCGTCCTCGCGAACGACGCGAGCGGAGGTGACGCCGAAGAGCGCGCCGCGGCGTTCGTCGACGCGCTCGAAGCGTCCGAGGCCGTGGCGCACGTCGACGTGGCGCCGTACGCGCATGCGGAGGACGAGGCCGCGCGCGCCGCGATCGTGACGGTGACGGGACCGAACCTCCTCGCCGTCGCCGACGCCGTCATGCGGGCCGCTGCGTCGGCGCGTGCGCCGGTCGAGGCGATCGAGCCCTCCGTCGTCCCGCTCGAGGCCGTCCGCGCGGCGCTCGCGGCCGCGCGGTCAGGCGGTGGCCGTTGATCGCGCCGCTCGCGCGCGCGTCGGTGACGCGGCTCCGTCGCAGCCCGCGGTTCTGGGTGTCGCCGCTCCTCTGGCTCGCGTTCGGGTTCGTCGCGTCGGGTCTCGCCCGCGCCCGCGGCGCGGTCCACGGCGCCGACGACGTGCTCCCCGGCGTCGTCGGCGCGTTCGTCGTGCCGCTCCTCGCGTTCGCGGCCGTCGGTGCGGTGGTAGGCGACGGCGGGCTCCGCGGCGCGACGCGCGGCTACGTCGCGATCGGCGCGCGCCCGCGCGACGCCGCGGTCGCGACCACGCTCGTCGCGATCGGACTCGCGTCCGCGCTCGGTGCGCTCGCGACCGGGCTCGGCGCGGTCCTCGCGCACGGCCCCTCCGATCCGCCGCTCTGGCTCGATGCGCCTCTCTCTCTGCTCGTCGGAGCGCTCGGCGGTGCGACCTACGGCGCGCTCTTCTGCGCCGGCGCCGCGATCGGCGAAGGCTCGATGCGCGGGATGTTCCTCGCGCTCGACTTCGTGTTCGGGGGCGCGTCCGGCTTCGTCGGCGCGCTCTTCCCGCGTGGCCATCTCCTCGCGCTCCTCGGCGCCGAGCCGACCCTCGACCTGTCGCGTCGGGCGAGCTCCGTCGCCCTCTTCGTGCTCGGAATCGCCTACGTCCTCGTCGTGATGCGCCTCTCGCAGCGCCGCGGCTGACTGGCACATCGCGAACCATGTGCTAAGTGCCGCCCGCTTCGGGGCCCGCCATCGGGCGCTCCTGGGGCAGGGGAGTCACGATGGGGTTTCTGCGTGCGAGGCTCGGGTCCCGTGGTCCCTCCGTTCCGCTCCTCGGCGTGCTCGCGCTCGCGGCGTCGTGCGCGCTCGGGGGCGCCGGCTGCGCGGGAGAGCGCGATCCGATCAACCGGGTGAACCTCGGCGCCCTGCCGAAGCAGTTCTTCGTCGGCGAGAAGCTGTCCGACGCCTCCGACGACCCCGAGTTCTACTTCCGCACCACCGTCGTCGACGTGTCGGCCGGCGCGGGCTCGGAGAGCCTCTTCACGAGCTCGGACTCGCAGCCGACCGTACGGATCCGCTGGGAGATCGCCGAGTCGCGCCTCCTCGCGCGCCTCTCCTACGAGCTGATCGACGACACCGACGGCAAGGGCACGACCGGCGGTCCGCGTGGCGACGAGCCCAGGGGCGCGAAGGCGCCGGGACGGACGACGACGGACGGTCAGATCGTCGCCGCCTTCGCGATCCAGAAGCACTTCGACATCCGGCGCGAGTACCTGAGCGAGACCGGCGAGGAGACGAACGTCGTCGGCGAGAACGACCACGATCGGCCGTGGAACGAGCGCGAGTGGTTCCGGGTCGACTGGTCGCAGAACCTGATCACGGACGCGTACGACCTCGATGCCGTTTCGCAGATGGGCCTCTACGGCGGCGTGAAGTGGACGCCCGTCGCGGTCAACGTCCAGGACCCGCAGAGCCCGGACGCCCCGGTGATCGACCTCGAGGCCGGCTACTTCGACGTCGTCAACAAGGCCTTCGCCGCGCCGCAGGTGATCCACGACGAGGAGTGGGGCGACTTCCCCGCCTGCCTCCTCGTCGGGGAGTTCCCGCGGACGAGCTGCAACCCGAGCGAGGTGAAGATGCGCCTCGCGTTCCGGAAGGTGACCGACACCGACTACGAGCCGCTCGACTACGACGGCCGACGGATGGAGATGTTCGGTCTCTTCACGAACGATCGCTTCGGCTACGACCGCCGGTACGGCGTCGTCGACCAGGCGTGGCATCGCTTCGCGTCACGCTGGAACATCTGGGAGAAGTCGCACGCGTCGCCCGTCGTCGCGTGCGCGACGCCGGAGACGACGCCGACCGGCCAGGACCCGCATCGCGACGCGAACGGCGACGGCACCGAGGACGAGTGCGAGGCGGTCGGTCGCGGCTCGCGCTGCGACGTGTTCAATGCAAAATGCACGATTCCGTTCCGCGACCGGAAGGTGAAGCCGGTCGTCTGGCACGTGAACCGCGACTTCCCGGAGGAGCTCTTCGAAGGCGCGCAGAAGGTCTTCGAGGACTGGGACAACGCCCTCCGCGTCTCCGTGCTCTCCGCGCGGCTCGCGGAGTGCCGCCGGACGAAGGCGGGGAACTGCGAAGGCGACGCCGGCTGGCCCGCACGGTGGTCGGACGATTTCGTCCCGCCGCTCGGGGACGCGTCGCCGGCCGAGGTCCCGCACGTCTTCGTGCTCTGCCACAACCCCGTCGATCCGAAGGGCGACGCGCCCGAATGCGGCAAGGAGGGCACGAGCCCTCGTCTCGGCGACCTCCGCTACAACCTCCTCACGTACATCAGCTCGGCGCAGGTCCAGGCCCCGTGGGGGATCATGGTCGACGCGGAGGATCCGCTCACCGGCGAGAAGATCGCGGGCAGCGTGAACCAGTACGGCGCGACGCTCGACCGGGCCGCGGCGTCGCTCGTCGACGTCGTCTCGCTCCTCAACGGCGTGACGTCGCCGCAGGCCTTCATCGAGGGCAAGGACGTCTCCGAGTGGGTCCGGTCGAACAACCTGAAGGCCGGGCGCTCCGAGCCGATGTCGAGCACGGAGCTCGCGGGTCGGATGGGCGCGTTCCAGCCGAGCGCGATGGCGCCGTTCGCCACGGGCAAGAAGGCGAGCGCCGTGAAGGGCCCGCCGCGCGCGCGCCACGAAGCACGCCTCCGTGACCTCGAAGCGGCCGGCAAGCTCGGCGCCGGGAACGTGACGATCGCGCAGCGCCTCGCCCAGCTCCGCGGCTCGGAGGTCGAGGCGAAGCTCGTGACCCCGGAGGTCGCGCAGCGGGCCGGCTTCGATCCGCGCACGGCGCAGGAGCTCTCGAAGGACGCCATCGCGCGGGCGACGCCGCTCGGCCGGTCGCTGCCCTTCGCGCGTCGCTCGTTCGAGCGTCGCGCCCTGATCGGCAACGCCCGCCGCCATGCGTGCCGCCGCGAGGCGCCCGAGGCCGACAACATGCTCGGCGTCGCGCGCGAGGCGCAGAAGCTCTTCGGCAAGCCGGAGGCAAACGACGCGGCGAAGGTCGAGGCGTTCCGTGACGAGATCTTCGCGTGGGCGAAGAAGCGGTTCGCGCGCGGCGTCTTCTCGCACGAGCTCGGGCACAGCGTCGGGCTCCGCCACAACTTCGCCGGGACGTTCGACTCCCTCAACTACGCGCTTCCCTACTGGCAGCTCCGCACGAAGAACGGCAGCGTCACGAAGCCGTGCGCGGCGGGGAACACCGACGGCGCTTCGTGCGTCGGTCCCCGCTACACCGACCCGCTCACGCAGGAGGAGATCGACGGCGGCATCGGCTCGTTCGCCTCCTCGAGCGTGATGGACTACCCGGGCGACCAGGCGCTCGACTCGTTCGCGATGGGCGCCTACGACAAGGCGGCCGTGCGCTTCGCCTACGGCGGAGTCGTCGACGTGTGGGCGGCGCCGGGGATGACGGTGAAGGGCGGCGGCGAAGGTCAGAAGCGCGCGTACGAAGCGCTCGCCTTCACCGACTCGCCCGGCCTCTTCGGCGTGCAGTACTTCCCGCAGCCCGGGTCGACCGACAGCAAGTACATGCACTACAGCCAGTACGCCGCCGAGTTCGGGCTGCTGGAAGGTTGCCGTTCCGACGGCGACGCGCCGCTCGGCACGCGGTGCAACGGCGCGCCGCTCGACGTCGTCGACTACCGGGACATGCAGGACTTCGCGCCGGTCGAGCAGTACGCGTCGTTCGCGACGCAGAAGGCCGCGATCGACAAGCAGGGCCGCGTCCGGCACGGCTACATGTTCTCGTCCGACGAGTACGCCGACAGCGGCAACGTCCCGTCGTTCACGTTCGACGCCGGTGCGGACGCCTACGAGCAGGTCCGCTTCCTCGAGAGCGCGTACGAGAACCGCTACATCCTCGACGCGTTCCGCCGCGGCCGGACGATGTTCAACTCCGACGGGGTCGTGATGCGCACGCAGCGCCACTACCTCGACACGATGCAGCTCCTCGCCAAGACGTTCGCCTTCGCGATGGTGCTCGAAGTCGACGATCCGACGAAGCCCTCACCCGAGCTCCTCGCCGACGGCAACTACGGCCCGCTGTCGATGGCGACGAGCGTCGCGTTCGACGTCTTCACCCGCGCGATGACGCGACCCGAGCCGGGCTCCTACTGCTCGACCGGCAGCGACACGTGCCCCGGGACGCAGCCGTTCGGGCTCGCGGAGTTCATCCACGTCGCCGATCCGACGCCGCTCCCGGCCCAGGTCTCGTACGACTTCGAGCTCCCGCTCGGCACCGGACGCTTCGTCCACAACGACTTCGACTACAGCCAGGGCTACTGGTGGGGCGACTACCAGAAGCAGGTCGGCTCGTTCTACGACAAGGTCTGGTCCGTCTACTACCTCGCCGAGGCGTACGACACGTTCATCTCGAACTCGAAGGAGGACTTCCTCGACGGTCGCTACAAGAACGTGAGCTTTGCAACGGTCTACCCGGAGCAGATCCGACGGCTCTTCGCCTCGCTCATGACCGGCGACATGATCTCCTACGCGCCGTGGGCGGGCGCGACCCAGCCCGGCGGTGCCGTCCCGACCGCCGACGTCACGTACCCTGCGTGGTTCCGATCCGACGGCGTCGGCGTCCGCGCGCCAGGCGCGAAGATCATCGACCCCGCCTTCGGCTTCGAGCAGCAGCTCTATGCGATGGTCTGGGGCACGGTCTTCTTCCCGACGAGCTGGACGAACCGCTTCATCGACGACGCGCGGATCACGCTCCGTGCGGGCGAGCAGGTCGGCTGGCCCGCCGCCGAGACGTACACGTTCGTGAACCCGGAGACGGGGCTCACGTACCGCGCCCACACGACCGGGACCGAGAAGCTGTTCAACGTCGACCACGAGAAGAGCATCGGCGCGCGGATGCTCGAGTGGGCGAACGAGCTCCTCACGAGCGCGTACGTGCCGGAGACCGACGCGAAGGGGCTCATCCTCCTCAACCCGGACGGCACCCCGAAGCTGAAGCTCGAGAACGGCAAGCCGAAGCTGAATCCGGACTACCCCGGCGCCGACGCCGCGCTCCGTCGCTACGTGATGAACATCGAGGTGATGCGCCAGCTCGTCTCGACGTATGTTCGTCCGGTGGACGAAGCGCTCCCCTGAGACGTACGCCTCGCATCATGGGCGCGACTTCGGAGAACAGGAAACAGGAAACCGGCAACCGGCAATGCGCCGCCAGCGCGATGACGCACCCGTTCCCTGTTGCCAGTTTCCAGTTTCCTGTTTCCTGTTTCCTGTTCTCTCTCGTTCCAGGCGCGGCCCGATGAGAGGACTTCTGCAGAGACGAAGCCGGTTCGCGGTCATCGTGATCCTCGTCCTCGCGGCGCCGCGTACCGCTCGTGCGGACGACGACCCGTGGTGGGGCAAGGACAAGGCCCTCCACTTCGGCGTCTCCGCCGGGCTCGCGTCGGGTGGCTATGCGGTGGGCGCGGCCGCGTTCGACGCCCGCTGGAAGGCGATCGCCCTCGGCGGCGGCGTCGCGGCGGCGGCGGGGATCGCGAAGGAGACGGCCGACCTCGCCGGGTTCGGCGATCCCTCGTGGAAGGACCTCGCGTGGGACGCGATCGGGATCGTGACCGGCCTCGCCCTCGCGTGGTCGGTCGACCTGCTCGTCCGCGGCGCGTCGAGCGAGCACCCGGCGTTCGGCACAGGACGTTTCTAGGAGAGCACGCGCTCGGCGAGCTCGATCAGGACCGGCGCCGCCTCCATCGCGTCCTTCTCCTTGCCGCGGACCACGTAGCGCATCGCGACGGCTTCGATCGCGCTCACGAGCGCGAAGACGCGGAGATCGTCGGGCGGGCGCGAGACCTCGCCGCGCTCCCACGCGCGCTGCACGCCGGCGCGGAAGAGATCGCAGAAGCGCGACATCATCGTCTCGTGCGCGGCCTCGAACTCGGGCCCGGCCGAACGCACGACGCGAAAGAGGACGCGGGCCGTGTGCGGGAACGCGACGATCGCGGCGAGCATGCCGTGGACGCCGACGCGGAGCATCGAGGACGGAATGTCCTCCGCCTCGACTGCGGTCGCGATCGCTCGGAACGCCGTGCGCGTGATCGCCTGGTGGAGGGCGCGGAGGCACGCGCTGAGGTCGTCGAAGTGGAGGTAGAACGTCCGCCGGCTCATGCCGGCGCGCGCGACGACGGCCTCGACGGTGGCGTCCGCCCAGCCGACCTCGGCGAAGACGTGCGCAGCGGCGTCGAGCAGGCGGCGGCGCTGCTCGCGACGGCGCTCGTCCGCGGACCGTGACCGGTCGTACTTGCCGCGTCCGGGCGCGCGTGACGTGGTCGCTCTCGTCACCGACTTCTGCACGACCCGGAGCTTATGTCACACGCCGAGCAGTTTCGCGACGAGGTTCGGGACGGCTACGGGGTGGAAGTCGACGGGACGCGGGTGTGCGCCGCGCGATGTGTCGCAGGCGAGCACGGCGGCGCGCATCTCGCTCGGGATCGCCGCCGCACCCCAGCGCGCGCCGAGCATGCCGCCGACGATGCACGCGTTGGTGTCGGTGTCGCCGCCGCCGGCGAGCACCTCGCGGAGGCCGGCCTCGTACGTCGTGCCGCGATGGAGATGGCGGAACGCGTGCGTGAACCCGATTCGCACGAACCCGTCGAGCGGCGTGAACGGGACCTCGACGCCCGATGCGGCGTCCTCGAGCCAGCCGCGGACCTCTTCGCACGCCGCGCGAGAGGCCCACGCGTGGACCTCCTCGAGCGCGGCCGCGACGTCGCCGCCCGTGCGCACGAGCGTGGAGAGAGCGAGGACGTACGCGCGTGCCGCGTCGACGCACGAAGGGTTCGGATGCGAGAGCGACGCGTCCTCCGCCGCGGCGACGAGCAGCTCGTCGCGCGACCGCGCCGCGCCCCAGACCGCGAGCGGAGAGATGCGCATCAAGCTGCCGTTCGCCTTCGACTCCATGCAGCGCTGGCGTGCTGCTTCGGTGATCGCGTCGGCGACGCCGATCTCCTCCGCGCGCTTCGACCACTCGGGCCGGCGAAGGCAGCCGAGCGAAGCCGACGTCGTCGCGCCGATGTCGAACGGACGCGAAGCGACCCACGCCGCGTAGCGCGGCGCGGCGGCGTCCCTCGGGCGTGCGCCGCCCCCGGCGAGCGCCCGGAGGAGGCACATCGTGAGCTCGCCGTCGTCGGTGACCTGCCCCGGCGCTACGTTCCAGGTGCCGCCGCCGGGCATCGTCATCGCGTGATCGACGTCGGCGCCGGTGACGGGGCGATCGAGGAACTCGAGGACGGCGCCGGCCGCGTCGCCGACGAGCGCACCGAGGACGGCTCCGACCGCGGCGTCGGCGAGGGAGGGACGGGGTTCCGGGCTCGCGGCGTCGTCGTTCATGCAAAAGAGTATGATATACTTTTTTGCCGGGTGCAAGGGGGTCGTCGTCGAATTCGTGCGCCTCGTCCTCCTCCGGCGAATTCCCGTCGCCGCGTGCCGTGAGGTAGAGTCGCAGCCGTGCGAAACACGCCGTCACCCGGGGGAGATCCTTCGTGGCGGCGCGCGTTTGGGGTGCTCGGAGCGGCGCTCGCGATCGGCGCGCCGGCGCGTGAGGCGCGCGCCGGCGGCCTCGAGATTCCGGACAACGGCACGGAGGCGCTCGGTCGCGGCGGTGCCTTCGTCGCGAAGGCCGACAACCCGACCGCCATCTATTACAACCCGGCCGGCCTCGCGCGGCAGCGCGGGACGAAGGGGCTCGTGAACGCGAACCTCTTCATCCACAACTTCGACTTCCAGCGCGCGGGCGTGTATCCGGGCGAGGGCGGCGGCTACGCCGGCAAGGCGTTCCCGGCGATCTCGGAGATCGGCGGGCCCTTCATCGCGCCGTTCGTCGCCGTCACGTCGGACTTCGAAGCGTTCGATCGCGTCACGTTCGCCGCCGGCGTCTTCAGCCCTTCGACGGTCGGCAATCGGACGTTCCCGATCGGCCTCGAGACGGCTCCCGCGCCGTCACGCTACGACGCCGTCCAGTCGCGTGCGCGCATCTTCATGCCGACCGGCGCGCTCGGCTACCGGCTCACGAAGTGGCTCGACGTCGGCCTCTCCGCGCACCTCGCGCTCGGGTCCTTCGACGAGACCAACGTCTGGTACAAGGACGACTCTCCCGAGAAGTGTCCGGCCGCGGAGACCCAGACCTGTGACGTCCGCAACGAGTTCGCGGCGAGCGGAGCGACGTTCGCGGCGACGTTCGGCGCGCTGCTCCGGGCCTCGCCGCGGCTCGCCTTCGGCGCCTCGGTGCGCACGCCGATGTCGTTCTCCGCGGGCGGCACGGTCCAGCCCTACATCAACGGCGGCCAGAAGAGCGCGACCGGCGGACCCGCGGGGATCCAGACCGCAATGCCTCTCGTGGCGCGCGTCGGCGCGCGCCACGTCACGATGGATGGTGACTTCGAGCTCTACGACCTCGAGCTCGACGCGACGTACGAAGGATGGTCGTCCGCGCAAGGGCTCGGGCAGACGTATCTCATCACCCAGCTCGACACGGTGAAGAACGCGACGATCCTCTCGCGCCGCGCGTACAAGGACACGTTCAGCGTCAGGTTCGGCGGCGGTTACAACATGGAGGCCTTCGACGGCAT
This sequence comes from Polyangiaceae bacterium, assembly GCA_039809485.1. Classification (GTDB taxonomy): domain Bacteria; phylum Myxococcota_A; class Polyangia; order Polyangiales; family Polyangiaceae; genus Labilithrix. The sequence goes on along the minus strand of JBDHVE010000084.1, from coordinate 15,983 downwards.
CCTGTCGCTCCGCGGAGGCGCCTTCTTCGACAGCCCCGCGACGGAGTTCGAGGCGACACGCCTCGACGTCGACACGCTCGCGAAGGTGGCGGGGACGTTCGGCCTCGGCTACCGCACCGGCGCGTTCCAGGTCGACGCCGCGTATGCCGCCGTCGCCTCGCTCTCGCGCGTGGTCGGGACGAGCGTCGGGCAGATCCGACCGATCAACCCGGCGAAACAGGACCCGTCCCAGAACAGCGGCGACAACCTGATGCCCGCGATCAACGAGGGCGCGTACAAGGGGTTCACCCACATCCTGTCGGTCGGCGTGACCGTCGGCCTCGACCACTTCTTCGCCAGCGGCTCACGCGAGGTGAAGTACCGGAACGACTACGAGCCAGCGATGGTCCGGCCCGACGCCGCGCCGCCGAACATGGGAAGCGGCGGCGGGGGCAAGCCGCTCGAGACGGAGCCGATCGGGACCTCGACCGGGGTGAAGCCCGACAGTGGGAAGCCCGAGGGCAAGCCGGAGAAGCCGGACGCGAGCAAGCCGGAAAAGCCCGAGAAGCCCGAGAAGCCCGAGAAGCCCGAAACCGGCAAGCCGGAGAAGCCCGAGAAGCCCGAGAAGCCCGAGAAGCCCGAGAAGCCCGAGACCGGCGCCAAAGCCGCCGAAACCCGAGAAGAAACCGGAGCCGCCCCCGCCGCCCCCGAAGAAGTGGTGGGAGGACGACGAAGAAGACTGACCGCGCGGCCGGGTCGGCCCGCGTCGATGGCTCGCCGCGTCAGCGGCCCGGATGGCCCGACGCCTGAAAAACGCGGTGGCTTCTCGCTTGCGCGGTGCCCACGGCAAAGGTAGATGCGCGCGTCCCGGGTGGTGCGAAGGGGGGAGACCGAAGGGCTTTCCGTCCTCCCGCCGTACGGGACGCGTCGGTCCGTCCGTCAACAACCTGACGCGACCCCGACGAGCCTTCCTCGAAGGGCTGTATTTTCGGGGTCTTGTAGCTGTTTGCGCTGAGCACGTGACTTGCATTCGTCGCCCGCCGTCCTCGTGACCAGGCCGGGCGACCTCCCAGCCCCGAAGCACCTCTCGTTTTTGCGGAGCCCAGAATGAAGCGTTCCACCTGCCTGCCGGCGCTCCTGCTCGGCCTGACCGTCACCTCGACCTTCGTGCCGAGCCTCGCGAGCGCGGCTCCCGAAGGGACGCGTCCGGCCGGCGTGCGGGTTGCCCAGGCCCGTGTCGGCGACGTCGCGCAGCAGCCCTCCGACCCGCCCCCGGAGGACGGGACGAATCCGCCGCCCGCGCCCCCGTCGGGGACGACGGCGCCGACCGTCGGCGACGGCACCGGTGAGACGCAGCCCGCGGTCTCGCTCGGGACGACGACGACGTCGCCCGCGACCGACCAGCCCTCCGGCGCCGCCGAGGAGCCGAAGGCGAAGCCGAAGCCGCGTCCCTTCGCGGGCACGCAGATCTTCGCGCAGACGAGCATGACGACGGCGACGGTCTTCCGTGGCCAGACGCAGTACGCGAACCCGACGGTCGAAGGATCGCTCTGGCTCCTCCCGCGTTACGCCATCAACAAGGACTTCCAGCTCCGCGGTCGCTTCATCCTCAACTACGAGATGACGAACAGCGACACGACGAAGACGCGGAACGAGGTCGTCATCAGCGACACGACCCTCCAGCTCTTCTATCGAGCGATCCCGGAGGTCGCGAAGATCAAGCCGATGGTGGCCGTGAACCTCGGCGTCCCGACGTCGAAGACGTCGCGCGCACGCACGATGGTCGTCAGCCCCGGCGCGACCCTCCAGCTCGTGCGGCCGATCGAGCACGTCCTCGGCGGTGAGATCGACATCATCAGCGGCCTCACCTACACGCACCCGTTCTACCGCTACACGACGGCCGGAACGATCGATCCGACGCCGTACGCGTTCTCCTGCTTCGGCGGCAACGCCTGCCAGGATCAGCTCTCGGGCACGTTCAACGTCTCCGACAGCCTGACCTACTCGCTCATCGTCACCGGCGAGTGGGGCAAGTGGAGCCCGGCGCTCTTCTACCTCGGCTCGAGCCAGTTCGCGTACTCGGGGCGCGACGACTACACGTACCAGGGTCAGCCGATCCGAGGCCCGGAGGGCTACGGCCAGCAGTCGCCGAACGCGGTCCGCCAGTCCTCGTACTTCAGCGCGTGGCTCGACTACTCGGCCAACAACTGGCTCACCGCCGAAGTCGGCTACTGGCTCTCGCGTGCGACCCTCACCGAGGGCGGCAAGTACGGCAACCCGTTCTTCGACCGCTACAACGACATGCGCGTCTACATCGGCGCGAACTTCAACATCGACAACATCATGAAGACGCTCGAGGGCGAGAACGGCGAAGCCGGCGTCGTCCGCGCGAAGAGCAAGAAGCAGCCGATGTTCTGGTTCTGACTTCGAGCTTCGCCCTTCGGCGCTGCGCGCCTACGGGCGAAACTCTCGTCAGAGTCCTGTTCATGTGGGGACTTCGTCCCCCTCGAGACCTCCGCTCGCAAGCTCGCTACGGCCTCGAGCCTCCCCCTACTCGCCTTCGGCGAACCGCGCTTCGCGCGGCGGGGAATCCGAGAAGGGGCAGGCGACGGAAGACGAGAGGTCGACGGCGCGGACGCGAGAGCGACCGCGCCGCTTCTCGTTTGTCCATCGGCGGTCGTCGACCCGGTCCGCGGCTCGGCTCTCGACGGAAGACGGAAGACGGAAGACGAGCGGCACGCCTCCTGTTCGCGAAGTGCTCACAAAGAGAGGGCCGGCGGCGCTCGCCACCGGCCCTCGTGCCCCCCGGCCCGTCTCTGCTCAGCGCGTCGGATTGCGCGCGAGGCGCTGCTCGAAGGCGTCGAGCACCGCGATCTGATCCGGCGTCGCGCTCCGGCGCGCGTCGGCGAGGAGCGAGCGCGTCGCGGGAGCGTCGACGACGAGCAGCGCCTTCTCGATAGCGCCGCGCGCTTCGCCCTTGTACTGCACGAGCGCGACGACGAGCGCACGCGCCGCTGCGTCGCGGGTGGCCGCTTCCTCGCGCGTGTCGGCGAGCGACTTCCACGCCCACGCGTTGCCGACCGCTCCGAGCGATCGTGCGACGACGCGGGCGGTGGCGTCGTCCGGACGCGCCGCGAGGCGCGCGGCGAGGAGCTTCGCTGCGGCGAGCCGCTTGAAGGCGCCCGCGCCGTCGAGCACGGCGCGCGCACGCTCGACATCGTGCTGCGCGTCCGCCTGGCGGAGCGCGGAGCCGACGAGGTCGAGCGTCGCCTCGGTGTTGATCCGTGCGAGCGCTTCGGCCGCCGAACGCACCGTGCCTTCGTCGCGCTCTCGTTCGAGCACCACCCCGAGCACCGGGATCGCACGTGCGTCGCGCACGATGCCGACCGCTTCGACGAGGCCGAGCCGGAGGGCACGTGCCGCCGTCGGCGTCAGGTCCTTCGGCGCGTGCGCGTCTTCGGCGAGCATCTCGAGCATCGGGAAGAGCGCGCGCGAGCCGAGCGCCTTGAGCTGCATCGTGAACGGCGCGCCGCGGACCCGCGACGCTTCGTCGAGCTCGTTCGCCCGCCTCGCGATGGCGTGCACCTGCTCGAAGAGCGCGGGGACCTCCTTGCGCGCGGTCTCGATGTCCGCGCGGAGCTTGGCGCGCGTCTCGGTCGGGAGGGTCGAGGCGTCGATCACGAGACCTCCGGCTTCCGAGCGCGAAGGGCTCGCGAAGGCGAGGGAGGCGAGGAGGGCCGAAAGGACAAGGGCTTGCGTCTTCATCGTCCGCTCTCCCACCACTTGGCTGCCGGCACCTGCCGGACGGAGTTGGTACCGCAGTGCACCTCGCCGAGGTTGCGGTGGTACGTGTCCCAGTCCTCGGCGAAGTGGACCGTGATCCCGAGCGGCGCGAGCGCCGACTGCATCGCCGCCTTGAAGATGTCCGTCCCGTTGATCGAAGGGCCGTGCGGATCGGGCGCGACGAAGTGGGTGGGCGACAGATACAGGCCGTTCACCATCCCGGGCTGGTAGGCGACCGACCGCCCCGACTCCGTCATGTGGAGGTAGGGGATCCTGATCAGCTCCGCGTCCGTGAGCCCGGTCGCCGCCTTCAGCGCGGCGACCTGATCGTCGACCTCCGCGGCCGCCTCGGCGCTCGCGGACATCACGTCGGTGTCGGACAGGACCTGGTTGATCGTCTGCTGCGCGGGCGACTGCGAGTCCCAGTACTTGCCGACGAACATCGGCGTGTTCCCGTAGCCCGCGTCGGCCTGCTGCTGGAGCATGTCGCGCGCGAGCCGCGCGTCGTTGACGAGAGCGACCCAGCCGCGCGGCGAGCTCGCCTTCACGAAGGAGAGGGTCTCGTCGACGTGTCCGACGAGGAGCCAGGACGTGTCGATGTAGACGGGAGGCTGGACGTTCTGCGCCTCCATCATCTTCGTGAAGACCTGGTCGACGTAGTACGTCGGCGTGCTTCCGCGGAGGACGCGACCGAGCGGGTAGCTCTTGCCGTCATAGGTGTACGGCGGGATCGTCTCGAGGTTGCCGAACGAGTTCAGCGTGTCGAAGCGGCCGCGCCGTGCCGCGTCGAACTGCTGGATCGCGGCGGCGTCCTTGCCGCGCATCAGCGCGAACGCCGCGCGTCCGGCGGGGCGCAGCGGGTTGCGCGTCGAGTTGGGGTTCTGCTGGTTCGCCGAGCGGATCGCGACGCGGATCGCGTGCTGCTGTCCACCCGCCGCCGGCATCGACATGTACGCGGTCTCGAAGAAGTCCTGCGTCCACTGATCGGACACCTGGATCGTCTTCGGTGCCGGGACGCCGGCGGCGGTCGCGGCTTCCGCGAGGTCGCTGCGCATCGCGGTGTTGCCGGCGGCGTTCACGAGCGACACCCACGTCGACTCGGCCGCCGAGAGGTGGTGATACGTGATGAGCGGCGCGACGCGGAGGCGGAGCTTGTCGGTGCCGCTCTGTCCGCCGCCCTTCATCTCGAGGGAGAGGTCCACGTAGCCGTCCCAGAGCGCCGGATCGCGGACGATGTCCTTCGCCTCGATCGCGAGCTCGAGGCCGCTCCGGACGTCGGCGGCCGAGATCGGCTTCGACGCGTCGAAGAGCTCGAACGAGGTGCCGCGCACGACGAAGAGACGGACCGCGTCGGGGGCGCTGACGGTGATCGTCGCCGTCGTGTCCTCGGGCGCGAGCGGCCACGCCTTCAGCTTGATCCGCGCGAGGTCACGCGCGTCCTCCGCACCGTTCACGGTCGAATCGGCGGCGTCGTTGCACTTCGGCAGGTCGACGTCGTCGACGCCCTGCGTGGTGCACGCTTCCTCGTCGTCGTCGATGTTCGCGAGGAAGACGGCGCCGTGCGCTGCGTCCCAGGTGTCCTCGTTCTTGTCATCGGCCTCGTCGTCGAGACCGACCACGCCGTCGCGGTTCACGTCCGCGCGGAGGTCGGCGACGAGGAGCTTCGGATCGACCGGCTTCTTCGTCCCGGGGTCCGTCCCCGGATCGGTGCCCTGACCGACGGGGTCCGTTCCGTCCGCCGGCGTGTCGGCCGACGCCGGACCTTCGGGGATCTCCGTCGCGTCGCTCGTGCTCCCGCATGCGGCGAGGAGGAAGCTCGTCACGACGAGCGCTCTCGGGGTTCGTTTCATCCTGGGCTCCAGAGTGAGATACCAGCGCACATGCCGCGTTCCCCCGAGCGCGGCGCGCGCGCTCGTGCAAGACACCGGCCATCGGAGACCCGCCCGATCGACGGGAGAACCGCGCGAAACTGCGTTCGTCGTCGCGTGCTCGTCAGGTGACGCACGGTGCGTGCGTTCGCGCACGGTCGCGGATGCGGCCCCACACCCTCGCGCATCGCCGCGAAGCGGTCGGGACACCGCAGTCGTGGTGTCGTCGGAACGCCCACATCGTGCAGATCTCGCTCGACTTTGCCATCGTCACGGCAAGAAGCGAACATCGAGGAGATGCGTGCGCGTGCACCGGCTCTCCTCGTCGCCCTGCTCGCGGCCGTGTCGGTCGCGTGCAGCGAGGACGCGCGCCCGATCGAGCAGACCGACGACGAGGTCGCGGGCGTCCCCCAGACCGAAGTCGAACGGCAGGCGATCGGCTCGGTGTGGCTCTACGCGTACGGCGAGTGGGCCTCGGCGCTCCACGCGAGCGCGACGGGCGAGACGCTCGACGCGTCTCCCGCCTACCTCGCCTACTGGCACTGGTTCGATCAGATCGCCTCCGGAGTCTCTCCGCACATCCAGACCGGCGGGAACTGGACGCTCGCGAGCTCGCTCGTGCGCCGGTACGGGCTCTGCCCCGCGAGCGCATTCCCTTCGGAGAGCGCTCCGGCGGACGACGCGGAGCGCTTCGCCGAGGCGATGGCGACGATCGAGGCCTCGCTCGCGAGCGGCGTCCTTCACGATCCGGCGAAGCGTCGGGATCGGACCGTCGTGCGCTCCGAGCTCGACCGCGCGTTCCGGCTGCCGAGCGACACGCGCGCGATGCTCGATCGCGCGTTCGGAGCCGACGCCTCTCGCAGCTTCACGTCGCTCCGGGCACCGGCGGATGCGTCGGGTACGCCGCTCGTCCGCGCCGAGACCGTGCGCGTGTCGTATCCCGGTTCGACCTCCGGCGGCGCGACGCTCGCGACGGCGATGACCGCGTGGCGGCCGCTCTACTACGTGGCGAGCGACGGGCGCGCGTTCCTCCAGCGCGTCCAGCGCGCGATGAACGACGGCGCGCCGATCCTCCTGACGTGGTTCGTCGACTTCGCCGCGCTCGAGGCGCGGGACGTCCCGCTGCGCGGCTCGTTCAACCTCGCGACGTGGCGTGAGCTCGGTCCCGGCCAGCAGGGCGGGCACGTCGCGCTCCTCCGCGCATATTCGGCGAAGCTCCCCGACGGCGCGATCGTGTCGGCCGAGCTCATGCGCAGCGCGCCGTCGTCCGCGCTCGATCCGAACGCCGAGGTCCTCTCGGTGCGCGTGCAGAGCGAATGGGGCGCCGCGCGCCCGGAGCGTGCGACCGCGCCGGGGATGCCGGCGTTCGTCGACCTCCACCTCGACTACTTGTCCGCACCGATCAAGCGCTGCGTCACGCGCGACGGGGTGACCGACACGACGAGCTGCCCGTTCTCGCAGGTCCCCCTCGAGAGCGTCGTGCTGCCGCCGGGCTACTAGCCGTTCAGCACCCAGTCGAAGATCGCGTTCACCCACTTCTCTCCGAAGAGGGCCTCGAACGCGCCGAGCGCGAGGAACGGGCCGAGCGGCATCCGCGTCGCGAGCAGGCCTTCGCCCGCCTCTGCCGCCATCGGATCGTCCTCGAGCGCCGCCTTCGCTTCTTCGTCACCTTCCGCGGCTCGCTTGCGGAGGTCCTCGATCTCGGCCGCGACGCTCGGCGGAACCCCGTAGGACACGCCCGACACGCGCATCGCGACGGCGGCGAGGGTCGACTGGACGGCACCCGCGAACATCGCGAAGAGCGCGCCCTGCCACCCGAGCCACGCGCCGAGCATGACGAGGAGCTTCGCGTCGCCGAGACCCATCCCGCTCCGACCGCGGACGAGCTTGTAGAGGACGAACGGCCCGTAGGAGACGGCGAATCCGGCGACGGCGCCGATCAGCGACGAGACGATGCCCTGCCCGCGGAAGTGCGCCGTCGCGAGCCCGAGGAGCGCTCCGCCGTACGTGATTTCGTCGGGGAGGATCATGTGCTCGAGGTCGACGGCGGACCCGGCGAGGAGCGCTGCGCCGAGGAGCACGTGCGTCGTCATCGCGACGAGCAGCGGACCGAGCGCACGATCGTGCTCGGCGATCCCGAGCTGCGCGATGCCGAGCGACATCGCGACCGCGAGGACGACGAGCACGTTGTTCCGTACGCGCCGCGGCCGCCCGGTGACGAGATGCGTGATGTCGTAACGGCGGGGCAGGATGTCCGCGAGACGGCCTGCGACGACGCCGGTCAGGACCCCCGCGACGAGCATCGTCGCGCGGAGCGCCCACGGCGAGAGGTCTTCGCCCTTCATTCCTCGCGAGCGTATACCTCTTCGAGCGCTTCGCGGACCAGGCGCTCTGCGTCGAAGGGCTGCTCCCGGCGCCACGGCCGGCCGAAGAGCAGATAATCGCCGTTCCGGTCCATCGCGAGGTTGGCTTCGATCGGGAAGTAGCGGTTGTGCTTCTCGACGAGCACGTTCACGCGGGTGAAGTCGAAGGTCGCCGCCTTCTTCCGGAGCGCTTCGCGGACGGTCGCTTCGGGCTGGCCGGCCGCGGACAGCGCGTCGTGGAGATCGACGAGGGTGCGTCGCCACGTGTCGGCCGCGTCCTCGATCCGCTTCTTACGCTCGGCGTAGGCCGGCGCGCCGATCGAGAGGGCACGGATGCGCTCCTCGGTCGAGATCGTGAAGTTCCTCGGAGGATCGCTGCTCTCGATCGCGCTCGGCGCGTCCCGTCGTCGTCCCGTCGCCGCCATACCTTCAGCGTAAGGGCGGAGGCGCACCTCGACAACCTCGGCCGGTCAACGATGCGGAGGGCTCCACCTGCCTGGTTGCCGATAGGCCGGCACGTGCTGCGCGGGCGGCGGGCCGAACGGGTTCGGCGCGCCCGGCATCCACGGTTGCGGCTGCTGGACGGGCCGGCCGAGCGCGCGCGAGACCTCGGCGCGGAGACGATGGAGCTCCTGGCGGAGCGGGTAGACCATGTCTGCGCTGATCGTGAGCTTGCGACCCTGCGTCGCGCGCCCGGTGTGCCACTTGCTGAGCGCGAGGCGCGCGGCGGCTTCGACGAACCGACGGCCGGCGGCGCCCCCGTACGAGAAGGTCGCGCGCATCCGCGCGATCGGCGACGTGACGAGCTCGAGCTCGAACATCGTCAGGTTGCCCATCAGGACCTCGTCCTTGAGGTGGTCCTTGATGATGCGGCCCTTCCTCTTCACGAGCCACACGACGAGGACGAAGAAGGCGAGGACGAAGAGGAACCAGAGCGGCAGCATCACGATCACGAGCGCGTTCGAGATCGTCGCCGACGTGTTCCACACCGAGTGGAGGAACACGGCCAGGATGTAGCCACCGATCGGCGCGACCCACTTGAGCCATCCCTTCGTCGTCTCGCGCGCGATGCCGAACCCGAGGCCGGTCATCGACGTGTAGAGCGGATGCCCCCACGGCGCGAGGATGCCCCGGACGACGAACGTGCTCGCGAGCAGGCCGTTCGCCTTCGCGGACAGCATCTCCTCCTTCGCCGCGTTGCCGTAGTAGAGGATGTTCTCGACCGCGGCGAAGCCGAGCGCGGCGAACGTGGCGTAGATGACGCCGTCGACGACGCCGTCGAACTCGCGGCGCCAGAAGTAGAACATGAAGAAGACGGCGGTCCCCTTCGTCGCCTCCTCGACGAGCGGCGCGCTCACGCAGGCGGCGAGCGCTTCGCCCATCGCCTTGCCGAACGCGCCTTCCGCGACGACGTGGACGGTGGTGTTCACGACCGCCGAGAACCCGCATGCCGCGACCGCGCCCCACGCGAGCGTCAGCGTGAGCGCCCAGAGCGGCTCGGGATCGTACCGGTCCACGATCCACGGGACCCAGAGGTAGACGAGGAGGGGAGGCAGCGCGAACATCGCGCCGACCATCATCGCGGTGAGCTCGAGGTCCGAGTTCCGGGACAAGAGCGCCGGAAAGAACATCATGAGGACGAGGAGCGCCCCGCCCGCGAGCATCCCGACGGTGTAGACGACGCCGCCCACCGTACGCCGGGTCGCTTCGGGATCGCGCCGCAGCGGGACGGAGACCATGCGGCGAGATTAACCCAGGTTCACAGTCGCGCGATAGACGCGGCCCCGGCCTTCGAGCCAGATCGTCGTCTCCTCGGCACCGACGAACGCGGACTGCCCGCGCGCGAGCTCGACCGTCGCGCTCTGGCCGCGCACGGCGACGGTGCCCTCGGAGGCGAGCAAGATCTCCGGGCCGCGCACGGCGCGCGCGAGCGAGCCGTCGACGTCGACGACCGAGAGGCGGAACTCCCTCGCGGGCGTGTCGTACGTCTTCTCGTGCGCGTCGACGGCGCGGGGCATGACCTTCGGCACCGGCCCGTCCGCGAAGTCGAGGACGCGTAGGAGCTCCGGCACGTCGACGTGCTTCTTCGTGAGGCCCCCGCGGAGGACGTTGTCCGAGCTCGCCATGATCTCGACGCCGGCGCCGTGCAGGTAGGCGTGGAGGTTGCCGGCGGGCAGGTAGATCGCTTCGCCGGGCGCGAGGTGGACGAGGTTCAGGAGGAGCGCGCTCACGACCCCGATGTCGCCCGGGTAGAGCTCGGACAAGCGCACCGCCCATCCGCACTCCGCCCGCCAGGGCCCGTCGTGCGCCCTGCACGCGGCGACGGTCGCCGCCACCATGCGCCCGCGGCGATCCTCGGGCGAGCGCATGAGCGCCTCGAACGTCGCGCGGAGCCCCTCGCGATCGGGAGAGGCACGGAGCGGCGCGAGCGCGGCGTCGAGCTCGGTCACGCCGAGCGCGTCGAAGAGGGTGATCGTGTCGGCGGCGCGACGGAATCCGCAGAGCGCGTCGAACGGACCGAGCGCGCAGAGGAGCTCGGGCTTGTGCCCCGCGTCCTTGTAGTTGCGGTTCGAGGCGTCGAGTGGGACGTGCGCCTTCTCCTCTTCGGTGCAGCCGCGCACCGCTTGCTCGATCGTCGGATGCGCCTGGAGCGAGAGCGGCTGCTCGGCGGCGAGCACCTTCAGGAGGAACGGGAGCCGCGCACCGTACTCGCCCGCGACCTCGAGGCCGAGCATCCGCTGCGGGCCCTCGCGGAGGAGGTCGACGAGCGTCTTCTTCTCGCCGCCCTCGCGCGCGAGGCGCGAAGGGGCGATCCGGTGGTCGCCCATCCACATCTCGGCCTCGGGCCCGCTCGAGGGGGAAGGGCGTCCCATCAGCTCCGCGATCACGGTTCGCGAGCCCCACGCGTACGGCATCACGGTGTTGTCGAGCCGCTCGATCATCGCGAGAACTCTATCGCACGCGAGCGCTCTCGGGGCGGTCCCGCCGCGATCGAACGAGCTCCTCCGCCGTGACGAGCTGCCGCCGCCACTGACCGTAGGCTCCCCCCTTCGACTCGAGCCGGGCCATGCCGAGCATCGTCTCCTCCTCGAGCCGCTCGGGGACGGCGTCGCGGAGCGGCGTGCCGGGCAGCGGCATGAACGCATGTCCGTGGATGCGCGCGCCCATCGTCACGAGACGCTCGGCGAGCTGCATCGACATCTCGCGGTCCTCGCGCGTCTCGCCCGGGAGGCCGAGCAGGAAGTCGACGTCGGGCTGGAAACCGTGGGCGACGGAGCGCTCGACGGCGCGGATCACGTCCTCGACGCCGTGACCGCGGCGGGTCGCCGCGAGGACGCGCTCGGAGCCGGATTGCCCGCCGATGACGAGCGTGCGGTTGTCGACCCAGCGCGCGAGCACCTCGAGCGCCGCGTCGGTCACGTGCTCGGGCCTCACCTCGGAGGGGAAGGTGCCGAAGAAGATCTTGCCGTCCGGTCCGAGCGCGCCGCGCACCGCGGCGAGGAGCGCGTCGACGGCCTCGAGGTTCACGTCCGTTCCGTCCGAGCCGTACGAGAGCGAGGTCGGGGTGAGGAAGCGGACGAAGCGCGCGCCGCCCGCCGCCATCGCTTCGACGTGCGCGCGCACGTTCTCGACGCTGCGATGACGGAAGCGCGCCTTGAACATGTACGGCGTCTGACAGAACGCGCAGGCGTAGACGCAGCCGCGCGTGATCTCGATCGCGTTCCACTTCCCGTGGCGCGCGTTGAAGGGCGGGAACGCGTCGAGGACGATGCGCTCGCCCGGCCCGTGCGAGACGAGCCTCCCGCCTTCGAGGTGCGCGATGCCGACGAGGTCGCGCGGGTCGCGCCCTTCGCGGAGGGCGAGGACGATCTCGACGATCGTTCGCTCCCCTTCGCCGAGCGCGACGAGGTCGAAGCCGGCGCGCAGCGTCGCGAGCGGCTCGGCCGTCGCGTGGACGCCTCCGGCGACGTGGAGGACCGAGCCGGCCGGCAGATGCGCCGTGAGCGCGCGGACGCGCGCGAGATCGGCGGAGGCCGCGGCGAAGTCGGGCGAGTAGAACGACCACGCGAAGAGCGTGACCCCTTCGCTCGCCACGCTCGCAGCGAGGTCGCCGGGCGTCTTCGCGAACCGCACGTCGACGTCGTGCGTGCGCGGATCGGCGTCGAGCGCGCCGGTCACGACGTTCAACGCGACCATGCCGCTCCGGGCATGGCTCGCGACGACACGCACGCGCTGCACGTCAGGAGCTCAGCAGCTCAGGCGCTCGCCTTGCGCTTCTTCGCGGGAGCGTCGGCCTCGACCTTCGCGGCCTTCACGATGCCGGGGCGGACGCTCGGCACCGTCTCGTCGCCGGTCAGGTACCCGACGCCCTTGCAGCGCGGGCACACGTACGCCTCGTCGTCCCATGCGCTGCCCGCTCGGCCGAACGGTCCACCGCCGGCGCCACCACAGGCAGGACAGCTCGTTCGCTCGACCGCGGGATCCATGTGGTGAAGCCTAGCACGGTCCGATCCAGGGAGCCGAAATGCTCAGCTGCCCTGCATCGCGCGGAGGAGGGCGGCGCTCGCCGCCTGGCGGAGCTCGCTCGCGAGCGTCGCCGTCGGGACGCCGTCCTCGATTTGCATGAGCTGTGCACCGACCGCCACGCAGCGGTCCGTGATCATCTCGAGATCCGGCTCGGCGAGCGTGCCAGCCCCGCTCGAGACCACCACGAGCTGCGGCATGACGACGGGGATGCGCTCGCACGCGGCCGCCACGTGGCCCATACGGAGGACGCGGAGGCCGGTGCTGCCCAGCACGGCCGTGCATCGGGCAGCGAGCTGCTCGGGGAGCGCCACGAGCAGCGCGCTCGGCGTCGCGACCCGCTGGATGGTCTCGCCTCGCACGAGGTCACTTATAGAGCAAGGTCCCCGAGCGGTCGACGTCGCCTCGAATTGGCCCCCGCGGAGAGCATCCGTGTTAACCTCGGCACGCACATGCCGAGTCCTCCTGTGGTCCTTCCGGGTGTCCTCTTCGTCGGTGAGGACGAACGCGCGCGAGTCGTCGCGCACCTCGGTCCTGCGGCTGGCTGGTTCGTCCCGCGCGGGATCGGTGACTGGTCGACGGAGGTCTCGGTCGTTCCGCGCGAAGCGCTGACCGAAGACATCCGCCGCGCGACGAAGACGGTCATGCCGGAGGAGCAGATCCCGCCGGCGAAGTATCCGCTCTCGTACGCGGCCGCGCAGAAGAGCCCGCTCCTCGCGGTCTCGTCCCGTCTCACGTCGAAGCTGGTCGAGGCGGGCGTTCGCGTGCACACGGTCGGCGTCGACCGGATCACGTCGAGCTTCTACTACCTCGCCGAAGGCGGCGGCGAGGACGAGGTCCGCATCGAGGGCGACCTCGTCGCCTCGGTCGGCGCGATGCTCGGTGAGCGCGCGGACAATGCGTCGATCGAGCGCGTGCTCGACGGTCTCGTCGACCGCCTCGTCCGTGCGATGTCGAAGGACCGCGTGACGGAGCTCTCGCTCGAGCTCGCCGCGCTCCTGCCGCGCGCCGCGGCGGACGGCTCGGGCATGCAGGGCGTCGACATCGACGCGTTCGAGGCGCAGCTCGCGAAGCTCGTCGGCGAGTCCGAGAAGTACACGACGTACGCGCGCGAGATCGCGGACAAGGTGAGTGGCTCGACGGATCGTCGCGCCGACGTCCCGCTCTTCGGTGAGGCGCGCAAGGTCTCGATGGGGCCGTTCGATCTCGACGTGGGCACGACCAAGGTGTCGCTCCCGACGTACGAGCGCTGGACGATGGCGAATCCGCTCACCGAGCCGAGCGCGAAGCCGGCAGCGGTGGCGGCGAAGCCCGCCGCGGCGACGACGGCGAAGGCGGCGACGCCGAAGCCGGCCGAGACCGCACCGCGCCAGCCCGGCTCGCCGGAGGACGCGCTCGCGAACCTCGAGGCCCGTCCCGACCGGGCTGCTGCCGAGAAGGCCGCGGCCGAGAAGGCGGCCGCCGAGAAGCGCGCGGCCGAGGAGCGCGCCGCGGCCGAGAAGCGCGCCGCGGAGGCGAAGGCCGCCGCGGAGAAGGCCGCTGCCGAGAAGAAGGCCGCGGAGGAGAAGGCCGCCGCCGAGGCGAAGGCGGCCGAGGAGAAGGCCGCTGCCGAGAAGGCCGCTGCCGAGGCGAAGGCCGCCGAGGAGAAGGCGGCTGCCGAGAAGAAGGCAGCGGAGGAGAAGGCTGCTGCGGAGGCGAAGGCGGCCGAGGAGAAGGCGGCGGCGGAGAAGAAGGCGGCGGACGAGAAGGCCGCCGCCGAGAAGAAGGCGGCGGACGAGAAGGCCGCGGCCGAGAAGAAGAAGGCCGAGGCGAAGAAGGACGAGAAGAAGGCCGAGGCGAAGAAGGACGAGAAGAAGCCCTCCGAGGCCGCCCTCGCGAAGGCGGAGCCGAAGGGCTCGAGCAACATCCTCGTCTATCTCGCGATCGCAGCGGCGGTCGGCTTCGCGGTCTGGAAGTTCGTCCTCGGCCACTGAGCCCGACCGCGCGCGGACCGCGCGCGGTCAGTCGTCGTTCGCAGCGGCGCGCGTGCGCTCGGGGAGCGGCGGCGCCTGCTTCGCGACCGTCCCGCTGAACCGCTCTTCGCTGACGGGGGCCGGGATCGGCGAGACGAGCGAGATCGACGGAGGCGGTTCCTCGTGCCGCGCCGGCGGGGGGACCGCGCCGTTGACCGGCGGTAGCGTCCGACCGCGGACGGCGTCGCCGTCGGAGTCGGGGGCCGCGAGAGGGAGGATGCCGAACGGCGAGGTCGTCGTCGCGAGGTCGTCCGCGCCCGGCATCCGACTCGTGCCCCGGAAGACGCCGCCCTTGTGGACGCGGAGGCTCTCGACCGTCACGTCGCCGACGACCTTGCCGCGCGGACCGATCTCGAGGTGTCCGGAGGCCCGCGCGTCACCGCGCACGCGCCCGAGCACGACGACGCTGCTCCCGCGAACGGTGCCGTCGACCGTGCCGGTCTCGCCGATGACGACGGGCCCGTCGGAGTCGACCGAGCCGGTGACGACGCCGTCGACCCTGACCCCTCCGGGGCCGCGGACGTCGCCGCGGACCGTGACCGAGGGGCCGATGATCGTCCCCACCTGGAAGGTCGGGATCTCGTCGTTCGGCGCGCTGCTCCAGAGACGGGCCCAGAAACCTGGCATCGTGTTCTCCTCGTTCGGGGAGTGGAAAAGATAGGCCGCGACCGGCTCGGAGGCCCTGGCCGCTCGGCCGTCCACGCGCATTTTCGGGGGTGCTCAGGCTCTGCGCTGCGCGCTCTCCTCCTGCGCGCCGCGCGCGACGTGTGCGATGGTCCGCGAGGCCGAAAACAGGCCTGGAAAGCGGAGTTGCCGCACGTCGCCGGCTCGGCTCCGGGTTGTGGTAAGGAGGAGAACGACCTTCCTTTTCCGAGCTTTCGAGATCCGACGGAGATGTTCAGGCGATTCATCGGCTGGCTCGTGGATGCGGCAGGGCGGAGACCTGCTGTCGTCCTGATCCTCAGCCTCTGCTTCATCGCGGGCTCTTGGGCATATGCGACGAAGCTGGAGCTCCGCTCCGACTTTCTCGAGCTCCTTCCGCGCGACAGCCCGGGCTTCAAGGCGTTCGAGCACCAGCTCGGTCGCGTCGGCGGCGGCGCGACGTTCCTCGTCGTCGTCGAGTCGCCCGACCGCAAGGCGAACGAGCGCTTCGTCGACGACATCGGCGCGGCTCTCGAGCAACAAGCCGAGAAGCGCGCGTCGTGCGTGAAGGCGTGTCAGGACGACGCGTGCAAGGCGGGCTGCGGGCCCGACTTCATCTCGTTCGTCGAGCGCGGGACGAAGGACCTCCACGCGTTCTTCGACTCACGGAAGTGGATCTACGCGTCGATGGCCGACCTCGAAGAGGCGGACCAGACCCTCGAGGAGCAGATCGCGCTCCGCTCTGGGATGGTGACGGACATCAACGCACCGCCCGAGCCGGGCGAGCCTGCGCCGACGAAGAAGCCCGCCTC